>JBOHFX010000001.1:0-5316 GCA_050699875.1 Pseudonocardiaceae bacterium
CGGCAACTGGACCGCAACAGGTCCGGCGCGCCACCTCATCCCCGCTGGGGCCAGCCCCGCGCCGTAGCGTCGGCACCCGACCGACAAGATCAACAAGCCGCGTGACCATTTACCAACAGGCTCTCAGCGACGCCCATACCCGCGCGCGCTCGGCCGGAATCTGATGGCGTGCCCACGCGACGGCCTCGGCGTCCCACCACCGGTTTGTGATGTAGCCGTGCACCACCTCGCCGGAATGCACCCCCGCGTCCCTGAACCGGTGATAGGCCGCCTCAATCTCCTGCTGCTCGCGGCTGCGGGCCACTGGTACGGGTTGGTTGCTGGACATCATCGACTCCGGGCCGCCCCCGGCCGCTGTGATCTGCGCCGCCCGCTTCAGGCCGATGCCGAACTCGTGCCAGCGCACGGCCTCACCCGGACCGATCCCCGCCGCTCGCCACTGATCGACGGTGGCGGGGGTGACGGCCGCGGTGCGCCATTGCGCGGCGGTCAACGCCACCGTCACCCCCGCCGCCCGCCAGGCCTGCGCCTCCTCGAGGGTGAAGTGCCAGCGCCGCCACTGCACGGCGTCGACCCGGCGCAGCCCCGCGCGCAGCCACGCGGTCAGGTCCTGGGGAGGATCGTCGAAATCCCTCACGCGCCGACCGCCTCGATGTGGACGGTCGTGGCCCAGCTCGGCGTCGATCCCGTCGGATCCATCAGCCCGACCACGACCCGGGATCGCCGAGGTGGCGCGGGCGGCCACGGTGTGTGGCCGTCGGTGAGCACGATGACCACGTCGGGCGCTGGCACGAGCGCCGCAGCGGCGTCGAGGCCGGCCCGCATGTCGGTGCCCCCGCCGCCGAGCAGCCGCACCTGGTGCGCGTCGAGCACCCGCTGGGCGGGGTGGGCCTGGGCGTCGCAGCACACGACGTGCAGGTGGGTGCGCCCGATACCCAAGCCGGTGAGCAGCCCGGCAACCTCACCGAGGGTCTGCTCGAGCATCCCGTCGCTCATGCTGCCGGAGGTGTCGATCACCACGGCGACCACCGGGCGGGGTTGGCGCAGGCTGGGCAGCACCACCCCCGGGCTCGACGACGACCGGCGCGACGGGCGCCGGTAGCTGAAGTCGACCCGGCCCGCGACGTCGGCGATCCCGCGGCGGACGGCCGACCGCAGCACCCGGCGCCAGTCCACCGTCGGCTCCAGCACCTCCTGCGCCCATCGCTGCCAGCCCGCTGGGATGTCGCCGCGGCTGGCGACGTGCTCAGCGATGCGCCGGGCGACGTCGAGCTCCAGCAGCCGGCACTCCACCGCGCTGCGCCCCGGATGTTCACAGTCCCACGGCCGCGTGACGCCGTCGCATCCGCTGCCGCAGTCGGCGAGGCGTTGGGGCTGAGGGTCGCGGCCGGCCAGCGCGTCGTAGTACTGCTCGGCCAGCCAGCCCTCGGGCAGGCCGAGTGCGGGCGGGGTGATCGCCGCCGCAGGCAGCCTCAGCTCACCCGCGCACAGGTCGTCGTCGATCTCCGCGTCGGTCGCCACGTTCCATCGCGCGGCGTCGGTGCCCGGGTACCGGTCCGCATGGTGCCGAAGCAAGTGGGTGACCTGGTGCAGCAGCCAGAACCCGATCTCGGGGACGTCGGTGGCGTCCAGTACCGCCGGGTCCAGATGAACGTGCCAGGCCGGGTCGGCCGGGAACGCCCGTAGGTCCGCGTTACGGCGATCGACCACGACCGGCTCCAGCGCCAGCACGGCGCTGGCCAGGTAAGGCGCCTGCCGCGCGGCCCACACCCGGGCGGCCGCCAAGCGCTGGCGCTGCGGCAGATCGAGGTCGTCAAGGTTCACGACGCCCTGCCCTCGTCGGGTAGCAGTCCGGCCGCTCGCAGCACCGGGGCCAGCGCGAGCACCTCCAGCGGCAGGCTCGCCCCTGGGGGCCGGGCTGCGGCGAGCGTCTGGGCCACTAGCGTCGCGACGTCCGGGGCGGCCTTCGTCGCGGTGGCCAGCACCCGCCAGGCCGCGCTCCACGAATCCGGGTCACCACGCGCGATCGCCACGGCCGCGACGGCGGTGAGCGCGGCGAACGCACGATCGCTGCGCTGCGGCAGCACGAACGACGACGGGTCGGCCAGCACCGCTTCGGGATCAGGCAGGTCGGCGTGGGCCAGCCAGGACAAGAACTCCACCCCCGCGCCCTCGCCGACGGCACCGGTGAGCAGGCACGCGCGCACGTCCGCCGAGACCCGGGCGGTCTCGCAGGCGGCGAGCAGGATCGCGAGGTGTTCCCAGCTGCGCGGGCTGGGCCAGCCACGCCCGACTGAGGCCGCGACCTTCGGGAGCTGCAGCACCAGCGTGGGACGAACCTTGAGGAACGCCGCGACGGCGGCCCGCGCAGCCAGCACCCGTGACGGCGGCGGCTGCCCGAGCGCACCGGGCAGCACGGTCGGAAAGCCCGTCGCCAGCCCGTCGGCGACGGCCGCCGCATCGACCGGCCAGTCCAGGTGAACGAGCCGGTTGGCCAGCGGCGCAGCGAGGTCCCACCCATCCGCGGCCTGCTCAGGCGGGTTCGCCGCAGCCACCACCCGCACCGCGGCCGGCAACGCGAGGTCGCCTACGACCCGCTCGAGCACCACCCGCAGCATCGCGGCCTGCACCGCGGGCGGCGCGGTGCTCAGCTCGTCGAGGAACAACAACCCGTGCCCGGCCTCGGCGAGCCGCACCGCCCAGGCCGGCGGCGCCATCCGCACCCCGCCGTCCACGACGACCGGCAGGCCCGCGAAGTCCGACGGCTCCCGCAGCGAGCCGATCACCACCTCGACCGGCCAGCCCAGCGAAGCGCCCAACGCCCGCACGACCGACGTCTTGCCGGTTCCCGGGCTGCCCCACAACACGACGGGAACCCCGGCCGCCACCGACACGGCCAGCGCCTCGCGGACCACCGCAGCCTCGATGGCATTCACCTCCGGCAGCCAGTGTGCCCGATTTGCCCGAGCGCCCCAAGGCAAGTTGATCATGACCGCCGGCACCATTTCCGGATCGCCCGGGCGGCACGGCGCGAGTTCGCGAGCATCAGCCCCGACCCGAACTACGTCGGGCTTACCAACGCCGAGAGCACTCGGGACGTTGCGGCGCTGCGGCTAGCGCGACGCGGCTACCAGAGGCACAGGTCGGGGAAGTGCTCGGTCAACAGGCCATCCTTGGTCACGAGTCGCAGCCCTGATGCCTGGGCGGTTGCGATGATGGCGCGGTCGAACGGATCACGAACGTGTCGGCGATCGATCAATGCCATCCGATTCGCGACGTCCACGGTCACCGGTGCCAGCACGAACGGGGAATCGGGCGCAACGAGCACATCACACAGCTCCCGCCTGGTGTCGCCGTCGATACTGTCCGAACGCTTCTCGGCGACATACACGAGCTCGATCAGGGAGACCGCGGAAACGACGATGCGACGGCTGGGCTCGGCGCCGCCGTCGAGTACATGTACGGCGGTCGGGGAGAGCATCTCCGGGTCGGTCAGGTACCAGATCAGAGCATGGGTGTCGGCGAGCACGGCGACCGCCGGAACCATCTCAGCGTCCGTAGCCGCTGCCGCCCCAGACCTCATTCGAGATCGCATCGAAGTCGTCGATCGTCAGGCGGGCGCGGCCCGGCTTGACCAGCGCACCGAGCAGGGTCCGGGGCACCGCGCTCGTCGCCTCGACCCGTACCCGAACCCGCTGGCCGGGCATCACGGGCAGCCGCGCTAGCTCGGACGCCGGAACCGTGACCTCCCGGTCGGCCGACACGACTAGCTCAAGCTCCACGCCGGCATCGTCCATCCGCTGATCGTACCGCCGAACCCGCACAGCACCCCACCAGGCCGAAGGGCGCCTTGGGTGCGCACGGCCGCTGCGGAACGCGAGCTCGAGAAGAGGCTCCAGCGGCGCGGCACCACCGCACGGCCGACATCACGCCGGAGACGAAACTCAACCACCCCGAGCAGTGGTCACCAAAGTTCACCGTCGCGGTGGAGATCGGGAGGCGATGGCCCCACGACCGCCGAGCAGTGCGGTGCTTTCTGGGCCGCTACCAGCTGCCGTAAGCGTCCACGTCTGAACTTGCAGAATGCTGCAACCCACCGGTTCTCTACAGCCTCGAATGTGCACCTCATCGCGATGCTCATCCCTCGGGGCAGTCACCTGTGGACTGAGGCAGGAGGTCGGAGTTCAACGCAACGGCAGGTGCCGCACACGTACTGCTCTCGGGGTGAGAACGACGAGCGCCCCTGCGTCGAGCGCTGACGCCACAGTCGGTGTGAGGTTGGCGAGGAGCAGAGCGGCTACGTCCGCAGCTCGGACGATCTCCGGAAGCTGTCGTAGGAGGATCACCGACGGCTCGACGGCGCGGGTGAGGGCAAGCCTCGCGGCCGAAGTCGCCTCGATCTCGCAGATCGCGTGGACGATAGGGATCTCGCGGAACACGGTGAAGGCTGCGCTGCGCCGGGATGGCCCGCCGCGCTAACCCGGCCGTGGGCCGGTTCGGTGGCCGATGCGTTCGAACCGCGCATCCGTGAATTGCTTGCGGCGACTCCGACGATGGCGGCCACGGTGATCAGCGAGCGGATCGGCTGGCCGTACTCGGTGCGGACCCTGTCGGGTCGGGTGGCGCAGCTGCGCCCGTACTACCTGCCGCCGGATCCGGCGGGGCGCACGGTCTATGCGGCCGGGGAGATCGCGCAGTGCGACTTCTGGTTCCCGGCCATCGAGATGCCGGTCGGGTGCGATCAGCACCGTTCGGCCAAGCAGTTGCCGGTGCTGACCATGGTCACCGGCTACTCGCGGCGGGCCTCGGGATTGCTCGTCCCGTCGCGGGCCGCGGAGGACCTCTATGCCGGCTGGTGGTCGCTGATCGCGGGCTGGGGTGCCTGCCTGCAGCGGACGTCGCGAGCCCGCCGAACCACGTGCCGATTGCGGACCACAACTCGACGGCTGTCGTCGGGCTGGCCTGCGGCGTGATCTGTATCCCCCTGTTGTAACGGATCGCCGTTACGTTAGCTCTTCACAAGGAGTCCTTCGGCATCGGATTGGTCTCGTAGGTCTGCAGACGGTGGCTTACCGCTGCGCATCCCGATTCCCCTTACAGCGACGGCGTTACGCACGCCGCACAATCGGAGTGCTCCTTTGCTTGCTCTAGCCATAGTGTGGCGTTTGATAACCGGCGGATTCGTCGGACGACTAAGTGGTCACCGCCGGAAGTCCATCAGGGGTTGACGTGAGAGCAGGTCGTGTGCGCGGTGTCTTACCGATCCATTCGCCACCGTGAACCACGCCGGTGCTATCTAACGTGAACTCGACACCA
>JBOHFX010000002.1:0-110601 GCA_050699875.1 Pseudonocardiaceae bacterium
ATCCAGGGTACTCGCGAGCTGCCGAGCCCTGGATCGAGCTCACTGGCGGCTTCAGCGTCGCCCGAGGACCCAGCCTCGCAGCAACGCGGCGGTCACGCCAGCCAGCATCAGCACCGCCACCAGCACCGGCAGGGCGATCCGCTCGACACCGGTCGCGGGCAACGCCGACGCCCGACCTGCAGCAGCGACATCATTGGCCGCAGCGCTCTGCTTGCCCAGACCCGAGCCGTTGCTGATCTGCTGCGGCGTACCGAACAGATCCGCGGTGAGCATGCCCGTCGACATCCGCCCCAGAGCACCGGGACTACCGATCTGCAGCAGCTCAGCGTAGTTGTAGCGCGGGAACCCGCTGTTGTAACGGCCCAGCGCGAACGGGAAGTCGCTCGGCATCATCGGGCCGAAGACCGGACCGAAGCTTGCCGGGGACATCGTAGGTGCCGGCGCCGCGCCGGGTTGGGGCTGATCCGCCGGCGCTGCCGGCGGTGGCGCGGCCGGCGCCCCCGGAGACGAGGGCTTGCCCAGAGCGGGAAGCTCTCCGACCGCGCCCGTGAATGGCGCAACGGCGGGATTGATCACATTCTCCGCTGGAGCCGTGACCGGTGAGATTGGCTCGGCGGTGATCATACATACCGGAGCCACCGGTCCCATCACCTCACGCAGGGCTGGTGTGGCGTCGAACGTGGTGGGCCCACTGGAGGGCACCGCACCGACGTCGATCACCGGCAGACTCGCCACCCGTACACCAACTCGCTGGCCCGGTTCACCACGCACCGTGTCCCCGCAGCCGCCCACCAGCATCGGTGCGGGGGCGATTGCCTGAGAGGGTGCGGGGGTCGAAACGGTGGAGGGCGCGGCGAGGGCCGCCAAGCCCCCTCCGAACGTGCTGGCTGCGCACAGTAACGTCGCTGCGCCGGCAACCGTGGTCACCCTCGCCCGTGTACCCATAGGAGCCTCCGTGTCGCTCAGTACCCGGTTGTGTCTGTAGAGTAACGACCATAGAGGCTATGCGTGACGATGACCAGCACTTTCAGTAGATCGTGGTTACGCTGTGCACTCACTGTTTACTGTGCGGGTGCATCGATCGGCCTCAAACGACCCGACTAGGCTACGAACATGCGGATCGGAGCCCACGTTAGCGACGACAACCCGCTGCGTTCCGCTACGCAGCGCAACGCCTCAGCGGTACAATTTTTTCTCGCGGATCCGCAAAGTTGGACTCCGCCTCGGGGACATCCACACGCCGGTGAGCTCTGTTCTGCCGACGTGGAGGTATACGTGCACTCACCGTATGTCATCAATGTGGCCTCGCTGAACAACCGCATCCGCATTCCGTCCCGCAAGCTGGTTGTTCAGCATGCCGCGGCGGCTGCCGCCGTGGGAGCTCGCGGTCTGGTAGTGCACGGCGGTCACCTCGCCAAAGGCGAGGATCCCGCTCAGGGGGTCGATAACTGGCGCAAGATGTTCGCCCGGCAATCGGCCGACGGCGGTTTCGACACCCGAATCCTGGTGGAGAACACCGCCGGTGGAGACAACGCGATGGCGCGGCGGTTCGACTCGTTGGCCCGGTTGTGGGACACGATCGGCGACTATGACGTCGGCTTCTGCTTGGACACCTGCCACGCGTTCTCCGCAGGAGAGGATTTGGCGGGCGCCGTCGACCGGGTCACGGCTATCACCGGCCGGATCGATCTGGTGCACTGCAACAACTCGCGCGACGAGTTCGGCTCTGCTCGGGACCGCCACGCGCCACTGCGGCAAGGCACCATAGAGCCCGAACAGCTGGTGGCTGTCTGCGCCGCAGCCGGCGCCCCCGTGATACTCGAAACCGACCCCGACACCCAAGCCGAAGACATCGCCTGGCTGCGCGACCAGCTAGCCTCCTGAGCACGCTTTACTGCATTCTGTCCCCAGATTGCAGCGTGGGGCGGGCGTGGGGGGCGTGGGGGGCGTGGTTGAGGACTCCGCCGTGGGGGTCGTCGTCGGCGGCGGTACGGACTGGGTCGTGGTGGGGGCGCCAGATGTCCCGAAGTACCAATGCGACCAGCAGCAGCACCGCTGCGTCACGCAGCACCACGGCGCCGAGGAACGGCTCGATCGGAAGTCCTTGCCGGTCGGTGCCGAGGTAATAGGCCATCCTGGGCGCCCAGACCAGCGCGTCAATGATCATCCAGGCCAGCACCGGTTTCCACCGGGGGATGGCCAGCACCGCCAGGGGCACCAGCCACAACGAGTATTGCGGGCTCCATACCTTGTTGACGAGCAGGAATGCGGCCACCACCAAGAAGCACAGCTGGGCCAACCGGGGACGGCAGGGCGCCGCCAGGGCCACCCAGCTGATCGCCGCGCAGGCCAGCAGGAACACCGTCAAGCTGAACAGGTTGAGCGCGAAGGGAGTCTGACCGGCCTGCAGCACCCCGTCGAAACCCGGCCAGCCGGTGAAGGTGGACACCACGGTGTACAGCGAGTCCGGGTCGGCCCCGCGCCGGCGATTGAGCCGGAAGAACTCTGCCCAGCCGGCCGGGAACAGCACCGCGATCGGCAGGTTGACCACTGCCCAGGTCACCGCCGCGGCGGCGGTGACCTGCAGCCCGGCTCGCAATCGCCCGGCCCGTAAGCACAGCAGCAGGATCGGGCCCAGCAGCAACAGCGGGTAGAGCTTGGCGGCTGCGCCCAGCCCGATCAGCACACCGGCGAGCACCGGGCGTCGCCTGGCCCAGGCCAGCAGTCCCGCGGTGGCCAGCACGGTGGCCACCGCGTCGAAGTTGGTGAACGCATGCACCACGACCAGCGGCGACAACGCGGCCAGCGCAGCATCCCAGGGTCGTCGGCGGGACAGCAGGACCAGCGCCCACACCGTCACCAACCACGCCGCCGCCAGCCCGACCGCGCTGATATTGAAATGGACGATGACGGGAGCCGACGTGGGCAGCCAGCCGGAATCAGCGAGAGCTACCCAGGTCTGCGCGGACTTGGCGACGACCCATTGGTACATACCGGTGAGGACGGGGTACTCCATGTACCGAACCTGCTCGCCGGGCTGGCCCTGGCGTTCGATCCATGAAGTGGCGTACGGGAATCCAGCCAGCCCGGGTCGATCCAACCGCTCTGCGGTGTAGAGCGGGACGGTGTCCGAGTAACACATCGCCCGGTACGGGCGGCCGTCGCGCCAATCCACCTGCAAAGCACCGGCGCTGTCGCGGTAGGTCTGCAGGCACGGTGCCTTGGCCAGCCAGCCGAACGCCAAGGTGATCGTCGCGAACAGCAGCACCACCCGCAGCGGGGTCCAGAACCAGTGCCGGCCGAGCACTGCATGCCGGCCCAGCGGACCTCCCACGATCCGGCTGGCTGCTGCCGGCACCGGATCGGTCCAGCTGGGCACGACCCGCTGTGACACGGAGCGCCCGTCGAGCCTGCCACCACCGCCGGCTGAGCCGGCGCTACTCCTCGTCGTTCGGTGCCGAGTTGTCACAGAACGGGAAGCAGGAGTTGCGCCGTGGGGTGTTGGAATCCTCTGCAGGTTCGATCGGGATTGGCACCAGCCGCTCGATGGGCGACTCGGGCTTTGGGGATGGCGTGGGCCTGGAAGGTTCGCGCTTGCGAGCCGGCGCCGGCGCGGCCGGCTTCGGGGCCGGCGGTGCAGCCGGACCGATCAACGTGAACGGCGGGAAGATCTCCAGTGGCGTGCCTAGCAAGTAGGAGTCCATGAATCGCTGCCAGATCGAACCCGGCAGGCCCTTTCCGAAGATGTCGCCACCCTCGGCAGCCTTGATCGCCGTGTTGGCCGGATCCCCTACCCAGACCGCGGTGGAGATCGAGGGGGTGTACCCGACAGTCCAGGCGGCGGAATTGTCGCCGGTCTCGCCACGCTGGTGGGTGCCGGTCTTGGCGGCCACCTGGCGGCCGCCCGCCAGCGGGATCTGCGAACTGCGCGCAACGTCGGCCAGCGTGGCGGTGACGTTGCGAGCCAGCTGCGTGTTGCGATCGGCATTGCGCCGGTCGAAGGCGGGTTGAGCCTTGTCGACGTGCTGGTATTCGACGCTGCCACGGGCGCTGGCGTACTCGCGGATGAAAAAGGGCTCGCGCCGCATCCCTTCGGCAGCGAAGGTCGCGTAGGCACCGGCCATATCGATCGTGTGCACCGGATACTGGCCCAACGTGATACCGACCGCCGCCGCTCCGCTGTCCGCCTCGACAAGTGCACGCTTGCCGTCGATCTGCTCCGGGATTCCGGCCCGGACTGCTGCGTCGCGGACCGCCTGCGGTCCCACGTCCTGGGCCAGCCGTACGAAGGCGGTGTTGACCGACTGCGTCATCGCTTCGCGCAGGCTGAGTTGGGGGTAGTTGCGACTCTCCGAGTTGGCGAATTCGCGACCGTCGATGGTCAGCGGCGAGTTCCCGTCGTAGAACGTGTTCATCCCGATGTCGCGCTCCAGCGCGGCCAGCATGGTGAACGGCTTGAAAGCCGATCCCGGATTCCATACCGGCCCACCGGCCAGGTCGAAACCGTCCCCCTCCGATCCACCGTAGTAAGCGACCACGCCTCCACTGCGCGGATCGATCGCGACCAGTGCGGAGTGCAGGTTATTCGGCTGCCCGCGCAGCTCGGTGAGGACGGCCTCGCGGGCCAGCTGCTGGGCTCGGGAATCGATGGTGGTGGTGATCCGACCACCGTTGACCGCCAGCTGAGCGCGGTCGATGCCATGCTTTTCCATCTCCTCGAGCACCCGGTCGACAATGTGCGCCCGGTCGTCGGTGGGTGCGCCTGCCGCCTGGCTCGGCGCCACGGTGTCCGGGTACCGCACGGCCGCCTGCGCCGGAGACAGCCAGCCCTGTTCGACCATGCCGTCGAGCACGAAGCTCCATCGGGACCGCGCCTGCTCCAGGTTCTTGGCCGGGTCCAAGCGGGACGGGGACCGGATTGCGGCGGCCAGTACCGCGGCTTCGGAAACGGTCAGGTCCTGCACGCTCTTCGCGAAGTACGCCTGGCTGGCGGCCTGGATGCCGTACGCGCCGCGACCGAAGTAGATCGTGTTCAGGTAGTTCTCCAGGATCTGGTCCTTGGAGTCCTGCTTGGTGATCTTGGCCGCGGCGATCACCTCGCGGAACTTCCGAAACACGCTGTACTCGTCCCGACCGGTCGCCACCTTGACGTACTGCTGAGTGATCGTGGACCCACCACCGCTACCGCCGGTCAGCTGCTTCCACGTGGCCCTCGCGATGCCCGCGACATCGAATCCCGGGTTGGACCGGAAACTGCGATCCTCGGCGGCCAGCACCGCGTTCTGCACATGCGTCGGCACCTGCACAAGAGTGACCGGAATCCGATTGCCTTCCTCAGGTACGTAGCGGCCGATCTCGCTGACACCGTCGCCGGCGATGATTGTGGTGACCTGCTTACGCTGCCCAGCCAGCTCCGCGGGAGACGGCACTGCGAGGAACAGCCAGCCGGCGAAGAACGCCAGCACCGGTGCCAGGATGGCCAGCAGCAGGCCGACCAGAGCGATCGTGCGCACGCGCCGCAAGCGAGTGGACCACCTCGGCCCGTCCCCCCCGGCTGCTCGCCGGCGCGTGCTCCCCGGGTCGTTCACGGCCGGGAAAGGTTGGGTGAGCAACTCGGACTCGTCCTGAGGGGGGACGTGCGCCGCAGCCGTCCAGTCAGGTAGTCGCCGATGGCCGAATCGCTCAGGTGGGGGGTTGTCTCCACCCGGCCGGTGCTTGATCGCCGGCCCGGCGGGCCGGTGTCCGATCGCCGGCTCGGCCGACAGGAAGTGTCGACCGCCGTCATATCGCTGGTCGCTCACGCGTTGTCCTCCCAGACCGGTGCTCGGGTCGCGAGGTTCGAACAGGGGTTACGCCGAGCCGGGAGTATGCCCGTCCAGGCGCCGGATCACTCCGCCGCAGTCCTCCGGGGGGATCTCCTGCTGCCCACACCGCCAGTTCCCAGGACGTATGACTGCACAAGGTGGTTCCAGCTGCACGTCCGGCAGACCTCGACGACGTACACGCTGAACTCCTCGTACAGCGTCGCCATCCGGTTCAACTCATCGGCGGTTCGGGCGGAGCCCGCCGCATGCTTGAGCTCGTCGCCGTACACCCACGAGACGAGCGTCAAGGGCTCCTTGCGGCACAGCGGGCAGGTGATCGCGCTGGGCTCGCCGTGGAACTTCGCCGCCCGCACCAGGTACGGGGTCGCGTCGCAGACCTCCATGACGCCGACTCGACCGGCATAGACCTCCGCGAGCAGCGCACGCCGCTGCAACGCGTAGTCCACGACCTGCCGTTGGGTCCGCACGGTGCACAGCCTACGCAACCGCTGCGTGATCATCGCTCGGGCGTTCGGGGGGGCGCTGAAACGGGTACACCTGCTCGCTGAGATGCAGCCCTGAGCGCAGATGTATCGAGGCGATATAGTGCTTCTATACATCGTAAGGGTTTCCGGGAGGTGCCGCGTGCTGGAGCTCGCGGTGCTCGGCGTACTGCACGACTCCCCGATGCACGGCTACGAGCTGCGCAAACGCCTCACCGGCCTGCTCGGGGCGTTCCGCGCCTGCTCGTTCGGATCGCTGTATCCCACGCTACGCCGGTTACAGCACTCCGGCTTCATCGTTGAGGACGACGCGCGCGTGGACGACCCGCGCACCAGCCGGGGAACGGGCTGGGCCTGCCGCGGCCGGCGAGTGTACCGGCTCACTGCCGACGGCAAGAAGCGGTTCGCCACCTTATTGGCCGACGCAGGTCCTCAGACCTGGGAGGATCATGGCTTCGGCGTGCATTTGGCGTTCTTCTCGCGGACCCCGGCCGACGTCAGGATGCGCATCCTGGAGGGGCGGCGACGCCGGGTCGAGGAGCGGCGCGAGGGACTGCGCGCCATCCTCGCGCGCACCGGTGACCAGATCGACCGCTACACCCTCGAACTGCACCGAATGGGTCTGGAGACCAGCGAGCGTGAGGTGCGCTGGCTCAATGAACTGATCGCCCATGAACAGGCGAACCCGGTACAAGCACACGGCGCTTGCTCACACCATGACACCGAAGGGGCCGACCATGACTGAAGGCCGCGACGCCGGTCGGAGTATCCGGGTCGCCATTGTGGGCGTCGGCAACTGCGCTGCCTCCCTGGTACAGGGTGTGCACTACTACCGCGACGCCGATCCCACGACCCGGGTGCCGGGGCTGATGCATGTGCGTTTCGGCGACTACCACGTCGGTGACCTCCAGTTCGTCGCCGCGTTCGACGTCGATGCCAAGAAGGTCGGGCGCGACCTGTCCGAGGCGATCGTGGCCAGCGAGAACAACACCATTTCCATCTGCGACGTGCCACCGCTGGGCATCACCGTGGCCCGTGGACACACGTTGGATGGCCTGGGTGAGTACTACCGGGACATCATCACCGAGTCCGACGAGAAGCCGGTCGACGTGGTGCAGGCGTTGCGCGAGTCCGGCGCCGACGTGCTGGTGTCGTACCTACCGGTGGGCTCGGAAGACGCGGACTGCTTCTACGCCCAGTGCGCGCTGGACGCCGGGGTGGCGTTCGTCAACGCCCTTCCAGTGTTCATCGCCTCCGATCCGGTGTGGGCGGACAAGTTCACCTCAGCCGGAGTGCCGATCATCGGCGACGACATCAAGTCCCAGGTCGGGGCGACCATCACGCACCGGGTGCTGGCCAAGCTGTTCGAAGACCGTGGGGTGGAGCTGGTGCGTACCTACCAGCTCAATTTCGGCGGCAACATGGACTTCCTGAACATGCTGGAGCGCAAGCGGCTGCAGTCGAAGAAGATCTCCAAGACACAGTCGGTGACCTCCCAGATCCCGCATGAGATGGAAAAGACAGCGGTGCACATCGGACCGTCGGACCACGTGCCCTGGCTGGACGACCGCAAGTGGGCCTACGTGCGGCTGGAGGGTCGGGCGTTCGGCGACGTGCCGCTGAACATGGAGTACAAGCTCGAGGTCTGGGATTCGCCCAACTCCGCAGGTGTGATCATCGACGCGATCCGTGCCGCGAAGATCGCCAAGGACCGCGGCATGGGGGGCCCGATCGTGTCCGCGTCGTCCTACTTCATGAAGTCCCCGCCCGAGCAGTACTCCGACTCCGATGCCTGCGCCGCCGTCGAGGCCTTCATCCGCGGCGAGGTGGACCGGTAGTCACACAGCTGCCTGATATGTCTCTATGTCGGGGCATGATGGGTGCTATGGAGCTGACGTTGGCCGAAGGCGTGCTGTTGCTGGCGTTGGACGATGCCAGGGGCTCGACGGGCTCCACCCCGGTCGATCCAGGCTTGGCCGGGGCGCTGCTGGTCGATCTGGGTCGGTTTGGCGCGCTGCAACCGGAGGGTAAGGCGTTGCATCCGGTGGACGGGGCCGCGATCGAGCATCCGGTGCTGGCCCGGGCCTACACGGCGATCGCGACGTCGAGCAAGCCGCGCAGCGCCAAAGCTTGGGTCGGACGCCTGCCCCGCGAGCTCAAACCCTTGATCGGCACCGTCGCGGGCCCGCTCGTCGAACGTGGCGCCGTCGCCGAGCAGCGCGTCAAGGTGCTCGGCCTGTTCCCCAGCACCCGCTTCCCGGAGGTTGATCCCGGCCCGGAGCGGGCGCTGCGTTCCCGGCTGCGGGAGGTGTTGCTCGGAACACGTGTGCCGCAGGAGTATGACGCGCTACTACTGGGCCTGCTGGACCCATTGGGACTGGTGGATCCGCTTGTCGAGCGGCCGCACCGCCGGGAGGCCCGCAAGCATGCCAAGGAGATCGCCGATCGCGGAATCGCCGGCAAGGCGGTATCCGACGCAGTGCGCGACATTCACGCGGCGGTGGCGACTGCGGTGATCGTCCCCGTCATCGTCAGCAGCGGAGGCTAACCGGCCCGTCATGCCGGCGCCCCGGCAACGCGACGACCGTGCACCGCGTCCCGGCGGCGCAGCCACCAGCTGACCAGGGCGCCGACGGCGAGCGGGAGCCAGAACTGCAGCACGCGGAACACCACGACCGCCGCCGCAGCCACACCCACAGCGATGCCGAAGGACACCAGCACCGCGACCGCGCCGACCTCGGCGAATCCCAGCCCACCGGGTGACACCCCGACGAGGCCGAACAGGGTCGAGATCGCGTAGGCGACCACTGCGAGGACCAGCCGATCGCCTCCTCCGACCGCGGCCAGCGCGGCCCACAGCATCACGACGCCGAGCAGGTCGATGGCGATCGCGCAACCCACCGCGGGCAGCATCGCCACAGGCCGGCGGCGCAGCTGCCCGATAGCCTCGTAGAGCTCGTCAGCGCCGGTCACGTCGTGCTGGCGGGCGGGGCGCCGCAGTAGCCGGTCCTTCGCGCGGGCCGGCAGGGTCCACAACCGGCGGAGCAGCTCACGGCTCCGGACCGCGGCGAACAGCGCCACCACCTTGATGACCAGCGTCACCAGGAAGATCAGCACCGCGACGATCTCGGGTCTGGTCAGTAGACCGTCGACCCACAACACCGCAATGCCGGCGGCCAGCGTGACGGTGAAGGCGGCGTCGGCCATCGCACCCGCCACCACGTAGGCGCCGCTGACCCGCGCGATCGGGAGGCCCCGGCGCCGGCCGTCCGCGACGAACGTCGCCAGGCCCGCCAGCCCGCCGGACTTCACCGCGAGGTTCAAGGCCAACGCCGCCACCGTCACGGGCACCAGGTGCGGCGTCTCGGCGAAGCCCCCAACCCCCATGAGCCTGCGGCTGAGCACCTGCAGCAGCACCCAGTCCAGCCAGAACAACCCCAACGCGAGGACACCGATGGCCAACCAGGCGCGGTCGGCATCGCGCAACGCGCCCCACATGGCCGGCAGCTCCCCGCGGTGCAGCCATACCAGTACACTGAGCGCGACGATCACCAGCGCAGCGCCCGCCCAGCGCAGCCCTTTGCTGCTCCCCACCGCTGCTCCCGCTCGCTATGTCGCCGAGTAACCATCCTGACCGGGCCAGCGCTGCGCCGGATAGCGCCATAACGGCGAACACCCAGTGGACTTTGCTGCCTGTCGCGGCTTCAGCCAGCAGGCACATCCGCGACCTCAGCCTCACCGGGAGGCAGAACAACCTGCGCCGATGTGCCGCAGGCGGCAACGTGCAGCCAGAAGTTGCCGCCTGCGGCACGTCCTGACGATGCGACACCACTTCGCTCAGACCACGCCAGCGGATTTCTGCGCACACCCGGCTAGAAACCCACCGCAGCAGCAGCGGTTGCACGGACGTCGGCCCAACCTCGTTCAGACCCCTCGCCAGACGTGTGCTGGCTTCGGCGACAACGGCCGGTAGAGCAACCAGCTACCCCCTCAATACCCCCATGGGGTATACTCTGGGGAGCGATCCAAGGGAGGCAGCTCATGCCGCATTCGACACAATCCGCGCAGCACGCAGCGAGCTGGGGAGTTGCCGCCTCGGCGACCCTGCACTGCCTGACCGGATGTGCGATCGGCGAGGTGCTGGGCATGGTGATCGGCACCGCGCTGGGGTGGGCCAACGTGGCCACGATCGTGCTGGCCGTGGCATTGGCGTTCCTGTTCGGCTACGCCTTCACCCTGCGAGGGGTGCTGCGGGCCGGGGTCGGCCTGGTCGCCGCGGTCAAGGTCGCGCTCGTTGCAGACACCTTGTCGATCACCGTGATGGAGATCGTGGACAACGCTGTGATGATCGCTGTGCCGGGTGCGATGGAAGCTGGGCTCGGCTCGGCACTGTTTTGGGGTGCCCTGGCCTTCGCGTTGACCGTGGCGTTCTTCGCCGCCTGGCCGGTCAACCGGTGGCTGATCAGCCGTGGCCGCGGCCACGCGGTAGTACACCAATACCACTGAGTACGCCGAGGGACGGTCAGCGCACCGACCAGTGACCGGAACGCACCGAGGTGTCGGCCAGCTCGAAGCTGGTGGCGTATGGCACGAAGTTCACGTCCATCGTGGTCAGCCGCAGCGGACGTGCCCGCCGCCCGCGGCATGCCAGAGCCGAGCGGCTTGCGCCGGATCGTGGGGGTAAAACCGCAACCGGTCCGGAGCGCGGTCAGTGGCGTGGGTGGGGTGAGCCCGGCCAGTGGGCGAGCCCGCCCGCCGAAGAAGTCCCGAATGAGGCCATCCCGGTCGATGGCGAGGTTCAGGGCGCGGCGGGCCCGTGGGTCGTGCAGCGGCAGGCCCTCAGCCTCTCGATCGATCACCCTTGCCAGGGCGCGCACCGCGTTCACCGCAATCAGCTGCGCGTGCCGTGAGCGGAGCACTCGCTCGGCGGCCGACGGCGGTACCTCGGTGACGATGTCCCACCCGCTGGTGCGCACCGGAGTACACGGCGGCGACGACATTGTCGACGACCGGCTTTCCGAGGAACGCGAGGCCAAAAAAGATGCTCGCGAAACTCGAAGACATCGGGCCGGACGCCAACGAGTTCGCGTTGCTGTTCGCCAAGCTGCGCACCAGCGTGCTGACGCATGCGCATAACGAGGAGGCCTACGAATTCCGCTACCTACGCCGGGAGGTCGCCGCAGCACAGCTGCAACCCCTGGTGGGCATGGTCCGGGCGGCCGAGGCGGTTGCTCCCACGCACCCGCATCCGGGCGTGGAATCCGCAGCCGCCAACGCCGTGGCCGGTCCGGTGGCGTCGCTATTCGACCGGACGATGGACATGGCCCGCAAGGCGATGTCCGACAAACACTGACCGCACGATCCCGGCCCGCTGGCGGTCGTCCGCCCCAGCCAGCCGGGCGGCAGCAAGCACAGGCAGAACCTCGAGAGGATGAGGGACGTGTCAAGCAGTGAGCAGCGCATTCTGACGAATCGCCAGGGCCACCCGGTCCATGACGATCAGAATCAGCGCACAGTCGGGGCACGCGGACCGGCCACTCTGGAGAACTACCAGTTGCGACACCCAGCGCTACCGGGTGAGCCCCAATTACCTGCAACTACCGGTCAACTCCCCGAAGAACGCCAAGGTCGCCACCAACCAGCGCGACGGGCTGATGACCTACTTTGTGGATACCGGCGGGGAAAATCCGCACGTCAACTATGAGCCGTCGACCATGGGCGGGCTAGCCGAGGCCGACCGTTTCCCCCACGACGAGGTGGGACCCGGCATTCAGGGCCGGTTGACTCGGGCGCGGATCCCGCGCACCAACGACTACCAGCAGGCCGGCGAGCGGTTCCGGTTGATGGAGGACTGGGAGCGCGACGACCTGGTGCACAACTTCATTGAACACATCGGGCAGGCCACTACCGAAGTGCAGCGGCGGATGGTGTGGCACCTGTTCATGGTCGAAGATGAGCTGGGCCAGCGCGTCGGCGACGGGCTGGGCATCAGCGCTGACGACGTCCGCGATCTGCCGCCGCTGCCGACCCAGCGGCTTTCCGAGGCGGAGCTCGACCGGCTGGAGAACCTCGGAAAGAATGGGCCCCGGGACGTCACTGGCAAGACCATGACGCACTGCGTCCCGAACAAGCACGTGCGCGTCGCGTCATAGCCAGCGTCCATATCGAGCACGGCCGGGCGAGGCCTTAAGGCGTGCGGTTTCGCCCGGCGTGCTGAATGAGGCAAGACGCCTACCGCGATGCCGAAAGACACCAGCACTGCCACGGCGCCGACCTCGACGAAGCCCAGCCCGCCGGGCGGCACCCCGACGATGCCGAACAGACCGCCCGCGGATAGCGCCCTCACGGCGAACGCAGCTGGTGGCTAGCCTGAGAAGTTGCCGCCAGCGGCACGTCCGCACGTTGCGACACTGCTTATCTGGGCGGCGCGATAGAGGCAGGTGGACGGACTCGCGTCGCGGGCCTATGGAGCGCGGCCACGCTGCGCCTCGAAGAACGGGGACTCAACGCCCTCGAGACGCCGCGCCGGCGGACCGGGCAGCGAGCAAACCGGCTGACGCCAGCCCATCACTGGGACCATGTCCCGTGGATCATGGGTGCACGGGACTGCTCTCTTGTGCTGGCGGACCGGGGCGAGACGAGCAAGCTGCATGCGCATCATGATCAGGTCGCCGACGGCCGCCGATAGCCTCCCGCCGCATGGACAGATCGCGATTATTGGCTGCGGCGGGTGCCGCATCGCACCGTGCGGTCGCTTAAGAAACCTCACCTCCCAGCGTGAGGAGCGGGTATTGATCCCGTTAATTGCAGATCAGGTTATTCGTCCCTTCTTCACTTCTCGTCCGCACTGGCATCTTTTTGCCGACCTAGCGTCGTCGCATTCCCACTGCTTAACCCACCACCGGAGGCCCCAGTGACTGAACGGCCGCATGCGGACAGAGTCGTCCCGCTGCCGCTTCTCCCATCCCATCCGCTCGGCCGGCAGGCTGTCACCTGCACGTACCGCTGCGGCAACGCCTGCTCCCACGAGCCACCCAACACCTCGGACAACGAGTACTTCGGGGATGTCATGACTCGGGTACTGAGCCGTCGTGGAGTTTTCAAAGCGGGAGCGGTGGTCGCCGCGGCGGTCAGCATCCCCGTGACGGTGAGCAGCTCCGCCGCGGCGGCACCGGTCCGGTCCCAGGCTGGTCCGACCTCACCTTTGGGCTTCACTCCGGTTGCGCCGAACACTCAGGACGCCGTCGTGGTCGCCCCGGGTTACGAGCATGCCATCGTGATCCGGTGGGGCGATCCGGTGGTCCTGGGCGCGCCGGCGTTCGACTTCGCCCACCAGACGCCGCAGGCACAGGCCCGCCAGTTCGGGTACAACTGCGACTTCGTCGCGCTGCTGCCGTTCCAG
Source organism: Pseudonocardiaceae bacterium (assembly GCA_050699875.1). Taxonomy (GTDB): domain Bacteria; phylum Actinomycetota; class Actinomycetes; order Mycobacteriales; family Pseudonocardiaceae. The sequence continues at coordinate 13,710 of JBOHFX010000002.1, forward strand.
TCCCAGTTCCTGTCGTTGCTCGTGGTCAACCACGAGTACACCACCGAATCGCACATGTTCCTCGGCTACGACCCGGCAAACCCCACCCGCCAGCAGGTGGAGACGGCGTGGGCGGCGCACGGCCTGAGCGTCGTAGCGGTGCTGCGGCTGCCCACCTCGGGTCAGTTGCGCCCGCTCCCGCATCCGGTCAACCGCCGGATCACCGCGACCACTCCGATGGAGCTCACCGGTCCGGCCGCTGGTAGTGACCTGGTCAAGACTTCCGCGGACCCGACCGGCCGCAGGGTGCTGGGCACCTTGAACAACTGCGCGGGCGGCGTCACCCCGTGGGGCACGGTGCTTACCGCCGAGGAGAACTTCAACCAGTACTTCGCCAACGCCGCTTCGCTGACCGATGCCGCCGCGAGGGCAAAGCTGGCCCGTTACGGCATCCCCACTGGCGCCTCGGAACGCAAGTGGGAACGTTTCGACCCGCGCTATGACGTCCCCAGCGAGCCCAACGAGCCCAACCGCTTCGGCTGGATCGTCGAGCTCGACCCCACCGATCGGGCGTTCGTACCGCGCAAGCGCACCGCGATGGGCCGCATGAAGCACGAGGCCGCCACCGTCCGCGTCACCGGCGACGGCACTGTGGTGTCCTACATGGGCGATGACGAACGCTTCGACTACATGTACAAATTCGTCTCCTCGCGCAAGATGCGCCGCGGCGCAGGCCGCCTGGTAGGGAACCACAACCTGGGAATCCTCGACGAGGGCACGCTGTACGTCGCCCGGTTCACCGGCGACTCACCTGGGGAGATCGACGGGACCGGGAAGCTGCCGTCCGACGGCGAGTTCGACGGGACCGGGCAATGGATCCCGCTGGCCCGCTCGAATGCCGACGGCACCGGCGAGTCCTTCGTGGCCGGCATGTCGGTGGCGGAGGTCCTGGTACACACCCGGTTGGCCGGTGACGCGGTGGGAGCCACCAAGATGGACCGGCCCGAGGACGCCGAGCCGCACCCGCAGACCGGCAAGGTATACCTCGCGCTGACCAACAACAGCAATCGCGGAGTCGGCACCAATCCCGCAGCCGACGAGCCCAACCCGCGCAACGGCAACCGGCACGGGCACGTGCTGGAGCTGGCCGAGAACGGCAACGACCCGACTGCAACCACGTTCACCTGGAAGTTGCTGCTGGTCTGCGGCGACCCGAACGACCCCTCGACCTACTTCGCCGGGTTCCCGAAGGATCAGGTCAGTCCGATCTCCGCGCCGGACAACGTCGCCTTCGACCCCGCGGGCAACCTGTGGATCGGCACCGACGGCAACGCGCTGGGTTCCAACGACGGGCTGTTCGCGGTGCCGCTCGACGGCCCGTTCCGCGGGCAGGTCAAGCAGTTCCTCACCGTGCCCCGCGGCGCCGAGACGTGCGGACCGGTGATCGAGGAACGGCTGGCACTGGTCGCCGTGCAGCACCCCGGTGAGGTCACCGGGGCTTCGGCCGAGCAGCCCGCGTCAAACTGGCCGGATGGCCCGGGCAGCAATCCGCGACCGTCGGTGGTCTCGGTGTGGAAACCCGGCCTCATCTTCCCCGGCGTGATCGGTAGTTAAGTCGGTCACCATCGCCGGGATCTGGGACGACCAGTGGTCCGCACCTACCCGTGCAAGGAGGCAGCCTCGATCTTGATATCACCGAACATGACGCCACGTGTCAAGGGTCGGGTCAAGAACTCGTGGGGGAAGCCGAGGTCGACAGCGCTCGCCTGCTCAAGGCTGGCCAGCTGACCGTTGTCGAATCGCACGTCGAGTGCGCCCAGGTTGTCCTCGAGCTGCGCGAGGGTTCGTGCGCCGATGATCGGTGCGGTCACCGCGGGGTTGAGCATTGTCCAGGCCAGCGCCACCTGCGACGGTGTGGTGCCCATCGAGGCGGCGATGTCCTTCACCACCTCGGCGATGGCCAGGCCGCGTTCGGTCAGGGCACCACTGGCCGCCGCGACGTTCTTGCGGGTTCCCTCGGCTGAGCCCGTCCCGCCCCCGTGGTCCAGGTCAGCTCGGCTGTACTTGCCCGTCAGCACGCCGCTGGCCAGTGGCGACCAGGGAATGACACCGAGCCCCATCTCGCGTGCCATCGGGATGAGATCGCGCTCCACGGTCCGCTCGATGAGGCTGTATTCGATCTGCAGTGCCACCAGCGGTGCCCAGCCGCGCAGCTCCGCGATCGCTTGCATCCGCGAGACCTGCCAGGCAGGCGTGTCGGAGATGCCCAGGTAGAGGACCTTGCCCGCGCGGACGAGATCGTCCATGGCCCGCAGCACCTCCTCCACCGGAGTGGTGGCGTCCCAGGCGTGCAGGTAGAGCAGGTCGATGTAGTCGGTGTGTAACCGGCGCAGGCTCGCCTCGACCGATCCGACCATGCTCTTGCGATGATTGCCGCCCGAGTTCGGGTCGTCGGCGTGCCTGGTCACCGTGTACTTGGTGGCGAGCACCAAGCGCTCACGCCGGGCACCGGCGAACTCGCCGAGGAGTTGTTCGGACGTGCCATTGGTGTACTGATTTGCGGTATCGATGAAGTTGCCGCCGCGGTCGACGTAAGCGTCGAAGATCCGGCGCGCTTCGTCGGTGTCCGCGCCCCAGCCCCAGTCGGACCCGAAGGTCATGGTCCCCAACGACAGCGGCGAGACCCGAAGGCCGGACCGGCCCAGCAGGCGGTAGGTGTCCAGGGAGAGTGATTCGGCCACACTGGCCTCCTGACATTGTGCTGACATCGTGCGGCGCGCCGGGTTTCCCACCGCGCAGGTCCAGGCTGCGCCAACCGCAGGTGTGGGGTAAGGGAAGGGTCTTCCTGGGACTGCCGATCCCAGGCGACGCGACCGTAGGATCGAAGCAATGAGTGCCACCGTGGACGTGACTCAGGAGTTGGCGGCCTTCCTGCGGACCCGCCGTGAGCGCTTGGATCCCAGTGACTTCGGGTTGCCCGAGCGTCGACGGCTGCGCCGTACTCCGGGCCTGCGCCGCGAGGAGGTCGCCGAGCTGGCCGGCGTCAGCGTCGATTACGTGGTCCGCTTGGAGCAGGGACGGGGGCTTCGTCCCTCCCCGGAGGTGCTCGACGCGCTGGCCCGCGCATTGCGGCTGGATGAGGACGAGCGTGCCTACCTGTTTGACCTGGCTCAGCAGCGGCCGGTCCGTAGGCGGCGCCCGACCACCCGGACAGCTCCGATCACCCGGCTGGTCCACGACCTGTCACCACTGCCGGCCATGCTGCTTAACCACCGGTTCGACATCCTGGCCTGGAATCCCGAGATGGCTGGGCTGATGCTCGACTTCGACACGCTACCCGACGAGCAGCGCAACGGGCTGTGGCTGTGCATGCTGCATCCCGCGTTCCGCGACTTCTATCGTGATCGCGAACGAGTGATCCGCGAGGGCATCGCCGATCTGCGCGCGGCGTGGGCTGCGCGACCCGACGATGTGGCACTCGACGAGCTGGTCAGCCAGCTCACCTCGGGTAGCGAGGAGTTCGCCCGCTTGTGGGCACTGCGGGACGTCCGGGTCAACGGGCGCGGGCAAAAACCACTGCTGCACCCTAGAGTGGGAGCGCTCACCGTTGATTTCGAAGTGTTGATCCCACTGCAGGACCCGGATCACCGCCTCGTCATCTACCGCGCTGCGGACGCTGCGTCCCAGGCCGCGCTGGACACCATCACCCGCGAGATCGCTCGCGTGCCCGCGCTCAGCGCGCTATAGCCGTGCCGCCTCGCTCTGATCAGATACCAGGTCACTTCACCGCCGGTCCGGCCTTGTCACTGCCGGACATCTTCGTCAAGAACTCGTGGCACTTGGCGGCACGCTCCGAGTCTTCCTTCATCACCTGCCGGAAGAAGTCCGCGATGTCGGTCAGGCCGGCGTTGTCCGCGTCGCGGACGTACTGACCGTAGTCGTGTCCTGCCTTCAGCGAGTGGTACTGCACCGAGATCAAGTCGAATGTCACGTCGTCGAAGCCGGTTTCCCCGGTTGCCATGGCGCCCCTCCAGGTATCACGTCCAGTCGTACCAATCAGACGTACCCGGTCAGCTGTCGACTACTCCGGTAGAAGCCGACCAGATAGGGGACGCCGCAGGCGATTGCTGCCCTAGCTGGCATGGTGACCGGGCACGACGATGACCTTGCGCACAATCGGCGAGGTGCTGGCATGGCTGATCAGCCGCGGTCGCGGCCACGTGGTGGTGCAGCGGTATCACTCCAGCGAGCACTGAGCGCTGCTCGCCCAGGGAGCCCGATGGCAGCAGAGCCTCACTTGCGGGTTTGCGATGGCACGATGGACCGATGACCATCCCGGTTGCCGTCCACGTCACTGCTGACGTCCCGCCCGAGGACGCTGATCAGCTCCTCCATGACGTCCGTGCCCTCGGCCTCGAGCCGACGTTCAAGGCAGTCCCCGTGCGCCGGGGCGTTAGCGACCTTCTCTGGTTAGTTTTGCTGTACCTGCCGGTGAAGCCTTTCCTTGAGCACCTTGCGCAGGAATTCGCCGACGACGCGTACGCACAGCTCAAAGCTCTCGTCGGCAAGGCGCTGCACGGTCGACGCGAACTACCGGACAGCAGGCGTGTGCTTGAGCTGCGGGACGAGACCGAAGGTCTTCGAGTCGAGTTGGAGTCCGACCTGCCGCTAGAGGCCTACCGCCAGCTGTTTGGGTTGGACCTGTCCAGCACGCGGGGGCGGCTGCGTTACAACCGGAGCAAGAAAGAATGGCGCACCGAGCCCGACGAGTGACCATGATGACCCCTTCCGAGCCGGCTCGGACCGTGGCCGAGGTGGCCCTCGCCCGAGGTGAGGGCCACCGAGTCGACGGGCAGCTGGAGGCTGCCGAACTTGCGTACTTCGAGGCAGCCTGTGAGGCGGGCTCAGCGTCCGAAGGAGCTGAAGCGGCCCGGCACGTCGTGATGCGGGCTCGAATCGGGCTCGGCCGGATCGAACTGATCAGGGGATCGCCGGATCGAGCACTCGGCTGGTTCCTTAATGCGTGCGACGCCGCTCCCGATGAATGGGAACCGCTTTACTGGCAAGGCTGCTCCCAGGGAAGGCTCGCTGATTACCGGGGAGCCGATCGAAGCTTAACGGCTGCATTACGTCTCAACCCGCGTGAGTCATCGATTGCCATCCAGAGGTCCTACGCTCGTTTCAAGATCGGGGATCTCGCTGCTGCCCTCGAGGACCTGCTGGCCGCGGAGGAGCAGGGTGGCCTCGACGATGCAGCCCTGCTTGTCCTGGTCTCGCTCCGTCTCGAGCAAGGAGAGTGGATGGAGGGGGAAAGAATACTGCGAACGCTGCTCGACAGAAACCCTTCCAGCGTCCGAGCGTGCGAGTTGATGGGTGTCACGCTGGAATTGCAGGCGAAACCAGAGGAAGCGCTCGGGTGGTACATGCGCGCGGCAGCGTTGGGCGATGTCTCGCCGTTGACCTGCGGCCGCGTCGGGATCCTGCACACCCATTTCGGTCATCCTGAGGTGGCTACGAAATGGTTACGGCGCGCCCGCCTGGCCAGACACCCCGATGATGGCGTGCTCTACCATTCCGGCTGGGCCTCGTTTCAGCTCGGCGACTTCCAAGAAAGCATTGACAACTGGGGAAAGCTTCAGAGTCGTCATTCCGGCCGGCAGCTCGAACATCTGCTCGGCACCGCGAAGCACGAGTTGGCTCGGGAGCGAATCGCGGTCGGGAATTACGATGCCGCACTGTCACTGCTGGAGGACTGTATCAGTTGCGACATTGGTGGCTTCGCGACGATTCGAGTCTTAGCCGAAGTGAGGCTACGAATAGCGGCACGGGTACTCGCCGACAGGGGTCGGGAAGGGCACGACGCAGCGAAGGACCACCTCCGGGCCGCCGCCGCGTTGGTATCCGATGACTACCGTTTCCCTTTCTTCCTCGCTCTCATGGAATGGGCTGACGGTGACCCATCGACAGCCCTACCGCTGTTGAAACGCGCCTGCGACCATGAGGGGGTTAGCCGGCCGGCCCGGCTAACAGTAGTGCGTTGTGCTCTGGAAGCTGGTGATGCGATCACTGCTGAGGGGGAATTGCTCCGCGTCGCCGACCGGCCTGGCCAGCATGTACGGCGCCTTGCCCGCTGTCTAGGAGCCGGCCGCTGGTCGGAAGCAGCTGATCTGCTGCTTGCCGGAGAGGAACCTGATCTGGCAGCGGCGTTGATGGGTCACTGCCTCATCCACGCCGGTCGGTGTACCGAGGTCGACCTGTCGTCCCGGCCAGGAGCCCGCGCCGGGTTGCTGCACGGCTTGGCGTCCGCGGCGCGAGGAGAACTCGACGAGGCGAGGTCCATTCTGGCAGCGGTAACCACGGCGCGCCCCGATCTGCCGGCAGCCAGCGCCGGGCTTGCCCACGTCGAACGCTTGCTCGCCATTCGTGCCGTTGAGGCGGGATCGTGGCAGGACGCGGCCGGGATGCTGGCGGGCTCGTCGCCCGCTGACGGGCGGCTTGCGCCGGCACCGTTGCTAGAAGGGCTCATCCTGCTGGTGGCCGGGCGGAGGCGGCAGGCAGGCTCCTATTTGGAGGAGGTCCTCCGAAGAAACCCGGCCGACAACCGGGTGCTCCATGCGGTCACCGCCTTGTGGCTCAACGGCGGGCAAGAGTCGGTCTCGGTCCCGGCCGGCATCGCGGCGCTAGCCGCGGTCATGAACGACGAGGTTTTCTGGGAACGATTCCGGTCGAGCGCGGCGTCTCGGTACCGGGCCGCGATACCACCAGCGGCGCTCGCGGATTGCCGCCGGCACACCGAACGCCACGCATATGCGCAAGCGGGCCCGAGTTACGAGCTGCTCTTGTTGCGGGAGATGGCCGCCGCCGGTCTGCTAGGCGAGCTAGGTGGCTTCCCCTCCGCGGACGATGGTCTCCTGGTCTGCGGACCTTTCATGATCTCGCTGTTGGGCCTGCAGGGCGCGTGGGGGGAGTTCGTCGCTCGTGAACCGGCACCCGACGATTCCCGATCTGACCGGTGGCGGCAGCTGCGTCAGTTGTTCTCGGGTCTCGGGGTGGCGACCGCCCTCCTTGCAGCGGAGCGGCCGGAGGAGGCGCTTGCCGCTCTGGATGCGGTGGCTTGCGAGCGTTGCCGGTTGGCCACTGCGCCGGAGGGATACCCGAAGGTCTGCGCTGCAGCATGTCCGGACTTCGACGCTCGCCACCCCAGCTACGCCCACCTGCTCGGCAAAGGTCAGCGCCTCGCCGAGGACGCAGCGCGGCTGTCGATCACTGCCCAGCTCGCCGTGGCGCGGCGAGTGGTGGCCTCGGACCCCGACGATGTCGGTACCACCGTCCGCCTCTGGGCCGACGCCATCAGGGCCGCTGCCATCGTGGGGGCCCAGGAGCAGACCCAACGCCATATCGCCGACACCGCGCTCGGCCGGGTCAAATCCCTTGACAAGGCAGAGCGCCTCGGAGCAGCGATCAAGCTGGTGGAGGCGGCGCAGCAGGTGCTTCCCGACTCACCGGCGCGGGAGGAGCTGCACAGCGAACTTGGGCAGCTCCTCTGCGATCGGGGCGTGGCCGCGGCAAACGACGGCCGTCTAGAACCTGCACTCAGCGACCTGCGCCGCGCGGCACGCTTCAGCCCGCATTCGGCCAGGCCGCTGGTCAACCTGTCGCTGGCCTTGCAGCGGCTCGCTGATCAGCGACGTGACCTGGGCGATCGCGTGGGAGAATACGAATCGTTGCGGGAAGCGAAACGTATGCTTGAGGGCGCTGCTGCGGAGCTGTCCGGCAGCCCGGAGTTTGAACAGCAGCTGGTCTCGGTGCGCAAGGAGCTACGAACGGTGTGCAATCGCTGGGCCCTAGGCTTGGCGGCCGCAGCCCGATACAGGGAGGCGCTTGAAGTCTTGGATCAAGGGCTGGTTGAACTTCCGGACGATGTCGAGCTTCGCCATAGCCGGCAGACCGTCCAGAGGTACGCCACACCGCTGCGAGACCGCGGACGAGCGGGATCCTGATCGATGGCGAGCGAACGGGGCGCAGAGGCGCTCGAGGAGCTGAGGATCCGTTTCCGACACATTGGCGGCAACCGGTACCTCGTGCTCGCCAACGGCCCCGCCTCGGCGGTCGACGTCATCGCCTGGCGCCCCCCGTTCAGCTACGCGGAGAGGCTGGATGAGCTGTTCTCCGAAGCGTTCGGTCAAACGGCCCCGAGCAGCAGCGTCAGCCCGATCGACTCCCGCCTCACCGAATTGGGACGTGAGTTGTTCACAGCCCTCCTCCCGACCCCGATCCGGGACTGTCTCGCGGCCAGCAAAGGCATCGCCGAGGTCGAAGGCTGCGAGCTTCGGCTGCGCTTCGACCTACCAGCCACGCTGAGCGACCTGCCGGTGGAGATCTTATGTCCCCCGCTGGACGACAAGATAGGGCGCGCTCTGGCGTTGAACGCGAGCCTGTCCGTGGTCCGCTCGGTGCAAGTGACCCAGAGGACTCCACGGCTGCCGGAACCACAGGACGACCGGGAGCCACTGTCCATCCTGGTTGTGGGGGCGTCTCCCCCCGGCTGGCAAACCCTCAAGGTCAGCGCTGAGGTCGCCCAACTCAAGAAAGCCCTGAGGGGTTTCACCGCGGCCGAGGGAGCGGATCTCGAATTCCTGGGGGCGGGACGGGACAGCGTGGGTCCGCCCACCCTCGCCGAACTCGCCAAGAGGGTGAGGAAGCGGGGAAACCCCCTGGCGGTCCTGCTGATCGCCCACGGTGAGACCAGCCCGGACCAGGGTCAGGCGTGCGTCGTCCTGGAGGACGACAACGGATCGGCCCACCGCGTCCGCGCTGATATCCTGGCAGGGACCCTGGGTAACTCGCGTCGGGTGCGCCTGGTCGTCCTCAACCTCTGCGTCGGGGCCAAGGTCGTGAGCGGAGAGCCGCTCTCCGGTGTTGCACAGGCACTGATCAGTAACCGGATCCCCGCAGTCGTGGGCATGTCAACTGCGGTCACCGATGAGGCGGCCTCGCGTTTCACCGCTCCACTGTTTCGCGCACTGTGTAATAACGAGACGATCGACGAGGCCGTCCAGTTGGCCCGGCACCAGATGGAGGACATCCGAGCGGACACTCGGATCGAGTGGTGCGCACCCGTGCTGTGCATGGTGGACGGGTGCTCCCGTGGCCAGCTCTTCAAGGTCACCAGCGCTCATCCAGACGATCCACTGCGGGACGGCCTTGAGGCCACAAAACGCGTCAGGGACAATCCTGTCTCAGCGAATCTAGCCCCTGCGGCATTCTTCCGTCGAGCTATGGGGGACTGGGAGAAGGTACTGGGCCTGGCCGTTCACGGTCAGGAGAACACAAGCGACAAACAGCATCAAGCGCTCTTCAAAAGGTTGGAGCAAGAGGCCTGTATCGAGCTGGCTATTCAGCACATTGACGATCTGTGCCTCGGCCTGGCAAGCGATCCCCCCAAAGCGAAAATTGCACTGCCAGACCTACTAGGCGTGCCCACGCCGATCGTGAACCGACTCAAGGTGGAGGTCGCGCAGGCGAACGAGCGTCGCCTGCTTCACGAGCGTTATGAGGAAGGGCTGGCAGCGCAGCGCAAGGAGGATTGGCCGACGGCTGTCGAGCAGTTCGAGATATTCCGCACGCTCGATTATCGCGATGGGAGGCAACGGCTGGCCTATGCCGCGGGTCGGCTCGCCGAGGATGAGGGACGCTGGGCCGATGCCCGGGACGCTTACGGGGAAGTCGGCGAGCTGCCCAACGCCGACACCGGCCGGCGAAAGACGTACGCGCAGGGGCGGGCAGCCGAGCTGGACGGTGAGTGGTCCCAGGCCGCCGACGCCTATGTGTTGCTGCGGACCGGTTATCGCGACCGTGACGAGCGGCTACCCTACGCGCGGGGCCGGTCGGCGGAGCTGACCGCGGACTGGCCGGGGGTTCTCTCGGCTTTCGATCTGTTGAAGGATACCCACCTTGACGTTGCCCTGCGACGTGGATACGCCAACGCGCGGGTGGCTGAGGGCGAGAACGCGTGGACCACGGTGATCGAGGTGTTGGCCGGACTCGACGCTGGCTTCCACGACGGCGACCTCGGCCGGCTGCGCAGCTACGCCGAGGCCCGCGTGGCCGAGGAGGACGAGCACTGGGACCGGGCAGCCGGGATCTACCAAACCCTCGGCACCGGCCAGCGCGACGTGGCCACCCGCTGGCCTTATGCTGCGGGCCGGGGGGCGCAGGCACGAGCCCAGTGGGACGCTGCGGTCGAAGCCTACCGGCAGGTGCCTGATGGCTACCTCGACGTCATAGATCGCCTGCCCTATGTAACGGCCCGTCACGGGGAGGAAGCGGGCCAGTGGGAGGTCGTCGTCGGTGCCTACCAGGCCATCCCGGAGTATTCAGACACCGCTGAGCGCTTTCCGTACGCGCGGGCCTGCCTGGCGGCGAGCACGCACGATTGGAACGAGGTGATCGAGGCCCTCGCCGGGTCAGCCCAGGTGGCCGTAGACCTGCGCGAGGCGGCCGGGCTCCTCGGCGGCTACGCCTGCGGCCGGGTGGCGGAGGAAGCCTGCCAATGGGTAGGGGCCGCCGAGGCCTACCGGGCATGCGGCCAATTCCGGGACGCGCCGGCGCGCGCAATGTACATGGAAGGCCGGCACCTTGGGGACAGCGCAGACTGGACTGCGGCTCTGGCCGCATATGAGTCGGTTGCTCACGAGCTAGCCGAGGCCCACCAGGCGGCCAGCCGGCTGAGGGAGCTTCGCGACGCCCTGCCCTGGCTGGATGGGCTGCCTCGCCGCAGCTTCGCAGAGGATCCCGCCACTCCCACATACCTCGCATCCCCATACCAGACGCTGCGAGCCGCGGACATCACGCCGAGTTCCACAGCACAGGAGGTCATGGACGCGTCGTTCGTTCTGATGGCCAACGACCTGTGGAACCCCGAGGTGCGAATGGCGTGGGAACGGCTGCGCTCGCGTCCCGAGCGTCTGGAGGTCGACGCCCTCCTCTACCGGCTGGCCGACGGGCCGGCCCTGTCCCGCGCGCAACGCGACCTCGAAACCGGTCCGCCCGGCGAGCTGCTCTCCCACTTGCAGAGCAAACTCGATCCCGACTCGCCCCTGTTCGCGCTGCTGTCGGGCCAGCGTGACGCGGCGATCGCGGAGTGGGAAGGACGCCTTCACAAAGATCTCAGCGCAAGTGGTGTGGCCCATGCTCTGGCCGTTGCGTGGACCTGGTATGCGATCGAACGCGGGAACGTCGGGCAGCACGAGGACGCGGCGCGGGGTTGGGAGCGGGCCATCGCCTACTGGGGCCGCGTCCTCAGTGACGACCCGTACTGGGCGTCGTGGCGTGGCCAGCGAGCCGCCTGTTACCAGTTCGCGGTCTCGGCGGCAGACTTGTCGCGCGCGCGTCACGCGGTGGTCGACTGGTTGTCCGATCGGCTGGCTGAGGTGGCCAACCGGTCCCGCCTCGACGGTCAGGTCGAGCACGCGGAGCGCTATGGCCGGCTGCGGCTGGCGCTGGCGGTGGAGATGGCCGCCGGGCGCACCCTCGCCGGCACGGGTGGGGTGGCCGGAGACGCCGAATCGACGACCTCGGCGTATGGTCCGCTGTTCGTCCGCCTCCACCCGGAGTTGCGCGCCCCCCTGGGCCACCTGGTGGTCCGGCTCGATGCGGAGGAGGGCGGGGCGGGTTTCCGGCTGCGCTGCGCGTTCTCCGAGCTCGCCGAGGCCACCGTGCTGTTGGAGCAGAACCGGCCGGAACGAGCGGTCGAGGCCTTGCGCGGCCTCCATCAGGTCGCCTTCAAGGACCTGCCGGCCGACTGCGGCCACGAGTTGAGCGCGGGCGGGACGGGCTGCGCCGAATGCGCAGAGTTCGCCGAACGCAACCCCGGCCACGCGGGTCTGTCTCATCGCCGCACCCGGTTTCTCCGGGATGCGGTCGACCTCGCCACCCGCGCATTCCTCGCCAAGGCGCAAGCGGCGCTGGTCGACGGCCGCCCAGGGCTGGACACTGCGCTACAGCACTGGCGGGAAGCGATCGAGGTGGCCGCCAACGTCGGTGACTCGGTGCGCATCAAGCAGGCCATCGTTCCGGTGGCGCTGGGCCGGGCCGACCTGCTCAGGGACGAGCACTGGGGTACGCGGCTGGCAGACGACCGGATGACCGACGCCATCGACCTCGTCATCGCCGCCCGGCAGCTGGTCGGAAACGTGGACGCGGGTCAGCTCACGGCCAAAGAGGCCGAGCTGCTTACCACCCGGGGGGTCTGGCGTGGCTGCTGGTGCTACGAGTACGACGAGCCCAGCTTCGAGCGGGGCGTCGATGACCTGCGGCACGCGCTGACGCTTAACCCCGACTCCCTCGACACCCGGGACAACCTCGCCCATGGACTCATCTACTGGGCACAAAGCTTGCACCACCAGTCAAATACCGCTCAGCAGCTGGGCCTGCTCGATGAGGCGCTCTCGATCGTTCACGAGGGGCTGCTGCGGACTCCGAACTACATTCCGTTCGGCGCTGTGCTCGCTGAGGTTCTCGGTGAGTTCGAGCAATGGTGTTTTGACGAACTGACCGACGAAGAGTTGGACCGGCGGCTCCGCGAGCGTTCCACGGTCTCCGCTGCGGACGGGCCGACCAAAGCCGCGCAGCTCATCGGCCAGGCCGATCGAGAGATCGAGGAGCGTCCCGTCGCCAGCCTACTCAACCTGATCGCCGCAGTCCGCTCCCATGCCAGCGCGGCGGTCCGGGCGAGGCTCAGCAACGCGGTCACCCAGCTGTCAGCCCGGCCGGAGTGGAGCACAGGATGCTGAAGGACCCGCAAGCCGGTGAGGATAGCGGCTCCCCGTACGACATTCTCGCGGAGGCCGGCGTCGGCCCGAGCTCGAGCATGCAGGACATCCGCGACGCCTCCTACCACTTCATGGAACAAGACCGCTGGGGTTCGGAGGTGCGCGGCGCGTGGGACGAGTTGCGCACGCTCGAGCGGCGGCTTGCGGTGGACTTCCTGCTCTACGACATCGACATCGGCGTCGAGGCGTCCAGCGCCCGGCGGGCCGTCCTAGCCGAACTCCGGCAGCAGCGCAGGACGAACCCGGCCGAGCTGTGTGACCTTGACGGGGAGTTTCACGAGATCACACTCGACTCTCTCGCCGCCCCGGGCATTGCTGCCTTCGATCAACCCCCGCCGCTTCCCGGCCCGGACATCGTGGAGTTCGACCGGTGAGTGAAGATCTGGATCGCGACGGGATGCAAAAGATTCTCGACATGCTCGACTATTCCACCGAGCTCTCCGAGCAGCGCGCAGAACACCGTCGTGAGATGTCAGGGCTGCTCCTGTCGTTGCTGGACGTCATGGACTCCTTCGACCGCCTACTCGGCGAGGATCCCGGTGCGGCCGAGGTTGGGGTGACCCGCACCTGCCGGCTCATCGCCCGCCAGCTCAACGCCGCGCTTGAGGATGTCGGGGTGCGGGCCACGCACCCGGTGGGAGCTGCGGTAGACCCGCGGGTGCACCAGGTGGTCGCCGTCCAACCGGCGCCGGCCTCCCGGAGCGGCATCGTTGTCGAGGTGATCCAGCGGGGCTATGAATGGCATGGCGGGGTACTGCGACCCGCCCAAGTGATCATTGGCCGGTCGGGTGAGGAGGACTCCGGATGAAAGCCATCGGCATCGACCTCGGTACGACGAACTCGGTCGCCGCCTACTGCGAACCTGGACAGACGCTGGCCAGGGTCCTGGAGAACAGCCAGAGCAAGCGTTGGACGCCATCAGCCGTCTCGATGGCGGGCGACGAGGTGATCGTCGGCGAGTACGCGTTGAACAACGCTCTGGGGGCACCTGAGGACACCATCCTCTCGGTCAAGCGCCTCATGGGGCGCGACTTCGATGATCCCGAGATCGAGAAGGTGCGGGAACGGGTCAATTACCAGCTGGCCGCCGGTTCTGACGGTGACCCGCGGGTCCATGTGCTGCTGCGCGGCGAGGCCCACACACCGGCAGACGTCTCGGCCATGATCCTCCGCAAGATCAAAAAAGACGCCACCCGCAAGTTGGGTGAAGAAGTGACTCATGCGGTGATCACCGTCCCGGCCTACTTCAAAGAAGGCCAGCGCGCTGCGACTCGGGATGCTGGGGAGAAGGCCGGGCTGAAGGTCCGACGAATCCTTGACGAGCCGACCGCGGCGGCCATCGCATTCGGCGTCGAGGTGCCAAACCCCGACAAGCACCGGATCCTCGTCTTCGACCTGGGTGGCGGGACCTTCGACGTCTCCATCCTCCAGATGGTGCAGCCCAAGTCCGGCCAGCCTCGGTTCGTCGTCCTCGATTACCTGGGTGATAACTGGTTGGGCGGTGACGACTTCGACTACGCGATCGTCGACCGGATCATTGCCTGGATAAAGGAGCATTACGGGGGTGACCCAGCTGGGGATCTGCGCTTCCGACTGCTTGCCAAGCAAGCAGCTGAGCAGGCGAAATGCCAGCTCAGCGAGCAGAGCACGGCGACGATCACGATCCCGGCGGCCACCGACATCCGAGGCTTGAAGATCGATGTCGACGACCTCACGATCACCCGGGCGGAGTTCGAGGATGTGATCGAGAGCTCGGTCGCCAGAGCCATCGACCTTGCCAACGAGGCCTTGCGCAAGCAGCAGCTGGTTCCGGACGACATCTCCGACGTGCTGCTGGTGGGAGGGTCCACGATGACCCCCCTTGTCTACGAGCGCGTCGAAGGCATATTCGCGGGGAAGGTACGGCGCACGGTCAACCCGATGGAGTGCGTCGCGCTCGGCGCCGCAGTTCTCGCCGCCGGCACTACCGGTGTCGAGTGCCCGAATCCGGACTGCCGGGCCGTCAACGACGAGACCACCGAGAAATGCAAGTGTGGCGCAGACCTGGCCACCGCCCGCACCGTTGGCAACGTCAAGGTCGATGACGTGACGGGAATGGCGCTCGGCATCAGAGCCGTCAAGGGAGCCGACGCCGACGTCTTCGTGCCGATCATCCCCAGCGGGACGCCCTACCCCCTCTCCACACCGAAGAAGGAGCAGTTCCAGGCCACCGATCGAAGGATCAAGGTGCCGGTGTTCGAGGGCAACGAGCCGGTGGCCAGCCGGAACAGCGAGCAGGGTGTGATCGAATGCGAGCTCCCGGAACATTTCGACGCGAACTCGCCGGTCGAGGTAAGCCTCAATTTCGACCGTAACCGCATCATCACGGTTACCGTCTCGGTGCCGGGAAGTGAGTTCTTCCGCACCGCACCACTACGCCACGGCCAACCCCGGACCAGGCCTGCCGCCGGTGAGAAGGACGGTGGCCGGCGCTCTCCGGAAGACGAGCTGGCGGACACGATCGAGTTCGCCCAACGCTTCCTCGACGCATACGAGTCCTACATGGAGCCTGAGCAGGCACGCAAGCTCAGGGGCGACATCGACACCGGTTGGCGTGACTCCGGTAGACCCCGGATAGCTCAATTGATCATGAATGACATCTTTTCCTGCGAGGTGGCCATCCGGCTGTGCTCCGCTGACCGAGCGAGGGAGGGAGCCACTGTCGAAGAGACCAGAAGGATCCAGGGGGCCGTCGCAGTCGTCCAGCAGGCGTGGGCCCGGGGCGACCGCGCCGAGGCCACCGAGAAGAGCAAAGCTCTCAATGCGATCGTGAAGAAGATTCTGGAGCGCCGTCAGGGCGTGGCCGAGGTCCCCGACCGTGACTTTGACGGCCTGCTCGCGGTGCCCAACCGTGACTAAGTAGGGCAGCTGATGAAACCGCTTCACATTGGCATCGACCTCGGGAGCATGGGTCTGCGGGTGGCTTATGCCACCGATGGCTCCGAAGCGGTCAGCTTTGAGCACGGGCCCGTCGAGGAGGCCGGGTGGCTGTTCTGCGAACGCTCCCCGGCCAGCCGCTCAGGCGTGTCGTTTCCCAGCCTCAAGAGCAGGCTCGGAGCCTCTGCTCAGCTCAGCTACGACGATGGCTCGCCAGCACCATCACAGACGCTGACCAAGGCTCTGTCCCAAGCCAAGCGCAGCGTCGAGGAGCAAACTGGCCGGCCAGTGGCCCAGGCGGTTATCTGCGTGCCGGCCCTCTACCCGACCTCGCAACGGGAAGCTCTGCACGACGCGGCGCTCGCGGCGCGATTCACCGCCGCACACCTGATCAACGACTCGGTCGGCGCGGTGACTGCGCACACCACCGGCCGACCCTCGCCCGCGACCGTGCTCGTCTTCGGCGCCGGGTATCACGGCTTTGAGCTTGGCCTGACCCGGGTGGTGAAGGGCCACGTCCGTGTCCTGGCCTACGAGGGCGGCGGCATGGCAGGTGCCGATCTCGACCAGCTCGTGCTGGAAAGCCTCCTTCACACGATCCGCGCCAGCGGCTGGGTGCTGAGCGAGGGCCAGTGGGAGGAGGCCCGGTGGATGTCCGTCCGAGCCGCCGCTCAGACTGTCAAGGAGCGGCTCGGAGCCACCGA
Organism: Pseudonocardiaceae bacterium; assembly: GCA_050699875.1. Lineage (GTDB taxonomy): Bacteria > Actinomycetota > Actinomycetes > Mycobacteriales > Pseudonocardiaceae. Next base: position 30,142 of record JBOHFX010000002.1, read on the forward strand.
GCTGGCCGAGTTCCCTTTGGGCATCGTCCGCCGATCCGGGGGGGTGCTGCAGGTCAATTTCCGGCGGCAAGACTTCGAGGAGGTCGTCCGGGACGCGTTCCTGCCCGCGATCCGCCTGATCGAGGATCTCCTGCAGAAGGCGGGTATGTCGCGAACGGAGCTCGATGCTGTCGTGCTCACCGGGGGCACCACCCGCATTCCGGCGCTGCGGTCCCTGCTCGCCGAGGCGGTAGGTAACGCGCCGGTCGTGGCGCCACCGCCCACATCACTCGCTGTGGGCGCGGCCCTGCATGCGGCCGGACTGGGCTCCGAGCCGGGACCGGTGCGGTTCGAAGCCGAACGAGTCGTCGACACCCGCGAGGCAAAGTTGCCCGCCGCCGACGGCGTTGCGCTCCGGGCAACGGTGTCTCTCACCGAAGGTGCTCCGGCCAGCGCCGCGTTCCCGGCTCCGGCGACGCTGACAGTCGATCAGGTGACGAACACGCCCGGGCTGCTCGCGCCGGGTTCTCTCCAGCGGCGAATCAGCCAACTGGTCAAAGATGGCGAGGCCGAGCGGGCCAGAGACGAGCTGAATGAACTGATCCGCGAAGCGCAGGCCGTACTCGACGACCTCCCCGATTCGCACCGGCAGGCCACCTTAGGCCCTACCTCCCCCGCCTATCGTTCGCAACTCGCCCTGACCAAAGCGCGCGCCTGCCTTGAGCGGCGCCAGTTCGCCCTAGCGGTCTCCGAGTCCCACTACGCCTGGAAGTTGGGGCCCGATGATCCCGACGTCCTCGATAAGATGATCGACATCCACTGTGCGGCGGCCACCGCGAACAGCGAGCCGGAACAGTACGAAGACGCCATCCGTTGGCTTCGGTGCGCCCTCGGCCATGACGAGAGCAACGCCCGGACCCGGTCCCTGCTCGCCGAGCGGCACTACCTCCAGGCCCAGGAACTCCACCTCCGCGGCCAGACGAAAAGAGCACTCCAGGTTATTGACGAGTGCCTCCGTTGGAGCCCCGACCATCCCGAAGCCGTCGAGCTCCAACAGTCCCTGGTCTCCGGGTAAGCAACCGAAACGGGGAGGTGGAGCGGTTTCACGATGGACCCCAGGGAGCTATTTCTCAACCATTACGCTTTTCTCGTCGGAATCGACGAGTACGACCACTTCCCTAACCTCCGGGGCGCGCACTCCGACGCGACAACCCTCCGAGAGACGCTCCGCTGGATAGGATACCCCGATCGTAACCTTTGGCTGGTTCCGGCGGCGAGAACTTCTTTAGCTGATCTTAATGATCAGATCGATGCTTTCCTAGAATCGACTAGACGAAGTCGAGGGTCGGGACACAACCCAGATATCGTCGTGTTTTGGGCAGGTCACGGCGTTCCGGGTGACGACGGCGGCTTTTTGATCGCTCGAAACACGAGGAACGATTCGTTGGACTGGCGTGGCTGTGCCCTCTCCCTGGAGCGGCTTGCAGAAAAGTTTAAGAGGCCTGATCCCGCCACCCTCACGATGTTCTTCGACGTCTGCCATTCAGTACGCTCGCGGCGAGACGACCGCAGGCGATCTCCGCGAGAACTCATTCTCGCTCGCATGCGTGACGCTGTGCTGGGTGACGCCGTGCGAACAACATTCGTGGGAGTCTCGACATTCGCCCATGAGATCTCAGTCTGGGACGATGCGCACGGAGGAATGGGAAGGACAGCCGGCATTTTGACTGATGTCCTGCAGCGCGCAGTGCGGGGGGAACGCCGCGACGATAAAGACCACGAACCATCTCACAGTAATGATTGTATTATCACAGACGAAGATGTGCTGTATAAGCTGGAAGACGTGGTTCGCCGGAAAGCCGGAACAGCGGGTCTTTGCCAGCAGCTGTCGGTCCTCACCTATTACGAGGGCCCATCGAGGAAAGTCGGATTTGCGGTTAGAAGGTTCGCCGACACGAAGCTCGAGGAGTTGGAGCTTCCCGTGGAGGCAGACTGCATTGCAAGAATCGCCGTAGGCAAAGATGATACGCGCCTGGGGCACCTGACCAACTTCGGACGCGAGATGGTTGATCTCGTTGCAAGGTTGACCCGCCAGGAGGTCACGAAAAACAGCTTCTTGCAAAAAGAGCTCGAGTTGGCGTGCCAGAAGATTCTTGAATTACGGACTGATCCCCATCTTGGTTATTATGTCTATCTCCTGCTCCACTGTCGCCAAGAAGCGAAGCGTGATGATGGTGCCAAGAACGTTTTAGAAGAATGTTACAATTACCTCATTTCTGGAGGTTGCCCCGAAGACCTGGGAAGGTCACTACACGGTCCATACCGGGCGTTCGCGATCCGGCACGCGTTGCCTTGGTCGTGCGGTATTCCAGTTCTTGACAACGGCAGAACAAGATACGCCCCGATCATTTACCATGGCGCGCCCCTAATCGGTGATGATGCACAAAGGACTTTCGTCACCACCGCCGCACTGCAGCGTGAAGCGGTGCTCGACGTCTGGCGAGCGGATGCCTCGAATCCGACAATTAGCGGTTGGCCTTTAGACAATCGCTGTCATCGAGTCAGCGGGAGATTCTCCAGAGTAATGCCGAAGGGTAAGCGCGTCTGGGTACGGATTGGTTTGGATGTGCAGGGCTGTGTGGAGAAATGTAAAGAAGACCACCCAGATGTGTCTGTGCCGATGAAGATCATGTTGGGGCGAGACGGCAACTCTGACTGCGACTGGCGGGGCCACTGGCATCTCGATCTGGAAGCGCGTTGGCCAAGACTTCGTGGGGTTAGTGATTCAGAACCCTCCGGGCTAGCTGGGCTAAGGTCGCTTATGAACGAGTGCGTCCGATCTTTAGAGACATTATTGGCGGGCGAGGGTGCTCGGGAGGAGGCGTGGGAGGACGAGGTGGCCGTCCTCGTTAAGTGGCTCTACCGTGCCGATGTGATGATGCGCATGTTGGATGAGTCACGGCTTGAGCATATTGTACTAGAGTTGATCGCCGCCTGGCAAGATCAACCGGAACGAAGTGTTTTGCGGCTTTCCCGTGCGCTACGGCGTGCGATAGGCGTCGAACCTGACACTGAAGAGAACAGCGCGAATAATCGGAGCGACTTAGGCGAGGCTGCCCTCGAGAAATACGAGCAGTGGCTGGCTGAACAGCCTCCGGAACTCTCAGATCCAGATGCTGTCAGAAGAGCAGAGCTGCAAGCTTGGCTTCTTCGAGCTGTGATGCGAAGGGAGTCGGCGGCAACGCGAGTCGTCGCGCTTGTAACGACGGCGGCCGGCGCGTTGCGCGTGGGGTTAGACCGGGTCCTGATGGCGGGGGCCTCGCCCGCGCCCGAACGGGCGATGCATTTGGTTGCAGAGCTGGCCAAGACCGCTGACTATCTCCTCCGAGATGAAAGCACCAACTTGCCTCCGGCGCAGTTAGCAACACTACGGAGGTGGGCGCAGCTCGCTGACCAAGCACGAGAAGGCGGTCGTTCCGAGAATCTCTTGAACGATTTCCTTGACCAAATGCGAGAGTCTATCGGACTAGGGGCATGGCTTCTAGCGACAAATTTCACCTTGCTTTTTGATAAGTCCCGAAATCTTTCTGAAGGTACCCGAAACGAGTTTGATGCCCTCGTAACCACCGTACGACTCCGTGGAGATCAGCGAGAAACTCGGGAGGCAGCTGAAGGTGTGTACCAATGGCTGAGAAGGCTCCGGTGCGATCAAACTAATGAAGGGATCCTAGAAGAATGCTCTGGGATTCTTCTAGTATTTACTTCGTTGCTCTGGCCGGCCAGCAGGAGGACTGCATTGGCGATTCTCAGCACCGACGCCAGCTGGACTGCAGCGTTGACCGCGATCGCTGAGTTCGCGGATCCCGGCCAAACTAGCCTCATGGATACGTTCCGGGCCAAGGCCGATGATACGCGAATTCTCTGGATAGCCATGCTAGATTCGCTGGTGGATTCGCTATCGAGAGAACTTCCTGATCTCGAGCAGGTCGAGCAGCCCGAACCTATCGAAAATTCGATCTCTCAGGCACATCCTAGAATCCATTACTACGCAGATGAATACTATGAACAAGCATTCCTTGCGGTTCCGCCGGGGGAACAGCTCGGGACTTGAGCTCGCCAGTTGGGGACAATACACCCAGCAACGATCGATCCCGCACGAACCACCCGAATTAACGATCTTTAATCGTCGGCGACGAGCGTCGCCGTTTGCGCGGGCGGGGCTGGCGGGAGTATCGGCCGAGAATCAGCTTGGCATCGGCGCGGTCGGGTGCCAGGCGAAGCGCCTCCTGGCACGCGGCTACCGCCAATTCACGCTGCTTGCCCTGACCACGGACCTTCCCATGTAGCACGAGGGCATCAACATCGTCGGGACGCAAGGCCAACGTCACGGCCAGGTGCTCAGCAGCCAGCCACCACTTTCGCTCGCGCGCGGCGGCAACCGCTTGGTTGAAGTAGGCATCAGCCATCTCGACGACCCGCAGGAGAGAAACCAGCCCGCCACCGCAGGAGCGGCAACGCTCGGACAGAACCATGAGTTGCACCCCGCACAGCGGGCAGGCGGGCAGCGGGCGCGCGACGGCGTCCGGCGCCTGCCGTGACTCGATCGTGGATTCGGCTGTCATGTCATGGCCTTTCACGCACCAGCACCCGGAATGGAGCTGCGGGGAAGCCGCAGGTCGACGCCCGGACCGGAGTCGACCTTGGCGAACGCCTCTCTTATGGTCTTGTCAATCCGCCCTCGCAGCGGCCGCACGCTGGCGTGATAGAGGTGGATCAACCGTTGGGACGCGGCTCGCTCGTCGGAGAGATCGACGCTCATGACATCGTCCGTGACGGCCTCCGCATCTGTGGTGAGTTGATCGAACCTCGATGCGAAACGGCCGGCGGAAGTTCGGTTGGCTTGGTTTATCGTGTCGATGAGCTCGCGAAGTTCCTCTGCCAGCATCAGCTGCAGGATAGGAGCAGGTGGGGGAGCGCCTTGGCCTTCGCCAAGGTCCTTCTGGGCTGCATTGATGCGCCGGCGAACCGTTTCATTGGCGTTGCTCCAATCGACTGGGATGCCCGCCTCATAGGCTGCCAGCCCCGCGGCACGCAGCGGTTCGATCCCGGACCGGTGCTGCGCGCCTTTCGCGGAGTCCCTGCCTTCGATACGGTTTACCAGCTCGTTCAGTTCGTCAATCGCGGCCTCGAACTCGGACAGTGGCGGGTAAAGCGCCGTCGTCTTGGCCTCGCTTAGCCGCATACCCTCGAGCAGAGTACGGGCCTCAGAGAGCGCGGCATGGGTCTGGATGGGGTCGTGCTGCTCATCCATAAGGTGCTTGGCTCGACGGAGGAGGTCATCGATTTGCGGGCCGACGCGGAGCAGTTCGGCCGGTGGCGCTGTTCCCTCCATCTCCTGGAAACTGGCCCGGATCTGACGGTAATCCTGGCGGAGTTCAGACCACGACGGCACAGCCATTTTCGGTAGCTGCATCTCGACCGGCACGGTTTTGTTGGCAACCGGAATCGTCGCCGAGCCGGAGATCGTCCAGCCCTTGCAGAACTCTAGCGTGACAAAAACCGGAGAACCTATCGGGAGATCGGGTGGCAGGTCAGGAACGACCACCTTTCCGACCGGACGGTTCCGCTCGTAAAACTCGATCAGCACCTCGCCCCGTTGAGTGGCGGTCTCCAGATTCACCGTGGCGGCACGGTAGGGCAGCTTGGTGCCGGCCTTGGCGATGCGGCTCCGTCCGTCCTGGACCGCGACCGAGTAGTCGTGCGCCAAGATGTCGCCCTCGGGGATGACATCGCGGGCGCCGGCGTCCCAGTCGTGGACAGCCACGAGCTTCTGGCTGTCGACAGGTTGGGCACCTACCAGCACCTGGACGGTGAACCCGTTCTCGGCCTCCTCGCGAAGTTCCACATCAGTGAACAGGAAGCCACCGTCGGCGTTCGTGATCTCTTGCCGCCGGAAGGCGCCGTCATCGGAGCTGAGCGTGACGGTGACCCCCCCAGCCGATGGGATCGCCTCGCCGGGTGAGACCCGGCCGCTCACGTCGATCGAGGTCAGGGACGTGGTGGCGGGCGGGCGCTCCACGGTCAGGTAGGACGATCTGGTTGCCACAGTGGCCGCTTTCAGGGCTGCGCCCACCGCGACGCAGAGGTCGGGGTCGATGACCACCGGCTCCTGGTGGTACTCATCGGCGAGGAGTTGGCGAACGAACGGGATTCGGGAGGACCCCCCGACCATGACGATGCCGCTCAGGTCCGCCGCGCGGACGTCAGCTTTCGCCAAGGCACGAGCGCAGGAGGCCAGCGTGCCCCGCAAGTCCTCCTCGATCTTCTGCTCGAAGTCTTCCCGGGGCAGGTACAGGTTGATGTTCATTGGTGTGCCGGTGCGGTCACTGATGGTGGTTTCCACGATCTGAGCTTCGGGTTCACGGGACAAGTCGTGTTTGGCCACCTCAGCCACCGACAGCAGCTGGGAGCGGATGGCCTGATCCCGCGGGTCTTCGACCTCGAGATCCAGGTCGTAGCTATCGAGCTCCGCGATCATCCATTTCACGATCTGCCAGTCGAAGTCGTAGCCGCCGAGGTACGGGTTCCCGTCGAACGAGCGGTTCTCGAACCCGATGTCCGGGTCCCATCTGACGATGGAGTCGTCGAAGGTGCCGCCACCGAGGTCGTAGACCATGAACGTCGTCGGATCGACCAGTTCCCGCGTCCGGGTGTACATGAGCGCGGCGGCGACCGGCTCGAGCAGTGTCTCCACGACCTCCAAGCCGGCCCGCTCGCCAGCCTCGGTCGTGAGGTTCTTGGCCTTGGTCTCGAAGAACGCCGGGACGGTGATGATGGCGCGGCAGACCGGCTCGCCGAGCACCTCCTCGGCGATCGCCTTCAGGTGGGCTAGCACGTGGGCGGAGGCCTCTTCGGGTGTCATGGTGCGGTAGCCCGCCGTCACCTGCTGGTCGGTGCCCATGGCACGTTTGAAGAACAGCGCCGGGGGCGGGACGTCGTTTCGCCGGGCCATCTTCTTGGCTCGCGAGCCGACGACCACCGTGCCGTCCTGGTCGACCCACACCGCTGATGCGGTGGTCTTCTCCTTCCGTTGGTTGGTGATCACGAGTGCGCCACCGGCCGGGATCAGCCGCCTGGTGGCCAGCAGCTCTTCCTTTCTGGGTATGTCCGCCGATTCGGGAACGGCTACGCAGCTATTGGTCGTCCCGAGATCAATCCCGATCACATGGCTCATCGGTCACCTCCTGTGGCTGCACTACTGGTTGGTCAGGGATAGCCGTCTCGACCTCGATCTGGGCCTGGCAGATCAGCTCGCCACCGAGAAGCACCCCCGGGCTCAACGTCGCGCGCACGCGCGGCCGATCGACGTCTGCGGTGGGAATCCACGCCGTGACCTGCACTTGATGGTCGATCTCAAAGGTGAACGGCCGGCCGTCATGGTAGATCAGTTCGGCGCCGGCACGGGTGAGGACCTGCTCGTAGCGGTCCCGGATCGTGGCCAACAAGCTGGACTGCTCGCCCAGGCTGGCGCCCTCCAGCACCCCGGTGTGCCGGTCGAGGAAGACCCTGAGCTGGTGGTGAGCACGGGCCAGGTCGATCACGAGATTCCGCAGCTGGTCGTGATCGTTGGCCTGCTGCCGCCCCGCCTCCTCGCGGACCGCTTGCAGCTTACGAGCGTTCTGGTGCAACAGGTGCCACACTTCACGCTGGAGGTTGGCGGGTTGCGCTGTGCGCAATGGCCGCTCGATCTCGGTGATCTTGATTGGGTCGGTGGTCATCGCAACTCGATGAGGCTCGGGAATGTCCGCTCGACCGGAGCGGGGACGAGACGGGCGAGCCGCTGCGCGTTGAGGACGCCTTGCGGGTTGGGGACCGGGGGGAGGACCTCGGCCAGACGGCCGGCGACGTGCCGGAGGTCGATCGAAACGAGTTTCGGCCGGTGTGTGCAGAGCTCGGCATACAGTCGCGTCTCGGGGTTCAAGATGCGATCCTCCGCCTCGTTGACCTCAGCGACGTCGAGCTGCTCCCCGAAAAGGGCGAACCTCTCCGGGGCATTTTGGATGCGCTGCCGACGCTGACGAATGGCGTTTCTTACCGGCCCCGGCCCCTTCGCAGTGGGAGTGAGACCCAAAATCTGGAACGGCGTGCGGCGATAGGGATTGTACCCTGGCCGCCACTCTTCCCACGGGCTGGTGGCCTGTTCCACAGTCAATTCCTTCCGCTCGCCGGATCCGTCTTCGAAATTGCTATCTCCCGCGGTTTGTTGTGCGCCGGATCTGCAGTAATCGCTGCAGCTTGTCCACGTCTGCCGCGTTCATCTTGCCTGATTCACGCGCCAGCGTGCTGGCTCGAGAAATGGCCCGCTCCGCCTCGACGAGCGCGGCATTCGTCGGGTTCTCGGGAATGAGAAGCGTTTGAGCCAATCCGAAAAAACTCTCGGCATCGGAAGGATCGAGCGTGGTTGCTCGACGGCAGTGCTGGGCGGCCCCGCCGTAGTCTCTCCTGGCCACCAGGCACAGCCCCCACAGCGACTCGACACTGGCCTCAATCGAGGGCAGCGCCGAGTAGTAGCTGTCGAGTGTCACGTGTGGGTCGAGCTGACGGGCCACGGCGAAGTGCTTGACGGCCGTGGCGGCGGCTCGCTCACACTCCCGGCGAGACTCGGGGTCTGACTCCCATGAGAAACGTCGGCTGACCAACTGGTAATTCACCAAGCCGCCCCAGACCTCATGGCGCGCGATCTCGGTGCTCAATGCCTCGGGAGGCAGCCCGCCGGGACGCAGCGCCCTGAGGCGATCGACATAACCCGCCACGCCAGCCGGATCAGGAGGCGACACGCCGAGCGCCGTGAGGATCTGCCCGACGGCGGCAACATTGTCGGAGACGCGAGCAAAGCCGTCGTCGGAGTCCCACAGCTGCTCATTGAACATTCGATACACGTAAAGCAATGATCGGAGAAGGTGGGCATTGTCTTGGTCGATGTGCTGCCACCTGCGCAAGCGAGCGATCATTCTTTCGAAATCGGCGGTCATGACGGCCTCGGGAACAGCCGCCAACACCTCCTCCGTGAATTGGCGCCGGATGCGGTCGATCACATCAGGGTCGAAGGGCGCAGATGTCAAGACACTCATATGGCTCCTTGCCCGTTCGGGGTCGCTTGCCTGGTAAGCGGCGATCAGATCGCGGTGCGGCTCGAGGAGCTCACGTGGCAGCCGGGCCCGAACCCCGGCAATGACGCCAGGGGCGATCTCAGCGCCCATGCGCTCACTGAGGTGCTCGGCCATCCGCGCCCAGAACGCGTCATCGGCATGAACCGCCGACCAGTGCCGTAGGGCGGCGGTCCAGTGCTGAAACGCCTCACGCCTGCCCGCCGTCTCCAGGTCGTAGGCCTTGGCATGGTGCAAGATCGCAAGGTGGTGATCACGCCAAGGGTCGGAACCGGAGGCTCGTGTCCAGATTGCCTCGGCCTGCTCCGTCCACGGGTGCAGCTCACCGTCCTTGGCCAGGGCGGCATAAGCCTGCTGGTCCGGGCTGAGACTCTTCGCAAGCGAGGCCGACAGCTCGGCTGCAATGGCTTGCAACTCGGTACGGCAGAACTCGCTGGTGGTCACGATGGTGCCACCGTGAGGTCGTCTCCATCGACGCTGACGCGCACCCGGCCGATGGCCTCGCGCCGCCGACGTGTTTGTTGGACGAGACGGAGCAGGGCAGGAAGGAGATCGGCCACGCACCGGTTGACGCCTCGGGCCGCCTCGTCCGGCCGCCATGCCGTGGCGCGGGCCGCCAAGTAACCCGGAAGATCATCAGACCAGGTGAGCTCCACGGCGAGCCTTTGTCGTACTCTGGCGGCCTCTTGCTGGAGGCAGGCGACCGCGATCGCTCTCAGCTCAGCGTCACCGAACGGCTCGAAGACGATCACCTCATCCACCCGGTTGAGTAGCTCGGGGCGGAAGTAACCCTCAAGCAGGTGGCGCCACGCAGCACGCTGGCCAAGGACACGATCACCAGGAGTGCCGCCATCGTCTTCGGCCCGCCGGGCGAATTCTTTGGCTCCGAGGTTAGAGGTCAAGACAATGACCGACGCCCGGGCGTCGCGGACCGGACCGGCCGGGTCACTGATCTTGCCTTCGTCCAGCAGCCGCAACAAGGCGTCGAACACCCGCTCGTCGGCCTTTTCCACCTCGTCGAACAACAGCACCCGCCGCGCATTGTCTCGAAGGCCGTTGGTGAGCTTCCCCTCGCCGAAGCCGACGTAGCCCGGCGGCGCTCCGATGAAGTTGTTGATCGACTCTCGGGTGTTGAACTGACCCATCTCGAACATGAGGATGTCGTCCTCAGAGCCGAACAGGATGCGGGCCAGCACTCTGGCGGTCATGGTCTTGCCGGTCCCGCTCGGACCGCAGAGCAGAAATGCGGCTGCCGGCCGATCGTCGTTCTGGTAGCCCAGTTCAAGGCCCAGCATGATGCGCTCAAGGTAGGGAATCAGCCGCTCCACCGCGCTGTGCTGGCCAACGACGCTGGCGCGGAGCGTTTCCACCGCCTCCTCGGCGGACAGCGTGCAGGTGGCGGTTTCGGAGATCGTCTGCTCCTGGTAGAGGTTGGTGGCGAACCGGAGAAGCCCGTCGGTATCAACCCCGACATCCCGGAAGAAGTTGGCGACGACGCCCCCGCGCACCTCAAGCATCGCCGCCAGCAGGTCACGCTCATCGATGTGGACGCTGAAGCGGTTGCGTGCGATCGCCGCGGCGCTTTCCAGCACCAGGACCAGCGCCAGCTCCATCGTGGACCGGCGCAGGGGCACCTCGGCGATAGCGGGTCGGGGGCGGCCACGTACGAGGGTGAGCAGGCGGGCCCGCACCCCCTGGACGTCGTGCTCCTGAAAATGAAGCCCGAGCTCGAGCAACCCATTGGGGGTCACTGCCATGGTGTGAAGAAGGAGCGTGGTGCTCGAGCGGTCCAGGCCGAGCGCGGCGGCCTCGCGGGCCATCGTGGCCAGTACCTGCCGGGTGTGCGGGCTGAAGGCGCTCAGGTCCAGCTCGCCGCTGGATTTGTGGAATAACGTGGGCGCGGGTTGGCCGTCGAGTAGCTGCCTACCCCAATCCTTGGCGTCGATCCTGGCAAAGCGTTCGAAAACCTCGACGGCGGGCGATTCCAACCGGATGAGCGCCTCGCCCAGCAGGTTCCGCTCAGAGACTCGCTCGCCGTGCGCCACCCGCTCGCGCAATGCCGCGAACACCTCACTGGTCGCAGTGGACGCCGTCGTCTCGTTGACTGAATCGATGGTCGCCGGGGGCTCGCCAGTCCCGAACTGCCGCAGTGCCTGGATGAGCGAATCGATGGGAATCTGACGCCCACGAAAGAACAATTCCGCTATGCCGCCAGGTATCCGGCTCAGTGCAAGAACGATGTGAGAAGGCTCCACCCGCTCGGCTCGCAGCGCTGTCGCCGTAGCCGGGATGTCCCGCAGGTCATCGGTCACGGCCCGAAGACGCGATTCGACGCTCGCTGATGTGATCCCGAAGATGTCGTCCCTCCTCATCTCAACAGGCGTTGGGCGAGCTCAGCGTCGCCCGCGGCCACACCAGCCTGCCCCCCGCGAGCCGATTCCACACTCTTCGTCAGAACAGCATGGGCGCCGGCGACTCGGACCCATTCGGGCAGCTCGCGGGGATTACCGACGAGGGCAACCATTTCGGCGAGCAAGTCTCGATCATGCCGCGCCACTGCTGCCACAAGGGGCCATGGATCGGACGGACCGGCTGACAACCACTGGCGCCCGTAGGTCCTGACTACCCGCCGAGCCCAGTCGACAAGGGCCTGATCATTGTTTTCGAGCACGGCGAGCAACACCGACCCCTCCTCCATGGGGCCCCAGCCTTTGTTGATGTCACTTCGACATTGAGCGAGTCCCCGAAGCAACGCGACGGCCCGGACCTGCTCACCTCGGCGAAGGTGACCAATCGCCCGCCAGAAGGCGATACCGGGCACGGGTGCGCCAGTGACATCGAGAGCCTCCAGCCGATCGAGCGCGTTGGTGTCGTCGCTCAAGGAGTCGGTGATCGCGGCCAGCAGCGCGTACTCCTGGTCGTTGTGCAGCCGCGACGCCTCGGCGAACTTCTGCCGGGCGGCTGCGATCTTCCCGACCGAGAGAAGACGGTGTCCCTCCCGTGCCTGGTGGTAAGCGAGGCGCTCCGCGGCGTGGGTCGATCCCTGCCGGATCGCAACCTCGTACCGCCCCAGCGCCTCCGACGGCAGCGCCGCCGGGGACGATGCCCTGCGCAGCGCAAGATCACCCAGGGCGCAGAGCTGATCAGCCCGGGAGAGAATTTTGGGAACGATGACCAGGTCGAGGAGCTCGAAGGCGGGCTGGTGGCCATCCAGCGCTTGCCCGCGCGTAGGAGGGGCAAGGCGGAGATTCTGGTCGAGATAAGTCCACAGGTAGGTGGTGACACCGCGGCGGAAGGCCCCGGTGAGCGTGGCGCGGGGCGTGCCCCGGCAAGCGTCGAGCAGCACCTCCAGCGAATCTTGGCTCTTACTTGAGAGCACCGTCTCGATCGTCGCCCAGTCGTCCCCGAAACGGTCCGATCGGGGGCTGCCGACCCACGCCCGAACCACTGACGACGTCATATCCTTTGAAACGCACTGAGGGCAGCTACGGTTCAATTTCGCAAGCGCCGAGATTGCGCCACTGGGCCGTTGGGCCGCGATCAACACGAGGTTGCGTTGAATATCGTGGGCGTACTCCACCAACCGATCCGCACTGGATTTACGGCCGAACTCAGTGATCGCGCTCAACCGTAGCGTTGCGGCTTCGTCCAATCTGCCGGCTTCATCCAGCCGGTCTGCCTCCAGGGATTTCGCCTGGAACTCTCGGTGTGGTTTCTCGAACCACTGTCGCCACCAGCTTGTCAGACGACCTTGTTTAGTCGTGAGCGCGATGACGGCCGCGCTGAACGCAGTATCTGTGATGAGGTAGAGAACGACAGCACCTGGAAGGAGCAGCGCCACGACCAAGGTGACGATCAGGATGCCGGCTCCCCGGTATGCCGGACGACCGGCAGAAGCTTGCATACCCACCGCGGATACGACGACGAAGACAAGAAGTAGCATCAGATAGACGAGGACGCCAATCCCGTTGCCCTGAGTAAACAGCGTCTTGCCGAGATCGACCCCGAGCCACGAGAGCTGCCCGCCGCTGTCTTTCAGGCCTTGCCACAGCGCGGTGCCCTGCTCAACATACCTAGGCCCCCCACCGGTGCTGGGGTCAACGGTCGCCAAACCCCTAACGATCATGAACAGGATGACTAGCACCGCCAGCCGGAGGGGGATGAGGACGCAGCCCGGACCCAGCGCCACTCCATGGCGGCGGTACAGGGCCATGGTCGCGGTGTGGCGTGCCGCCAAGTCCGTCCCGTGCAGTGCCTGGATCCTTTGGATCTCTGGCCGCAGGGCGATGAGTTTCTCCCCGGAACGAGCACTCCGGATGGTCAGGGGCACAAAAAGCAGTCCCACCAGCAGGGACACCAGCACGAAGGCGCCCGCGTACGAAGGCCACACCTCGTAAGCCAGGCGCACGACCTCGGCAGCCCCGTCAAGCACTTAGGCATCCCTCACAAGTTACCGCCGCCAGCCTCGCATGGCGTCTCCCTTGCCGATCAACGAACCGTTCCGCCGGCTCCCACAACAATGCCTGACCTGCCGCCTCATCGTCTCCCACCCGGCGTAGTGCTACCCCTTGAAGGGATAGAGGCCATGGCGCAGCGTGCTGATACCTTTCTCACTCGATTGAACGGCTGCTACTCCAGCGACGCCGTTTGCGGCATGTCTATAGTCAGAGCACGACGTTGACCAGCCGGCCGGGAACCACGATGACCTTGCGGGGCTCCCCGTCGGCGATCAGCGCCGTGCTGCGCAACTGCGTCAACGCCGCGGCGCGTACCTCGTCGAGACCGGCCGAGCTGGGTACCACCACCCGGGACCGGACCTTGCCGTTGACCTGGATCGGGTACTCCACGGTGTCCTCGGCCAGGAAGCGGTCGTCGGCTTGTGGCATCGGCCCGTGTGCCAGCGACTCGTCATGCCCCAATTTCCACCACAGTTCTTCGGCGATGTGTGGGGCCACCGGCGCCAGCAGCAGCACCAGCGGTTCGGCCACCGCTCTTGGCGTTCCCGCGCTCGAGCCGTACACCTTGGTGACGTAGTTGTTCAGCTCGATCAGCTTGGCGATCGCGGTGTTCAGCCGCAGCGCGGCGTAGTCGTCGCGGACCCCGGCGATGGCCCGGTGCAGCGCCCGCAGGGTGTCCCGGCCGGCCTCGGGATCCAGCGGGGTGTCCACCACCCGAAGCTCCCCGGTGGTCTCGTCGACCAGGTTGCGCCACAGCCGCTGCAAGAACCGGTGCGCTCCGACGACGTCCTTGGTGGCCCACGGCCGCGAGACGTCCAGCGGTCCCATGGACATCTCGTACACCCGAAGCGTGTCGGCACCGTAGGTGTCGCTCATCTCATCGGGAGAGACGGAGTTGCGCAGGCTCTTGCCCATCTTGCCGTATTCGCGCCGTACTTCCTGGCCACGCCGGCTGTAGCGACCCTCGGGCTGCTCGACAACCTCCTCGGCGGGCACGTACACACCCCGTGCATCGGTGTAGGCGTAGGCCTGGATGTAGCCCTGGTTGTACAGCCGCCGGTAGGGCTCCTCGGACGACACGTGTCCCAGGTCGTAGAGCACTTTGTGCCAGAACCGGGAGTACAGCAGGTGCAGCACCGCGTGCTCCACGCCGCCGACGTAGAGATCCAGGCCACCGGGGTCGTCCGGTCCATGCAGCAGGGGCCGCGGGCCCATCCAGTACCGCTCGTTGATCGGATCGCACATCGCCTCGTCGTTGTCCGGGTCGATGTAGCGCAACTGGTACCAGCACGATCCCGCCCACTGCGGCATCACGTTGGTGTCCCGGCGGTAGGTTTTGAGGCCGTCTCCCAGGTCCAGCTGTACCTGTACCCAGTCGGTGGCCTTGGCCAGCGGGGGCGCCGGTTCGGAGTCGGCGTCATCCGGGTCGGACGTGGTCGGTGAGTAGTCGACCACGTCCGGCAGCTCGACGGGCAGCATTGATTCCGGCAGCGGGTGCGGTCGGCCGTCGCTGTCGTAGACGATTGGGAACGGCTCGCCCCAGTACCGTTGCCGGGCGAACAGCCAGTCGCGCAGCTTGTACTGCACGGTGCCCTCGCCGGCACCGTTGGCCTCCAGCCAATCGGTGATCGCTTTTTTGGCTTCCTCCACGTCCAGCCTGTCCAGGAACGAGGAGTTGATCGCCGGGCCTGCACCCAGGTAGGCCTGCCCCTCGAAATCCAGCGGGGGTGCGACGGTGCGCACGATCGGCAACTCGAACGCTTCGGCGAAGTCCCAGTCGCGCTGGTCCTGCCCGGGCACCGCCATGATCGCGCCGGTGCCGTACCCCATCAGCACGTAGTCGGCGATGAACACCGGGATTTGCTTACCCGTGGCCGGGCTGGTCGCGTAGGCCCCGGTAAAGACCCCGGTCTTGTTGCGGCTTTCCTGGCGCTCCAGTTCGGAGCGTCGGGCGGCAGACCGGCGGTATGCGGCGACCGCTTCGGCCGGGGTGGCTACGCCACCGGTCCAGCGACTGTCCACCCCGGACGGCCACTGCTCGGCGACGATCTCGGCAACCAATGGGTGCTCTGGTGCGAGGATGAGATAGGTCGCGCCGAACACGGTGTCCGGGCGGGTTGTGAACACCTCGACGTTGGTACCCACAGAGCCCTGGTTGGTGGTACGTGAAGGGCCCCCTACCGGAAACCGGATC
The DNA here is from genome assembly GCA_050699875.1 of Pseudonocardiaceae bacterium. Lineage (GTDB taxonomy): Bacteria > Actinomycetota > Actinomycetes > Mycobacteriales > Pseudonocardiaceae. Next base: position 45,939 of record JBOHFX010000002.1, read on the forward strand.
CGGGCGCCGTGGGAGCGACCGATCCAGTTGCGCTGCATGGTCTTGATCTTTTCCGGCCAGTCCAGCCGGTCCAGGTCGTCGAGCAGCCGGTCGGCGTAGGCGGTGATCCGCATCATCCACTGCCGCAGGTTGCGCCGGAACACCGGGAAGTTGCCGCGGTCACTGCGACCCTCGGCGGTGACCTCCTCGTTGGCCAGCACGGTGCCCAACCCCGGGCACCAGTTCACCGGCGCATAGGACAGGTACACCAGCCGGTGCGAGTCGATGATGTCCTGCTGCTCGGCAGCGGTCAGCTCGGCCCAGGGCCGACCATCTCGGGTGGGTCGGGTGCCCTGCGCGTACTCGGTTTCCAGCTCTGCGATCGGGCGGGCCCGGCGCGCCGCGGTGTCGTACCACGCGTTGTAGATCTGTAGGAAGATCCACTGGGTCCAGCGGTAATAGGAGACGTCGGTGGTGGCGATCCGGCGGCGCTCGTCGTGACCCAGTCCCAGCCGGCGGATCTGCGCCAGGAAGCGCTGGATGTTCGCCTCGGTGGTGCTCCGTGGGTGGGTGCCGGTCTGGGCTGCATACAGCTCGGCGGGCAGCCCGAACGCGTCAAAGCCCATGGTGTGCAGCACGTTGCGCCCGGTCATCCGGTGGTAGCGGGCGAAGACGTCGACGCCGATGTAGCCGAGCGGGTGCCCGACATGCAGCCCGGACCCGGACGGGTAGGGGAACATGTCCTGCACGAATAGCTTGTCTTCGGAGACGGCGGCTCCTTGGGGGTCCCCCACCGCCGGCCGCAGCGATCCGACCGGATTGGGCGTGTGGAATGTGCCCCGCTCGGTCCAGCGGTGCTGCCAGCGCCGCTCGATCTCACCGGCCAGCGCCGCGTTGTAGCGGTGCGGCGGGCCGTCCCCGTCATCGGTGCTGCTCATGATCGTCCTTCCGAACTCAGCCCTGATGGACAGTCCCCAGGAAACAGGAGACCCCCTAGGCGCCAATGGGGCCGTAGGGGGTCGCCGCGCTGACTGATTCCGCCGGTCAGCGCAGCCCGAGAAGGAGCCGGCGGGCGGTGCTCATGGCGGCGATGATAGCAGGTTGACCAACGACGGGTTCACCCGATAAGCCGCGCGGCGCCGGTACCCTGGCCGACGTGTCTGCGTCCAGACTGCTCGGTGGACTCCTGCTGGTCGCTGGCGTGGCGCTGTTCACTGTCGGCCTGCTCGGCTGGCGGCGGCGGTTGCCGCGCAACCGGTTCGCCGGCATCCGCACCCCCGCGACGCTGCGCTCCGAGGCCGCCTTCCGCGCTGCCAACCATGTGGCCGCCCCGCCGGTACTGGCGGCCGGCGCGGTTAGTGCAGCAGGCGGAGCGCTGGTTTTCGGGACTGTGGGGCCGGCGCTCACCGTGATCGTCGGGGCGACCGGTATCGGCGTGGTCGGCCTACTGGTCGCCGGCGGATTGCTCGGTCATCGGGCGGCCGCTGCGATGCCCCCGCCGACGGGTCGTTGCGGCGGCTGCGCCTGCGATGGCGGGGGTTGCACCGCGACTTGACGGTCAGCCGGCTTTCCGACCGTCCAGTCGGGGTGTCAAAGACGGACCGAAGGCGTTCCATTGTCTGATGGAGCTAACTGGGCCATGACGGTGGCCGTGTCCATCCATACGTTTTCCCGGCTGATGCGGCCGGCGCGGAACTCGAAGACATGCAGCATCTGGAAACTTACCTTCCGGCCGTTGCCGGGCAGGCCAGCGAGACTGCCGGTCACGGTCGCCGTGCACGCGTGTTCGACGACGCAGACGTCGTCGCCGTAGAAGCAGCGAACTTCCCTCAGCTCGTCAGTGCGCACCTCGCGCATCAAATGCTCGTAGCGTTGGCGGGCGGCGGCGCGGCCGTGCACGGGGCCGCCGGGAGCACCGACCACGTCGTGCTCGACGTCGTCGGTGTACACCGCGACCGCCGCGTCGAGATCACCCGTGTCTTCTGCCGCGATGTGCACGTCGACCAGCGCCTTCATCTCTTCCTGCGTCACGCCGGGTTCTCCCGTCAGGTAACCTGACCACTACCGTAAGGTACCCTGACGGTCATGTCAACGGAGTGGTCCGTCCGCATCCTCGGGTTGGTTCAGTTTGCGTTGGAACTCGGGTTGTCTCAAGCGATGGCGGAGGTGGCGCCGCGGCATTTACAGCTGCGGCCGGCCCACCTCCAGGTCTTCCGACGGGGTTCACTGGACTCAGTCCGGATCACGCAGCTTGCAGCCCGTTCAGGCATGACCAAGCAGTCGATGCATGAGCTGGTGGGCCACTTGGAGCAGCACGGTTACGTCCGGCGGGAGCGGGACTCGGCCGACCCGCGGGCGCTGCGAGTGCGGCTGACCGCACGGGGGCACGAGCTGGAGGGGCAGCTGCGGGCGGCGACGGCCCGGGTACACCTGCAGTGGCTGGACCAGCTGGGGGAGGAGCGGTTCGGGACATTGTGGTCCGCGCTGCAGGACGTGACCGGACGGGACGATCCGCTGCCAGATCCGGCGGAGCTGGCCCGCCAGGCCGGTAGCGTCGCCCGGGAGGATCTTCACAACCGCTGAACGTGGATCACAGCCGGGGCTCGCGTTCCCGCACACCAAGCCGGCGGGCGGTCGCTCGTACCTGCGGATACGTCAGTGCAGGCAGAACTCGTTGCCCTCCGGGTCGGCCATGACCAGGCACCACCCGGCCGGCTCGTCGAGCTCGCGCAGCAGAGTGGCACCCCCCTCCTTCAGTTGTGCGCACTGAGCCCAAGCCGCCGCTTTGCGTTCCTCGCTACCGAACGCGGCGCCGGGTGCGACATCGATATCGAGATGCACCCGGTTCTTCACCGTCTTGGTTTCGGGCACCTTCTGAAACAGTATCCGCGGTTTCCCGCCTTCCGGGTCGACCACAGCAGCGAGCCGGTCATGGTCCTCGGGCGGTATTCCGAGCTGCTCGGCGAACTCCTCCCAGGAAGCAAAGCCCGCCGGCGGCGGCTGCAGGACGTAGCCGAGCGCTGCCGCCCAGAACTCGGCGAGCCTGCGCGGGTCGGAGCAATCAATGACTACCTGTACGTCGAGCGCGGCCATCTCGACTCCCTTCGGTGGCCCAAGTACACACAGTGCCAAGACAGACGAACAACGTTGCAGGCTTGACCGCCAAGGTCGGGCAGCTTGTTACCCTAGCCAGGCAGCAGGGCGCGCACCGCGCCGATGGTGTCCGCATCGGCCGGCGTCCTGTCCGGTCGGTAGCGCTGCACCCGGGCGAAGCGCAGCGCGACGCCGCCAGGGTAGCGGGTGCTGGCCTGCACCCCGTCCAGCTCGATCTCCACCACGAACTCCGGTACCAGATACACCACGTGCCCGTCCTGCCGAAGCGCCCGAGCCGAGAACTGCTCGGTCTGCCAGGCCAGCAGCGCGTCTGTCATTCCCTTGAACGTCTTGCCGACCATCACCGGCGGCCCGCCGTCGGGGTCGCGCGCCCCGAGGTGGATGTTCGACAGCATTCCGGTGCGCCGGCCGTAGCCCCACTCGGCGGCGAGCACCACCAGGTCCAGAGTGTGTGCGGGCTTGACCTTCTGCCATGCCCGGCCCCGCCGGCCGGCGGCATACGGCGCATCCAACGACTTGACCATCACGCCCTCGTGCCCGGCCGCCAGCGCCTCGTCCAGCAGCGCGGCGGCCCGCTCGCCATCTGGCGCGAGCACGCCGGGCATCCGGTGCGGGCCCGCGACCTGCGCGAGCGCGTCGAGCCGCTCCCGCAGCGGCGCGTCGAGCAGGTCGAGCCCGTCCAGATGCAGGCAGTCGAAGAACCGCGGTCGCAGTACGCCGGCGCTGGCGTTGCTCATTGTCTCCTGGAACGGGCGGGGCCGGCCGTCATCGGTCAGCGCCAGCGATTCGCCGTCCAGCACGGTGGCGCGGCAGGGCAACGCCCGCGCCAGCTCGACCAGGTCGGGCACCGTGGCGGTGATGTCGCGCAGGCTGCGAGTGAACACCCGAATCTCGTCGCCGTCGCGGTGCAGCTGGATGCGCGCGCCGTCCAGCTTGTACTCGACAGTGACGCCGCGGCCACCGCTGCCGGAGCCCAGCTCGGCGAGCGCATCGTCCAGGCTCGCGGCCGGGGAGGCCAGCATCGGGCGGACGCCCCTGCCGACCTCGAGCCGGAAGGCGGCCAATGCCTCCGCGCCGCCGGACAGTGCCGCTCGAGCGGTGACCGGGAGTTCGCCGGACAGCATCAGCGCCCGGCGAACCAGCTCGGCGGGTACCGCCGCGGCGGCTGCCACCGCCTCGGTGAGCACCCCCTCCAGGGCGCCCTGGCGCAGCTCCCCGATCAGCAACCGGCGCAGGAAGTGCTGTTCGTCGGCGGTCGCCGAGCCGAACAGCTCGGCCAGCAGGGCGGCGCGGCGGGCCGCCGATCCGGTGCCGCTGCAGCCGGCCAGCGCGTCGAGCGCGGCGTCCACCCGCTCAACAGTGAGCCCCGGCGCCGGGACCGCCGGGGGGGCAACCGCGGCAAGGGTGCGCCAGCCGGTGCCCATCCGGCCCTGGCGCGGCTCACCGGCCAGCCAGGCCACCGCTGGCTCGATCTCCGCCTGCGCCAGCGAGCGCAGGACCCCCGCCAGGATCTCGACCTTGGCCCGCCGCGACCGGGTGCCGCCCACGGCGGCGGACGCGGCGACGACCTCGGCGAACAGCACGTCGCCGATTCAACCGCAGCGCCGTGCTGGGGTAGCGATGACCCGCCAGACCCTTGGCTGCACGTTCCATGTCCGGTGGCTGACTCCCTCGCTGAGCTCGCCGTCACTGTTGATCGGCACCGGTGGGCCGGCCAGCTCAACTGTGCGGCCCCGGGTCAGCACGACGTCGGGGTGCTCGGTGTGCCTGCCCTGGCGGAGCAGCTGTGCATAGCGCAGGCGGGCCAGCGGGCCGGTCGCGGTGCTGACGACCACCTCAGCCAGACCGTCGTCGGGCTCGGCGTGCGGGGCCAGCGGGGTGCCGCCGCCGATCGTGCGCCCGTTGAGGATACCGACCTGCAGCACGCGACGGGCCCCGTCGGTGATCGTCGCGCTGTCCACGCTGACCCGCAGCGGCCAGCCCGGGATGCGCAGCCCGGCCAGCAGCGCCCCGACCCGGTACGCGAGCATCCCCAGCACGGGTTTCAGCGGCTCGCCCTCGCGGGCGCCCTGAGCGCCGATGCCCAGGTGCACCGCATTGATCACCATACCGCCTGCGTCGTCGGTCAGCAGGTCCATCTCGTGAGGCGAGCCCTCCAGCACGACACGGGCAGCCGCGGCAGGATCCAGCGGGATGCCCACGGTGCGCGCGAAGTCGTTCCCGGTGCCCAGCGGCACCAGACCGATCGCCCGGCTCGCCAGCTCACTGCGAGCGTGCAACGCGGCGACGAGCAGGTGCAACGTGCCGTCGCCGCCGGCTGCGACCGGGAGCCGGTGCGGATGCGCCCCAAGCACAGCGTTGAGCTCATCCGGGCTGCCGAGCGGCTCGCTGCACACGTCGGCGCCGCCGCGGTGCAGCACGTCGAGCACCTCCTGCAAGGCGCCCTCGTCCGCGCTGCCGGCCTTGGCGTTCGAGATGACCAGCAAGCCTTGCTCCATACCGACTACAAAACCACTACCGCTGGCACATAACGCTGATCTGGGTACAAACTGAAGCGGGAGGTGACCATGGCGCGGCTTGTTCTCGGTCCAATGCTGCGCTACGTCGACTCGACCAGCGCGGTGGTGTGGGTCGAAACGGACGCGCCGTGCCGGGTCGAGGTCCTCGGCGTCGAGTGCCCGACGTTTGCCCTGCACGGTCACCACTACGGGCTCATCGAGCTCGCCGACCTCGCGCCGGGCAGCTCGCAGCGCTACACGGTCAGTCTGGACGGCGAGCAGGCGTGGCCGAAGCCCGGCAGCGAGCTGCCGCCCAGCCGCATCCGTACGGTCGACCCGAAGGCGCCGGTGCGGCTGGCGTTCGGCTCCTGCCGGACCAGCGCGCCGCACGACATGAGGCACAACCTCACCCACGGGTTCGACGTGCTGCGCTGCTTCGCCAATGAGCTCCGCAACACCGAAGAGTCACAGTGGCCGACCACGCTGATCCTGCTCGGCGACCAGGTCTACGCCGACGAGCCGCCCGACGTCCTGCTGAAGTTCATCCAGCAGCGGCGCGGCACCGACGACCCGCCGACCGACGAGCTGCGGGACTTCGACGAGTTCGCCGAGCTCTACCGGATCGCCTGGATCGACCCGGACATCCGCTGGCTGCTGTCCACCCTGCCGACCGCCATGATCATGGACGATCACGACCTTCGGGACGACTGGAACACCTCGCGGACGTGGCGAAATCAGATGGCCCAGGTGCCGTGGTGGCGGCAGCGTGTGATCGGTGCGCTGGGCTCGTACTGGATCTACCAGCACGTCGGGAACCTGTCGACGGACGAGCGGGCCGGTGACACGCTGCTCACCGCACTGCGGGAGGCCGTAGGGGACGGCGGCGCGCTGCTGGACGAGTTCGCCGAGCGGTCCTATCACCAACCGGGCGGCACCAAGTTCAGCTACGCCCGCGACTTCGGCCCCACCCGGTTCGTCATGATCGACAGCCGGTGTGGGCGGCTACTGAACCCGGGCGAGCGAAGAATGCTGGACGACACCGAGTGGAAGTGGCTCGTCGAGCAAGCCACCGGCCAGTACGAGCACCTGGTGATCGGCACGTCACTGCCTTACCTGCTGCCGGCGGGGCTGCATTACCTGGAAGCCTGGAACGAGGCCGTATGCGATGGGGCGTGGGGCGACCGGGCGGCCCAGGTCGGGGAGAAAGTGCGGCAGGCCATCGACCTGGAGCACTGGGCGGCCTTTCGCCGCTCGTTCGAGGCGGTGGCTCACCTGGTGATCGATCTGGCAGCAGGGCGGTACGGGCAGCCGCCGGCCAGCATCGGGTTCCTCTCCGGCGATGTGCACTACGCCTACCTGGCTCGCGCGTCGCCGCCGGCCGCTGCGGCCGGCTCACCAACGAGCATTTACCAGGTCGTCTGCTCACCAATCCGCAACCCGCTGTCCGGGCCGGTCCGCGTGCTCAACGCGGGCGCAAGCTTCGTGGTCGCCGGACTCATCGGCCGTGGGCTGGCCAAGGCCGCGGGCGTGCCACGAGCGCCGTTTGACTGGACGGTGACCACCGGCCCCTACTTCCGCAACGTGCTCAGCACGCTGGAGATCGACGGGGGGCGGGTGGACGTGCGTTGGGTCGCACCGAGTGCCAGCATCGACGACCCTCCGCCGCTCCAGGAGATCGGTGCACAACGCATCCACTGACCTGCGCTCTATCCCGCTGGGTTCCTGGCCGCCGCCATGATCGCCGCTGCGAAGTTGGACACGGCATGGGGCGGTGCGTAGGGGAGAAACATTGAAGGCTCGACGAGCTCGAGCTCCAGTAGCAACGGCGTCCCGTCCGGGCCCCCGAGCAGGTCGATCCGGGCGTACAAGAGCTCAGCTCGGGCGAAGGGGGTGGCATCGAGGACCGCTTACCGCAATTCGGGTGCTGCCGCACGAATGCTGCGTGCGCCGGATCTTCATTCATTTTCAGGTACCTGTTGATGGCGTCTGCTGGGATTTGCGTCAAGAGGTCAGATCAACGTTGCGTGCGATGTTCTGGCGACATCAGGAGATGGGGCGTTATACACCGCCCCAATAGGTCGCTGTCTTGGTCTGGTGGTCGAAGACCGCGTTGACCAGACCATCCATGAAGACACCGTTCAGGACGTGGATGTGTTCGAGACCGCTGCCGGCGATCAGATCGTCGGCCTGGCGCCGAAGGTCGAAGTAGACATGCGACCAGCGCGTCCAACGTGGTCTTCTTCTGCGGGTCCTGCCGCGCATCGGGCCTGGCGAGCAGGCGCAGCCGCACGGTTGGCAGCGTCTGCAGTTGTGTAGGTCTGCCGTGCAGCGGCTCGACAGGGATTGATGCCACACCTAGATTGACCGCGGTGATGAGCGATGATCGCCGGGGAGACCGACCGCTGCGGCGGGATGCGGAGCGCAAATCGCCAGCGGATCCTCACGGCGGCCGCGGACCTCATCGCCGAGCATGGACTGGCGGTCAGCCACGATCAGATCGCGAAGGCTGCCGAGGTGGCGGTCGGCACGGTCTATCGCCGTTTTCCGGACATGTCGACGCTGATCGATGCGTTGTTCAGCGACCAGGTCGACGCGGTCGTCGCGTCATCGCGTGGCGCCCTGCAGATTTCCGACCCCTGGCAGGCGCTGGTCACATTCATGACCGAGATCCTTGAGTTTCAGGCCAGCAACCGAGGTTTGGGGGAGCTCAGCACCGCGAGCGGGCACGGCCTGGCACTCGCTTCGTACGCTCGGACACAGATTGCTCCGGTCGTGACCGAACTCCTGGCCCGGGCCCACGCCGCGGCCGTCGTGCGAAGCGATGTCGTCGAACAAGATCTCGCGCTCGTACCCGTCATGATCGGGGCAGTCATCCGTAGCGCACGAACGGTAGATTCGGACCTATGGCGTCGCACCCCGGCGATCGTGCTTGATGGGCTGCGACCGATTCATCAAAGACCGATTGCCGGGCAAGGCACGTAGCAGCTCCCAGATGGCGCAGATCATCAGCAGCACTTAGCCACGTTCGGCTCATCGCCAGCAAAGGCATGTTGGTGGGGACTCGCGAACGTCGCCGTGGCGTATGGGGCATCAGGTTGCCAGTGGGGCTGACTAGCGCTGCGCGGTCGGGCGGATCACGATTTCATTCACGTCAACTCCGACTGGTTGGCCGATAGCGTAGGAGATGGCGGCGCTGATCGCGTCCGGCGAGATCGACCTCGCCCGATAGGTGCGCATCAACTCCCGCGCAACCGGCTCAGTGATCGAGTCGGCCAGCTCCGACTCAACCACGCCGGGCGAGATCGTGGTAACTCGGATGCACGGGTCGACCTCCAGCCGCAGGCCCTCGGTGATCGCCCAGGCGGCGTATTTGGTGGCGCAGTACACCGCAGCGGTGGGTGACACCTGGTGCGCGCCGATCGAGGCGATGGTGACGAAGTGGCCGCTGCCCTGGCGCTGGAACAGCGGCAAGGCAGCGGCGATCCCGTTCAGCAGGCCCTTGATGTTGACGTCGATCATCCGGTCCCATTCCTCGACCAGCAGCGCGTCGAGCCGGGACAACGGCATGACGCCGGCATTGTTGATGATGACATCGACCCGCCCGTGCGCCTGCACGGCCGCATCGACAAACTTCTCGACATCGGCGCGGTCGGTGACGTCCGGGCCGGCTGACCAGCGCGGATGAAGTAATGATCTCGGTCAAGATCCGAGAGGAGCGCGGGCTGTGTGGGACGCCACCCCAGCCGCTCCTGGGTCACCTTGCTCGACGTCGGATTGTCCATCGAGAAAAAGTGCGCGAGCCAGTCGAAGTGGTCGTGTGCCTCCTCATCGGACACGGCGACCACAGGAACATTCAGTCGCCGACCGATGACGCCAGCGATGTCGCGGACCGGCACGCCCTCCTCGGCAACCGCGTGCAGTCTCGAGCCTGACGGCGCCACTTCCAGCGCCAACCTGTACAGGTGCGCAGCGTCGAGTCGGTGCACGGCGGGCCAGCGATTGGACCCATCGCCCGGGTACGCCGAAACTCCCTTGGCCCGGGCGATCTCAATGAGGGCCGGGACAAAGCCGTGATCACCTTTGCCATGGACCGACGGCGGGAGCCGTACAGCCGACACGCGCACACCACGCGAGGCTGTCGACATGGCCGCCTCTTCCGACGCGATACGGGGCACCGATTCTGAACCGGGATCGGGCGCGTCCTCTTCCAACCCGAGCCGGGCCGGCGCGAGAAGGGCGGTCACGGAGGTGACGACGAAGGGCCGATCGGACCCCGCAAGCGCCTCGCCGAGCGTCTCGACCGCGCGCCGATCGATCTGGGCGGCGCCCGTGTAGTCCGAGAAGTCGTCATGGACGAAAGCTGCATGAATCACGCCGTCGGATGTCGCGGCTCCACCGCGCAGGCTGTCGAGGTCGTCGAGAGCGCCGCGGTGCACCTCGGCTCCGGCCGAAACGAGCGACGCGGCGGCCGCATCCGAGCGCGCGAGGCCGAGAACCTGATGCCCCGCCGCGATGAGCTCACTCACAACGGCAGCACCGATGAATCCTGTCGCTCCGGTGACGAACACACGCACGATGAAGTCCTTCCACGTAGAGAACGACGTTGCCTGTTCAGGCCTGGTCCATGAACTCCCGCGTGACCGCGCAGGCCGGGCACAACCCGGCCGCGGGCACGGGGTTCAGCGTTCGCTGTCCAGGTCGTTCATGAGCGGTGCGGGATACCGGCCGCCGGCTGCAGCGCCGGCCGGGACGGCCTGTTCAATCGCGGTCATATCGGCCGGGCTGAGGCTGAGGTCCGCGGCACCCAGCGCCTCGGTCAGGCGGTCGCGGCGGCGGGCGCCGACCAGGGGCACGATGTCGTTGCCCTGGGCGGCGACCCAGGCGATCACGACCTGGGCGACGGTGGCGCCCTTGGCCTCGGCGATTGTGCGCAGCGCGTCCACCAAGGCCAGGTTCCGCTCAAGATTCTCACCCTGGAAGCGCGGGCTGAAACCACGGAAGTCGGTGCCGGAGGGTTGCCGGTCGGTGTTCCAGTGCCCGGAGATCAGGCCCCGGGACAGCACCCCGTAGGCGGTGATCCCGATCCCGAGTCCCCGGGCGACTGGCAGGATTTCGGTCTCGATGCCCCGGGACAACAGGGAGTACTCGATTTGCAGATCCGCAATCGAGTGCACGGCCAGAGCGCGGCGCAGGGTGTCGGCGCCGACCTCGGACAGGCCGATGTGCCGGACATGCCCGGCTTGGACGAGTTCAGCGATGGCGCCAACGGTGTCCTCGATCGGCACCTGCTGGTCCAGCCGCGCGGGCCGGTAGATGTCGATGTAGTCGGTACCCAACCGGCGCAGGCTGTAGGCGGCGAAGTTCTTCACCGCCGCCGGCCGGCCGTCGGTGCCGGCCCAGCCGCCGTCGGGGTCGCGCAGCGCGCCGAACTTGACGCTGATCACCGCGTTGCCCCGATTGCGGCCACGCAGGGCATCGCGCAGCAACAGTTCGTTGTGGCCCATGCCGTAGAAGTCGCCGGTGTCTAGCAGCGTGATGCCGGCGTCCAGGGCGGCGTGGATGGTGGCGATCGATTCGGCCTCATCGGCCGGGCCGTAGAAGTCGGACATGCCCATCAGACCCAACCCCAGGGCCGACACTCGTGGGCCGTTCGCACCTAGGACGCGCCAGCCCACGGCGTTGGCTACCTTGGCGGTGGTCGTAGTCATGACGTGCTCCATTCAAGGTGGGTATCAACGATAACACTCATACGCTAACATCGATAACGTGTCGGCGCTAGTGTGGCAGTGTTAGCGTTGATTCATGACGGTCGATGTGCCTGCCTCTTCCACCCGTGAGCGGATCCTCACCGCCGCCGCCGACCTGCTCGCCTGCGGCGGCTGCGACGCGGTGTCGACGCGTGCGATCGCCGCGGCCGCGGGAGTGCAAGCGCCCACCCTGTACCGCCTGTTCGGTGACAAACAGGGGCTACTCGACGCGGTGACCGCCTACGGTTTCGAGCGCTATCTGGCGGAGAAGAAAGCCCTCGTCCCCAGCACCGACCCAGTTGCCGATCTCCGGCGCGGGTGGGACAACCACGTCGAGTTCGGCCTGACCCACCCCGCCTTCTACGTGCTCATGTACGGCGTTCCCCGGCCCGAGCGGCGGCCCGCGGCGGCCGAGGAGGGTTACCGCATGCTGCTGGGCCTGCTTGAGCGCGTCGCTGCCGCCGGTCGGCTCCGCATGCCTCCCGACGCCGCCGCCCGCCTCATCCACGCCACCAACACCGGCGTCACCCTCAGCCTGATCTCCACCCCAGTGCTTGAGCGCGATGCCGACCTCTCGTCCCGTGCCCGCAAGGCCATCCTCGCCGCCACCACCACCGCCAACAGCGCCCCCAGCGGACCCGATGCGTCACTGGCCACCCGCGCGCTCGCCCTCGACGCCGCCCTCACCCAGCGCGCGCACCCGCTGACCCCCACCGAAGCCGCGCTCCTGCACGACTGGCTCCACCGCCTCGCCACCACCACCTCCACCGCTATCGGCGAGGACCCGCCTGCGACGTGCGGTTCGGGAGCAGGTTGTTGGTGAAGGTGTCGGCGAGGTCGTAGGCACGCTGTTCGGCCTCAGCGTGAGTAGGCGCCCCGGTAAACGCCTGAAGAGCGCCGTCGCGGACGAGGGCGACCAGGCCGTGGACGCACGCCCACGCGAGGAACGAGAGCTCCGAGGCAAGCCGGTCGTCACCGAGTTGCTCCCTGGCCGTGATCTCGGCGGTGGTGTCGGACAACACGGAGTATGACGCTGCCCGGGCCGCGACCAGTGCCGGATCGTCGCGGCGCAGCAGCTCGGAGCGGAACATCAAGTCGAACAGCGCGGTGTCGTCGAGCCCGAAGTTGAGATAGGCCCGCCCCAGGGCGGTCAACCGCTCCGCTGGGCCCTCACCCGCTGCCGCCGCGGCAGCCCGTAGATCGTCGGCGAGCCGGTGGAAGCCCTCGACGGCCACGGCGCTGAGCAGCCCTGCCCGATCACCGAAGTGCCACTTCGGGGTTGCGCGGGACACCCCGGCCCGCTGCGCGATCGCGCGCAGGCTGATCCCACCGACGCCGTGCTCGGCGAGTTCGCACCGTGCGGCGGCGAGCAGCGCAGCACGCACATCCTCGGGATAGGACGGGTCTGAAGCAGGACTCACGACCCCGACTCTGCCACAAACTTTGACAGCGTCAAACGAGAGGCGCACTATAGAGCTGTCACTTTGACAGCGTCAAAGTTAGGAGGCCTGTTCGATGCCTACCACCCCAACCGGCCCAGCCCCGCAGGCAAGCCGGCGGCCGTCGCCGCGCCGCCGACGCACCACGGCTCGCATCCTGCACCTGGCCGCTGCCGGAGTCCTCGGGGTGTTCATCTACGCCCCGGCGGCGGTGACCGGTCCGCTGCGACCTGGATGCAGCTGCTGGTGGTGCCCGCCCTGAGCGCGACCGGGCTATTCCTGTGGAAGCAGGCCCAGCTGCGCCGCGCCGCCCAGGCCCTGAGCCGCCAAGCCCGGCGGCTCAGCTCCAACGCCCACTGACCCGGCCCCAGCCGCGAAGGAAGCGCCATGTACAGGATGATCGTCCGCCGCAACGTCCGCGCCGCGTTCGCCGCGCTGTCACGCGGTGACACCTCACTGCTCGCGGCCATGAGCCCCGACGTGCACCACACCTTCCCCAGCGGCGGGGCCCTCGGCGGGGAACGCGGCACCCGCAACGACGTCGCCACCTGGCTCGACCGGCTCTACCGGGTCCTGCCCGGACTCGAGTCACCGTCCAGGCCATCGCCGTGGACGGATGGCCCTGGAACACCACCGTCGGCGTCGAATGGACCAACACCGCGACCCTGCTCGACGGCAGCCCCTACACCAACACCGGCGCCCACATCCTGCGGATCCGTTGGGGCAAAATCATCTCCTTCCACGCCTACTTCCACGACATCGCCGCCATCGACAACACCCGACGGCAGCATGAACGCCTCAACGCCGGAGATCCTGGCGGAACTGGCCGGCTTGGTCGCCAACGGCGCTATCGAGGTGCCGCTCGCCACGGATTCCTCCCTCCTCACCGGTCCGATCGCGACGATGGCGGCCAGCACGTGGACCGAGCAGGAGCTTCGTCATCGGCCCGCTCCTTCGGCCCGGTGCCCGGTGACGGTGGAGCTGGGCAGGCGGCCGGCCTTCGCGCGGCCGGTCAACTCGTCGCCGTTGATGGTGACGTCGAAGGTGAGGTTCAGGCGCACGGGTTTGGTGATCGACTGCGCCCAGGTGAGCCGGTTGCCGTCCACCACGAGGTCGGTGAGGGCGACCTCCTCGCCATGCCGCTCGTCGCGGGCCACCCCGCGCAGTACGCCGTCCTGTGTGGATAGGTCGAGGACGGCTCGTTGCTTGCCGATCGGGGTGCTGATGACGAGGTTCCAGGTTCCTGCCACGTGAATCACCGTCGGGCTCCGATGGTCGGTTGGGGCCCGGTGTCGCGCCAGACGGTGCCGCGGCGTTCGTGGGCGATGAGGTTCTCCACGGCGAGTGCGACCCGTGGGCCGATCTCGCGTTCCAGGAGGTACAGGCCCAGGTCCAGGCCCGAGGTGACGGTGGCGCAGGTAACCAGGTCGCCGTCGTCGACGACGCGGGCATCGACCGGGATCGCGCCGGTGGCCTCGAGCAGGTCGCGTCCCATGTGGTGGGTGGTCGCCGGGCGGCCTTCGATCAGGCCGGCCATCGCGAGCACCATCGAGCCGCCGCACACCGTGGCCACCGTCAGGCCCGGGCAGTCGAGGGCTTTCTTGAGCAGGCCGGGCAACGCGGTGTCAAGGGTGCGGGCGAGGACGACCGGGATGGTGCCTTCGGTGGGCTCGTCGGTGGGTTCGACCTCGTCGGGCAGCCGACCCAGTGCCCCAGGCACCACGACCAGGTTCGCGCGGGCGGGTTGCAGTGCGGCCGTCGCGCGCAGGGACAGCGAGCCGAGCCCGCTCGGCACCTCGCGGGCGCCCTCGGCCGAGACGAGCTCGACCTCCAGGACGCCGTCGGTGACCATGCGGCCGGCCTCCAGCACCTCATACGGGGCTATGGCGTCGAGCGGGTCGAACCCGTCGAACAAAACGATCTGCGCAAGCACGACAGGAACGCTAGCCACAATCCATGACCGGGGGAACTGGCTGGAATGCCATATTCCAACGGATTCTCGCCACCTCGGTGACGAGGGGATATAAGCACATTCCTGGTCAGTGCCGTTGGCTGAAATATGCTGTGCTGCCATGCACACCGTGGCCGTCCTCGCCCTAGACAAGGTCATCCCGTTCGACCTGTCCACGCCGATCGAGGTGTTCACCCGCACCCGGCTGCCCGACGGCCGCCCCGCGTACCGCGTCCGCGTCTGCGGTGTCACCCCGACCGTCGACGCCGGGGCATTCACCCTGCGCCCGCCGTGGAAGCTGGACGCCCTGGCTGACGCGGACACGATCATCCTGCCCGGCTGCGCCGAACCCACCACGGTCCCCGAGGAGGTCCTCGACGCGCTGCGGCAGGCCGCCGCCAGGGGCACCCGCATCGCGTCGATCTGCTCGGGCGCGTTCATCCTCGCCGCCACCGGACTGCTCGACGGGCACCGCGCGACCACCCACTGGCTCGGCGCCGCCGTGCTCGCCGCCCAGCACCCTTCGATCGACGTGGATCCAGACGTGCTCTACGTGGACAACGGTCAGTTCCTTACCTCGGCCGGCGCCGCGGCCGGACTGGACCTGTGCCTACACATGATCCGCCGCGACCACGGCTCCGCGGTCGCCGCCGACGCCGCCCGCCTGTCCGTCATGCCCCTGGAACGCGAGGGCGGGCAGGCCCAGTTCATCGTCCACGACCAAGCACCCACCCCCCGGGGCTCCACCCTGGAACCCGTGCTGCGCTGGATGGAGGACAACTCCGCCAAGAACCACACCCTGGAGGACATCGCCGCACACGCCGGCATGAGCACCCGCACCCTCAACCGCCGCTTCCGCGAACAGACCGGCACCACCCCACTGCAATGGCTGCACCGCACCCGCATCCGCCAAGCCCAATACCTGCTCGAAGCCACCGACCACCCCCTCGACCGCATCGCCACCCAAGTCGGATTCGGCTCACCCACCGCCTTCCGCGACCGCTTCAAACGCATTGTCGGCACCAGCCCCAACGCCTACCGCACCGCCTTCCACACAAGGAGTGCAAGACGAACGGTGTAACCGGTTCACATGGCTTCGCTACGTCCTGCAGTGTGGCGTGACCCACCCGAGCTTGCGCAGCTACGGGCTACCCGGTATGTCTCGCACTATCCGGTCACAGGAGGACGAAGTGTCAGGTGTGCTGCCCGAGGACCTTGCGGAGGCAGACTTGCTTCGCGAGCTGGAGCATCTCCACACGACCCGCCACGGCACTTTCCTGCACGGAGCACCTGCCGCACTGCGTGAACACAGCAACCGCACCGCGCAGCTCGAGAAGGAATACCTTCGGCGTCATCCCGAACGGGAAGTCGACCCAGCCCGGACCCGGTCCGGTGCCCGGGGTGAGGACCGGACCGAGGACACCCGCTTTTGACGGCGCCAGCGCGACGGACCGAGGCTTGCAACGTCGCAGTATTGGCCTTATGGCGTCAAGTGCCGCTGACTCGCTCTTCATGATGACGGTATGCGCTTTGGGCCGGCCTCGGGGGTTCCTGGGCTTGGTTGACCACTGATCGTAAGTGGCTTTTCAATGAGATGCGGCTCGGGCTCGGCGCCAGATGGGGCGAACCAGGGAGCATGTGCGGGCGCGTCCGGGCACAGTGTCCACTTCCGGCCGACTCGGTCGACGCCTATCGGGTACACCGTCAGGGCACCGTTGGCCTCGACGTGTAGCCGGAGAAAATGCTTGAGGTCCTGGTGGTGCAGGGGTGCGTACCCCTCGTTTCCGTGCAGGCCAAGGCAGTTGGTGGCCCAGAGGTAGCCCGACAGCCCCACTGTTCCCCCGATACCTCCTAGCAGGGCAACTAAGCTGAGGAAGGCGACCAAGGACCACCCGCCCCCAAGCCCGAAGGCAGACGACAGCCAGGAGGCGGCGATCATGACCCCGGCCACGCTCGCGAGTTGCAGCGTCGAATGGGCCATCCCGAGCAGGAATCGGCCGACGCCGCTGGCTTCGTGGGCGAAGCGCACCATTCCGGCCAAGGACCCGATCATGAGCAGAATGAGGAGGAAGGACGTCGGGCTCTCCCACACAGCCCGACGCAAGTCGCCGAGACTTAGCGCGACGTGGTTGTTTCTTAGATGCAATCCCAGCATGAACGCCAACAGCACTTGGACAGTGCCGAACACCGCGGCAAGGGGAAGGTTGTAGGGAGGAAGCAGCCAGATCCGCTTCCTCAGCCGTTTCGATACCCCCGGTGACGGATAGGTGCCTGCTCTGCGGTAGGCGGTGGGTCCTTCTGCTCCGGGGAGGTCCATGCGCTCGGGGAGGGTGTGGGTGGGGTGCAAGAAGGCGCCGCCGCCGCCGGAGGTGATGTGCTGGCGGCAGCCATTCTCCTCTTCGTAGCGGGCGTAATGGTGTCTTCCACTCTTGAGGTACAGCAACAGCTGGGCACCAGTCGGCTGGATGATCTCGCGCTCAAGGTACTCCACATTCCGGTCGGAATGTATTTCCTCCTGCTTCCGCCCGCTCTCTACCTCCTTGGCCATGCACAGAATGATGCGGTCTCCGGACTGCAACTGGTCGGCTGCGACGTCGGCGAAGTACCGCAGTTGAGCTTCGTCGATGAAGGCCCCGAACTGGATGTCGATGCCCCACAGCCACCAGCCGTTCGGTAGTTTGACCGCGAAGTAGCTCCGGCGCTGGCGCGTTCTCCATCCGCCGATCCAATGGTTACGGCAGAAGATGCTGGTGAAGTTGACCAGCCCGTCGTACCAGTCGTGGCTTCCCGGAATGGCGAACAGCTCAGGAGCTTCTCCGGAGACGCACGGGAGCGCCGCTTGGTAAGGACCCAGCATGCGGTTCTCGTACTCCACGGCGTTGGGCACGGGGTACACCTGGTCTCCCCCCATGACCAGGATCCGCCCGCGCTCGGTGGAGTAGGTCTCACCATCCCAGTCGAGCTTGAGCTCTTCCGTGGCCAGCAGCCTGGCCACGGTGTAAGTCGAATTCCACCCATCGCCGACGTCGGCCACGTAGTCCAACCACAGATCGGCTGCCCCGGAGCGGTCCGGAACCTCGGCCGGCTCCAGCGCCTGCAACTCCCGGCTGTCGGCATAGGAGCTGAAAAGGCCTGAGAGCAGCACCCGAACAGCGGTGTCGACGAGTTGGTGGGGATCCAGCCAGCGCACCATGGGCCTGCGCACGAACCCAAGGTCGGAAGAAGAAGACGGGCGAGGCGGACACGGCGGAGGCGTGTCGGCGGAACCAGGCGTCTTGGCCATGCTCAACATCCTTGCAGCGGCATGTGCGGTACTTCGCCCCAGTGAGCGGCAACCTTGGGAAGTACTGCCGTAGCAGCCCGTTGGTGTTGGTAGGTGCCGCATTGCCAGGTGAAGGGGTCGGCTTGGCCGGTTCGGGCGGCTGGCCCGTCATGCAGAGGGAGTCGCAGGGTGCCACGTCCTGTTCTGCCGCGTGGCGCGCGGGGCCGCAGGCCGCGCCGAGCGCGGTCATGAGGGGGTGTGCCGTGTGGGCAGGGATCGCGCCGGTCTTGGCGGTGCATGGCGGCGCTGGTCACATCGTGCCGGAAGAACTCGGCGCGAAGCGGGCTGCTGCGGCCAGTCAGGGGCTGGGCCAGAGCTTGATGGCAGGTATGACGCTTGATGGCAGGTATGACGGTGTTGCGCGACGGTGGATCGGCGCTCGATGCGGTGGTTGCTGCCGTAGTGGTTCTCGAGGACGACGAGCAGTTCAATGCCGGCAGGGGTGCCGTCCTCACGGCTGGGGGCGGCGTGGAACATGGCGCGGCGGTGGCTGATGGGGTGACCCGCCGGGCTGGAGCCGTGACTTGCGTGAGTGGTGTTCGCAATCCGGTGCGTGCGGCGCGGGCGGTGATGGAACGGACGCCACATGTATTGCTGAGCGCAGCGGTATATGAGCTCGGTCGCTAGCCACATTGATGAACCTCGGTACACCATGGGGTGATTGTCTCTGGCGCTGTTGGCTACGCCACAGCAGAGACCTCACGCACCTAGCAGAGGTGTCGCCTGCCAGCAAGTTGAATACTGGGTTGCGAAAGACTACCTACACCCAACACACACTAACCAGGGCAGCGGCTATCATCGGTCGTTCGCCACCATCAGAGGTGGAAGTCGCGGCGACGATGGCGACATACGCCGCAGCCGGCTTGCACCAGCCGCTGCGCACCACGCAGCCCCCAACGGTGGGGAATTAACACCTGGTGTGCGCGTTGTGATAGAACAGGGGTACCGCAGCGTAAGGGCGTCCAGTCGCGCGGTAACCCCAGGCATAAGTTTCCGAGGAGAGACCCCAATATGGCGCAGAAGGTAATCACCGAGTTCATCGACGACATCGACGGGTCACCCGCCGAGCGGACATTCACCTTCACCGTTGATGGAACCAACTACGAGATCGACCTATCCGCTGAGAACATCGCAGAGTTCAAGTCTGCCATCGGTGGATTTATCGAAAGCGCCCGGCAGGTCAAGGGCAGCAAACGCAGCAACGGTCGCCGCACCCGTAGCGCCGGGGCTGATGGCGGTCGGGTGTCCCGCGAGCAAACCCAAGCTGTGCGGGAGTGGGCCCGCCGGCACGGTCACAACATCAGCAATCGGGGCAGGATCCCGGCGTCGGTCCAGCAGGCGTTCGATCAGGCGCACGCAGCCGCTTAGTCGACAACCGGCAATCGAGATGAGTTACGGCGGCGCCGAACAGCCCGCCGTAACTCATCTCAACGCCGTCCAGATCACGCTGGCGATTTGAAGTCCTCAGATGCCGCGACGTGGGTGATTGATGTTGGCGGTGGAGGCCGGCTCACCGTGGTGACCATGACCACCAGACCGGAGGCGTTTTCATTTTTCGAGCAGACTGGTTCGGTTCAGCCTGTGGCGTTGGTTCAGCGGCGCCGGCCCGTGCGCTTGGCGGGCAACGAACGCGCGTAGGTGACGCCGCGAGCCACCCACTGTTCGAGCTGGCTCGCGGCACCGACTGCCCCAGTGTCGACTCGCAGCCACCCGCGCATCTCCCGTCCACGCATTACCATGCGCCTTACCCACTCGTCGTCGACCAACGCGTCGGCATCATCGGGGTTCACCCGGACCAGCAAGCCGCCTTGCCCACTGGCGGCCACCGACATGTTCCCGTTGATCAGAAATGCCAGGCCGCCGAACATCTGCTGCTCGGCGACGCCCTCCTCGCCGGCGACCAGTTCGCGGATTCGGTCGGCTAACTCGTGGTCGTAGGCCATGCCTGGATTATCCGCAACGCACCGACAGTCTTGGTTCGCAGGCATCGACATCGAGCAGGTGCGCCAGCGTCTAGAGTCCACCTTCGGCACCGATGCGCTACGCGCAGCTGAACGACGCGTCCGGCGGCGGCCCCGCTGGCGGGGTGGCCGCCCTCGCCCCGCTCCGCTGTGTGTCCACCTCCTGGCCAAACGCGCGTTGGAACTCGCCGCCCGGTTCGCCACGCGTCGCGGCGACCCCGGGATAGGACCACAACACCTGCTCTACGGTGTGCTGCAAGACGCCCGCGACCCGATCGGCACCCAACTCAGCCGCCGCAGCCGCAAACAACTCAACCCCCTCGGTTTCACCCCGGGGGCACCCAACCCGGTGCGCCTGCAACTCGAAGCACACGACCTGGACCTCAACCAGTTAGTCGCCGAACTCAGCACTCCATCCTGACAGCTCAATTTCACCCTCTGCGAACGACAATGCCGAACGGATGCGCTCTCATGCCGCTGACAGCGCGCAGGTACTGACGCACGCCGTGCCATGGTGAGCGGATCTATCTGGGACTCGGCGCAAGTTATTGTGGTTGTCTTGTCATCCGGTGCGTTGGTTGTTGTTCGTTGTCGGGCTGGGTAGAGCTAGGACTGGGACGTCTCGGTCGTGCAGGCGATGGTCGAGTCCCCGAGGCGGCGTCTGGCCGTACTTTTGGGCCTGTTTTTTCCTTACTCGCTTTTTCCTTACTCGCTGGTCCCGGGTTGTTCGGTCGTGCTCGCTGCGGGTTACCGGGTTGCTGTGCTTGGGGTCCACGGTGGTGGTCAGCCTTGGGTGGCCGGTCCCCATCGGTGGGGGCCTTGCGGATCGTGTCATCGCAGTCACACGGCTCGGTCTTGGTGGTCCGCGACTCTGTATTCGCCGTGTGCGAGCCGCTAGTGACGGTCCGCGATCTCACTTCGTCGGTGGTTACCGTCGATGATGGCGGTGGCACGACCGGCCCGTGATCCGACGCAGGGGACGTCTGAGTAGGGGGCGCTGACACAGCACGATGGGCTGCCGGTACGAACTGCTGGTGCGCGGCTACTGGAGAGGGGTCTAGGGAGGATGCCTCGGCCGGTGCCTGCCCGGCAGGTTCCGCTGGCGCATTGATGGGAGGAACGGTTGCTGGATGCCCATCACTGATCACGGGCGTCACGGGAGCCGGTAGCTGATCCGGGGTTAGCCCAACAGCCGGTGACTCGGTGGACAACGAGGTCGTGAACACGGTGACCCCGGCCAACACCAGCACCAGCGCGGCGCTGGCCACCAGAGCAATCACCGTCCCCGGCACCCCGCACACCAGTCCGTCACCTCGACCGACCCACCGCCGCGCGCCCGAGGCACACCGCGACTGCGGCGTCGGTGCAGATACCAGCTCGCCATCCTGTTGTGGCCCGTCAACGGGCGCGACCGGCTTGACGGTGAGAGCAGCTGGGTGCGGCTTCGAGCTGGTGACGGGCTGAAAAAGATCCCCGGCAGGACGTGTGCGGAGCGAGGGGTTCGGCCAACTCACACCCTCGCTGATCCCAGCGGACCGCGCAGACCCCTGCCTTGCGGGGCCGCGACCAGCCGGTGACTGGTGCGGATTCACGGCTGCCATACCCTCCTTGCGGTTCACCGGGCACAGCGGGACATGGCACTTGGCGCCCAGTAGCTACTCTTTGTGTTCGGCTTATTACGCTGTTCACATCCAGATCGTTCAGCCTGCCCGTGCCGTTACCAACCGCTGTGACAAGGCCACTGGGCTTTGCCCGGCCGCATAGCCGCACCTACCGAGTCACCGTGTAGTGGTCACCCCCGACAACGGCCGCCGCGCGGTTACTGCCATGGAGTCATACCCTCAAAGATCATCCATGATCTTCCTGGCATCAGCCACGCTGGCTGATCCTGTCCACCGGTATCCACCTGGCGTTGTTGCGTGGTGGGCAGGGTTGGGCGCTGTGGTCGAAGTTCCGTGCACGCCTACTACTTCGAGAGGCTTCCCACGGTGGCTGCCGAAGCGACGTGTTGCAACGCCGCCAAGCAGGCTGTGCGAGCTGTACTGCGGCTGCCCTGTCCCGGCCCGAAGACGCTCTGTGCCGCGGTCCATAGCGTGTACGGGTTGCCGAGGTCGCCGTGCAGGATGGTCATCTTGTCGACCAGCTCCTGGGCCGAACGGCACTCGGAAAGCGATTTGTCGAAGTCGCATAGTCTCGCTTGCCGGCGATGATCTGCTCCGACCTATCCGACCAGAAGCACCTGCGTCAGGCACTCCGTTGCCACCCACCTGGGCGAGAAACGGCCGGATAGCACGCTGATCATGGCCAAGACCCGCTACAAATCTATCTGCGCCGTCGTCTGCTACACCAAACCCGGCCTCGCCGCCCTTACCGCCACCGAATTGCTCGACCCACCCTCCGACGCAGCTGACACCCATGACCTTTCCCGATCCCTACGCACTGCGGTTCCCGGTAGTAGCCCTGGTCACCTCCGCCGGCGGCCTGGACGCCCTCACCCAGGTCCTCGCCCCGCTGCCGGCGGACCTGCCCGCCGCGGTGATCGTCGCCCAGCACCTGGACCCTGACCGCGTCAGCCACCTCACCGACGTGCTGCGCGACTGCACCGACTTGCGAGTGTGCCGAGCAGCCAACGGCGATGAACTGGTACCCGGCACCGTGCTGGTTACCCCTCCCGCAAGTCATCTGTTGGTCACCTCCGAAGCCCGCATCGGGCTGCTCGACACCGGTGCGCTGCCCCCGGCCCGCCCCTCGGCTGACCTGCTGCTCGCCACCCTTGCCGTGACCTGCGGACCCCGCGCGCTGGCCGTCGTGCTCACCGGCAAAGGCACCGACGCCCAAGCCGGGATCCGCGCCATCGCCCACTGCGGCGGCGCCGTCTTCGCACAAGACGAAGCCACTGCCGCACACTTCGGCATGCCCAGCGCTGCCATCGGCACCGGACTCGTCCACAAAGTCCTGGCCCTGTCCGACATTGCCGCTGCCATCCATACCCACGCACGCCGCCGCCACTGACACGAGATACCGATCCCCATCAGCCATGTCCGCGCGATCGTGCGTTGAGCGGCATGCGTTATCGATGGCGAGCGGCCAACTCCTCAGGTTCGATGAAGTAGGGGTTCTCCACCACGGTGTGACCGATGAGCACCTTATCGACGGCCGAGAGGCACCCGCGTCGTGATGACGCCCTGCAAGAGCGGCCCCGGGGGCGACACGAGCCGGTGGGCGTGAGCCATCGCGAGCGTGCCACTCGCCGCGGGGATTCCTCCCGCTCGATCTTCGCCGCGAGCCTGACCAACCAGACAGTGCAGTAGTTGTACTGCAAGTGTCCAGCTGCGGACTGACCGACATCGTCGCAGAGCGCGGCTATACGCGCGTCCGCAGCTTGCGCCGACGATCAACCACCGTCCTGAGGGTTGATCGAGAGCGTAGCTGCCTGGCCGACGCCGCGGCTGGGCTCGCTGACGATCGGTCACAGTGAGTGGATACCGACCGCGGGAACGCTGTCCCTGGTGGGGTTCGTAGCAATCCTCTGGCCTGCCGCTCGACTACCCGTGTTCGCCTTCAAGGCGCAGTGTCCCGCCTGTGAAATCGACGTGTAGTGGAGTCTTGGGCCGTCTCATGGCGGCGGTGCTCGTCCAGGCCGTGATCGCTTACGTCACTGCCACCAGGCGCACATTCGCTGACCGCGGTGTTCACGCCCACCGACACGGCAGCCTACGCCGCATCGACGTCGCCGCCGGTGCCGTTGACCGTTAACCCGCTGCCCCGATTGCAGTGAGGCTCGTCGATGCGCCGGCGACCTGACGGCCCACGTCTGCTCCAAGATCACGGTGAACGCTCGGGGCTAGGTTGACCGCATGGGCGAACAACACGGCCGGGATCGGCTCAGCCGCCGGTCGCTGTTGGCCGCGTGGGGTGCGCTGGCCGCCGCCGGGACGTTGCTGCCGGGGGTCGCCTTCGCCGAGCAGCCCGGCACCGAGGCGTCCGGTGAGCAGACCCGGACGGTCACCGGCACCCTGCTGCCCGACGTATCCGACTGGTATTACCTGCCGGTGGACGTGCCGGGCGGGGTACGCGAGATCGAGGTCGGCTACGGCTACGACCGTCCGCAGGTGCCGCCAGGCGGCAGGGGGAACGCGTTGGACATCGGCATCTTCTCGCCGGCCGGGGTGCAGTTGGGCAACCAGCGCGGCTTCCGCGGCTGGTCGGGCGGCTTCCGGGACCGGTTCACGATCAGCGCGGCGGCGGCCACGCCCGGATACCTGCCGGGCCCGATCGAGCCCGGTCGCTGGCATGTGATCCTCGGGCCGTACACCGTCGCCCCGCAGGGCCTGACCTACACGGTTGGCGTCACGCTGCGGTTCGGCCGCCCAGACCCGGCCTTCGCGCCCAATCCGGCCCCGGCCAGCGCGCCGGACCGGGACCGCGGTCGGGCCTGGTACCGCGGGGACGGGCACCTGCACACCGTGCACTCCGACGGCCGGCGCACCCCGGCTGAGCTGGCTGCGGCCGCTCGTGCCGCTGGGCTGGACTTCATCGTGTCGACCGAGCACAACACGCCGAGCGCGTCTCTGCAGTGGGGCGAGCATGCCGGAGCCGACCTGCTGATCGTCAACGGCGAGGAGGTCACCACCCGCTCCGGACACTGGCCGGCGTGGAATCTTCCGGTGGGCAGATGGATCGACTGGCGTTATCGGGCGCAGGACCGCCTCGCGCTGCGCCGGTTCGTCGACGAGGTGCACCGGGCCGGCGGACTTGTGGTCGCCGCGCATCCGTTCGCGCCGTGCTTCGGCTGCTCGTGGGAGTACGGCTACGAGCGGGCCGACCTGGTCGAGGTGTGGAACGGACCGTGGACGCTCGACGACGAGGCCGCGGTGCTGAGCTGGCACGGGATGCTGCGCGCCGGCACCTGGGTACCGGCCGTCGGCAACAGTGACGCGCACAATCCGGACAACGTAGTCGGCCTGCCGCACAATGTGGTGCTCGCCGAGGGGCTCACCCCGCGCAGCCTGATGGACGGGTTCAAGGCCGGGCGGAACTGGATCGCGGAGTCCGAGCAGGTGCAGGTGACGTTCGGAGCAACGGACGGGGTGCGCCTGGCCGGCATCGGCGAGGCGCTGACCACGGGTACCGGCACACCGGTCACCATCGAGCTGACCGTCTCGGGCGCGCCGGGAACCTCCGTGCGGCTACTCGACCAGAGCGGTCCACAGTGGATCCAGCTGGTGGACACGACAGGCTCGGCGACGGTCAGGTGGACCACGCAGACCCGCTACTCCCGCTGGGTGCGCGCCGAAGTGCGCCGGCCGGTCCCGACCGCCACCACCCCGGACTCCATGGTGGCACTGACCAACCCGGTGTTCCTCGTCTCGCTCTGAGGGCGCATGGTGGCCTGCGGAACAGCGGGGGCGGAGGCGAAACAGTTCCGTCCTCGGTCAGACGCCAGTGGTGCCGTCGATGCGTTCCCGGATCAGGTCGGCGTGGCCGTTGTGGCGGGCGTATTCACCGATCATGTGGGTGTAGATCCACCGGAGGGTGACCTGCCCGCCGAGGAAGGGGCTGGTCTGGTCCAGTTGCCGGTCGCCGCAATTGGCGCGGGCGTGAGCGACCTCTGCCTCCCACAGCTGTCGGGCGGTGTCGAATGAGGCGTGCTCATCCAGGTCAAAACCGCCGTCCGGGCCGTTCGGGTCAGCTTGTGGGTCGTAGATCGGTGGGGCGTGGTCACCGACCAGGACACGTCGAAACCAGTTCCGTTCGACCTCGGCCATGTGCTGTACCAGTCCGAGCAGGGTCAGCGGAGAGGGAGGCACCGAGGCAGTCCGCAGCTGATCCTCGGTGAGTCCCGCACACTTGACAGCCAGGGTGGCACGGTAGAAGTCCAGCCAGCTCTCCAGCGTTGTGCGCTCGTCGGCGTTCAGCGGCGGCATCGGTCGATCAGTCGTCGTCACGATCAGCATGATCCCAACGGGGCCAGACAACCTGCGGCGGGCGCACGGCATCGCCCCCGGTGGGTACGTACGTCCGCTCGGCGGCTGCACGCGCGTCAAAGGCGCGCGCATGCCGGTGCGGAACCGTTCGTGGTGACGCGGTTGACAACCGAGATTGGTAAGTAGAGACTTACCGTTAGTGCGGACTTACGAAGTTGATGGATGGGGCGTGCTTGGTGATCGCACTCGTCGCATGATCTTCGAGCGGGTAGCGGACCGTGCGCAGACGGTCGGTGAACTGGCAGCAGGGTTGCCGGTCAGCAGGCCGGCGGTGTCGCAGCACCTCAAGGTGCTCAAGGACGCTGGCCTGGTCGTGGACCAACCGGCCGGCAACCGCCGCATCTATCGGGTCGACCCGGAAGGGATGGCCGCGTTTCGCGCGCAGCTTGACGGTTTCTGGAGCAGAACGTTGGCGGCCTACAAGCGGTCCGCCGAGCAAACCGACGCAGGAGGCGTGATGACTACACAGACAGGGCAGGCAACGGTGCGCACGCAGATCGTCGTGGAGGCATCGATCGAGCATGCGTTCGCTGTGTTCACCGAGCGGTTTGGTGACTTCAAGCCGCCCGAGCACAACATCCTCGGGGTGGAGCTGGCCGAGACGGTCTTCGAACCTCGGGTGGGCGGCCATATCTACGACCGGGCGGTGGACGGCAGCGAGTGCCGCTGGGCGCGCGTGCTGGCCTACGAACCGCCGCACCGGGTCATGTTCAGCTGGGACCTCGACCCGCGCTGGCAGGTCGAGTCCAATCCGGACAGGACCAGCGAGGTCGAGGTGCGTTTCATCGCCGAAACAGCGCAGCGCACCCGGGTGGAGCTGGAGCACCGCCACATCGACCGGCACGGACAGGGCTGGCACGGTGTCAGCGACGCTGTCGGTGGCGAAGGCGGCTGGCCGCTGTACCTGCAGCGCTTCGCCGGACTGTTCGACCAGGACAACTGATGGCACCGATCACCACAACCACCGAGGTCGACCGCGCTCCCGCAGAGGTGTTCGACTACGTCACCGATCCCACCCGCTTCGTCGAGTGGCAGCGCAACGTCGTCGGCGGGCACATGGACACCGGCGGCCCGACCGCGGTGGGCACGAAATGCCTGACCACTCGAAAGATCGGGTTCGCCGAGCGGGCCGTCACCGCAGAGGTGACCCACATCGACCCGCCACGGGCATGGGGCGTACACGGCATCGACGGTCCCATCCGCGCGATCGTCAACGTGACCGTTGATCCACTCGATGACGGGCGTCGCTCACGGCTGACCATCGAGGTTGACTTCGAAGGCCACGGTATCGGCAAGCTGCTCGTGCCCCTTGCCGTGCGCCGCCAAGCCCGCAACGAGATGCCAGTAAACCTGCGCACCTTGAAGCAACGCCTTGAAGCACGCGCCAAACCCACATCAGCGCCCGGGTAACCCAGGTGACAGGTCGCCCAGAATGGCCTCGCCCTTCGTCAGCCAGGCCACGCCGTACGCGAGGGTCGCGGCCGATTCCAGCCACAACACGGGATGCAGCGGCGCGGCTTCGTCGAAGAGCCAGCCAAAAAGCACGATCAGCGCCAGGCACAACAGTATGATCCACCCCGACGCGACGTAGATGCGGTTGCGCTGAAGCTTTCGCTGTGTGGGGTGCGCCTTGTCGGTCTTTGTGAACAGGCTGAGGCAGAAGAAGGCCAGCGTCAGGAAGAACACTGCCGCGAACACCAGGTGCAAAACACCTATGATCTGGTCCGTCCGCGTTGGGCCGCCGGGTGTTGTCGGGAACAGGGCCAGGCCGATCGCTGCGACGGCGGCGACATTACCGGCGATGTCGTCGATCGGGCCGTATCCGCGGTAGGACAGTAGAAAGATACCGATCGCGCACATGCTGCCGACGAAAACATCCCGCATATCGCTGTAGTAGTAACCGCTGAGCGAGTTCAGCAGGTCGCCGCCGTCGACGAACAGCTCACCGATTATCAGCACCACGGGTAGCGCTAAGCCGATGACGCCGATGGCCCGGCGCAGGAACAGATACGAATGAACGAGCGTGTCCTGTGGGGATGCAGTCACCGGGCTCATGGTCGCCTCCGGTCCGTCGAAACATAAACCTGCTGGGTGGGTATCGGCGCGCGGCAGCAAACCGTAACCCTCACCGTCAAGCTTCGCGTCCCGGGCGTCCTGGCCACCCTGGTGATCCTGCACAGCTGCAACGGGTTGGCGAGGATGACCAGCCCGCGCAGCGCAGGCAGTACCTCAACTGGCCGGCGAGCACCGACCGCACAACGTGCACGCAGGAGGGCCCGTGGAGCGGGTGCGGCCCGCGTTCGTAACCAGCCGGAGTCCGAGCAGCGGCAAGCGGCGTACATGGACGCCCTCGCCGCTCACTGTCCGCGTGACCGACAGCGCGGTGGACATGGGAATGCGCATGAACGGTGCCTCTCATGCCCGCGTACGGGCACTTGTGAGGCTGCGGCTCAATCGTAGGGTTTGGCAGGGTGGTCGGCGTGAGCATTCGCTACCCGGCTCCGCTGCGACCCGGCGACCGCATTGCGGTCACCTCGCCCTCGGCTGGCGTGGGTACGCAGTTGCTGCCCCGGCTGGAATTCTGCATCAAGCACCTGTGCGAGCTGGGTTACGAGGTGGTCGTCGGCGAGTGCATGGACGGCTCCGGTCTCACGAGCGCCCCCGCGCAGGCTCGGGCCGCTGAGCTCACCGCGATGCTTGTCGACCCTGCGATCCGGGCTGTTGTGCCGCCCTGGGGTGGGGAACTGGCCATCGATTTGCTGCCGCTGCTCGATTTCGAGGCGATCAGCAGGGCAGAGCCGACGTGGCTGGTGGGCTATTCCGATCTCACGACGGTGATGGTGCCCCTGACGCTGCGCACCGGCATCGCAACCCTGCACGGCAGCAACCTCATGGACACCCCGAACGCGGTCCCCCAGCCGCTGCTGCCGTGGCTCGCCGCGGCCGGCGCGCCCGCCGGAACCACACTGTGGCAAGGCGCCGCGGCTGCCTACCGCAGTGGCCGGCACGCCCACTACGCCTACCACCCGGAGGTGCGGGAGATGACACTCAATACCCCGGGGCGGTGGAAGGTGCTCGGCGCGCAGGGAGATCCGGCGGCGCAGGTCTGTGCGACGGGACGGATGATCGGTGGCTGCTTGGAGACGATCTCGATGCTGCCCGGTTCGCCCTACGGCGATGTTGCGGGCTTCGCCGTGCGGTACGCGTCGGAGGGTCTGCTCGTCTATATCGAGGTCGCCGAGGCTGATGCCGTCACGGCGGCGCGGATGCTGCACCACCTGCGCCTCGCGGGCTGGTTCGACCGCGCCAACGCGGTACTTATCGGCCGCTCGGCCGGCCCGCCCTCCGGCCACTTCAGTCAGCACGATGCACTCATGCACGCCCTTGGTGATCTACCGGTGCCGGTGCTCTACGACCTCGACCTCGGCCACGTCCCACCGCAGCTGGCGATCGTCAATGGCGCGCTGGGCACTGTTGAGCTCACACCAGCGACTGCCACCTTCCTCCAACACCTCATCTAAGGAATCGCCGGGCAGAGGAGCTACCACCCCGCACCGGTTCCGCCGAGCGTGCCGCTCCGCCAGGCTGTGCACTGAGCGCCCACACCGGCGGGGAGGGACCCACGATGGTCGAGGCACCGGCGCAGGCCGGGTTGATGCGGATGGGGACGCCGGGCGCCCGCTGGGTTCTGTTCGCCACAGTGCTCGGATCGGGGCTGGCGATGCTGGACGCCACGGTGGTCAACGTGGCGCTCGACCGCATCGGCCGGGAGCTGGGGGCCGACTTTGCCGGTCTGCAGTGGACAGTCAACGCGTACACGCTCGCCCTCGCCGCGTTGATCCTGCTCGGCGGCTCGCTGGGGGACCGGTTCGGCCGGCGCCGGGTGTTCGTGGCTGGGGTGGTGTGGTTCGCCGCGGCGTCACTGCTGTGCGGGCTGGCGCAAAACATCGAGATGCTGGTGGCCGCCCGGGCTCTGCAAGGCATCGGCGGCGCGCTGCTGACGCCGGGCAGCCTGGCGATCATCTCGGCCTCCTTCCATGGCGCCGATCGCGCGGCCGCGGTGGGAGCGTGGTCGGGGCTAGGAGGCGTGGCCGGCGCGATCGGGCCGTTCCTGGGTGGCTGGCTGGTGGAGTGGAGCTGGCGAGCGGTGTTCCTGGTCAACCTGCCGGTCGCGGCGCTGATCGTCGCTGTCGCCGCGCGGCACGTACCGGAATCGCGTGACCCCGACGCGGCGCCGCACCTCGACGTTGCCGGCACCGTGCTGGCCGTGGTCGGTCTGGGCGGTCTGACCTACTCACTGACTGCGGTGGGCGAAGCTGGGGCCAGCGCGGCAGTGATCGGTTCTGGTGTTGTCGGTGTGCTGGCGTTGATGGCGTTCGTGCTGGTGGAGCGGCGGTCGACGCACCCGCTGGTGCCGTGTGGACTGTTCAGCAACGCTCAGTTCAGCGCGGCCAACGCGGTGACGCTGCTGGTGTACGCCGCACTGGGAGTCCTGTTCTTTCTGCTGGTACTTCAGCTGCAGGTAGTCAGCGGGTTCAGCCCCCTGCTGGCCGGCACCGCGCTGCTGCCGGTGACCCTGATCATGCTGCTGTTCTCCGCCCGGGTAGGCGCGCTCGCCCAGCGGATCGGGCCGCGCATCCCGCTCACCGCCGGCTCGCTGGTCGCCGCCGCCGGCCTGCTGCTGATGGCGCGGATCGGGCCGGGCGCATCGTACCTGATCGACGTGCTTCCGCCGGTAGTCGTGTTCGGGGCCGGACTCGCGCTGATCGTCGCCCCACTGACCGCCACCGTGCTCGACGCCGCACCCGACCGCTACGCCGGCACCGCGTCCGGGGTCAACAACGCGGTGGCCCGCGCCGCCGGGCTGCTCGCGGTCGCCGTGGTGCCCGTCGCCGCCGGCATCAGTGGCGACGACTACACCAATCCGCTGACCTTCAACTCCGGGTTCCGCACCGCACTGCTCATCAGCAGCGGGCTGCTGATCGCCGGCGCGCTGCTGGCATTCACTCTCATCCGGCGCCCACTCGCGAAGCCCGCACCTGGTGAACCCCAGGCACCACTGCCCACCCGCGTACGCCTTGAGGAATGCATGCACTGCGGTGTCACCGGTCCCCAGGTACACCCCCGCGAGCGCGTTGGTACCGGCCAGTAACGGCAGCGACTGTATGGAGGACCCGTGGAGCTTTTCCCCGATATCCCGTTCGCGGCCTGGAAGGACACGCTAGCGACCCTGCACCGGTTCGCCCAAGTCGTCGGCAAGATTCGGTTAGCGGCCAGCCCGCGGCGCAATCACTGGTGGAACGTGCCTTTCCACGTCACCGGCCGCGGTATCACCACCCGCCCGATGACCAACGGCACTACCATCTTCACCATCGACTTCGACTTCTTGGACCACCGACTCGACATCACCGCGCTCACCGGAGAGCGGTACTCATTCCCCCTCGCCGAGCAGTCGGTTGCCGGCTTCTACCACCAGATACGCAGCGGGCTGTCCGCCGTAGGTGTCGGCGTCAGCATCGCCCGACCCCATCCGTTCGACCTACCCGATTCCGGTCGGCCGTTCGCCAAGGACACCGAGCACGCCAGCTACGACCCGTCGGCGGTGACCCGATACTGGCGCGTGCTGAGCCAAGTGAACCTGCTGCTCGAGGAATTCGCCGGAAGCTATTCCGGCAAGACCAGCCCCGTGCACCACTTCTGGCACACGTTCGACATCGCGGTCACCCGATTCGGCAGTACCCACGTCGAGCAGTCCGCGACGACCGATCCAGTCACCCGGGAGGCCTACTCCCGGGATGTCATCAGCTTCGGCTTCTGGTTCGGTGACGCCAGCTTCCCCGAGCCGGCGTTCTACTCCTACACCGCCCCGGAGCCCACCGCGCTGCCTGACGAGCCGCTGCAGCCCTCGGCGGCTCGCTGGATCGAACGCAACGGCAGCCACCTCGCGGTGTTGCGCTACGACGACGCCCGCACGTTGCCCGAACCTCGAGCGGCGGTGCTCGACTTCTACGAAAGCGCTTACCAAGCCGGCGCCCGCCACGCCGGATGGGACATCGCCCGCTGGGCGTGCCCCGGCGGCGTCACCGACCCCCAGATCATCACCGAGTCGCGCGCAGCATCGAAGAGCCGGTAGGCGTCGCCTACGCCCGTATCAGCTAATCTGTAGTGCACATACCATCACAATCGTAGAAGCCACCGGTACCGCAGCCCGTGCCTGCACCGAGACTAACGACTTCAATACAGTTGAAATAGTGATAGCCACACGAGATCACGGTCATCACACGATCACCTGGTCAACAAAACACCAGCGCCAGTCCTCACCCGGCTCGAAAGAGCGGATCAACGGGTGACCCTCCGCACGGAAGTGGGCGCTGGCGTGCTTGTTCGGAGAAGAATCGCAACAGCCGACATGTCCGCAGGACAAGCACTCCCGTAGGTGGACCCACCGACCTCCCGTCCGGAGGCAGTCGGTGCAGCCCTCTGTGGTGCCGGGCTGCACGTCTCGAATCTGGTTGAGGTGCCCACAGGAAGCCATCGCGTCACTCCTCCCCCTACGGGGGCCACCACCGCTGCAACCAGTACAGCGTTGATCTCGTCGGACCGCAATCAACGCGACCCGGCGCCGACCGCGCGATCTGCATGGTCACAACATCAAGACCGAGCAAGTCGACATCGCCGCCAACCTGGAACTGGGCCTGGTGTGGGTTTCCCAGGGGTTGGCATGCTCGCACGTGGTGTCGCCGTAAAGCGAGCGGTACTCGCACCCACCAGGGGGAGAGGGCCATGGCGACGATCACGGAGCGGCGGCCCAGAGGCGTGCAGGTGAATACCGTCAGTCCCGGCCCGGTAGAGACCGCTCTGTGCCGGGTTCACCCACCCGCAGGAGGTCGCCGACCTCGTGCTGCTACTCGCCAGCGACCGTGCCGGCAACGTCACGGGCACCGACTTCATCATCGACGGAGCGTTGGTCAAGACTCAGCTACGGAGAAATGCCAGGACTTCGGCGTTGAAGATCTGGGCGTGGGTGACGTTCAGTCCGTGGGGTGCGTCCTTGACGAGGACGAGTTTACTGCCGTCGACGGCTTCGGCGGTGCGCCGGCCGCTGATCTCGAATGGCACGATCGCGTCGGAGTCGCCGTGGATGACCAAGGTCGGGATGGTGAACGCTTGGAGGTCGCCGCGGAAGTCGGTCTTGGTGAATACCGTCGTGCAGTCGAGGGTGCCTTTCGGTGACGCCGCTGCGGCGATCGCGGCGTTGTAGCGCCGCAGCGGTTCACTGACCAGGTCGGTGCGGCCCCGGACAGCGAAGAAATTCGTGACGAATTGGTCGACGAAGGCAACGCGGTCGGCTCGGATGCCATCGTGCCATCCGGTGAGGGTCGCGTCGTCGACCCCGCCCTCCGGGTTGTCGGCTGACTTGTACAGGAAGGGCGGGACGGCGGCGGCGAACACGGCTTTGGTGACGCGCTCGGTGCCGTACCGGCCGACATAGCGGGCCACCTCGCCGCCGCCCATCGAGAACCCGATAAGGGTCGCGCCGGCCAGGTCGAGGTGTTCGATGAGTGTGTGCAGGTCGGCGGCGAAAGTGTCGTAGTCGTAGCCGTCCCAGGGCTGGGACGAGGCGCCGAATCCGCGCCGGTCGTAGGTGATCACCCGGTAGCCGTCAGCGACCAGCACGGGAACCTGGTGCTCCCAGGATCGGCCGGACAGGGGCCAGCCGTGGACGAGGATCACGGGCTGCCCTGAGCCGTAGTCCTCGTAGTAGAGCCCGATGTTGGTGGTGTTCTCCTGGCCAACGGTCACATACGGCATGGTGTCGCTCCCCGATGCAGTAAACGTCAGTGTGGCGTTTGCATTATGACTGGCCCATTCGGGCGGGTTCAGATTTGCGGTGGATGCGCTGCCACTCGCTTGGACTTAAGCCGTAGGCAGCGCGGAATCGTCGGGCGAAATGACCAGGATCAGAGAATCCCAGCCTGCGGGCAACGGCTGCGATTATCGGCGCTTGTGCCGAACCGCTTGCCAGGATGCGTCGAGCACCCTCGAGGCGCTCTCTGATGATCCATTCGTGTACATGGAGCCCTTGCCGGGCGAATAGCGTGTGGAGGTATCGCAAAGAAATGTTGTGCTCAGCAGCGATGCGAGCAGGGCCGAGGTCGGCTTCGCTCAGGTGCAGGCCGATGTAGGTCGTGATGCGGGTGAACAGTGACTCGGCCAGAGCCCTGCGCGCGTCCTTATGCTCCGCAGCAGAGGTGATCAGGGCGCGGACCAGCTCGACGGTGGCGCTACCGAGCATTGTCGCCGTGTGGCGGCCCTCGACGCGATCAGCTACGTCGATCATCTGGTGGACGTGCTGGCGGGTGAGGTCGTAGAGCGGGCTTCCCTGCACTCGTGGTGCCGCCTTGCGCACGACGTCGACGGGTAGTCCTAGTTGCTCATTGTCGATATAGAGGGCCTGCGCAGCACCTTCGCCACTCTGGATGTAGTCGAAGGCGGAGGTGAGGTCGGTCAGCTGCAGCTCGCCCACTCTGCCGACCACGTCCAGGCCACGCTGGGTGAGAGCGCAGCTTCCGCGCAGCTGTATCGCCAGCGAGATCCTCTCCGGGGCGGCCATCCGCAGGTGCTTCGGGGAGCGTGTCTAGGAGGAGTGTCATGGTGCACTCCGTTCATCACGAACTTTTCGTGCACCGGTGCCGTGGTTCTACGCGCGAATGATATCGGCTCGAGAATTCTGGACCAAGAGGTCGGTGGCGCCGACTCGGGAATCCGGTCAACGACTCACCGGTCCTGCCGTGCACCGTCGTCCTAGACATGTGCACGCTCAGCTCATCCGTTCTGACCCCAGCCTGGCTACGTTCGGGCTCATCGCAGGACGAGCGCGCCAGGAGAAGGAGCACCCGATGAGCACCGCGCGGCCATGGGCGCTCCAGCCAGCCGTGGAACGGCAATGAGATGGACACCTACGCCGACGACCGCGCCGAGCTCATCGAGTCCCTCGACCTCCACGAAGCGGTCCTGGTAGGGCACTCCACCGGCGGCGGCGAGATCACTCGGTACCTGGGCCGCCACGGCACGTCGCGGGTGGCCAAGGCCGTTCTCCTTGGCGCGGTCCCACCCCTGATGCTCAAGACCGACGCCAATCCCGAGGGCCTCCCGATCGATGCCTTCGACACCATCCGCACCGGCGTCGCTACCGATCGCTCCCAGTTCTACAAGGACCTGTCCGCTCCCTTCTACGGGGCGAACAGGCCCGGCTCCGAGGTGTCGCAGGGCGTCCGCGATGCATTTTGGCTGATGAGCATGCAGGTGGGGATCAGAGGTGCGCTCGAGTGCATCAGGGCCTTCTCCGATACCGACTTCACCGAGGATCTCAAGGGCCATCGACATCCCGACGTTCATCGCCCGAGGCGGGAAAGGGTATCCCGTCACGACGTGGCGGCCGGCTCAGCCTGCGACGGCCGCGTGCATTTCCCACAGGAGGATTTCGGCGGGTTCGGTGGCAGTGACCTTGTGCCCACCGGAGGCCGTGAAGCGCGCGGCATCGCCGGTATGCAAAGGACCGACGCCTTCGAGGGTGACCGCGCCGCGTGGTACGAACAGGTGCAGGAACGGCGCCTCGGGCAGCTGGACGTGCTGGTTGGGCTGCAAGCGGGCAGCGTAGAGGGCGGCGCAGCGATTCTTGATACGAATAGCAGAGGCGCCGTCGTGCTGTTCCATCCCGGACGCGACCGGGACCAGACCACCGGCTAGCAGTTCGTTCTCGATCTCGAGCTGCTCGTAGCCAGGGATGATGCCGGCCTCGTCGGGTACGACCCACATCTGCACGAAATGCACCGGCTCGTTGTGGCTGGCACCGCCCTGCAGCCGCCAGGAGTCGTTCTTCTCCGAGTGCAGGATGCCCGTGCCGGCGCTCATCCGTTGAGCCAGCCCGGGGTAGATCACATCGGAGTGGCCAGTGGAGTCTTGGTGCACCAGGGAGCCCTGCAGCACCCAGGTAACGATCTCCATGTCCCGGTGTGGGTGAGTCTCAAATCCGCTGCCGGGGCGCACGATGTCATCGTTGTTGACCAGGAGCAGCCCGTGGTGGGTGTTGGCATGGTCGTAGTGGTTGCCGAAGGAGAACGAGTGCTTGGAGTTCAACCAAGAGATGTTGGTCTTGAACCGTTCGTCCGCACGGCGGATCTCCACCTGAGGGGTCACCAGTGTCGTGGTCATCAAATGTCCTTTCCCCCAAGGCTCGAGGGAGCGGGGGTTGGGGTCCGCTCCGCCGGCCACGAGGCGTGGTCAGCGGAGCGGCGGGTTTATCAGGCGGTTTTGACTGCGGAGACCTCGAACTCCAACACGATCTTGTCGCTGACCAGCACGCCACCGGCCTCTAGCGTGGCATTCCAGGTGACGCCGTAGTCCTTGCGGTTGATCGTCACCGAGCCCTCGAAGCCGGCCCGCACGTTGCCGAACGGGTCGGTCGCCAGGCCCTCATAGGTGACGGGGATTGTCACCGAGTTGGTGACGCCCTTGATCGTGAGGTCGCCGGTCAGCTCGAAGCTGGTGTCGCTGGTCTGGCGGACAGCGGTGGAGACGAAAGTGATCTCGGGGTAGGACTCCGTCGCCAGGAAGTCGTTGTTACGCAGATGCTCGTCGCGCTGGGCATTGCGGGTGTCGATGCTCGCCGTCTTGATCGTCACCTTGACGGTGGAGTTGGCCGGGTTGTCACCGTCGAGCACGGCGACGCCCTCGAACTCCTTGAATGCACCGCGGACCTTGGTCACCATTGCGTGCCGGGCGACGAACCCGATGTGGGTGTGCGCCGGGTCGATGGTGTAGGCGCCGGCCAGGTCGGTGGTGGCGGTGGGTGTGGTCATCTCGGTTTCTCCTCTGGCCCGGTCATCCGGACTGAATGACCTGTCATGTATCTTCAACATGCATGACAGGTCATTAATTCCAGGTAGAATGAACGACCATGAACACGCGATGGCTCGACGTAGGCGAGCAGCGTGCCTGGCGGGCTTACCTGCGGATGCACGGGCAGCTGGTCGCCCGGCTCAACCGGCAACTGCAGATCGATTCCGGTCTGTCCCTTGCCGACTACGAGGTCCTTGTCCAGCTCACCGAGGCCCCGGACGGACGCCTGCGGCCGTTCGAGGTCCAGCGGGGTTTGCAGTGGGAGCAGAGCCGCCTGTCGCATCATCTGACCCGGATGCAGAACCGCGGCCTGGTCAGCCGCGAGGGGTGCACCGACGACGGCCGCGGAGCTTTCGTCGTGCTCACCGACGCCGGGCGCCGGGCCATCGAAGCCGCGGCGCCCGGTCACGTCGACACCGTCCGGCGTCTGTTCTTCGACGGACTCACCCGCAACCAGATCACCATGCTCGGACAGCTATCCACCCAGGTACTCGATCGACTCGACGCGTCCACCGAAGTCGCGACCTGAGGCGTCCCGCGCAGGCTAGAGGTGGGTGTCGTGGCGGAACAGGGCCGTCCAGAGGAAGGGCTCGCCGAAACGAGGGGATTCGGGGGCTCGTCGCGCATGCGGCGCAGTTCCACTTCCGTCAGGTGAGAGAAGATCCAGCGCAGCGACTCCGGCGTGTAGCCGAGCCCGCCACCCAACCGAGAGTGGCGGTAGAACTGGGCGTCGGGGAGCTCGGAGCCCATCTCGCCGGCCAGGCGCAGCACGATCGACGACCCGGAGCAGGACTCGACGCCGGAGCTGGTGGCCGACGACGTCCGCCGCGTGCTGCAGGCGGTCACCCACGAGCCGGCGCTGGTGTTCGGAAGTAGCGGTGACGCCGTCACCGGACTCGCGCTGGTCGCTCGGTAGCCGGAGTAGGTGCGCACGCTCGTCGCTCACGAGCCTCCGTTGGTCGAGGTGCTGCCAGACGCCGAGCAGATCCGCGCCCAGGTCCGGGATGTCTACGACACCTACCGTGCCGAGGGTGTCGGCGTGGCGATCGTTTACACGAATCCGCTCGGCCGCCATGAGCTGCGCGCCCGGACGGCCGCCATGGCGCGGTTCACCACGCCGGGGTAGGTCTTGCCCGGGTACCAGGGCTGGCCCGTGACCCGGTCGAAACCCGGGATGGTCTGCATGTGCTCGACCATCCGGGCGCGCATGGCGGCATCCGGGAGCGGCCCTCGGCACGCCTGCATGTTGTCCGTCAGATGGTCCGGAATCGAGGTCGCGGGGAGGACGACGGTGACCGCCGGGTGTGAGATGACCCACTTCAAGAAGTACTGAGACCAGCTACGAATGCCCAGCTCGGCGGCGAAGCCGGGTAGCGGCCGGTCAGCCACCAGCTGGTGCAGGCGGCCTTTCTCCAGTGGCATGTTGACCATGACCGCGACGCCCCGATCCGCCGCGGCCGGGAGGATGCGCTGCTCGGCTGCCCGTTCGGCGATGGAGTAGCGGGCCTGTACGAAGTCCACGTCCCCGGTCTCCACCCAGTACGCCAGCGGGCCGTAGTACGCCGGATCATGGTGGGTGACTCCGAGCCGCTGGATCCGTCCCTCGGCCTTCCAGGCATGCAGAATCGGTACGATGATCTCGACGTTGACCAGGGTGTGGCACTGCATGACGTTCAGCGGTGCGGTGCGGGACAGCCGCCGCATCGAGTTCTCCAGGCTGCGCGTGGCGTGCGACTCGTCCCAGAGGTGCTCCCCGGTCGCCCAGATCTTGTTCGTGATGAACAGCTCGTTCTGGATGTTGGCCGGCACCGCGTAGCGGGCGATGTTCTCCTCGGACAGACCGTAGAGCGGTGAGGTGTCGACGACCCGCCCGCCGGCTTCCCAGAATCGACGCAAGACTTCCGCGCGCTGGGCGCGGTCGGGCTCGGGCAGGGCATCGAAGGTCTGAAAGGTGCCGAGCCCGACCGCCGGCAGGGTGATGTCACTGCCCGGGATCTGCTTGCGGATCAGGTCGTCGGCCGAAGCGGTCGGCGGGGTGACCGGCCCGGACGTGGCTGCGTAGGCACCGCCGCCGACCGCGGCGGCGACCGCCCCGAGACCGCCGGCCTGCAGAAGTCGCCGCCTGGTCGGCCGCCACGGCTGCCGGCTATGCTGTCGGCCTTGTTCGGGCATGTCAATGCCTTTCGAATTCCCTAGTGGTGCGTTTCCGTCTCATGTCATGAGAAGGCTGACCCCACCGCTGATACCTGCGCGACAACTCGAGGTTGTCTGCTCAGTGGCCTTAATGCACAGACCTGTTCGGCACCGGCCAGTACCTTTTGGGTATGCCGATCGATCTGCGTGCCATGCGCTACGTCATCGCGATCGCGGAGACCGGTGGCTTCCAGCGCGCCGCCGAGCGGCTGCACATGGCGCAGCCGCCACTAAGCCGGCAGATCCGGGCGCTCGAACGCGAGCTGGGCGTCACCTTGTTCCACCGTCGTCCTAGCCGCCTCACCGCGGAGGGGCGTGTCTTCGTCGACGCGGCCCGCGCGATCCTGGCCGACGTCGATCGGGCCGTCGCGGCCACCAGAGGAGCAGGGCAAGCCGAAGTCGGCGTAGTTCGCGTCGGCTACGGACCGATGTCCGGGTACTCCGACATACCTCGACTGGTGGCAGCGGTGCGCGAACGCCAACCCGGTATCCGGCTTGAGGCGCGTGAGATGTGGGATACCGAACTCGGCTCGGCACTGCTAGAAAACGATCTTGACATCGCGATCGGACGGCACCTGCTGATCGGTGGCGACGTGGCTCGGCGCGTGCTGTGGCGGGAGCCGTACCTGGTCGTCGTCGGTGACGGCCACCCGCTGGCCGATCGCCGTTCGGTGGCGCTGCGTGAGCTACGCGGCGAGACGTTCCGCTTCCTGCCCCGGCGTTTCGCGCCGCGCTACTACGACGCCGTGTTGGCGGCGCTGCGGGCTACCGGCGAGGAGTTCACC
This sequence comes from Pseudonocardiaceae bacterium, assembly GCA_050699875.1. Lineage (GTDB taxonomy): Bacteria > Actinomycetota > Actinomycetes > Mycobacteriales > Pseudonocardiaceae. The sequence continues at coordinate 85,817 of JBOHFX010000002.1, forward strand.
GTGTGGGAGAACCCCGCTCCCGGCCTGCGCAACTACGGCGACCTGCGAACGGGCGGCTTCATGCTGCTCCCCGGATCGATCGAGGAGTCGCTGCCGGCAACACTGCGCTGCCTACGGGTGCGCGACCCGCTGCCTGCGGTAGAGCTGGAGATGGTCTGGCGCCCGGCAGCCGGTAAGCCAACGGAAGCGGTGCTGGCAATCGCCCAGACGATCCCCTACCGCCCAGTCGTCGGGGCGTCCTGATGTCTATCGGAATATCCGCCGTAGGTATCTAAAGCCACTAGACTTGCCGAAACTGGCATGGCCCCGCCCCGGAACGAGGAGGCCAGCATGGCGATCGATCCCAAGACCACCGCCGTCGTGCTGATCGAGTATCAGAACGACTTCACCTCCGAGGGCGGCGTCCTACACGGTGCGGTCGAAGCGGTGATGGACAAGACCAACATGCTGGCGAACACCAAGCAGGTAGTCGACGCCGCCCGAGCCGCCGGTGTGACGGTGATGCACGCCCCCATCACCTTTGCCAGGGGATACGGCGAGCTGAGCGCGCATCCCTACGGGATCTTGAAGGGCGTCGTGGACGGCCAGTGCTTCGTCAAGGGCAGCTGGGGCGCCGCCATCACCGACGAGTTGGCGCCCCAAGAGGGCGACATCGTGATCGAGGGCAAGCGGGGCCTGGACACCTTCGCCAGCACCAATCTCGATTTCATCCTCCGCAGCAAGGCAATCACGACGATCGCCCTTGGCGGCTTTCTCACCAACTGCTGCGTCGAGTCGACGATGCGGACCGGCTACGAACACGGCTACCAGGTCCTGACGCTCACCGACTGCATGGCGGCGACGTCACTGGAGCAGCACGACAACGCCATCGCCTACGACTTCCCGATGTTTTCGAAGCCGACGACCTCACGGGATTTCATCGGCGAGCTTGGCTGAACCGAGCGCCCGGTCTCGCAAGCGTTCAAGGGTTGCAGCGACTCTCGACCCTGGTGCGCCGGGTCGCGCTTATACCCAGGCCAAGGACCCGAGCGTGAGGTCCGGGTTGATGGCTACCGCTGGCCGCAACGCACTCAAACGGTGGCGGTCAGCGTGGCTGTCAGGTTCGGGTGATGGGCTCGGCTCGGGGCCGGGTTCAGGTTCGGGTGGGTGTTCCCAGATGTGGGAGTCTTCCCAGCCCGACGATGGCCAGCGCGACTTCCTCTTCCAGCTCCGGTGCGTGCGCGCACCGCTGCGCGAGTCGCTAAGCGCGATAAGCGCGTCACGAGTTCGAATTCGCCACCGTCGAGACGTTGGCCCAACCGGCCCGCTGAGCAGGCTAGACCAAGGAGACCGACCATGACATTGACGGACCGGGTGGCGGTGGTGACCGGCGCATCCTCCGGGATCGGCGCCGGCCTGGCCGCCATGCTCGCCGCAGAGGGAGCACGCGTCGTCCTCGCAGCGCGCCGCGGCGAGGAACTCGAACGAGTCGCCAAGGGCATCCGCCAGGACGGGGGCGTGGCGGTGCCCGTCGTCACCGATCTCACCAACGACAATTCGCTTGCCAACCTCCTCGCCCGGACCCGCGCCGAGCTCGGCCCGGTCGACATCCTGGTCAACAACGCCGGACACGCGCTGTGGAAGCCGCTGGAAGAGACCGCCATCGCCGAATGGGACCACATCTTCGCCATCAACGTCCGCGCCGCCGCCTATCTGTGCGCGGCGGTGCTACCCGACATGCGGGACCACGGGTTCGGTCGGGTCATCAACATCGGCAGCGAGGCCGGGGTCGCCATCGTGCCCGGCCTGGCCGCCTACTGCGTCAGCAAGCACGCCCTGCGTGCCCTGACCGAGGTCATCCAAGACGGCCACCACGACAAGGGGATTAAGGCCTGGGTCGTCTGCCCCGGCTTCGTTGACACCGACATGGGCCGTGTCGTCCCAGGCGCCGACCCGAGCAACTTCCTCCGAGTCGACGAGGTGGTCGACGTTGTCCGCTTCCTCCTTCACGCTGGTGACAACGTCAAGCTCGGGCCGGAGATCCTCGTGCGCACCATGCGCAACCCCATGGCAACCTGACTAAAGCCCTGCGCCTGCCCTCGACTGTGCGCCCCTAGGGCATCGTTGGGCAGGCTGGGTCAAGGCGTCGTCGCTCTCATCGAGTGTGGCGGCGCTCTCACAACGCCTGAGAGGCCGCCCTCAGCGTGGCGTCTTGGTCAGCCCTACCAAGATCAAAAAGGTGTGACCGGGGTCGGCGTATCAGGGTGTGTGCGTGGTGGCTCTGTTAGGAGAGATCAAGCTGTTACCTGTCAGGGAGGCCGATGCGGACCACCTGCCGGTCTGCGCGACCGGCAACAGCAGGCAGGCAGCGACGACGGTCGCCGGGACGGCCAGTGTCAGTCGCCGCCCCGATGGGGTGGCTGGTGGGGATCCGGTGGTCGACATTCCTGCACCTGATGAGTGATCCGGTAGCCGGCCTGGATGGCGTTGTGGTCGATGAACGACCACATCACGCCGTACTGGGGCAAGTTGAGCGTGTGGTGATGTGCCGTGACCACATAGGCCGCGCAGCCGGGCACGGTCGAGAACAGTGGGCCCTGCAAGGTGAAGGTCGTCCCGTCCTGGCCACGAAAGGGGTGGGGTTCGACGCCACGGTCCAGCTCGTGGAGTGCTCGCTGAGCGGGGAGGAACGGGGTGCCTTCCACGCTTGCCACCCGGTCCACGTTTTGGAGGTGGCTGAGCGCCGTATTGCGGCCGATGCCGTCTTTTGTGGTGGCCGCTGGCCGGCTTCGCTGCTGGCCGAGATGGCAAAGGTCAGACGTGCTCTCGTTTGAGCCCTCCGGCGTCGTCATCGCCGGTGACGGCCTGGGTCTCGGACGTCCGGTGGCTGCCTCAATCGAGGACCTGCTGGGCGGGGAAGTCACCCGGGAGCCGCTGCGACGAGCTGACTCCAAATCGGAGGTGCTTTTCGAGCGAGTTGTCATCGATGGTCGGCCCTACGTGCTAAAGCACCTTCACTGCGATGGCGACTGGATCGCGCGGGGCACGGGCGACCTGACCTGTCGACCGCTAGTGCTGTGGCGCGGCGGTATCTTGGACATGCTCCCCGAATGCCTCGACCATGCCGTGGTGGCGGTCGCTGGAGGGCTCGGTCGTCACGGGTGGGGAGCGGCAGTGCTGATGCGCGACGTGAGCGAGTGGCTCATCCCGGAGGGTGATACTCCGCTTCCCTGGGCTCAGCACCGGGGCTTTCTCAACCACATGGCCGCCCTCCACGCCGCCTTCTGGGGCTTCGAGGACACCGTCGGGCTCACCCCCTGCTCCCATCGCTACCTACTCTTTGGTCCCTGCCTGTGGGAGACGGAGGCCGCCCTCGGCTCGGATGCCGCCGTGCCGAGGCTGGCCTATGAGGGATGGTCACGCTTCCGCGACATCGCTCCCCGCGCAGCGTCGGTCGTGTTGCCGTTGCTGACGGCACCCTGGCCGTTGGTGCAAGCGCTTGAGACCACACCGGCCACCTTCATTCACGGCGACTGGAAGGCCGGTAACCTCGGCACCGGACCCAACGGGCGGACACTTTTGCTGGACTGGGCATTGTCAGGGCGGGGGTCGCCCTGCGCCGAGTTGGCGTGGTACCTGTCGATCAACGCCGCCCGCCTGCCCGAGTCCTACGAGGACGCCATCGCCGCCTACCGGCGCTGCCTGGAGGGCCACGGCGTGGACACCGGCGGGTGGTGGGAACGCCAGCTCGGCCTCGCTCTGCTGGGAGCCCTGGTCCAGTTCGGCTGGGACAAGGCCCTGCACGGTACCGCCGAGGACCTCCACTGGTGGGAGGAACGCGCCTTCGAAGGCGTGCGATGGCTGGGGTGACCAGCGGTGACCTGGCCGGTCTCATGGCGGCTGGCTATGGGGCGGACGTCGCCGCCTGGGCGAAGGGACCCGCCCGGGTCTATGACCGCTTGGCTGAGGTCCTGGTAGCGGCCAGTCCGGTGTCCCTGTGCGGCGCCGTGGTGCTCGACCTGGGCGCCGGGACGGGGGCGGCCACCCGCGCCGTCGGAGCAACCGGTGGCCGGGTGGTGGCCGTCGACCTGGCCCTCGACATGCTCCGGTTCGACCAGCGTCACCGCCCCCTGGCCATCGCCGCCGACGCCCGCGCCTTGCCTTTCCGGGCCGGCACCTTCGACGCCGTGGCAGCCGGGTTTTCGATCTCCCACGTCCCAGACCCCAGCCAGGCGTTGTCCGAGGCGGCCCGCGTCATCCGCCGCGGCGGCGTCCTGCTGGTCAGCGTCTTCTCGGCCCGCTCCTCCCACCCCGCCAAGGAGCAGATCGAGCAGGTGGCCGCCCGCTTCGGCTATCGCCGCCCGGCCTGGTACGAGTGGTTCAAGGCCGAGGTCGAGCCGCTCACCGCCGACCCCGAAGCGTTGGCGGCCGCCGCCCAAGCTGCTGGACTAGAAAACGTGCACATCATCGAGCGCCCGGTTCATCTCGGCACGCACACCACCACCGACCTGGTCGCTTGGCGGCTGGGAATGGCCTCCATGGCCGGCTTCGTAGCGTCCCTACCGCCCGAGCGGCGCGCGGCGCTGGTGGCCGCCGCTGAGGAAGCGGTGGGGCTGGCCCCTCAGCCCTTCACGCCGCTGGTGCTGATCCTCTCCAGCCGGGTAGCTGCCTAGCGACGCAGTCCGTGCAACCCAGCGATTTCCGCCAGCAGAAGTGTGCGCGGGCGCCCGACAGCCGATCATGGTGCAATAAGGGTCGCGGATCTCGAGGTAGCGGCGCAGCACCGCGCCGGGGACGCGCCGGGCCGCACCGGCGCGGTCCCAAGGCGCACCGCAGTTGTCCTGGTCGAGCTGGGTGATCAGGTCGGCGACCACATTGGCCAGTCGCCCAGTGGGCCGGGGCGTCGTCGCGGTCGACACCGGCAGCGTCGCCAAAAAGGGCGGTGGCAGCCTGGAGTTCGTCTTCTGTGACGTGTTCACCTTCATCGGCGACGCCATCAGCCTTGAGACTTACCAGGTCAACCTCACGCAATGAGGCGACGACGGATGTTGACGGGCAACCATGCGGTTACGGCGAGGCGCCGCCACCGGACACATTGTCGAAGGCCTCTGCCGCCATCTCGCGGACCATCGGCTCGGGCTCGACGTCTCGGAGTACCCGGAGTTTGGCCACGAGATCCTCGCTGGGCTGCGGCGGAGTTGCTCGGAGGGCTGTCTTGCGGACGGCCGGGTCGTCGTCGTCGAGCAACGTCAGGAGCACCGATTCCGCTGCCATGCCGATGTGTTGCGCGCCGGACGCGGCTGCTGCCCGGATGCCCGGATCGGCGCTGCCCGCTGCCAGCTCAAGGATCGGTGCCGCCTCTGGGTCTCCGATGCGGCCCGCCAGGTAGGCGGCCTTGGCGGCGAGGTTGGGATCACCGCCCGCCACAAAGCGCTGGAGCAGCGGCAGCGCCTCCGGGCCGAGCTGTGCCGCGGCCTCCTCGTAATCGGGCTCGTCACGGTCGAGCACCGCTTTCACCTGCTCGTTGGTCACAGCCATGTGGCACTCCTTCAGACGTTGACGGTAATCGCGCTCGCCTGCATGGTGCTGCATTCGGAGGCAATCAGATCGGGTGGTGGATTCGTGATGTTGGCCGTCCCGTTGCCCGTCATCAGCCGGTCGTTGTTGTTGACGTGAAACAGCCCCAGGACATGGCCTTGCTCGTGGGCGAACGTCCACTGCGTGGCGGTCTTCACCACCACGGCCCCGGGCCGCCCCGCCGGGTGCGACGCGCACCCGTTGAAGGGCGGGTTAGTTGCCTGGACGAAATAGATCACGATGTCGTTCGCAGCAGCGAAGTTACGGTGCGAGAAGAGCTGGTTCTGCTCAGCTGTGGTGCTGCCGAGCGTACACGTCCCGACGTCGACGATGTTGAGCGTGGGAAGATTGAGAATTTCCTCGCTGACCCAGCTAACGTCGATGTTGCAGGTCGCGCAGACCTCCCGCATGTTCTGAAAAAGGGTCGCGATCGCGATGTTCGGAGCTGTCAGGATCTTCACGTGGACCCTGATCCGGGAAGTCACGATCGGCAAGTGGAAATTGCTGCTGCCAATATTGTTGTGGGTGCCGCCCTGCGGGCAGTTCGACGCCGCCTGGTTCGGCCCGAACCACAATCCCTGGCACTTGTTACACCACCGCCAATTGACCTGGCCGGCACCGACGTTGCTGGCGAGCGAGTAGTTCCCGCTGCCAGTCAGGGCGTGGGTACCTCCCTCGGGGCAGCGAGACACCGCCTGGTTGGGCCCGAACCACAACCCGTGACATTTGTTACACCACCGCCAACCCGACTGATGGTTGACCGGGGTAGTCGTAGCGTTCCGGACCAGGGAGTAGTTCCCGCTCCCGACATTGTTGTGCGTGCCGCCCTCCGGGCAGTTAGACGCCGCCTGATTGGATCCGAGCCATAACCCCTGGCATTTATTGCACCACCGCCAATTGTTCAATGTTCCCCACGTAATAGCCATCTCGTCTCTTCTCGGCGATGATCGTCCGGAAGCCTGTCGTCCGGTTTGAACGGTGAACACGAGACACGGCATGGCTCCATGGATACCCGAGCCTCCTAGTTGTCACCCGGTCGAGTGAACCACCGGGTATGTCTCGTAGGCTCTGGCGCCTAAAGGAGAACGACGCCGTTGCTTTGAACGGCATCCCACCCAGCCTGATCTGCCTTCACATCCGGGAGCCACGCAGTATTGTCGCCCTGTTCTGACGTGAAATATCCCGGGAAAGTTGTCATGAACTTGCGACTTCAAGACAAGGTCATCGTGGTCACCGGCGCCTCAGCCGGTATCGGGCAGACCACCGTACGGCTGCTGGCAACCGAAGGCGCGACCGTTGTGGGCGTCGCCCGCAAGCGTGCTATCGGTGAACAAGACCCTCGCTGCCGAGTTCGGCCCGCGTGGCGTCCGGTCGAACATCGTCTCGCCCGGTCACACCCGGACCGCGCTCTGGGAAGCGCCGGGCGGCTTCAACGAGCAGCTGTCTGCTCAGTTCGACCTACCCACCGAGCAGGCCATCGACCACTTCGTCCGCACCGTCCGGCGCCTGCCCAGCCCGCGGGTGGGCGCACCTGAGGACGTCGCCAGGGTCATCGCCTACCTGCTCTCGCCGCTGGCCGGCCAGGTCACCGGCGCCGAGTGGGTGATCAATGGTGGCGCGCTGAGGCAGATTTGATAGACCTGGCGATGCCTGCGGCCATGCAGCACCACCCACCCCGGGGCCACAGCACCGCGTTAGCCAGCCGGCACTGAGAGATCAGTATGCGACGCTGACAGTGGTGCGCACCGTGTGCGGATCGTCGAGCAGGCGGAGCATTGCGGTGGCGAGGTCGGCGCGGGAGATGCTGCGTCCGCGCTGGAGGTGGCGGTTGACCGCGGTGCGGTAGCGGTCGGTGGCCGGCCCATCGGTGAGTTTCGGCGGACGCACGACTGTCCAGTCCACGTCGCTGCTGCGCAGCACCTCTTCCATACGGGCCATATCGGCGTAGCTCTCGCCGAAGAACCGGTACAGGATGGGGAAGACCACGAATCGCTCCAGTGCGCTGACTTCGGTCCGGGGCGTCACCGGCAGCGCGCTGACTCCGATGAACCGCCGCACGCCCGCGGTGTGCATCGCCTCGAGGATGTTGGCCACCCCGGCCGAATACACCGTAGTCGGGCCCTCGCCGCCGGGTACCCCGAGCGCGGAGACCACCGCGTCGGCGCCTTCCACGCTGCCCGGCAGGGATGACCGGTCGAGCACGTCGGCACGCGCGACGTGCAGTCGCTCGTGCGAGGCCCGGATCCGGGAGGGATCACGAGCGGGCGCGGTCACGGTGTGCCCGGCGCTCAAGGCCGCGCGGATCAACTGGTCGCCGGTGCCACCGGTGCCACCAAAGATGACCAGGTGCATCGCTATCTCCTCCGCTGCACTAGGGTTAGTGTGCACCCACTAAGTTAGTGAGTGACCACTCACCCGTCAAGGACGGAAGGGATGAGTACCCGAGACCGAATCTTGGATGGCGCAGCGGAGGTCATGCGCAACCGCGGGCTGGCCAACACCACCACGAAGGAGATCGCACGGGCGGCCGGGTTGTCTGAAGCGATGCTGTACAAGGTGTTTCGGGACAAGGTGGACCTGTTCCTTGGCGTGCTCAACGAGCGGCTCCCCCGGATCACGGTCCTGAGCGGTGGTCTTGCCGAGAATCCGGGAACCGCGCCACTGCACGTGGATCTGCGGCGGCTGGCCGCCGAGCTGTTGTCCTTCTACCTGGAGTCGTTCCCGATCGCGGCGTCGGTCTTCTCCGACCCCGCCCTGCTGGTCCGGCATCGCGACGCCGTGCGGGAGCGTGGCACCGGCCCGCATGTAGTGGTCGAGGGCGTGGCGGCCTACCTGTCGGCCGAGCAGCGGGCAGGGCGGGTGGGGCCGGCGGTCAGTCCCGATGTGGTGGCCGAGTTGCTGGTCGGCGCTTGCCTGCACCGCGCGTTCCTGATCCGCTTCGCCGGCGAGTCGACTACACCTAATCGGATCGAGCGCTTCGCCGGGCAGATCATCACCGCGCTGGAGCCAGCGCTCGCAGGATCCTGAGGGGCTGATCCTGACCTGCGGCTATCCACGGCGAGCGCGAGCGCGCCGCTTACCCTCGTGCATGGCCTGCACCCGGGCGACCGGGATCGAGCGGCCTTCCTCGATCAGCTCGAAGCTCAACGGCTGGGGCTCGGGCATCCGCCCGGCGCACTGATCACCCTCGGCGATCAGCTGCACCGCGGTGTGCACAGTGAAGTCGGTCGGCGTAATGCGATCAAGCTCGTCCCAAGCCACTGGGAACGACACCGGGACACCCGGCCGAACGCGCGGGCTGTACGCCGCCACCACGGTTGCTCCACCGGCTCGGGTGGAATCGAGGAACACCTTGCCTGCCCGGTCATCACGGATATAGGCGGTGGTGGCCAGAGCGGGGTCAAGGCGCTCGGCACGTGCAGCGATCGCGCGGGTGGCCGCGGCCACGTCGTCGATCGTCGCCCGCGACTCGACCGGGACGAGCACGTGCACGCCTTTGGCACCGCTGGTCTTGACCACGCCCACCAACCCGGCATCGGCCAGCGCCTGGCGGACCAGGAAGGCGGCGCGAACAGCCGACGGGAAGGCGTCCGCCGACGGCGGGTCGAGGTCGAGCACGAGGTGGGTGGGGCGGTCCCAGTGATCGGCGCGGATGAGGGTGGGGTGGTACTCCACCGCCCGTTGGTTGGCGAACCACAGCAATGTGCGACGGTCGTTGCACAGCGCGTAGGACACCTCCCGTTTCGAGGTCTCAGCCCACAGCGGCACGGTGCGGACCCACGGTGGGGTGTACTGAGGAACATTCTTCTGCATGAACGGCGCCTGGTCGCGGATTACCCGGACCACCGACAGTGGCCGGTCCCGCAGCTCCGGGATGATGTGATCACCAACAGCGTCCAGGTATCCCGCTTAGTGGTCGGCACCGGAAGTCCGTCGGGGCCTTGAACTCGACATCACCGACCACGATTAGCCCGAAAACGTCGCTGGTGTCGAGTTCACGTTAGATAGCACCGGCGTGGTTCACGGTGGCGAATGGATCGGTAAGACACCGCGCACACGACCTGCTCTCACGTCAACCCCTGATGGACTTCCGGCGGTGACCACTAAGGGCGTGACCAACCAGGCACTGGTGAAGCTTCCACCGCCGATCGCCGGACGAATCGAACAAATAATCGACACGGTGCGGCAACGGCCGGTGCCCGCAGCGGTGGCGGTGCTGGGTGCGGTAGTGGTGCTGCGACGTCTATTCCGCAGAAACAGGTGATGGCGATGGTGAAGCTGTTGTACAAGCCCGTGGGCCTGCTGATCAGCGTCGCGGCCGGAACTGCAGCGAGCGTAGCTGTCCGCCGCGTCTGGACGCTTCTCACCGGGCAACAAGACGCACCGAAGGCCACCGACCAGGACCATAGTTGGCGGGAGGTTTTGCTTGCTGCAGGCGTACAAGGCGCTGTTTTCGGACTGGTCAAAGCTGCGATCGATCGAGGCGGCGCTACCGGAATTCGCAAGATTACCGGGACGTGGCCGGGCACCTGATCATTTCCAGGTCCTCCGCGGCTGCAGCGGTGCTCACCGTCGCAATGGTTGAACTCGACTGATTGAGACCGACAAGCAGCGGTAGCGTGGGCGGCCGTGCACCCTGATGATGCTCCGGTCGTCCTGCTCGACGAACAGCGCCAGCCGATCGGGCAGCTGCCGAAGTCGCAGGTTCATCATGCGGCGACGCCGCTGCACTTGGCGTTCTCGTGCTACATCTTCGATAGCTCCGGCCGGTTGCTGCTGACCCGGCGCGCCACCACCAAACGGACCTGGCCGGGGGTGTGGACCAACACCTGTTGCGGGCACCCGCTGCCGGACGAGCCGTCGACCCAGGCGGCCGCCCGGCGGTTGCGGGAAGAGTTGGGCCTGCAGCTGGCCCGCTCGGTAGTGGTGCTGCCCGAGTTCGGTTACCGCGCGGTGGCGCCCGACGGCGTGGTGGAGAATGAGTTCTGCCCGGTGTTGGTGGGCAGCGTCAACGGGGACCCGCAGCCCGACCCCACCGAGGTGCTCGAGTACCGGTGGGCACCCTGGCCCGACGTGGTGGCCCTGGTAGCCGCCGCCCCGTGGGCGATCAGTCCCTGGGCGGCCCTCCAGATCCCACAACTAGCCGCCCTTGCCGACTCTCCTGAGCTCATCGCGGGCGTGGGAGCGGTCGATCAGCGGGTAGATGACGGCGGCGGTCACGTATCCGGCGGCGGCGAGTAGGAGCAGTTCGGGAGCGTGACCGTCGGGCGGCACGACCATTGCGGCCAGCGCGACAGCCAGTACGTAGCCGATGTTGAACACCGTGTCATAGAGCGCGAAGACCCGACCGCGCGTTTCGTCGCCAACGTCAGCCTGCACCGTCGCGTCCAAGCTCAGTTTCACCATCTGACCGGCTGCGGAAAGGGCGAATGCGGCGGCCAGCATCGTCGGCATGATCATTGGCAGGCCGAGCACGACGATCGCCGACCCGGCGGCGAGCAGAGCTCCGCGGATGGTGCGCCGGCGACCGCATCTGGCCACCAGAAACGGCGTCAGCACCGCCGCGAGCAGCAACCCGGCCGCCCCGGCCGCGAGTAGTTGGAAGATCCCCGCGAGGCCGGCCTGCAGCACACCGTCGGAGACGAAGTAGTTGCGGTAGAGCAGCAGGATCACCAGCGTCGCGATACCGAACGACAGCCGGTGCGCGACCAGCGCCACCAGGCCCGCGGCGACGCTGGGTACCCGGGCTGCGGCGGCCAGGCCGTCGCGCAACCCGCTGGCCACCGCGCGGGTCGTCTGCGCCGGTTCGTTGGTCCAGTCCGGGCCGAGGCTGCCGCGATGAAGACCCATCGCGATCGCCGCCGCGATCAGCGAGCCCAACACCGCCGTCGCGGTCACCCATGCCGACCCGGTGTTGCCGGATCCGACCAGGCCGCGCAACCCGATCGCATACATCCCACCGAGCACGGTGACCGCCGCGCCTGCGGTGGCGGCCAACGCGTTGGCCTGCACCAGCTGCCGGGGAGCGACGACATGCGGCAAGCCCGCAGACAGCCCGGCGAGCACGAACCGGCTGATCCCCATCACCAGCAGTGCCCCGAGGTATAACGGTGCTCCGGCCACCCCGAAACCGACCGCCAGCGCCACCAGCACGACCGGGAGGCAGCGCAGCAGGTTCGCCAAGATCAAAGTTCGGCGGCGGTCCCAGCGGTCCAGCAACGCTCCGGCGAACGGTCCCACCAGGGAGTACGGCAGCAACAGCACAGCGAACCCGGCCGCGATCGCCAGCGGGTCGGCTTGTCGCTCGGGGTTGAACAGCACCGCGCCGCCCAGCCCGGCCTGGAACACCCCGTCACCCCATTGCGCGGCGAAGCGGGAGGCCATCAGCCGCCCGAACCCGCGGGTGCCCAGTAGCGCCCGCATCCCGGTCCGGTCGGCCACACTGGTGCGAGCCAAGGTCTGCGACAACGTCACGAGCATGCAGGCTAACGGTGTCGCCTGCGTGGTCGTGACCCCTACCGGGTTTCGAACCATGGCACAGTGGGTGAAATACTCAACGAGGTAGTGGACGAGATGGACACGGTGAATGTGGTAGAGCCGGGGTCGGCGCTGGTCGCGGCCCCGGGGCTGCAGGATCCCAACTTCCGTCGCACCGTGGTGCTCATCATCGACCACCGCGCCTCCGGCAGCCTTGGCGTGGTGCTCAACCGGCCCAGCGATGTGGCGGTGCGTGACGTGCTGCCGTTGTGGGGTCCGCACGCCACCGTTCCACAGTCGCTGTACGTCGGTGGCCCGGTGCAACGACGCGCCGCGCTGTGCGTGGCGGCGCTGCCGGCCGGGATGGACGCTGAGCGCACCGAAGGCATGATCAAAGTACGGGGATCTCTGGCCTTGGTTGATCTGGATGCTGATCCGGACCTGATGGCGCCGCGCCTGCGCGGGCTGCGCGTGTTCGCCGGGTACGCCGGTTGGGGTGAAGGTCAGCTGGCCCGTGAGATCAGCCGCGGCGACTGGTTGGTCGTCCCCGCGCTGCCGGACGACGTGCTTGCTCCGCCCGACACTGACCTGTGGGGTCGCATCCTGCGCCGCCAGGGCATGCCGCTGGCTCTGCTGGCCAGCTACCCCGCCGACCCAGCGTTGAACTGACGGCGCGCATCGGCTGCCCTGCTGCTCACCACGGCACGGTTCCGGCCCGATCGATGAACTGGCCGGTCGGGCCGTGCTGGTCGATCAGCGCCATCTCGACCACGACTCGGGCGGCCTCGTCGGCGCTCAGCGGCGCTTGGGAACGGTTCTGCGGTGTGAGCTCGGTCTGGACGAAGCCGGGACAGACCGAGTTGACCTTGATCGGGGTGTCAGTGAGTTGCTTGGCCAGTGCCACGGTGACCCCGTTGAGCGCGGTCTTGGAGGCCTGGTAGGCGGGAACGATGACCTGATAGTAGGGCGAGGCAGGGTTGGTCTGGTCGGTCAACGACCCCATGGTCGACGAGACATTGACGATCCGGCCGGCTTCGGACGCGCGTAGCAGTGGCAGGAACTGTTGGATGACCGAGACTGCGCCGAACAGGTTGGTCTCGAACGTCTGCCGGAACAGGCCCACATCCAGCGGCTCGCGGGTCTCGCCCGCGGTGGCCTCAGGCAGGATCCCGGCATTGTTGACGAGGATGTCCACGCGGCCGTAGCGCTTGTCGACCCTCCTTGCGGCCGCCGTGATCGAGGTCTCGTCGGTGACATCGAGGTGGAGGTAGCGGGCGTCGGCGCCCTCGCTGCTCAGCTTGTCGGCAGCGGTCCGGCCACGTTCGGCGTCGCGGGCGCCGATCAGCACGGTCATACCGGTAGCGGCCAGTTGCCGGGCGATCTCTCGCCCCAGTCCCTTGTTCGCACCGGTCACGAGGGCGACCGCGGTGTCGGCTGTCATTCCTTGATGCTGGGCACAAACCCGAGACAGCGGGAGAGACTTGTCGAGGCTGGGATCGGCGGTACCAGGCTTGTGGTCGCTGACTTCATGCTCGTCGGCCATTCTGGGGGGCATGGACCGGCCAGAGCTGGCGGAGTTTCTGCGCGGCCGGCGATCACGGGTGCAGCCAGGCGACGTGGGTTTGGAGGCTGGGCCGAGACGGCGTACGCCGGGCCTGCGCCGGGAGGAGGTCGCGCGGCTGGCGGGCATGTCGGTCGACTACTACATCCGGCTCGAACAGGCCCGCGGCCCGCGGCCGTCTCGCCAGCTACTCGGAGCGCTGGCGCGGGCGCTGCGGTTGTCCACCGACGAGCACGCGTACTTGCTGCACCTGGCCGGGCAGCTGCCGGCGCCGGTGGGACTGTCCCGTGACGTTCCGGCGGGCGTCCTGCACCTGCTCGACCGGCTCGACGACACTCCCGCGATGGTGCTCACAGCGAGTGCTCGCGCCGCAATGGTCACGAGTGCAGCCACTGGGCCGTACGGTCGTCGGGCACCTGATCGAGCACCGCGCCGCCGATCCGAGCGCATCACCGATCTGGCCGCGCACTACGGGGAAGCCTGATCAATGGACGGCATACGAGACCTGGGACGAGCGCTGAGCGACACTGCGGCTTGTGGATCCCGGCGCCGTGCTAGAGCTGATCGGCAAGGTCTTGGTCGGTGTCCCGTGCTGCCGTGGCCGCCTGCGGTGGTCAGTACGAGCTGTACGACGAGGTTCGCCGGGAGGATCCGGTAGCGCGCCGCGAGCGCCTCGACGCGGTCGCCGAGCTGTGCTGGAGCTGCCGGCAAGACGGGCGTGCACGCAGTCACCGGTTCGTCGGCCAAGGTATGTAAAGGCAGCAACCCCGGCGGGGATTCAGCCGAAGACAGACTGACCGGGGGTGCTGCCGCTCCCGCTATCGATTTGCGCAGTCCCCACGTTACCGAGCGTGGTGGGTGGCGCCGCTCAGTGATCGAACTTCGGTTCCACCGGGGCTGAGCCGAAGGCGGCGTCTCCAGGGGACGGTGCAGATGATCTTAGTCTGTCCGCGGATAGTCCGCGCGCGGCCGTAAACTCGCGATATGCCACGTAACTGGTTGAACGTCAAAAGAGCAGGTCAGAGCCGGCCTGAACCAGTGCGCCGCTCGACAGCCGGGCCGGGCCAGGAGTCGGTGTGGGATTACCCGCGGCCGCCACGAGCTGAGCGGGTGACCCGCCGCGCTCGGATCGTGCATGGCGGGACGCTCGTGCTCGACACCGATGACGTGGTGCGCGTGCTGGAGACGTCGCACCCGCCGACCTACTACCTGCCGCGTTCGGAATTCCGGGTGCCGCTACTGGCGGCACCGCGCCTGACGATGTGTGAATGGAAAGGCGAGGCCTGCTACATCGACCTGGAGGTACCTGGCGTCGAGCCGCTCCGCGAGGTCGGGTGGTGGTACCCGCAGCCCGATCTTCGCTACCCGCAACTCACCGACCGGGTCGCGGTCTACGCCGGCCGGTTCGATGAGGTGACCTTGGACGGCGAGCCCGTGACACCGCAACCGGGCGAGTTCTACGGTGGCTGGATCACCGCCGACGTCGTCGGCCCATTCAAGGGCGGCCCCGGCAGCTCGGGCTGGTAGCGCTGGGCCGGGACGGTGCCGTGAACTCGACAGGGCGAACGTGTGGCTGCACGGAAACGTTGGTGGCGTCGAGTTCACGGACCGCACGGGCGGGGCGGTACTGGATGTTCAGCGCAAGATCGTGAAGCTCGTCGAGTTCCAGAACGATGCCATGGTCGAACGCCGCCTGAAAGGCCTGCTCGCCAAGCCCGTTGCGAGCCGCCGAGGTGATCCGGTCGACGTCGCCGCGTTCGGCCGCTGGGAGCGGCGCTCCGACCGACTGCCTGGTCCGCGCAGCGGCGCCGAGCAGCCGGGCGGCGAGCTCATGGTCACCGGCGAGCGCGTGCGCCCCGGCGAGCCCTTCCACGGCGAGCGCGACCGCTCGGGGAACGCCGGTCCGGCGTGCGATCACGAAGCCGTCCAGGTGCAGCCCCCCGGCCGCCACCGCGTCGCCGCGCTGCTCAGCGATGAAACCCAGCTCGGCGAGGATCAGTGTGTTGCCCGGCTCGAGGTTCACCTGCCGGTGCCAGTCGAGCAACGGTCGCAGGTACTGCTCGGCGATGTCGAGCTTGCCTTCCCGGCGGGCGCCCAGCGCTAGTCCGGTCCTGGCGTACATCTCCCCCGGAGTGAAGCCGCACTCGGCGGCCAGCCGCTCGGCGCGCTGGTGGAACTCCCTGGCTTGGGCATGCTCGCCGGTGAGCAATGCGATCCTGCCCAGCCACGACAACTGGTAGGACGCCTCGGGCCACAGCCCCAGCTCCTCGGCCTTGCGTAGGCCGTCCCGGTGCCGCCGGGCTGCCTGCTCGTAGTCCCCGGTGATCTCGGCGAGCGTGCCGAGCGCGTACGACGCCTGCAGCTGACCCCAGCGGTCTTCGAGCTCGTCGAACAACTCGGCGGCCTCGGTGGCATCCCGCCGGGCGGCGGCGAGGTCACCCTTCGTCATCGCTTGACTCGCCCGGTCACACAGCGCGGCCGCGATTCCCCAGCTGTCGCCAAGATTGCGGAAGTCGGCCAGGGCCCGCGCGGTGAGGCGTTGCGCCGCCATGTCGCCCAGCGTGGTCGAGACGTATCCGAGGAACCACAGTGCCGGCCCGCGTACCGCCGGATCGTCGATGTCCAGAGCCTGCGCAGCGGCTGCATCGTCGGTGTGATCCCCGGCCAGCACCGCCAGGCCGGCCTGCCACGCCACGGCGGTGGCGTGGGCCGATCCGGGTGTGGAGTCCGCTACCGACAGCGTGACCCGCAGCGACCGTCGAGCTTCTCCGAGCCGGCCCCGCAGGAACCAGTACCACAACAGGGCGTTGACCAGCCGCAACGCCAGGTCTGCCGGGCCGTGCTGGGCCAGAGTCTCCAGGGCCGCGCGTAGGTTGGCCGCCTCCGCGTCCAGCCGCTCGAGCCACTGTCGTTGCTCGGGCCCGCGCAGTCGAGGTTCGGCACGTTCGGCGAGCCTGACGTAGTAATGGCTGTGCCGCCGCCTGAGATGCTCGAATTCTCCGGCTTCGCGCAACTGCTCCAGGCCGTAGGCGGCGACGGACTCCAGCAGCCGGTACCGGGGTTGCCCGGTGAAGTGGTGGTGGTTGACGTCGACGAGTGAGCGGTCGACCAGGCCGGCCAGCAACTCGAGGACCTCACCTGGCCGTACGCCGTCGCCCGCGCACACCGCTTCGGCGGCGTCGAGGGTGCACCCCTCGGCATGGATGGCGAGCCGGCGCAGCACGGTGCGCTGCGCCCCGGTCAGCAGGTCCCAACTCCAGTCGATAACCGCGCGGAGCGTCTGCTGCCGCGCCGGGGCTGCTCGGCGGGTGCCCGTCAGCAGCCGGAACCGGTCGTCGAGGCGGCTGAGCAGCTCATGCACCCCGAGCGCCCGCATCCGGGTCGCGGCCAGCTCCAACGCCAGCGGGATCCCGTCCAGACGCCGGCAGATCTCGGCGACGGCAACCGCGTTGCCCGCGTTGAGGTCGAACCCGGGCGCCGAGGCCGCCGCGCGAGCCACGAACAGCCGGACTGCGCTGGACTCCTGCACGGACGAGAGCTCGTTGCCGCCTCGGGCGGGCAGCTCCAGCGGCGCGACGGCCCACAGCACCTCTGCGGCCAGCCCGAGCGGGAGCTGGCTGGTCGCCAGGATCCGCAGGTGGGGGGCGGTTTGCAGCAACCGGTGAACCAACGCCGCGACCGGCTCGATCACCGACTCACAGTTGTCCAACACGAGCAAGATGTCCTTGGCTCGCAGCAAGTCTGCGAGCCGGTCGACGAGCTCGACCGGGCCACCAGCCGGCGTCGGCACCGAGGCCGGGTCGTCGCGAACGCCGAGCACGTCCGCCACCGCCTCCGTCACCCAGTCTTCCGGGCAGGACGCCTCCGGGCAGGCGTGCCGGTCGAATCCCGCGAACTCGACCAACCACACCCCATCACCGGTCTTGCCGACGAGCCGCCGCGCGGTCTCCACCGCCAGCCGCGTCTTGCCCACCCCGCCCGGCCCGGTGAGCGTCACCAGCCGGGCACTGTCGAGAAGCGGGCGCACCGCGTCCAGCGCCGCCGTCCTGCCCACCAGATCGGTCAACGGGGCGGTCAGGTTGGTCCGGGGCCGTACCGTCGCGGGCATCGAGGGCACCGCCAGCGCCGGATCCTGCTTCAAGATCGCCTGATGCAGGGCTACCAGCTCAGGGCCAGGGTCCAAGCCGAGCTCGCCGGCCAGCCGCTGCCGCAGCTCGGCGTAGCCGTCCAGCGCCTCGCTCTGCCGGCCGGCCCGGTACAGGGCGCGCAGCTGCAGCTCCCGCAGCCGCTCCCGCAACGGGTACCGGGCGACCAGATCGCCCAGCTCACCGACCAGCAGACGGTGCTCGCCGAGCGCGAGCCTGGCCTCGGCCCGCTCCTCCAGCGCGACCAGCCGCTCCTCGTCCAGCCGCCGGGCCATCGCCCGGGCAAACGGCTCGTCGGCGAAATCGGCCAGCGCCGGGCCACGCCACAGCGCCAGTGCATCTGAGAGCAGGGCCGCCCTCGCGCCAAGGTCCGTGGTGTGCCGGGCCCGGGCAATCAGAGCCCGGAATCGGTGCACGTCCACCGCACCGTCGGGCACCCGCAGCAGGTAGCCCGGAGGCTGGTGGACGACCAGGTCGGAGCCGCCGGCGCGGCGCAGCGCGGCACGGAGGGCAGAGATCTTGGTCTGCAGGGTGTTGGTCGGGTTTCCGGGCAGCTGCTCGCCCCACAGGTCGCCCACCAGCCGGTCGACCGGCACCGCTTGGCCCTCATGCACGAGTAGATCCGCCAGCAGGGCGCGCACCTTCGCCTCGGGCACCCGGACCGGGTTCCCGTCGGCGCTCCACACCGCCAGCGGGCCCAGCACCCCGAATTCCACCGCTCCACGGTAGTGCGGGTTCACTGGAGGAGAGCGGATTGGTTTCCGATGACGACGGTGGCGTTGCGCCTACCTGAGCGGGACCGTCGTGCGCGGACCCGCAGCGAATCGTGCGCGCCTGCTGGCACCGTGTCCTCGTCGGTGGACCACGAGCGGGAGTGAGCGATGTCTGGGATCAGCAAGCCAGCGGTGACTGTGCTTGGCATGGGTGCGATGGGCAGCGCGTTGGCCCAGGCGCTGCTCGCTGCTGGGCACCCGACCACCGTCTGGAACCGCTCGGCTGGCAAGACGGACGCCCTGGTCGCCAGCGGCGCTGTGCGGGCAGGGTCACCAGCCGAGGCGATCACGGCGAGCTGGCTGGTGATCGCCTGCCTGTTGGATCACCGATCGGTGCACCAGGTGCTCGATGCCCACGCCGGCGCACTGCGGGATCGGGTTCTGGTGGACCTCACCAGCGGCACCCCCGCACAGGCCCGGGAACTGGCCGGGTGGGCGGCGCAGCGGGGCGTCGAGTTCCTGGACGGCGGGATCATGGCCGTTCCGCCGATGATCGCCACGCCGGGCGCCTTCGTGGTCTACAGCGGCTCGCGCAGCGCCTTCGAGACGCATCGGGATGTCCTGGACAGCTTCGGGGAGAGCCGGTACCTGGGAAGCGATCCTGGTCTGGCGGCCCTGTACGACCTTGCCCTGCTCAGCGGTATGTACGGGATGGTGATGGGCGTCCTGCACGCGTTCGCCCTGGTCGCCACGGAGGGTGTGCCGGCGACGGAGTTCGCCCCGCTGCTGGGCCGCTGGCTGAACAGCATGGGCGGGATGGTCGCCGGCATGGCCGAGCAGATCGACAAGGGTGACTACACGATCGGGGTGGTGTCCAACCTCGCCATGCAGGAGGCGGGCTACGGCAACCTCATCCAGGCCGCGCGGGAGCAGCGCATCAGCCCGGAGCTCATCGCCGCGCTGCACCCGCTCATGCGGCGCCGGGTCGCCGAAGGGCACGGCGACGAAGACCTCGCCGGGCTGGTCGAGCTGCTCAAGCTCACGTCGTAAGCCGGATCGAAGGAGTCATCGATGAGCGAGAACGCAGGTAGCACCGGCGAGCCGGTGACCGTGATCGGTCTCGGACCGATGGGGCAGGCGATGGTCCGCGCCTTCCTCGCCAACGGGCACCGGGTGACGGTGTGGAACCGGACGGCCGGCAGGGCCGACGGTGTGGTCGCCGAGGGCGCCGTCCGCGCGGACACCGCCGGTGAGGCGGTCGCGGCGAGCACGTTGGTGGTGCTCAGCCTGACCGACTACCAGGCCATGTACGACGTCCTCGGCGCGGCGGGTGCGAGCATGGCCGGCCGGGTGATCGTGAACCTCAGCTCCGACACCCCGGAGCGGACGCGGGAGGCCACCCGCTGGGCGGCAGACCGGGGAGCTGAGCTCGTCCCGGGCGGGATCATGGTCCCGGCCGAGCTGGTGGGCAAGGACGGTGCGTACGTCTTCTACAGTGGACCGAAGGCGGCCTTCGAGGCGCACCGCTCGACGCTCGCGGTCATCGGGAAACCCGACTACCGGGGCGGGGATCCCGGGCTGGCGCAGCTGTACTACCAGGCTCAGCTCGACATCTTCCTGACCTCGTTGTCGGCGTACCTGCACGCCACCGCGCTGCTCAAGTCGGCAGGTGTGTCCGCGGCGGAGTTCCTGCCCTGTGCGACCGACAACTTCAACACCCTGTCCTACTTCCTGACCGAGGCCGCCGGTGAGATCGACGAAGGACGCTATCCCGGAGAGCTGGCCAACGTCACGATGATGGGGGCGACCGCGGATCACATCGTCAGAGCCAGCCGCGACGCCGGCATTGACCTCGATCTGCCGAGCGCGGTCAAGGCACATTACGACCGGGCGATCGCCGCCGGCCACGGTCCGCACGCCTGGACCAGCCTGTTCGAGGTGATCAAGAAGTCGGATCGTAGGCCGCCGGGGCCAGCATCGAAATTCGGCGATCTGACGCCGAGCGCTCGCCGCTGGGGCGTTCGTCCGTAACGCGCCGAAGGGCAGGAGCACGGGCCCGGACGGTCAGGACGTCAGTAGGACCTCGATGAGCTGGGCCTGCACTACTGGAATTACTCCAGACCATGCCAGACCGGCATCCGGTCGAGTTCGTTGAGCAGATCGCCGAGCAGGTCGTACCGAGGCTGTCCGCGCTTCACTGACGACACTAGAGCGTGTGATCGTCAGTCCATCCTGAGCGTGCCGGAGCCGGCCTGCAGTGCGCACGTGTCCCCGCACCTTCGCCTGCCGGTTCGGGTCGGTGCCCGCCGGGCGCGGCGGGTGGAGTGGTCAGAACGGCGCTTGGTCAGGTAGCTGCGCGGGTGGTGGTCGCGCTGGTGATGGGGGTGGTTTGGGTAGGTGGAGGATCGGTCCTTCCCAGGTCATCGGGATACCTGGCGGGTTGGGTGAAAGGTCGCGGGGTAGCGGCTGGGGCAGGGTGGGGGTGAGCGGTTCGCCGCGGGTGCGGTAGCTCTGCCCGAGGGGCTGGCCCACACGACCCCTGACTAATGACACACATTCGGCCGATCGGTACTCCCGGCGAGGGAGGTCGGCCATGAGCACCGTGCTCACCCCACCGGTATCCGGCGCTGACCCCTGCGGTCCGCGACAGCGAGCTGCCGTGTGGCGGGAGCATTTGGTCACGCTGACGCGCAACATCGCCACAGCGGTCATGCTGGCACCACGGGGACGACGTGGCCTGGGGGTGATCGGTCGCGTGGCGTCTGTATGCAGAGTGCGCTGGATGGCGTCTGAGGGCGGTCCCGTGCTGTGCGCCGAGAGTCATTGCTGTCCAGCCGCACACGATGATCGCGTGGTAGGCCGGAATTGAGCACCGCCAGCCCATCACCGGCGTCACCGGGGCAAGGCCAGCATGACTGCCTTGTCGGCCTCGATCCGATCGGGGGTGCCCAGCCCAGCCCGGTAGTGGCGGGGTGTTGGCTCGAACGAGGAATTCTGCGAGTTGATCAGACCCCGGGAGTCTCGCTGAGCCATCTTCTCCGCACCATCATCTCGCGGATGACATCCGATTAGTCAGTCCAGATACCTCCATCGATCAGCGCAACAGCGCTGTCGTAGACGTGGTCGGAGGTATCTGCCACCACGATCTGGACGGTAACAGCTTGGCCGGGAGTGACCGGCACCGAACACGTCAGCGGAACCGTCAGACCGTCCATACTCGTTGAGTAGCCAGCGACGCCGGTCGAGTTGTCGACGTAGTAGGCGCTGTTCGTGTTCTCATTGATCGTGTTGACTGACACGGCATCCGTGCTCCCCGGCACAGTTGCGCAGTTTATTCCGTTCACCCGAACCGCCATGACGTCATTGAAGGTGCTACCGACGTATTCTGGGTACTCCTCGCTGGCGAAGACGTACTTGACATGCAGCGTGGAGCCGGCGGGCACAAGGGTCACATTGTAGGAGGCGGCGTCGTGGGTGGGGTGCCCTGCCAGGGTTGTCAGCTCGGCATCACCCTCGCCGCCGAGGTTGGTGCTGGCAAAGTCGCCTGGTGCGCCGAGTGCGTCGGAGATCAGCCCGGTACTGAGGACCCAGGTCTTCGTGCCGGGCACGAAGCCCTCGACGTGTCCCCATTGCTCGGGGGTGCCTACGGTTGAGTCGTTGACTTTCGTCACGCCGGGGCCGAGCAGAGAGGTTGGAGACTCGGGCGGCGGGAGGTTTGTGCATCCCTTCGGAAGATCCCAGGGCGAGCCCGAATAGTTGCTTTTACCGTCGAGGAAGTCGAGCGTGATCTTTTCACTGGCACTCCACTTGCCGATCCACGCCTTCACAGTCAAGTCGACGTTCCTTGTGAACGCCGCGGTGATCTCCGAGCACATGCTCAATTTGGCGTTGGCGTCGAGGGGGTAGAAGTCCCCGCTCAGGCCAGCGACTACGCCGGCTTCGGTGGTGGCGACGCCCGGGCCCAGAAGGAGTTCGCCGCCAACCTTCAAATCGATGAGTCCCTTCGCAGTGACCGTCGGCATCAGCGGCGTGGCACTCATGATCGTGTTGCCTGAGAACGACGTCCCGTTTTTGAAGCTCATCGTGCCCGCGAGCCGAACGCCCCCGGTGGCGGTCAATCCCAGGTTGGAGACTTCCACCTGGCCGTTGATCGTGAACACTGTTTTGGGCGTGATAGTGACCGACATCGGAACCGGTACGAGGGAGAGCTGGTGTGTGATTTTCAGGAGATTGATCTCACAGGTGAGGTCCGCGGTCGTCTCGACCGTTGCGGCACCGGTCACTGTGGCCGTCAGCGCCATGTCCACGGAAGCGCTGACGGGGATGTCTGCACCCAACAAGCTGTACTTGTCGACCTTGGTGTTGAAGCGACCCGCTAGCTGCACGCTTGGAGAGAAGGTGACCTCCGCGTCGAGACTCTTCTCGCAGTCCGCCTTGGGACCTTCGAGGGCCGCTAGGGCTGCTGAGGTGCTCTCAGCCGAGGTTGTGAACGCCGAGGGCTTGACCAGACCGCCCGACTCGGCAGAAGCAGCACCGGGTGGCGTCGGACCAGGAGGTCGATTCCCGCGGTCGCCACGGACCCTACCTTGGCCGGGTGGCGCAGCTGGCGAGGTTTCTTGCTGGGATTGCGCTTGTGGACCTATAGGCCCACCACCCGTAGCACCATCGACGCCCACAGAGAAGTCGGGGACCGAGATCTCGTAGTAGTCAAACGCATCGCTCAAGCCACCAGCTTCCAGGCCGATGGTCCGCCCGTCGGCGGAGACAGACTTGACGACCCCGAGGAATCCACCCGGTAATGCGTCCGAAATCGGCAGGACGGCCCCTGAGCCGAGCAGCGGAGGGGAGACCTGGCTTTGGAGCACCAGCTGGACGCCTGTGCCCGTGGTACTGGCCGAGGCGATATCGGACGGCTTGGCTAGCAAGGTGGTTGGTGAGGCGATATAGGAAGCCTGAGTCGAGCCGGGAACCGGTGCGGTCCCGGCGGTGAGGACAAGCGGGCCGTACCAGCGGCCTATGTCGGGCCAGCGGCTTATGTCGGGCCAGCGTCTCTTGATCTGGGTGAATAGTGAGTACGAGTACTGCGCCCCGGGTTGCAGCCCTTGATCAACAGCCGTCGTGCCGTTGACGGGGACCTCGACGCCGTCCGACGGGAGGGCAGCGGGGGTGCTCCCGAGCGTCCGCCGCAACGAGAAGCGGGAACCTTCCGGTGCGGTCCACGTGAGAGTCACGCTGCTCTGGGTGATAGCCGTGGCGTGGAGCGCGCGAGCTCCTTCCTCGGCGACATAGGTGACGTTGAGTATGGTTGTTCTGCGGGGAGGAATGACGACCAGCGGAAGCAGTGTCCGTCCGACGTAGGCGGTGCCGTCGATGATCACTCGCGGGAGACTCACGCTGTAGATGCCCAGCGGCATGGTGAGGGTTACGGCTGCGGTCGTCCCTACCAGCCGCTTGGCAGCGACGTGCCGATTTTGTCCGTTTAATATGACGTTCGCTGGCACCCCTTCAGGTGCCGTGATGACGATTCGTACAGCGCCATCCCAGGGCGCCGCGGCCACTGCTGTCTGCGGCAGGAGGAGCCCCAAGGTCACTATCGATGTGATCAACGTCAACACTGTAGCGACGAATCTGGCCATCACGAGACCACGCCATTTCGGAGAACTTGCCCGTCACAAGACATGAACACGTGACTGTTGAACGAAACTGATGAAGAGTCGTACGAATACAACCGGCCGACACGGAAACTCCGGGGAACCGGGCTCGATGCGCGCGGAAAGGGATCGCGACCGACTTGCCAATTGCCACTCTCCTTGCTGATGGTGTGAAACGCCGTCGCGGCGGGGCGGGTGGGCTCGGTGACGTGACCGCTCGCGTGCGGCCGAAATAGTCAGATCTTCGCTCGCGTACAGTGCTACCTCTGTCCCCGATCTCGCACGGGTGTGCGAATTCAGCACTTCGCTCACCTGCAGGACGTGCGCGTCGGACGTAGCCAACAACACATCGAACACCTCAAATCGCGCCATAGGCAGAACGCATTGCGCATGAATTCGTTTCAGGGAGGTGACGGTGTCTTCCGTGCCTGAACAGGGGAAGAACGGTAATCGAAGAAAGGATTACGATGTAGCCCACTAGGGACGGCTAGCCTCAACTGTATGTCACAAGTCGGGAACTAACTGCTACGTACAGTGGAATCTTCCCGCGACCTAAGAGCCTGTTGGTAAATGATGTTGGTTGGGTTGCCCGTGGTGACGGTGGGTAGCGATTGGGTCACGGTGGTGTGTCGTCCCGGGCAGGAGAACGGGCTTCTGATAGTCGAGGAGTACCACCTACCCG
>JBOHFX010000003.1:0-125504 GCA_050699875.1 Pseudonocardiaceae bacterium
CTGATGCGATGAAGGAGCGGGGCCTCCGCTCCCCGTGACCGTCCCGAGGCACTCTCGGGGTGCTCACTTCCCACGACGAAGGAGGCCCCTGTGAGTGAACTGTATGCGGGTAGGCAGGTTGTTGGTATCGATCTGCATCGGCGGCGGTCAGTGATTGTGCGGATGACCGAGGCCGGTGAGCGGTTGGAGACGGTGCGCATCCTTAATGACCGGGATCGCCTGGCGGACGTGATGGCCCGTGCCGGGGAGTCCCCGGAGGTGGTGCTGGAAGCGACGTACGGGTGGTATTGGGCGGCGGATGCGTTGGCCGAGCTCGGGGCGGCGGTGCACTTGGCGCACCCGTTGGGAGTGAAGGCGTTTTCCTACCGACGGGTCAAAAACGACGAGCGTGACGCTGCGGATTTAGCGGATCTGCTGCGGATGGGTCGGCTACCTGAGGCGTGGATCGCTCCACCGGCCACTCGGGAGCTGCGGCAGCTGGTGCGGCATCGGGCCAAGCTGGTGGCGCTGCGTTCGAATGTGAAATGCCAGGTGCACGCGGTGCTGGCGGCGTGTGGGGTGCAGGTGTGCATGAGTGACCTGTTCGGTGCTGGCGGTCAGCAGTTACTGCAGCGCGTCGAGCTGCCACCAGCTTTTCGAGCCCGGGTCGGCTCGGCCACGCGGGTGCTGGAATGCCTGGACTTCGAGATCGAGGTGTTCACCAATCTGGTTACCGGCCGGCTGCGTGGCCACCGCGGCTATACCGCGATCCAGGTGATCCCGGGGGTGGGGGCGATTCTGGGCGCGGTGTTCGTCGCCGAGATCGGGGATGTGCACCGCTTTCCCGGCCCCAGCCAGTTGACCAGCTGGGCCGGACTGACTCCCAAACACCATGAGTCCGACACCAAGGTCCACCGTGGGCGGATCACCAAGCAGGGCAGCACCCTGGTCCGCTGGGCTGCCGTAGAAGCCGTCCAACGAATCAGTAAGCATCACCGGCTCGGGCGGATCCGCGACCAGGTCGGCGCCCGCCGGGGGCGCAACATCGGTGTGGTCGCCGCGGCCCGCGAATTGCTCACCCTGGTCTTCTATGGGCTGCGTGACGAGAATATCCGGTGCCTGCAGCGGACCAGCGCATGATCTTTCCCTACCGCGGTCGGGCGCGGGTCGTGCAGGTCATGACCCCCACTCGTGGCGAGGTCGCCCCTTCTGATTGACCCCGACCGACCGCACCTGTCGCAGCACTCCATGCCGCCTCGCGCAGCGAAGGGATGACCGACAGCCCCTCACCGGGGCCTGTCCACACCCGGGAAACCGACCTGGAGCACGCACCCGACCACCCACGACGACCACAGGAGAAACAACTACCCCTTCTCCGCCATCAACAGCATGCGCCCAGCGGCGCCGGCGTCAAGGACCTCCGGCCGCTACGCGGTCGGCCCACGGGCCAATCCTTGACCCCGACGCCTTGTCTCGGCGCGCCCAAAACCTGGCGGAGCAGGTGAAAAAGAAGATCAGCACCCCCCAGGAAGGGCTTGACCGGCCCCGCTCCTTCAGGGATGACCAGTGATCTTACCTGTACGGCACGATTGATCCGTGGTCGAGCTTCCGGGCTTGGTGCCCCGGCATGCCGAGTCCCTCGTGACCGAGGCGCTGGCAGATATCAGGGGCTCATGGTCATCGACTTCCCCGGCGCACTACCCGGCCGCATGGAAGTGATCGAGTTGTGGCTCGGTGACCGCTTCGTCGCCGGCTACGTTCTCTACACCGGTCAACAGAACCTGCCATTCGGCGAGAAGATCAGGGCGGTACCCATGGACGCACTCTGGCGCCTCGCACCCTGACGACCGGTCAAAAGCGCAGCCGCCTGTTCACCGTTCCACCGCAACGGTAGGTAGGAGGAGACGGTGGCCGGTCAAGTACTTTCAGCCACAGGATTGCTCACGAACTAGACGCACTTCACGCGAGCCGTTCAACGCCTTGTCTGGGCTGACCCTTGCGCGGGGCTCCACCTCGGCGAACGGCCGTAAATCAGCAAATGCTGATCGATCAGGAGAGCCACCACGGTCCCGTTTGGCTCGTTGTACCGATAGTCCTGTGCATCCATTGTCAAGCTCTTTCGGCCCCAGCCCGGTCTACCCGGCACGTCCCACCAACCACGGCGCAGCAACACCATGAGGTATCCGGAGTGGTGTCAAGGGATGCCGGTGCGGGAACCCGGGGTGATCCCGCCGCCACCAGAACGGATGCCGCTGTGGACGTGTTCGACCTCAGTTACGCTCTCGTCGGCGTCGTAGCGCTGCTGGCCGCATTTTTGCCCCGATCGCTAGCGAGCTGGCCACTCTCCCTGCCGATCGTTTTCCTCGGCTTGGGCATGGCTGTGTTCCTGCTGCCAATCGGCCTTCCCGATCCCGACCCGCTGCACTACGCGGACCTTGCGGTACGGTTCACCGAGCTCGGGGTGATCGTGGCGTTGATGGGCGCCGGCCTGAAGCTCGACCGTCGCATCGGCTGGCGGTCGTGGTCCTCCACCTGGCGGCTACTGGCGATCGCGATGCCGTTAACCATCGCTGGCACCGCGCTGCTCGGATGGTGGTGGATCGGTCTGGCACCGGCCTCAGCGGTGCTGTTCGGCTCGGCGTTGGCGCCCACCGATCCCGTACTCGCCTCCGACGTGCAGGTCGACAAGCCTGGTGGGGACGAGAACGGCGAGGACGAGGTGCGGTTCGCGCTGACCTCGGAAGCAGGCCTGAATGATGCGCTGGCGTTTCCGTTCGTCTACGCGGCGATCGCGATGGCCACCGCGGGCAACAACCCGGCCCGCTGGCTAGGGCGCTGGCTCAGCGTCGACGTGTTCTACAAGCTGGCCGTCGGGGTGATCGTCGGTATCGTGATCGGGCGGCTGCTCGGCTGGCTGTTCTTCCGCCCCCGCTCATCAACTTTTCATCTGGCCTCGCACGCCGAGGGCTTCGTCGCACTGGCCGCGACATTCTTGGCCTACGGTGTCGGGGAGGTCGCAGGCGGGTACGGTTTTCTCGCGGTGTTCGTCTGTGCACTTTCGATCCGCGCCTCGGAACGCTCCCACGAATACCACCAAGTGCTGCACGACTTTGTGGAACAGATCGAGCGGTTACTCACCGTTGTGTTACTGGTGCTCTTCGGGGGTGCCCTCGTTGGGGGACTTCTCACGCCGCTGACGTGGCAAGCCGTCGCAGTGGGGCTCGCCGTCGTACTGCTGGTCAGACCCGCCGTGGCAGGGCTGTCGTTGTGGGGCGGTTCGGGTACTCCTGGCGAGCGGACCGTCATTGCCATGTTCGGAATCCGGGGGATCGGTTCCTTTTACTACCTTTCATACGCGATGGCCACCGCGAGTTTCCCCGATCGCGAAGAGATATGGGCAGCGGCGGCCTTCGTAGTCCTGCTCTCGGTGGTTATGCATGGAATTGCCGTCACCCCAATCATGGGCCGCCTCGACCACCTACGCAGGACCACTCAATTGGCCAGGGCACGGTAGTTGAGTCATCGGGAGCTCAGCCCGACGCAGCCGCGAAAGGGACGCGCGTACGGGGCTGTGATACCGGCCGGGCCGGGCACCGGACGCGCCACCGGGCTACACGTCACGTCGGGCGAAGACCACGTACCCGGCGATCAGGAACCCAAGTCTGGTGAAGGCGCCGTTCACTGTCATCGGCCACGCCATACCGGTGGCCGGCGCTCCAGGGCGGCGGCCCGGCCTTCCGCGGCGTCCTGGGTGGCATTGGCCACCAGCCGCATCGTCTCACCAAATCGGATCGCGTCCACAGCAGACATGTCGGAGGCACGGCGAGCCACCTCCTTGGTGGCCCGGGCGGCCAGTGGAGCGGCGGCGAGCAGCCGGTCGGCCAACTCTCGTGCGGCGGGCAAAAGCGATGAGTGCGGCACGATCCAGCCTGCCAGGCCGATCTCCTTGGCTCGCTCGGCGTTGACCTGCTCGCCGGTGAGGAGCAGCTCCATGGCGTATTGCCAGCCGATCCGCTGCGGCAGCCGGATGGCACCGACGATCGTGGGGGCGCCGATCCGCACCTCCGGGTAACCGAAGACCGCCTGGTCGCTGGCAATGACGAAATCGCACCAGGTGACCAGGGTCAGCCCGTAACCCAGGCAGTACCCGTTCACCGCCGCGATCACCGGCTTGTAGATCTCCCAGCCACTCTCGAAGGAGTTGACGGTCGGCTTCTCCCAGAACGTGCCAGCGAACTCGCCGGCGGGATTGCCCGCAGACCGGATGTCCGCCCCGGCGCAGAACGCCCGGCCTGCCCCGGTGACGATCGCCACCCAGGCGTCCTCGTCGTCCCGGAACGCGGCGAAGGCCGCGTTGAGCTCCACGCGCATCTGCTGGTCGATGACGTTGAGCTTGTCCGGTCGGTGGTAGGTGATCGTCGCGACGTGCCCGTCCACCTGGTAACGCACCGTGTTAGCCACGGTGCCAGACTAGAAGGATCAGGTGAGACAGAGTTGAGGCACTATTCTGCTTGCACCAGGGGAATTTGAAGGGCGCCATGCTCACTGACCATACGACGCTCACCCAGTTCCTGATCGAGGAGCGACGACGCTATCCGCGCGCAAGCGGGGAGCTGAACTCGCTCATCCTCGACGTGGCCCTCGCATGCAAGGCGATCGCGAAGAGGGTGGCCTACGGTGCGCTCGGCGATGTGCTCGGGGCGGCGACGACGACCAACGTCCAGGGAGAGACCCAGCAGAAACTCGACCTGGTCGCGAATGACCTGTTCCTCCGCGCCAACGAATGGGGCGGCTTGGTCTCCGGGATGGTGTCCGAAGAGATGGAGACACCGCATCCCATCCCGGAGCGCTACCCGCGGGGCAAGTACCTCCTGGCGTTCGACCCACTCGACGGCTCATCGAACATCGATGTGAACGTTGCCGTCGGCAGCATCTTCTCGATTCTGCGAGCCCCGAATCCCGGCGCGAACGCGGCCGCGGAAGACTTCCTGCAGCCCGGGTCGGAGCAGGTCTGCGCCGGGTACGCCATCTACGGCCCTTCGACGATGATCGTCTTGACCGTCGGTACGGGTGTGCACGGCTTCACGCTCGAACCGCAGCTCGGCGAGTTCATCCTGACCCATCCGACGATCCAGGTTCCGGGCGCCGCGAGTGAGTTCGCGATCAATGCCTCGAACAGCCGCTTCTGGGAACCGGCGGTGACGCGCTACGTCGACGAGTGCCTCGCCGGCAGTACGGGTCCGCGCGGCAAGGACTTCAACATGCGATGGGTCGCGTCACTCGTTGCGGAGACGCACCGCATCCTCACCCGCGGCGGCGTGTTCCTCTATCCGCGCGACACGAAGGACCCGGCGAAGCCGGGTCGGCTGCGCTTGCTCTACGAGGCGAATCCGGTGGCTTTCATCATCGAGCAGGCGGGCGGCCTCGCGAGCACGGGGCGCGCGCGAGTTCTCGACGTCGCACCTGAGGACCTGCACCAGCGCATTGCGTTCATCTTCGGCGCGCGCGAGGAGGTCGAGCGCATCGAGCAGTATCAC
Organism: Pseudonocardiaceae bacterium; assembly: GCA_050699875.1. Taxonomy (GTDB): domain Bacteria; phylum Actinomycetota; class Actinomycetes; order Mycobacteriales; family Pseudonocardiaceae. The sequence goes on from JBOHFX010000003.1 coordinate 5,517, forward strand.
CGCGACTACAACGTGGTCGAAGACGACGCACCGCTCTACGGCACGCGCGGCCTGTTCCGGACCACGGGTTGAGCGAAAGGGAAGAAGCCATGTCAGCCAAGCATCCGATCATTGCCATCACCGGCTCCTCGGGCGCCGGGACGACATCGGTGATGCGCACCTTTGAGCAGATCTTCTACCGTGAGCGGGTGAATGCGGCGTTGATCGAGGGCGACAGCTTCCACCGATACGATCGCACTGAGATGAAGGCCAAGATGGCCGAGATGGCCGAGGACGGTGACCACTCGCTCAGCCATTTCGGCCCGGAGGCGAACCTGTTCGAGGAACTCGAGGAGCTGTTTCGGCAGTACGGCGAGAATGGCCGCGGCCGCGTGCGCAAATACCTACACGACGACGAGGAGGCGGAGCCCTATGGGCAGCCGCCAGGTACGTTCACACCCTGGGAGGACCTGCCCGCCGACAGGGATCTACTGTTTTACGAAGGGCTACACGGAGCGGTTGCGACCGACAAGGTTGACGTCGCCCAGCACGTGGACCTGCTGGTCGGCGTCGTTCCGGTGATCAACCTGGAGTGGATCCAAAAGTTGCATCGCGACAAGGCGACGCGAGGCTATTCCACCGAGGCGGTGACCGACACGATCCTGCGCCGCATGCCCGACTTCGTGAACTATATCTGCCCGCAGTTCTCGCGCACGCACGTCAACTTCCAGCGCGTGCCGATGGTCGACACATCCAATCCGTTCATCGCCCGGACCATTCCGACGCTGGACGAGTCGATGCTCATCATCCGCTTCGCCGATCCGCGCGGCATCGACTTCTCATATCTCGTCTCGATGCTGCACGACTCCTTCATGTCACGCGCGAACACGATCGTCTGTCCCGGTGGCAAGATGGATCTCGCGATGCAGCTCATCTTCACGCCGATGATTTGGCGGCTGATGGAGCGGCGCAAACAGGCACTCGGGTAGTAGGATGGCGCGGCGCAAACGAACTACAACAGAATCAGGATTAGCAGGCCGGTCAACACCGCGGACACGAGCAGCGAGAGGAGGCAGCCCAGCCGATTCGAGAAGAATAAGATCATTCGGTCACGTCCAAGCTGGAGCCGTCGTCGCGGGCGGTACCGATGTAATACCCGAAAGACGTCCGGTTCATGCAGCCGGCGACCCGGCGATAATGCCCTCGTCGTGCAGCTGCCCGATCTCCGCACTCGACAGACTGAGAACTCCGGCGAGGATTTCGTCGGTGTGTTGGCCGAGTTGGGGCGCCGGCGCAGGTGGTACCCGGTCGATCGCGGAGAAGTCGAGCGGCGAACCCGGCACGAGATACGTGCCGATGCCGGGCTGGTCGACCGCGGCGAACATCGGGTTAACCGGTGAGCAGCGCGGATCGGTCGTGACCAGCTCAGCAAAGCTTTGGTACGGACCCCAGCACACCTCGTACGTGTTGAAGATTTTGCGGACTTGCGACAGCGTGCGGCTGCGGACCCACGGCTCGATGAGCGCGCCGATCACCTGCCGCGCCGCGAACCGGTCGCCCTCCTTGTCCAGGTCGACCCCGAGCAGCTTCTCGACCTGGACGCAGGCATCACCGATCCCGACCGCGGCCACCAAGCTGTGCCACTGGCGCGCGGTCAAGCCGACCACCATGATCCGCTTACCGTCCTTGGTGGCGAAGTCACGCCCGAACGCCCCGTACAGGTAATTGCCGTACTTGGGCCGTTCGTGCTTATTGATCTGAACCTCGGCGATCTTGCCCAGGTGTCCGACCATGGCGAACGCCACATCGGCCAGGGCGAGCCGGACGAACTGGCCGATTCCGTCGAGGCGCCGCTTGCGCTCGGCGGCCAGCAGGCCGGTCGCGGCGAGTGTGCCGGTGATCGCGTCCCAGGCCGGCAGCAGGTGGTTGAACGGGTCGGACAGGTTGCTGGGGCCGGTGGCCCACGGGAAGCCGGTGGCGGGGTTGACCGTGTAGTCGACCGCAGACGAGCCGTCGGGGTTGCCGACGATGTTCACCATGATCAGATCGGCGCGCCGGGACGTGAGCTTGTTGAAGTCCAGCCAGCCCGCGGCCGGAAAGTTCGTCAGGAACAGCCCCGCGTCATCGCCGGGAGCAGTGATCAACTCCGTGAGCAGCTCCTTGCCCCGCGGTGATCGCAGATCGACCGCGATCGAGCGTTTGCCCTTGTTCAGGCCAGCCCAGAACAGGCTCTTGCCGTCGGCGGTGACCGGCCAGCGGGTGGCATCCAGACCTCCGCCGATCGGGTCAAACCGAATCACGTCCGCGCCGAGCTGGGCCAAGGTCATCCCACCGAGCGGCGCCGCCACGAAGGCCGAGCCCTCGACCACCCGCATGCCGGCCAGAATCCCGGTCATCTCCCACCTCCTTACCGAGCGAGCGCAACGAACCGCCAGTCGAGCACTGGCTTCTCTGCTGCGTTCAGATCACCAGCGTCCTCCGCCGGGCAGCCATACACCACTGCGCGCAGGTCGATCAGCTGGTACCCATCGCGCCGGTGCAGGGCCTCGACGCGCAGCTCGGTTCGCAGTACATCGCCCTCGAACACCGGGCCGGTGTGGTCACAGCTGCGCCAGGCGACGATCGTCACCAGGTCAGGCAGCGCCCGGGTGGCATGCGCGCCGGCGATCGAGATGGTGTGCCCGCCGTAGACAAGGCGACGCCCGTACGCCGAGGCGCCTGGGTCGGTGTGTGTGGCCGCCAGGTTGAGGGTGGCCCTGGCCAGCTCGGGGGCACCGGTGACGGTATCGCGCACTTCGATGTCGTAGATCGTGCCGGGTTCGATCACGATGGGTCGGAACGCACCCAGCCGCCAACCCCACGGCAGGTCCTCGACGGGGTCAGCATCGGTGGGAATGTCGTCGAAACTGTCGGCATGCCCGGTGCTGGCATCGGGGTCGCGCAGCGGGATCATCGGGCAGCGCCAGAAGTCGAGCACCGGCTGCTCTCGCTGGTTGTCGACCTGTACTCGCAGCACGACCAGCCCGGTCGCCGGCCGGCCCGGTCTCGGGCGGTTCTGCCGCAATGCGACAACCTCGGTGCGGGTGCGCAACGTGTCACCGAGGTGCACCGGGCGCAGCAGGCGTAAGCCGCGGTAGAAAAGGTTTCCGCGGACTCGCTGCGACGGCGAGGTGGTCTGCCCGATCGCGACATGGCAGACCAGCGTGGGGTGGGCCAATGGCTCGGCGCGGCCGGTCACCGCCGCGGACAGCTCGTGGTCCAGCGGCAGCTGGAGCCGGTCCCCAGACAGCGCCTGATGCAGCAACGCGTGACCCGAGGTCAACGTCAAACCAGGGGCATCAGCGAAGACCTGCCCGTGCGCCAGGTCCTCGAAGTACGGCCCGCCGACCTGCACCCGGTTGTTTGGCATCTTGAGCAAATCGTACGGCGGCCGGCGTTACCTGAGAGAACCAGCAGCGAACCGTGAACCGACCGAGGTGCCGGCGGCGAACATGCGTTGAGATCGGGGGGCTCGACAGTGGTCGCCGACTCGCCGTCCCAGAGGGGAACCGGTTCATGATCAACAAAAATGTTGGCGTCGGCTTCGGTCTGGTCTACGTGTTGGTCGGCGTCGTGGGGTTCTTCCTCACCGGGTTCAGCGGCTTCGCCAGCTCGACCGGCCCCTCGCTGTTAGGTTTCATGATCAACCCGCTGCACAACATCGTGCACGTACTCGTCGGTGCCCTCTTGATCGGCGGAGGCCTTGCCTCGGTCACGGTGAGCAAGCTGGTCAACGCGACCGTTGGTGTCGTGTATTTCCTGGTGTTCGCGGTCGGCTTGGCGCTGCAGGGCTCCACCGCAAACATTCTCGCGCTCAACGTGGCCGACCACGGGCTGCACCTGGTCAGCGCGGTGTTGCTGGCGACGGTCGGAATCGCCGCCGACCGCTCCGCGACACCGCCTGCGTACCTGCGGCGGTAGTCTCCGACGTCAACACACTGCGCTCAGGCCCGGTGCACATCGGCTTGGGCCATTTCGCTGGCCTCGTCCGTCATTGCCGGCGCCGCCCGCCGTCGCTGAACCCGCAGTCCCCGTACCGCTACCAGTAGCGCCAGACACACGAATGCTGTTGCCACCAGCAGTGCTGCGGCTATCGCGTCCTGGTAATGACCACTCCGGGACACCACGCCGTAGAAGACCGCTGCCAGTGTGGCCGTCCCAATCGCCGATCCGATCCGCTGCCCGGTCTGCAGCGCTCCGGCAGCTGCTCCGCCCATCTGGGGCGGAACAGCCTCCAGGGTCAGCGTGACGTTGGGCGAGATCACTGCACCGCCACCGATACCCGCCACCAGCAGCGGCAGTGCCGCCACCCACCCGGCCCACGCAGGGGGTGCGACGTGCAGCACCACGGCGGTGGCAACCAAGCCGACCACGACCCCGCCCAACCCGAGCACTGTCAGCCAGCGGCCGTACCTGTTCACCAACCGGCCGGCGACCGCAGCCGAGACCACAGCCCCCAGGGCGAAGGGCGTCACCGCCAACCCGGACTGCAGCGGCGAGTACCCCAGCCCGCCCTGGAAATACAGCGCGAACACCAGCCAGATGCCACTGAACCCGACGAAGTACACCAGCCCCACCGCGGCTCCCGTCGGATAACCGGGTGTGGTGGACAGCAGCCGGGTGTCCAGCAGCGGTGCCCGGCCGTGCCGCACCATCAGTTGCTCCCAGCTCAGGAACAGCGCAACCAGCACCGGCGCCAGCCCGAACAGCCACCACAGCCGGGCAAAGCCACCGCTGTCGACCTTCACCAGCGGCAGCAGCAGGCACAGCACGCCGGCACCGAGCAACAACGCGCCGATGACGTCGATGTGCGTTGCCACCGGCGGTCCGGTCCGTCGTCGGGACGGCACCAGCCGCCATGCCGCCACCAACGCGATCAACCCGATGGGAACGTTGACGAAGAAAATCCACCGCCATCCCTCCGGTCCGCCGGCGGCGGTGAGGATCAAACCGCCGAGCACCGGTCCGACCGCCGTGGAAAGCCCGACCGTGGCACCGAAGACGCCGAACGCCCTGCCCCGCTCCGCGCCGCGGAACAGCACCTGGATCAGGCCCGAATTCTGCGGAGTGAGCATTCCGGCGGTGATGCCCTGCAGCAACCGGGCGGCCACCAGCAGTTCGGCGCTGGGCGCTGCCCCGCATAGCGCACTGGCCAGCACGAAACCGGTCAGCGCAACGAGGAACATCCGCCGCCGACCCAGCGCGTCGCCCAGCCGTCCACCCGCCACCAGCACCAGCCCGAAGGTGAGCGCGTAGCCGGACACCACCCATTGCAGCTGCGCCACCGAGGCGTTCAGGTTCTGCTGGATGGAGGGCAGTGCGACGTTGACGATGCTGACGTCCAGCAGGCTCATGAAGCCGGCCATCTGGGTGACCGCGAGAGCCCGCCAGCGATTGGGATAAGGCCGCTGGTCAGCGCCAGGGTCCGCGGGCTGGATGCTCATCACCCCATCCTGGGCCCCCGATACGATCCGTGCCGTGAAAGGGCGCGGATGACCCGCAGCGCTATCGCACCTGACGAGGTGCGCCAGGCGTTCGCCACCGGCGCGATGCTGGACCTGGCCGGCGCCGACGTGCCTGCCACGCTGCTGGTGGGCGTGCTCATTGGGCCGGCGCTCCTCGCCGACAGCCGGATTCCCGCGCTGCGATTGACCGGCGCGGCGGTGCGCGGGCCGCTGAAGCTTCCCGGGGCGACGGTCACCGCGCTGGTCGAATTCACCGGTTGCACCTTCGAGCAACCGATCGACCTGTACGCCGCAGAGGTGGCCGGCTGGCGCCTGGATGGCTGCACGCTACCCGGCCTGCGGGCCGCCAACTTGCGGGTGCGCAGTGAGCTGGCGTTGGAGAATTGCACAGTGACCGGACCGGTCATGCTTGCCGACGCCCGGGTCGAGGGACCGCTGCGGCTGACCGGTACCCGCCTAGACACCGTCGACGGTCACGCCTTGACCGGGGTGCGACTGGTGATACGCGGCGTGCTCGACGCTCGGGGGCTGCAGGCCGACGGCGAGATACGGCTGTCCGGTGCGCGGGTGGACGGCAACATCGACCTTCGGAGTGCGCAGCTGACCCGTCCTGGCGGCGATGCGCTGGAAGCTTCCGGGGTGCAGGTCGGCGGCAACTTACGCTGCGATGGTGTCCACACCCAGGGCCGGGCGATGCTGGCCGGCGCCTCGATCGGGGGCAACGCGGTGTTTTCTGGTGCGGCACTGCAGGGCACCACCGATCCCGAAGAGCGCGCGGTACTGGTACTGCCACGCGGTAGCCCCGATCCCAGCGCAGCGCTGGTCGCCGATCGCCTTGCGGTGAACGGCAACCTGGTGCTCGACGCAGGGTTCACGGCTGTGGGCAGCGTCCGGCTGACGAATGCACGAGTCGGCGGCTACCTGCGGCTTTCCGGTGCCACGCTCGGCAGCCCGGTCGAGCCCGGCACGGACAACGGTGATCAGTCCCGACCGGTGCCGGTGGCGCTGGCGGCCGATGGTATCGAAGTGCTCGGTGACCTGGAGGCGCGCCGATCCCTGCCTCGCACCGAACAGTCCGACGATGCCGGTCCGCTGCAGGCGCATGGCCAGGTCCGGCTGGTCGGCGCACAGGTGCACGGCAGCGCCAGCCTGACCGGTGTGCATCTCCACGGTCCGGGCCTGGACGTGTTGTTCGCCGACCGGTTGCGAGTCGGTGGATCGCTCTTCCTGTGCCGGGTGCGAGCGTCAGGTTCGATCCGGCTGCACCACGCACACATTGGATCCACCCTGGACTGCACCGGTGCCCGGCTGGATGCACCGCGATGCCGGCCGGACGGTTCGGTCAAGCCATCGCTCGACGCCCGGGCGGCCACGATCGGCAAGGACCTCTACGCCAGCCGCGACTTCACCGCCACCGGCGGCGTGCGACTCAGCCTCGCAGAGGTATCGAAATCGGTGAACTTCACCACCGCCCGGCTCGGGGGCCCCGGCAAGGGTGTCTCGGCGCTGCACGCTCGGGGGATGACCTGCCACGAGCTGCGGCTGCGGTTCGCCGAGCCGCCGCGCGGCGACGTCAGCCTGGCAGGTGTCGTGGCCGAGTCGGTCTTCGACAGCGAACACCTGTGGGCCACCCACGGAAAACTCGACGTCGAGGACTTCCAGTATCAGTCACTCACGGCCGCACCCGAGGTGGACGTGGCCACCCGGCTGCGCTGGTTGCGGACCGTCCTACCCAGCTACGACCCTGATCCATACGATCAGCTGGCCGCTAGTTACCGCGACGCCGGCCACGACGACCTGGCCGACACAGTGCTGCTGGCCAAACAACGGGACCGGCACACCCTGCATGGACCGGCCGGACGGGTGTGGGGATGGCTGCAGGACTGGACCGTCGGCTACGGCTATCGGCCGTGGCGGGCGGCGTGGTGGCTCGCGGTGTGCTGGCTGCTCGGGTCTGTGTGGTTCAGCTATCACCAGCTTCCCCGCCTCGACAGCGGCCAGGACCCGTCGTGGCAACCCGTAATCTATGCCGCGGACTTGCTGATCCCGGTGGTGAACCTGGGCCAGGACGGGCTGTGGAGTACCTCTGGGGCGTCAGCCTGGGTGGCAGGAGCGCTGACCGCGATCGGTTGGCTGTTGTTGTCCACCGGCGCAGCCGGGGCGACCCGGATCCTCACCCGCCGCTGACTGACGCGACAACCGCAGGGACGCGGTAACCATAGGGACGGCAGTAACCGGGTGGATCGTCTTGGCCTTCTCAACCAGCCACCACTCCGGCTCAGCTCGCCATCGAGCTATACCGACTGGTCGGATGCCAATTCTAGGATGATTATGGCGCCATGTCGGGTGAGCGAAGGGATCCGGTCGATGGAATTGGACCGAGACACGGCATACGACGCGGCGACCGCCGCGGGCTTTGTCGAGGTCGACGACAGGCTTGGATGGGTGTTCGGGTACCCGTTCGCGCTCCGCGCGCTGGGCGTCGGCGCCCCCGAGCCTCCCCGAACACTCCTCGACTACGGATGCGGACCGGGAAGGGTCGCTCACCGGATTGCTCGCGACTACGGCCTGCAAGTCTGTGCGGTGGACCCGTCCGCTGACATGTTGGCGATCGCGTCCCAACGGTATGACCATCCCCGGGTCGGCTACCGTCAGCTACTCGACGATCGGCTTGATTTCCTGCCGGACGGCAGTATGGACGCGGCGATGGCGTGCTTCGTCTTTCTCGTGCTACCCGCCCGCGAGCACGTGCAAGCGATCGCCACCGAGGTGTGGCGGGTACTGCGACCGGGCGGACGGTTCGTCATCCTTGATCCTCATTCCGACAATGTCGGAGTACAGTTCTCCGGCTTCCGGTCCGGAGAGCCCGGCGTGACGTACCAGGACGGGGACCCGCGCACCGCTCACCTGCTGCTCGCCGACGGCGAATGGCTGGAGTTATCGGACTACTTCTGGTCGGCCCGTACTTACCAGGAGATTCTGGCTGAGGCCGGCTTCACGGACCTGAGGACTGAGGCACCACTGCTCGCGGATGCCGACGGGTTGGCCGACCCTGCCGATCTGGCCGCCTGGGACTATGACGCCGAACGCAGGAACGCACCGCTCATGCTTATTCACGGTTGCCGCCCCGCGACGTGATCGTCTGGGACCGGCGCCGGTAGCTGACCAGCGCGACCACGTCTGCGCGTGGCGATCATGCTGGCCACAGTCGTCGCCAGCAGCACCCCGACGATCACACCCAGCGAGAGCTCGATGCCCACTGTGGGCACCGAGAGCAGCGGCCGGCCACCGTTGAGGAAGGGCAAGGAGTTCTCGTGCAGCGCATCGAGCACCAGCTTGACGCCGATGAAACCGAGGATCACGCCGAGCCCGATGGAAAGGTAGACGAGTCTGGTGAGTAGGCCGCCGATGAGGAAGTACAGCTGCCGCAAACCCATCAGCGCAAAGGCGTTGGCGGTGAAGACCAGGAAGGGTTCCTGGGTGAGCCCGAAGATCGCGGGAATGGAGTCCAAAGCGAAGATCAGGTCGACGGATCCGATCGCGATCATCACCACGATCATCGGGGTGAACCAGCGCTTGCCGTCCCGCTTGACGGTTAGCCGCGTCCCGTCGTACTCGTCGGTCACCGGGATCAGCTTCCGTATCCCGCGCAACAACCTGTTCTCGCGGAACTCCACGTCCTCCTTCCGTTCCCGGATCTGCTTCCAACCCAGGTAGATCAGCAACGCTCCGAAGAGGTAGAACACCCAGCTGAAGCGCGCGATCAGTACCGCACCCGCGGCGATGAACAGTCCTCGCATGATCAACGCCAGCACGATGCCGATCAGCAGTACCCGGTGCTGATGGATGGCCGGCACCCGGAACGCCGCCATGACAATCACAAAGATGAAGAGGTTGTCGACCGACAGCGAGTATTCGGTGAGGTACCCAGCGACGTATTCGAAGGCGAAAGTGCTACCGGCGAATAGCCAGATCCCCAGCCCGAACACCACCGCGCAGACGATGTAGAACACCACCCACCGAGCCGCCTCCGCGACGCCCACTGCGTGCGGCTTGCGGTCGACAACGAACAGATCGAAGGCAAACAAGGCAGCGATGCCGCCCACCGTGGCGAGCCATACCCAAGTGGGCACATCCATGAGTGAACCTCCGGGCAGACGGCATGCGTCGACGACCGGAGGTCTCTTCCACCGAAGAACCGGTCGACGGCACCGGGCGCCCACAGCAAAACAGTGCGGGAACGCCGTGATGACGATGCCGCCGCGAAGGAATACTCCCCTCCACGACCGGACCAGTCTCGCCCATACCCATCCCCCTGCGCCACCCGGGGTGGCGAGGAACACTGCCGGTAGCGCTGAGAATCCGCTGAGACGGTTACAGCACCCACCCCACGCTGACCTACCTTCGGCGGAGTGCGCAGAACGGCCCCGCTACCCCGACTGCGCTGGCGACCCATCGTCCTTCTGGTCGTGGCCGCTCTGGTCGCCGGCGCCGGGGTGGCGCTGGCCGTCACGATGGTTCCTGATCCTCCGCCAGTGGCCACCGAAACCGTGACGATAGAAGTGCCGGCGGCACCGGGTAGCACGGACCGGGTGCGCCTGGACGCCACCGTGTACCGTCCGGCGGTCACGCCCGCTCCCGCCGTGTTGGTGGCGCACGGCTTCGGCGGCGCCAAGAGCTCCGTCACCACGGAGGCCACTGCGCTGGCTCGCCGCGGGTTCATCGTGCTCGCCTGGACAGCCCGGGGATTCGGCATCAGCACTGGACAGATCGGACTCAATTCCCCCGACTACGAGGTGGCCGACGCCCGAGTACTGGTGGACTGGCTGGCCACCCGGACCGATGTGGTGCGTGACGCGCTGGGTGACCCGCGGGTCGGTGTCACCGGCAAGTCCTACGGCGGCGCACTCGCCCTGATGCTGGCCGGAACCGATCGCCGGGTGGACGCACTCGCGCCGGAGATCACCTGGAACGACCTGGCCCAGGCGCTGTTCCCGAACGCCGCCAGCCGAGCACCGATCCCGGCGGCCACCCCGGCGGCCGGAGCCTTCGCCCCGGACGGGATTCTCAAACGTGACTGGGCGGCACTGTTCTTCGGCGCGTCGCCCAGCGGGACCGCGGAGACGAACAGATTGTGCGGGCGGTTCCGCCCGGAGATCTGCGCCGCCTACCTCCAGGCCGCCGCCACCGGCAGCCCCACTCCCGAGATCGTCGCACTGCTGCGCCGCTCGTCGCCCGCCACTGTTGCTGACAACATCACCGTTCCGACCCTGCTCATTCAGGGCGAGCGGGACACGCTTTTCGGACTGGACCAGTCCGACGCCACGGCCCGGCAGCTGGCTTCGGCGGGTGCCCCTTTGAAGGTGATCTGGTACGCAGGTGGCCACGACGGCAGAGAATCCGGCGCGGCGATGCAAGAGCAGACCGGCGCCTGGTTCGACTACCACCTCCGCCGGATCGGCAACGATCCCGGCACTGGGTTTGACTACCAGGTGCCGGGAATATTCGGCACCCGGCGAGCCTTCGCCCAGCGCACCATCACCGCCCCGGCCTATCCCGGGCTCGACGGCGTTCCCGTACAGCGTCGTGAGTTAGCCCTGCATGGCCTGCCGCAACCAGTGATTCGTCCGCCCGGCGGCAGCCCCGCCGCGGTAAGCAGCCTGCCGGGGCTCAACGCGACCCTACCCGAGGACGTTGGAGACCTCAGCGGGGTGACGATCGACATACCCGGGCAGACGGCGACGTTCGTCACCGATCCGCTGTCTGATCCGCTTGAGGTCACCGGAGCGCCGCAGGTCCGACTGCGGGTGGCCGCCGCGCTCACCGGGGTGGTAGCGCCACCTTCCGAAGCGGTGCTGTTCGTCAAGCTCTATGACGTTGGCCTGGACGGCCGCCGCACACTGCCCGGAGGGGCGGTGGCCCCGGTGCGGATCGGCCCGCTACCCGCCGACGGCGCCCCGGTGGACTTCACCGTGACGCTGGCCGGAGTGGTGCGACCGGTGCAGGCGGGACACCGGTTGGCGGTCACGGTGGCCACGACGGACCGCGGGTACGCGCTGCCGCCCCAGCCTGCCGGATACACCGTGTCGCTGCCCGGCGACGCCCGCCTGGCCGTACCCATGGTCCCCGGTGAGCAGGCGCCGGTACCGCTTCCGACCGTGCAACTCGCCGGGCTGGGCGGGCTGGCCGCGCTCGTGGCGGCGTTGAGCGTGTTTGCCGCAGTACGCCGCCGGCACGGCGACGATGCCGATCCCGGCTTGGCCGACGTGCCGCTGGTGGTGTCGGGGTTGAGCAAGCGGTATCCGGGCGGTCTGACTGCCGTGGACAACCTGTCCTTCCGGGTAGGGCACGGGCAGGTACTGGGTCTGCTCGGCCCAAATGGGGCAGGTAAGACCACTGTGCTGCGAATGCTGATGGGACTGATCCAGCCGACCAGCGGCGAGCTGCGAGCTTTCGGGCACCGGGTTACAGCCGGCGCTCCGGTGCTGTCCCGGATCGGGTCGTTCGTCGAGGGGCCGGGATTTCTGCCGCACCTCAGCGGCGCAGACAACCTACGGCTGTACTGGGCGGCCACCGGCCGGCCGGCGGCGGATGCCGGCGTGGACGAGGCGCTGCAGATCGCCGGATTGGGCAACGCGGTGCACCGACGGGTGGCCACTTACAGCCAGGGGATGCGTCAACGCCTGGCGATTGCCCAAGCCATGCTCGGCAAACCGGACCTGCTGGTGCTCGACGAGCCGACCAACGGCCTGGACCCGCCGCAGATCCACGCCATGCGCGAGGTTCTGCGGAACTACGCCGCCCGCGGTCGGACCGTGCTGGTCTCCAGCCACCTGCTTGCCGAGGTGGAGCAGACCTGCAGCCACGTGGTGGTAATGCACCGGGGCCGGCTGGTGGCCGCCGGCACGGTTGCCGAGATCGTCGCGAGCGCCGGCACGGTCAGCTTCACCGTGAACGACCCGGCGCAGGCCGCCGCAGTGCTGCGTGACCTCGACGGGGTTGACGTCACGGGGGTCGAGCGCTCCGTCGTGCATGCCCAGCTCGATGGGCTACCCCGTGCAGTCGCGGTCTCCGCGCTGGTCGGCGCAGGGGTCGGGGTCGAAGGGGTGACCGCGCGCCACCAGCTGGAGGAGGCGTTCCTGCAACTGGTGGGACAGGAGGCCGTCGAATGACCGCTCAGGGTGCGGCGCCGGGCTACCGGGCCACGGCGACCTTGCCGCTGCGGGTGGAGTTGGTGCGCCAGCTACGGCGCAAGCGGACCGTGCTCACCCTGGGATTTCTCGCGCTGCTGCCCTTCCTGCTGTGGCTGGCCTTCGAAGTCGGGCGAGACGACGGGGACGGCGGGGGTGCCACCCTGGTCGACCTCGCCACCGCCAGTGGGCTCAACTTCGTGGTTTTCACCATGTTCTCGGCGGTGGGCTTTCTCCTGGTCGTGGTGGTGGCGCTGTTCTTCGGCGACACGGTGGCCAGCGAGGCGTCCTGGTCAAGCCTGCGATACCTGATGGCCGCCCCGGTGCCCCGCGGCCGCCTGCTGCGGCAAAAGGCGGTGGTGGCCGCGCTGCTGTCGGCGTTTGCCCTCGTTCTGCTTCCTGCAATGGCGATGGTGGTCGGGGTGGTCGCCTACGGGGCAGGTGATCTGGTGTCCCCCACCGGTCAGTCGCTGGACTTCGGGCTCACCACTAGCCGGCTGGCGCTGGCCCCGGCGTACCTGGCGTTGCACCTCGCGTGGGTCGCCGGGCTGGCGTTGCTGCTCTCGGTGAGCACCGACGCACCGCTGGGCGCCGTCGGCGGCGCGGTGATGTTGTCAATCCTCTCCCAGATCCTGGAGACCATCGAGGCCCTCGGTGACCTGCGGGACTACCTGCCCACCCGGTTCAGCTCCGCGTGGGCCGATCTGCTGGCGTCCCCGATCGACTGGGGTCAGCTGGCCAGCGGAACGTTCTCCGGTCTGGCCTACGCCACCGTCTTCGGGCTGGCGGCCTGGTGGCGCTTCGCCACCAAGGACATCACCAGCTGATTCAGGTTCTTGTTCCTCGTTCGCGCACGCGACGTCCCGCGTAAGGGCACGAGTGCCTTCAAAGTCACCTCATGCGGCTGCGATGCGATGCAGCTCACCACCCGCTTGTTCAGGAGGACGCGATGGTCACCCGACGCACTGCTCTTGCCGGCATCACGGCTGCCGCACTCGCCGGATCTCTCAGTGGCAGTCTCGGCGGGGTGACAGCGCTGGCCAACCAACCCCCGCCGGACGCAGGCAGGAGCCGGCGGGACACGCTTGTGATCGGTCACCGGGGCGCCTCCGGCTACCGACCGGAGCACACCTTGGCCTCCTACGAGCTCGCCGCGCGGCTGGGCGCGGACTATCTTGAACCCGACCTGGTGGTGACCCGCGACGGCGTGCTGGTCTGCCGGCACGAGCCGGTGATCAACGATACGACGGACGTCGCCAGCCATCCCAATCCCGAGTTCGCCAAGCGGAAGACGACCAAGACGCTGGACGGTGTCGCCGTCACCGGGTGGTTCACCGAGGACTTCACCCTCGCAGAACTCAAGACACTGCGAGCGGTGGAGCGGCTTCCGCTAATCCGCCAGCACAACACTCTGTACAACGGGCGGTACAAGATTCCCACGTTCCAGGAACTGCTGGACCTTCGAGACCGGCTTTCCAAGGAGCTGCATCGGGATCTGGGCGTATACCCGGAGACCAAGCACCCCACATACTTTCAGCAGATGAAGCTGCCGCTGGAGCCTTTGCTGCTTGAGATCCTGCGACGCAATGGGCTCAACAGGGCGAATGCTCCGGTGTTCGTCCAGTCCTTCGAGGTGACCAACCTGAGGCAGCTGCGCGAGGCCGGCCTGCGAACCAGATCAGTCCAGCTGCTGTCGGCCTCCGGCGCGCCGTTCGATACCACGGCCGCCGGTTCCGGCCCCACCTACGCCGACCTGGTCACCCCCGCCGGCCTGCGGACCATCGCGCGCTATGCCCAGGGGATCGGCCCGGAGAAGCAACAGGTCATCCCACGCAAGCCCGACGGCACGCTTGGCTCCCCGACCACGCTGGTGACCGACGCACATAACGAGGGCCTCGTGGTGCACCCTTACACCTTCCGCGCCGAGAACGAGTTCCTGCCGGCCAACCTCCGGACCTCTGCCGACCCGAGCGACTTCGGGCGAGCGATCGACGAGCAGGTTAGCTACCTTCGGGCCGGGATTGACGGGGTATTCACCGACCATCCCGACGTCGGCGTCGTTGCTCGCGCCGAGTTCCAGGCCACCGCGCCGGCCCCCTGATAACGCAGAATCACCCGCCGGTGCCGAACACCAGGATCGACGCGGTGAACCCGTGCAGGTGGTTCCGCCCCGCGACGGGGCCAATCTCGCCGGCCGCGAAGAAACCGGCCACACCGGTGGTGCCAAGCCCGGAGCGCACCGCGAGCACATCGTGATCCGCGCTGGGGAACATGGCCTTGCCGCGGCCATTGCAGGAGAACAACAGCGCACCCCCCACCGGACCCGCCTCCGCGCGGAACCGCGCGAACAGCTCCTTCAGGTCCTCGTCGGCGGCCGAGGCGTCACGTACCTGAAAGCGGACGGTCTGGCCCACGTCCACGACGTCTCCGATGGCGATCGCGCCCTGCTGCTGATCGGCACCCACGACGGGTCGGATCAGAAAATCTCCGCGCTCGTGCTCTTCAACGTACTCGTCCATGGCAATGCCGATCTGCAATCCGCGCGCGATGGCTTGCCGTTCCTCCGCCGGAATCTCCGCGACGATCTGCTCGAGCTTGGTTAGTGCGGGTGTTCCGGCGAGCTCCAGCAGCACGTTTCTCTCGGCCTTGGTGACGACCATCGAAGGGCCGAAGGGGCGACAACCCTGGCTGACCACCGGGTGGGCTGTGACGGGACCCCCAAGCAGTACTCCTACCGCGCCGGCCGGCACGCTGTGGCCGTCCAGGAACAGGTGTGCGGATCCGGCGCCGCGGGGACCGCTGGCCACCCCACCGATCAGCGGGAGAACGGTGGGGTTGTCGTTGGAGCGCTGCAGGAAGTCCGCAAGGGGAAAGGTAAAAGGATCGGCCAGGATCACCGCGACGGCGTCGTCCTCGCGCCGATCTGGCATCCCGGTGATGACCGCACCGTCAGGGCTGCGCACCAGCCCAAGGTGCAGCGGGGTAAGCCTGACCCCGGGCAGGCAGGCGGCAAACGCGCTGACCGCAGGCATCGCCTCTATACCTCGGCCGGAGCCGATCACTCCACCAGCGCTGCAGCCCAGGGTCGTGCGAGCCCCAGCCATCACCATCGCGCGGGCGCCTGCCACCTCCACTGCCGCCGGGTCATTACCGCAGACGAACACACACAGCAGGTCGGGGCGCTGCCCGCACAGCGGGGCCAGGGCCTGCGTGACGGCGGTCTCCGCCGCGGCGCCCGGGTCGGGGTCGGCCGCCAGGCCGTCACCGAAACGGGACGTGAGCACTGCTGGGGACGACACGGGGTGACCTCCGACCTCACGGATGCTGTAAGACCCATTGTGCTTGGGTGACGCCCGACCGTCACCCGTTCCGCAGGAGGAGGCGGCCGTCCGGCCTTGTGCCAGTTGGCGAGCCGATGGATCGGCCACGCCGCTTAGTGCCAGACGCGTGCACCGGCAGGCCCGCGTCGCCGGTGGCGTTAAGCAGCCGCGCCGGTCGTAGCGACACCGGACTACGATACCGAGTCCAGAACGCGATCTCCCCCGCGAGATCTTCACCGAGGGAGCAACCAGTGACCACGCGAGGTTTGACGGTCTTCGCCACCGGCATCGGACATTGTGGTGTTGCCTGGGCCGAGCGTGGGGTCGTCGGCACGCAGCTACCTGAAGGCAGCGAACACCGGACACGCACCCGGATGCGCCAGCTCTTTCCTGAAGCGCCCGAAACCGAGCCGCCGCCCGCAGTCCGCATTGCCGTCGACGGCATCGTGGCGCTGCTCGATGGTCGGCGTCTGGACCTGTCGACCGTCGAACTCGACGTGACCGGGATACCGGACTTCGATCGAAGGGTCTACGAAATCGTCCGCACCATCCCGTCCGGTAAAACTTGCACCTACGGCGACATCGCGCAGCTACTGGGTATGCCCGGATCCGCGCAGGCCGTCGGGCAAGCGATGGGCCGCAACCCGTTCCCACCGCTCGTGCCGTGTCACCGGGTGCTCGCGGCGGGCGGCAAGGACGGAGGCTTCTCCGCGAATGGTGGGGTGGCCACCAAACGCCGGATGCTGGTCATCGAGGGCGCGCTGGCGGAGCAACCCATGCTGTTCCAGGCGGCCGAGCACCTGTCCGTGACTGCGTTGACGAGACCGGAATCCACAGTGGACGAGCCTGAGTTGCCGGATTCACCGGGCCGGGAGTAGACCCGCATCCACTAGCCACGGAGGAGTCGTGACACAAACGTCATTGTGGGGTGTTCTTTTTACCCCAATTTATTGTGGCGGTAGTTGTACGCTGCGGCAGCGACAGGGAGGGTGATCAGTGGATGGCTTATCCGGCATCCCCGAGACCCCGGGAGCGCCAAGACATGCTCACTCAGATGACCGACGGCCAACTCGTCGCCGCCGCCGACACGGCTACTGAGCAGGCCCACACCGCCGTGGAAGGTACCAACCAGCGGATACAGGACTTGATGGTCCAGCTGGTGCGGCAAGGGCTGGACATCTCGCTCAGGTCGCTCCAGGTATGGGCCGACCTCGCCCGCCAGCTCAGCCCCAAGACCCTGGGCTCCCCCGCCGGGGCGATGATGGTGGCCCTTACTTATGACCTGTTCGAGAAGCTGCTTGTGACTCAGCGCCAGACCGTCGATGAGCTTATCGCCACTCAGCGGCAATTTGCCCAACAATTCCTCCAAACCACTACGACAGTCGGCCACGACCTCACCCGCCGGTAGACCGGCTCAGTCGGGACAACGCGGACGTGTAGGGAATTCAGGCAATAGGTACGTACTGACCGCCTGGCTTTTACCCTTACGAGTGGGTAACGAGTGCTGCCCTGCTACACCGACTAATGCAATGGCGCATATACCGCCTTCGTCAGCACCAAGCCGCGCACTGTTTATCAACGCGGTCGCCGACTGCCGTGGACAACGTCGCCCGCACCATCGTCGAACCTTCGGCTCGATAATGATGACCACAGAGAAGGGCATTCCACAATGAGAGACTCTCTGCAGCTGGCCCATCAGTGGTGGGCAACCCTCGGCCAAGCCGACCGTCAACGGGTCTGGGACGCCCGCCACAGCTACCTCGCCGGCGACCTCGTGGAGAGCATGGCCAGCGCCGGCGTGCCCGTTGTCAGCGACGGCCGCTGGTCCTGCGTCAGCATCGGACCTACAGGTTTCACCGTGCCCATCGCCGTCCAGCGACTCCTCCAGGGGCTGTCCCAGGTTCCCGACGCAGACAGCCCCCCAACGATCGCGTAGGGCAATCCACCACCGGGTGGCGGCGGGCCTGTCTGGCCGGCCGGGCGTACCTGAAGACCGGCACCAAGCCTGCGGGGCTGTGGACCGAGGTCGACGAGCACCTCGACCGGTTGCAGCGGAGCCCCCTGCTTGTCTCGGTGCGGTCCGGCGCGCCGGTGTCGATGCCCGGGATGATGGAGACGGTGCTCAACGTCGGGCTGAACGACCGGTCGGTGGCGGGGTTGGCCGGCGGCGAGCGCCGATGAGCGATTCGCCTGGGATCCTACCGGCGTCTGATCCAGATGTTCGGCAAGACTGTGCTCGGCATTGCAGCAGAGTACTTCGGCGATGCCTACCACCGCGCCACCTCCGGCGCTGACCGCGGACCTGACACCCCGACCGGGTTGAACGGCGCGGCCGCGGAGCGCAGTCTACATCGCTACTTACAGCGTCCGCGCCAGCCGATCCGCCAGTAGGCGTATGAAATTTGACGGATCACTCAATTCACCACCCTCTGCAAGGAGCGCCATCCCGTACAGAAGCTCGGCCGTTTCCTCCAGTCCAGCGTCGCCCTTCCGCTCGTCGTAGGCCTTCCGTAGTCCGCTCACCAGAGGATGCGTGGGATTGAGTTCGAGAATCCGCTTGATATGCGGTACGTCCTGCCCCATAGCGCGATACATTTTTTCCAAGGTCGGGGTGACATCGTGCGCATCTCCGACGATACAGGCCGGCGAGGTGGTGAGACGCGACGACAGCCGTACCTCCTTCACGTTGTCTTGCAAATTAGTCGTCATCCAGGACAACAAGGCAGCAAAGTCTTTGTTCTGCTGGTCACGGTCGGACTCCGACGTTGTCTTCTCTTCCTCGGTATCGAGATCTACCTGCCCCTTGGCGATTGATTGGAGCCGCTTCCCCTCGAACTCTGGAACCGAGTCGATCCACATTTCATCGACTGGATCGGTCAGCAGAAGCACTTCAAACCCTTTAGCCCGAAAGGCTTCCATGTGCGGCGAACCCTCGATGACCGATCGCGACTCACCCGTCATGTAGTAGATATGTTGTTGCCCCTCGTTCATGCGCTCCAGATATTGACGCAGCGTAGTCAACTGCTCCGCATGGTGGGTCGATGCGAACGACGCGATGTCGAGGATCGTATCGCGATTTTCGAAGTCGTTGAGGAGCCCTTCCTTGACCGCACGGCCGAACTCTCTCCAGAACGTGTTATAGCGGTCGACGTCGTTGGTCGTCATGTCCTTTACCGTCGACAGCACCTTCTTGACCAGGCGTCGGCGCATCATCTGGATCTGCCGGTCCTGCTGGAGGGTTTCTCGTGAGACGTTGAGCGACAGATCCTGCGCATCCACCACACCCTTGATGAAGCGCAGGTACTCCGGCATGAGCGCTTCGCAATCGTCCATAATGTGCACGCGCTTCACGTACAATTGGACACCGCGCTTGCGATCCCGCATGAACAAGTTCAACGGCGCATGGGATGGGATGAACAGCAGCGCCTGGTATTCGAACGTCCCCTCCGCCTTCATGGAGATGATCTCGAGTGGATCACTCCAGTCGTGACTTATGTGCTTATAAAACTCCTTGTATTCATCTTCCTCGACATCGTTCTTGGAACGCGCCCACAGGGCCTTCATCGAGTTGATCGTTTCAGTTTCGCGCACGGTGTTGCCGTCCTTGTCCGTGCGTTCGACCTCCATCCTGATCGGCCATGCGATGAAGTCGGAATACCGCTTGACGATCTCCTTGATTTTCCATCCGACCGTGTAGTCGAAGAGTTGGTCCTCTTTGTCCTCCGGTTTGAGATGCAGGGTGACCGAAGTGCCTTGCGGCGCGTCGTCGACCGACTCGATGGTGTAGGTACTCTCACCGCTTGATTCCCAACGAGTGGCTTGGCCCTCCCCTGCACGCCGCGTCAGCAGCGTCACCTTGTCGGCAACCATGAAGCTGGAGTAGAAGCCCACACCGAACTGCCCGATGAGATTATGGGAGGCCGCCACATCCTTAGCTTCCCTGATCTTCTGCAGAAATTCGACCGTACCGGATTTCGCGATCGTGCCGATCAGATGTACCACTTCGTCGCGTGACATACCGATGCCGTTGTCACGGACAGTCAACCTACGCTGCTCTTTATCAACTTCGATGTCAATGTGGAGATCAGAAATATCCACCTGCAGGTCCTTGTTGCGGAATGTGTCCAACCGCAACTTGTCCAACGCGTCGGAGGCGTTAGAGATGAGCTCTCGCAGGAAGGTGTCCTTATTTGAGTAGATCGAATGGACCATCAAGCGCAAGAGTTGGCGCGCCTCGGCCTCGAACTCGAGCGTTTCGACCTGCGTAGTCACTGGATCCCTTTCTGGAGGCAAATTTCGAGTTGATGGTACGTCGGGTGTGGCCCAGGGCTCAACGTCGTCGAGTCAGTTCACCTGCCAGGCCAGAGATCTCGGGGCTGGGGAACATCGCCTCCACCGGGGTTCGCGCCTGCTCAGCCGGGCCGTCGACGCCGACGGCCCGGACGCCAAGCGGCCAGCCTTCCATGATCAGGGTTCGCTGGTCGGCGAGCACGTCCGGGTCGTCGGCCGGACCTCGGTCGCCATTGGCAAATCGCCTATTCGACCAATGGTCTGGTCGGCCGTATCGCTTGGGCTGAAAGGCGCAGCGATAACAAGTTCCTCAGCGGCAAGGCCTATGCTGGCCATCGTGAACCTCGGAGCTCTCGACGGCCCGTGGTGACCATTTTCTGCATTCCGACTCACCATCCGAGAATGGAGCGTGCAATGTCTGTCACTACGCATATAGACCCGTCGTTGTCTCGGGTCCTGATCGAGGCCAGCATCGAGTCGTACTACGCATTCGACTCGCATAATCCAGGTCGTTGCAATCGAACGAAGGTTACGCCCCCCACCGGCTATGATCTCGTCGACTGCTGGACAGGTATCGACACGGTTTTCGCCAGCTTCAACCAGGTGGAGTGTTTCGGCGTAGTCTTCCGTTCGCAGTCGGCGCCGTACTCATACATTTTCGCTTTCCGCGGCACCTACTCCATACTCGACGCTCTCGAAGATGCCGAGTTCTGGTGCCACGAAACGTTCGTGCCTTTTCGGGCATCTGCGCCGTCCCAGGATGCCAAGGTCGCCATGGGTTTCTGGAGCATCTACACCACCAGCGTAGCCGGCACGCCGTCCATGCAAGAACAACTCTTCAACCTCCTCGACAAGTATCAGTCCTCTGCCCAACCAATTCACCGGCTACTCGTCACCGGCCACAGCCTCGGCGCCGCCCTGTGCGAGCTGTTCACGCTCGACCTGGCGCTGTCGCCTCACCAGAGCATCGCATACTCAAATTACAATTACGCCTGCCCCCAGGTGGGCAACGCCGCGTTCGCGCAGCTTTATGACTCCCAGCCTCAGGAGCAGGACCCAGCGACGCGTACGCTGCGCATCCAGAACACCTACGACATCGTGCCGTGCTCGCCGCCGACGATAACCGGCTACCAACACGTCGGCGACGCGTATCTGGTCGCCTTCTACAATAAGACCGCTGGCTGGTTGGACCCGCTGGCCAAGTTATACGACCACCAGGCGTTGAATTACCAGGCGGTGCTTGAGTGCGCTTTCCAAAGCCCGGATGGGATTTGCGTCAACGACAACCTCCAGGTCCCAACGGACGCCGAGACGCTCGTGTCACTCAAGCCCGACCCGTCGACGCTCTGCTGGTTCTTGGCGGC
The DNA here is from genome assembly GCA_050699875.1 of Pseudonocardiaceae bacterium. Lineage (GTDB taxonomy): Bacteria > Actinomycetota > Actinomycetes > Mycobacteriales > Pseudonocardiaceae. Next base: position 27,164 of record JBOHFX010000003.1, read on the forward strand.
ACAGGAGCAAGGCGCGCGCGCCGCGGCAGCCGTGGACGAACCGGCAAGCGTTAACCAACCGGTGGTACCGAGCCAAGGCCCATAGTTCGCGAGGCAGCCAACCCACCTCGCCGGCTGCCGTGATGGTGCCCCCGGTGGGAGTCGAACCCACACTGGACGGGTTTTGAGTCCGTTGCCTCTGCCGGTTGGGCTACGGGGGCGTGTTGTCGGCGGGATTACTGTACGGGTTGGGTGCACGCCGCCCCGGCCGGATCCCGACGTCGCTATCGTTCTGGTCCAGGTTGTAGCCGCAACGGACGGAGGTCGGGAGGTGACGCCCCAAGTCGATGTGAGCGGGCTACCTGGTGAGCCGGACCGGTCAGCGGCCGTGCGCAGGGTGCTCGTCGCCGAGGACGAGGCGCTGATCCGGTTGGACCTCGTCGAAATGCTCTCCGAGGAGGGCTACACCGTGGTGGGTGAGGCGGCTGACGGAGAGCAGGCCGTCGAGCAGGCCGCGACGCTGAACCCCGACCTGGTGATCATGGACGTGAAGATGCCAAAGATGGACGGCATCGACGCAGCGTCGATCATCGCGGAGCGGCGTATCGCACCAGTGGTGATCCTCACCGCGTTCAGTCAGCGCGATCTGGTGGAGCGAGCTCGCGATGCCGGCGCGATGGCGTACCTGGTGAAGCCGTTCGGCCGCAAAGATCTGGTCCCTGCGGTGGAGCTGGCCGTGTCCCGCTTTCGCGAGCTGGTCGCCCTGGAAAACGAGGTGGCAGGCCTGACTGATCGGCTGGAGACCCGCAAGTCGGTGGAGCGCGCCAAGGGCTTGCTGATGGCACACCACGGACTCACCGAACCCGAGGCGTTCCGCTGGATCCAACGCAGCGCGATGGATCGCCGGACCACCATGAAAGCGGTGGCCCAGGCCGTGCTGGAAAGCCTGTCCTGAGGATCACATCTTCGTCACGACCAGCGGTGTGTCGTGCCCGATCGGCGCCCGCAGCATTACGGTCTGACGATCGAAATCGCGAACGCCGAGCACGGCTGCCCGCGCAGCAGGCGTCTGTTCTGAGGAGAAATGCATGGCGCAGCGCACCGCGCTCCGGTTGGCGGCCCTTGCCGGCGCACTGTCGGTCGTGACGGCCGGCTGTGGCGGTGGCGCCACCACCACGGCCCAGGAGCCGGCCAGCAGTGGCCCGCTGGCGGAGACCTGTGAACCCGCCCAAGCCCAATCCAGCGGGCAGCCGGATACCCAACCGTTGAAGATCGGCACGTTGCTACCTGAAACCGGCAGCCTGCAATTTCTCGGTCCGCCGGAGTTCGCCGCGGTCGATGTCGCGATCAAGGAGATCAACGCGGCCGGCGGGGTGCTCGGAAACCCGGTCACCAACATCCGGGGTGACTCCGGTGACGACAAAACCGATACCGCGAACCAGACCGTGGACCGCGAGCTCGGGCAGGGCGCGCAAGTGATCATCGGCGCCGCCGCCTCCGGGGTCACCAAGCTGGTCATCGACAAGATCACCAATGCCGGTGTGGTCCAATTCTCGCCGGCCAATACCTCCGACGAATTCACCTGCTGGCCGGACCGGGGCCTGTATTTCCGGACCGCTCCACCGGACTCGTTGCAGGCCCAGGCGTTGGCAGCGCTGATGGCCGCCGACGGCGCGCAGCGGATCTCCATCCTGGCGCGCAATGACCCCTACGGCAGCGGCCTGGCCGACAACACAGTGGACAATTTGAGTAAGGCGGGCATCCCTGAGAACCAAATCCAGAAGATCGTCTACGATCCGAACGCGACGTCGTACAACACCGAGATCGACAACGTCCGGCAGTTCAACCCGGATGCAATCGCCGTGCTCGGCTTCGACGAATCGAAGAAGATTCTCGCCCGGATGAGCGAGGTGCAGATTGGGCCGACTCAAAAGCTCCTCTACGGCACCGATGGCAACATGGGCAACGCCTTGGGCGTTGGCCTACCGCCCGGGCTGCTCAACGGCATGAAGGGCACCGCCCCGATGACCGAGCTTTCGGCCAACTTCGAGCAGCGGCTTAGAGCCGAGGATCCTCGTCTGCTGGACACCAACTATGCAGGCGAATCCTATGACGCCGTCATGATCGTCGCGCTGGCCGCCGAGCGGGCGAAGTCGACAAAGGGAGTAGACATCGCCTCGGAAATCAACGGGATTACCAAGGACGGCGAGAAGTGCACCACCTTCCGGCAGTGCCGGGACATCATCGATAGCGGCGGCAATCCCGACTACGACGGTGTCACGGGCACCCTCGACTTCACCGCCGCCGGTGAGCGCTCCGTCGGCTCCTACGGAATCTTGAAGTTCAACGCGCAGAACCGAATCGACGAAGCCGCCACCGAGTACCGCGTTGTGGGAAACTGACGATCCGACGAGCTATGACGTCTCCCTGGAGCCAGCCAGGGTGCCCAGGTAGAGCTCAACGACCTTGGGATCGTTCATGAGCGCCGATCCGGTATCGGTATAGGCGTTACGACCCTGGTCCAACACGTATCCCCGGTCGCACACCTGCAGGCAGCGTCGCGCGTTCTGCTCGACCATCACGATAGAGACCCCAGCCGCATTGATCTTCTTGCACCGCACGAAGACGTCATCGGCGAACATCGGCGACAACCCGGCGGAGGGCTCATCGAGTAGCAGGACCGACGGCTCCATCATCAGCGCCCGTCCCATCGCGACCATCTGCCGCTCCCCGCCGGACAGTGCCCCGGCCTTGGTCCTGCGCCGCTCCCCGAGCAGCGGGAACAACGCACACACCGCGTTGAACCGTTCGGTGAAGGTGCGTGGCCGCAGGTAGACCCCCATCTGCAAGTTCTCTTCGATCGTCAGCGAACCGAACACGTTGTTGTTCTGCGGCACGTAACCCACGCCCTTGGTGACCAGCGCGTGCGCCTTGGCCGAGGTGATGTCGGAGTTCCGTAGTGTCACGGTGCCGCCGCGCACGGGGATGAGCCCGAACATGGCCTTGAGCAACGTCGACTTGCCAGCCCCGTTGGGGCCGATGATGCCGACGATCTCGCCCTCGCGGAGGAAGAAATTGCACTCCTGCAAGATGTTCACCCCAGGCAGGTAACCGGCCACCAGGTCGTCGGCCCGCAACAGCGCCCCGCGGGCCAGCTCGCGATGCCGCTGGCGGGTCGCGGCGACCTCCGCGGGCGAAGATCTGCCGCCCTCCACGGTCAATGCCTTCGGCCTCCCGCCCCGGTGTCGGTCACGGCTGGGTCGGTCACGGCGGGGGATGACAGATCCTCGCCGCGTTGGATGGCCGCTTCCAGCTCGCATTCGATCTCGGCGACCAGCGCCGCTGTCTGTCCCACCGGGTTGCCCTCGGCGTCGAACTCCAGCGCCTGGTCGTGGTGCGACCCCAGGTAAGCGTCGACCACAGCCTTGTTGGACGACAACGCCTCCGCGCGACCCTCCGCGATCACCCGACCCTGGGACATCACCACCACCCAGTCGCTGATGTCCCGGATGACGTCCATGTCATGCTCGATGAACACCACGGTCATACCATCATCGCGCAATGACTTGACGTGCTGCAGGAGGCTCTCCGTGAGCGCGGGGTTCACCCCCGCCATCGGCTCGTCGAGCATGACGACAGTGGGGTCCATCATCAGGGCCCTGGCCATCTCCAGCAGCTTGCGTTGCCCTCCGGACAGGCAGCCGGCAAGATCATCCGCCTTGGCGTCCAGCTGGAATCGGTTGAGCAACTCCATCGCCTTGCGGGTGTTGGCCTGCTCCTGCCCTCCCCAGGTGTTGAGCAGGGCGCCGAAGAACCGCTCCCCTCTCTGGTGGGGCGCGGCCAGCCGCATGTTGTCGAGCACGGTCAGTTTGGCGAGGGCTTTGGTGAGTTGGAAGGTGCGGACCACGCCGCGACGGGCCACCTGGTGCGGGGCGAGCCGGGACAACGACTTTCCATCGGATGTCCAGCGGCCGGTGTTGGGCCGGTCGAACCCGGTGAGCAGGTTGAACAGCGTGGTCTTACCCGCCCCGTTCGGACCGATCAGCCCGGTGATCCAGCCTCGCTGGATCTCCAGGTGTGCCACGTCGACGGCGCGCAGGCCGCCGAATGAGCGGGTGATCGAATCGATCACCAGCACCGGGTCGGGCTTCTGGACGCCCGGCTCGGCAGCCACCCCGGCAGACGGATGCTCAGCGCGCATCGAGCAGCACCTCACTCCTCTTACCGAAGATGCCCTGCGGTCGGAACATCATCAGCAGCGCCACGGCCAGCCCTACCAAAATGAACCGGATGGCGCCGACATCTTGATTGTCGATGAACGAGATCAGGGGGTTACTACCCGCCGTGGCCTGGCGAAGCAAGTTATCGGTGATCGAGAGCACGAACCAGAAGATCATGGCGCCGATAACCGGACCGAACACCCGGCCGGCGCCACCGATGATGAGCGCGGCGTAGGCGAAGAAGGTCTGCGGCGGCGAGTAGAAGTCCGGCGTGAGCGATTGCGTGGTCAGCGCGTACATGATCCCGCCGATCGCGCCGAACACCCCGCCCAGCACCAATGCCTGCATCTTGTAGACGAAGACGTTCTTGCCCAGTGCCCTGGCGGCATCCTCGTCCTCGCGGATCGCTTTGAGCACCCGCCCCCATGGGCTGCGCACCAGGAGGAACACCACGATCAGCGACAGGCCCACCACCGTCCAACCCACGCAGATCGACCACAGGTCCTGTCCCAGGAAACGTACCCCGAGGAAGTCGTAGAAGCGGCCGTTGTCGAAGGGGCTGAGCTGCCGGAAGCTGTCCCCGAACCCGGTGAGGCCTTGGGTCCCACCGGAGAATCCGGTCATCGAGGTCGACCGGGTGATCAGCCGTAGGATCTCCGCAGCGGCGATCGTGACAATCGCCAGGTAATCCGCACGCAGCCGCAGCGTCGGGATCCCCAGCAACAGCGCGAGCACCACCCCGGCGGCCATCCCTAGCAGCACGCCTGACCACAGCGGCAGACCGAACTGCACCACCGCGATGCCCATGCCGTACCCACCGACCAGAGCGAAGGCGATCTGGCCGAAGTTGAGCAGGCCGGTGTAGCCGAAGTGGATGTTCAAACCGATCGCGAGCAGGGCAAGGAAGATCGCCGACGGACCGACCAGTGCGGCGACGCCGTTGGTGAGCAGGCTCGGAAGGTCGATCATCGCTCACCCGATCCGCGCGCGGCTGCCAAGTAAACCCTGCGGTCTGATCACCAGGATGACGATGAGGATCGCGAGCCCGCCCAGATACTTGAGGTCGACCGGGATCACCTGCGCGGACACCTGCACCAGGAGTCCGACGATCAGGCAACCGAGCAGGGCGCCGTAGGCGGTGCCCAGCCCACCGAGGATCACCCCGGCGAACATCAGCAGCAGCAACGCGAAGCCCATCTCGTACTGCACCGTCCCGGCCAGCTCTGATAGCCCGAACAACACGCCGCCCAGCGCCGCGAGCCCACCGGCCAGGATCCACACGAACAGCACTACCCGCTCGACGTTGATACCTGACGACGCTGCCAGCTCTCGGTTGTCGGAGACTGCCCGCATCGCCTTGCCTATCCGGGTCCGCTGCAGCAGCAGTGCGATGCCGACCAAGACGGCCAGGCTGATCACGATCGTGGCGACGTCCTTGTCGGTGATGCGGATGAACCCGTAGTCGCGCTCAACCTGGTTGGTGTAGTCGGCGAACGACTCGGACCGGCCACCGAAGTAGATCAGCACCAGGTATCGCAGCACGAGCGCAAGGCCGATGGAGATCACCAGCTGGGCGATGAGACCGGCCCGGCGCCGCCGCATCGGCCGCCAGATGCCCAAGTCGTTCGCCGCACCGATAGCGGCGCCGACCACGATCGCCAGCAAGGTGGCCCAGATCAGCTGAAGCCCCACGGTGACGTTCAGCGTCCAGGCCACCGCCGCTCCGATCGTCACCAGTTCACCGTGGGCGAAGTTCGTCAGCCCGGTGGTCCCGAAGATGAGCGACAGACCGATCCCGGTGATACCGATGACCAGGCCGAATCGAATGCCGTCAACCAGTACCCGAAGAATCTGAGCGGTTGTCGAGGTCTGCAGGCCTTCGCGCGGCGCACCGAATCGGAACACGACCGGCGACAGCGTTCCCGGCGCCACCTCGCGAACCACCTCCCCCTGGAGCACCTCGACTCCCGGGGGCAGGGATTGCTGGTCGATCCGGAAGGTGTATTCGCCGGGTCCGGGCACCGTCAGCTCCCAGCGACCCCTGGCGTCCGAAGAGGTCAAGGTGACCTGCTGCCCGCGCGTGTCGATCACCTGCACCACGACGCCGGCGAGCAGCGTGCCGTCGACGTTGCGCAAGGTGCCGCTCACCGGTAGGCCCTGCTGCTCAGGTGGGCCGGGAGGTGGTTGCTGCGCGGCCAATGCTGGAGCGGCCAGCGCGAGCAGCGCAGCGATGGTGATCAGGGAGCTGATCAGCGCGACGAGCAGTCCGTGCAGTGGACCGGGAACCCGGCGGATGAATCCGGGATTCTCGGACCACATCCCGCTTCGCGGGACGGAATCTGCTGATCGCACGGGTTGGCGCCTCCTCCTCCGGGCGTTCGACGGCGCGCTCGGCGGAGGTTCGGTTGACCCCCGCAGGCCGACTGAGTGCTCATGGTCGGCTATGCGCAGCGCAGACTAACCGGCAGGGCGTTCCCGCAACAGGCAGGTCAGCCGGGCTGAGCAAGTCAGGCGGCCCTGCTCGTCACTGATTCGGATCTCGAAGGTCGCCACCGTACGACCGCGGTGCAGCGGCGTGCACACACCGGTGACCTCCCCCTCGGTTGCCGACCGGTGGTGGGAGCAAGACAGTTCCAGTCCCAGCGGAACCCTGTCCGGCTTGCCCCACAGCCAGGCAGCGATCGAGCCGAGGCTCTCGGCCAGCACCGCATTCGCACCGCCGTGTAGCAGCCCGAAATACTGACGGTTGCGCGCCACCGGCATGGTCCCCACCACCCGGTCCGGGGCCGATTCGGTGATCTTGATGCCCATCCGCTCGATGAGCTGCTCGCCTGCCCAACGTTCGATGAGTTCGGCGGTAGCCGGATCAAACTCGGGCGTGGTCACACATAACCTCCCTGAACGGCCTGATGCCTGCTCACTCTAAGCAGCCCCTAACTGCGACGAGCATCCATGTGACTCGTGGCCGCGTCGGAGATGTCGGAGGTCCGGCCTAGACTCGCGAGCCGTGACGGTTTCCCCCCCTCGGCTGCTCCTACTCGATGGCCACTCGCTGGCCTACCGGGCGTTCTTCGCGCTGCCGGCCGAGAATTTCCGCACCATGACGGGGCAGACCACCAACGCGGTGTACGGCTTCACCTCGATGCTGATCAACCTGCTCCGCGACGAGCAACCCACCCACGTCGCCGCAGCGTTCGACGTCTCCCGCAAGACCTTCCGCGCGGAGGCATACGCGCCGTACAAGGCGAACCGCAGCACCACGCCCGATGAGTTCCGCGGTCAGGTGTCACTGATCCAGGACGTGCTCGGCACCTTGGGGATACCGGTGCTCACCATGGAAAATTACGAAGCCGACGACCTCATCGCGACGCTGGTCACCCGCGCCGAACCGGACGGCTTCCAGGTACTGGTGTGCACCGGCGATCGGGACACCTTACAGCTGGTCAGTGACCAGGTGACGGTGCTCTACCCGCGTAAGGGTGTCTCGGAGCTGACCCGTTTCACCCCCGCTGAGGTGGCCGAGCGCTACGGCCTGACGCCGGCGCAGTACCCGGACTACGCCGCGCTGCGCGGTGATCCCTCGGACAACCTGCCGGGCATCCCCGGCGTAGGAGACAAGACCGCGGCCAAGTGGGTACGGGAGTTCGGCTCGCTGGATGCGTTGATCGATCGGGTGGACGAGGTCAAAGGCAAGGCCGGTGATGCGCTGCGGGACAACCTCGCCTCGGTGCTGCTCAACCGGCAGCTCACCGAGCTGGTCCGAGATGTTGATCTAGCTGTGCAACCCGCCGAGTTGGTGCTCAAACCATGGGACCGCGACGCGGTACACCGGCTGTTCGACGAGCTGGAGTTCCGGGTGCTGCGGGACCGACTGTTCGCGACCTTGAGCGCACCCGAGCCCGAAGCCGAGGAAGGCTTCGAGGTGCGCGGCGGGATGATCGAGGCCGGTGGCGTTGCGGCGTGGTTGGACGCGCACGCTCGAGACGGGCGTCGGACTGGGCTCGCCTTCCGCGGCAGTTGGACGCGGGGCGCCGGGGATCTGGAATGCCTGGCCCTCGCTGCCCCCGACGGCGAGGGCGGCTATCTCGATCCGCGCAGGTTGACACTCGACGACGAGCGGGCGCTGTCGCATTGGCTGGCCGACCCGGCCGCGCCCAAGGCTGCGCATGACGCCAAGCCGCTGCTGCACGCATTGCAAGCCCGCGACGTCATCCTGGCCGGGCTGACCAGCGATACGGCACTGGCCGCCTACCTGGTCCGACCCGGCCAACGGTCCTTCGACCTCGCTGACCTGGTGCTGCGCTATCTGCGCAGGGAGTTGCGGATGGAATCCGGGGAGGTCACCCAACCGAGCCTGTTCGAAGACGAGGACACCGCCGCCCGGGCGGCCGACGAGATCCTGCGTGCTCGCGCCGTGGCCGAGCTGGCCATCGCGCTGGATGCTGAGCTGGACCGCATAGCGGGCCGGTCGTTGCTTACTGAGCTGGAACTGCCGCTGCTTGCCGTGCTGGCCGAGCTGGAGGCGGCCGGCATCGCAGTCGACGGTGACGTACTGGCCGAGCTGGAGGCCGGCTTCGCGGCCGCGGTGAAACAGGCTGCACAGGACTGTTTCGGCGTGATAGGCCACGAGGTGAACTTGGGCTCGCCCAAACAGCTTCAGGTAGTGCTGTTCGACGAGCTGGGCATGCCCAAGACCAAGCGCACCAAGACCGGTTACACCACCGACGCCGACGCGCTGCAGACGCTGTACCAATCGACCGGGCACCCGTTGCTGGCGCACCTGTTGGCGCACCGGGACGCGACGCGGCTCAAGACCACGGTCGATGGGCTGCTCAAAACGGTGGCCGACGACGGCCGGATCCACACCACCTACAACCAGACCATCGCCGCGACCGGGCGGCTGTCCTCCACCGAACCGAATCTCCAGAACATCCCGATCCGCACAGATTCCGGCCGCCGGATCCGGCAGGCTTTTGTGGTGGGCCCCGGCTATTCGGAGCTGATGACGGCGGACTACAGCCAGATCGAGATGCGGATCATGGCTCACCTGTCCGAAGACACCGCGCTGATCGAAGCGTTCACCTCCGGGCATGACTTCCACGCCGCCACCGCCGCGCGGGTGTTCGGAGTCGACGCTGCCGCGGTCAGCGGCGAGCAGCGAGCCAAGATCAAGGCGATGAACTACGGCTTGGCCTATGGGCTGTCCGCCTTCGGGCTGTCCGCGCAGTTGCGGATCTCCGCCGAGGAGGCCCGCGAGCTGATGGAGGAGTACTTCGCCCGATTCGGGGGTGTCCGCCACTACCTGCGCTCGATCGTGGACAAAGCGCGGATAGACGGTTACACCGCCACTATCATGGGGCGCCGGCGCTACCTACCCGACCTGGTCAGCGACAACCGGCAACGCCGCGAGATGGCCGAGCGGATGGCGCTCAACGCGCCGATTCAGGGCAGCGCTGCGGATATCATCAAGGTGGCGATGTTGGGAGTCGCCCGGGCGTTGCGCGCTGCGGGCCTACGCTCCCGGACGCTGCTTCAAGTGCACGATGAGCTGGTGTTGGAAGTCGCCGAAGGCGAGCGGGTCGAGCTGGAAGCCCTGGTGCGCCGCGAAATGGCTTCGGCGTACGCGCTGGACGTCCCGCTAGAGGTCTCGGTGGGCGTTGGTCGTAGCTGGGACGATGCGGCGCACTGAGACCTGCTCGCAGGGTCGAAACGTCAGTGGTCCGGCGGACACTGCTCATCGGGCCGCGCTCTGCACAGCAGCGCCCTCACGGCGGCAGGCGAAGATCGCGGTTCCCGGGTACAGCGCTCCGCGCAGCGGGCTCCACTGCCCCCACTGCCGGCGTAGTCCGGCCGGCCACTCCGGCTCTACCAGGTCCTGCAGCACCAACCCGGCGGCGACGATCTCCCTGATGCGGTCACCGAGGGTGCGGTGGTGCTCCACATAGGTGGGGTTGCCCGCGCTGTCGACCTCGACGTACGGGGTGCGGTCGAAGTACGACTGCGCCACCGTCAAACCGGCCTGCCCCGGGTCGTCGGGGAAGATCCAGCGCAGCGGGTGCGTGACCGCGAAGACCCACCGGCCGCCGGGACGCAGCACCCGGGCAACCTCCCGCATCACCGCGGCCGAGTCCGCGACGAACGGCACCGCGCCGAACGCCGAACAGGCGAGGTCGAAACTACCGTCGGCGAAAGGCAATCGGGCCGCGTCGGCCTGCACGAGGGGGACCGGGATGCTGGTTTCACGGGCCGCGTGCATTGCATGCCGCAGCATGGCGGCCGACAGGTCCAGGCCGACGACGTGCGCGCCTTGGGTAGCCAGCCAACGAGCGCACGGCGCCGACCCGCAACCGACTTCGAGGACGCGGCGGCCCACCACCTCACCGAGCAGACCGGCGTCCGACTCGCGAAGCCCCTCCGGGCACCACACGAAATCCGCCAGGCCCAGGAAATCGCTATGCGCGGCCAGATAATCCTCAGCGTCGGCGTCCCACCAACGGCGATTGACGGCCACCGTCTCCGCGACGCCGACCAGCCGGTTCACCACCCCGACCGTGCCCAGCATCACCTCGGCGCGGCCGTGCACGCCCGCGGGAATCGTCCCATCGTTGCCGCGCCCCGGTTGCGGCGAGCCCGTCACTGGGGCAGTCTCTCACCAAGCACGCGCAGGCGCCGGGGTCCGGTTTGCTGCGGTGAGTGATGCCTGGGTACGATCGACTAGCGCTGTGGTTTCGTGCTGCTCAGGTTGTCAAGTGGATCAGTTGTCAACTGGGCTCAGCGGCGAGGTGATCTGCCGCAGTTGGGGGCACCAGCGCACCGAGACAACCACACCGAGACAAGCACACCGCGGCAGCCAACAGTGACACATCACCGACCATACGACCCTATCCCTTCGGAGCACCCCACCGCATGACCACCGATACCACCACCGCCCCGACCACCCAGCAGGTCGCGATCAACGACGTCGGGACGGAGGAGGACTTCCTCGCCGCCATCGACAAGACCATCAAGTACTTCAACGATGGCGATATCGTCGAAGGCACCATCGTCAAGGTTGACCGTGACGAGGTGCTGCTCGACATCGGCTACAAGACCGAGGGCGTTATCCCGTCCCGGGAGCTGTCCATCAAGCACGACGTCGACCCGGCGGACGTCGTGGCGGTGGGCGACGAGGTCGAGGCCCTTGTCCTCCAGAAGGAGGATAAGGAAGGTCGACTGATCCTCTCCAAGAAGCGCGCCCAGTACGAGCGCGCCTGGGGCAATATCGAGACCCTCAAGGAGAACGAGGAACCGGTTCGCGGCACCGTTATCGAGGTGGTGAAAGGCGGCCTGATCCTCGATATCGGCCTACGCGGCTTCCTGCCCGCCTCGCTGGTCGAGATGCGGCGGGTGCGCGACCTTCAGCCTTACGTGGGTCGCGAGCTCGAAGCGAAGATCATCGAGCTGGACAAGAACCGCAACAATGTGGTGCTTTCGCGGCGGGCGTGGCTCGAGCAGACCCAGTCCGAGGTCCGTAGCGAGTTCCTCCACCAGCTGGCCAAGGGCCAGGTCCGCAAGGGCCAGGTCTCCTCGATCGTGAACTTCGGTGCCTTCGTGGACCTCGGTGGCGTAGACGGTCTGGTGCACGTGTCCGAACTGTCCTGGAAGCACATCGACCACCCCAGCGAGGTCGTCGAAGTCGGCCAGGAGGTCACCGTCGAGGTGCTCGACGTCGACCTGGACCGCGAGCGGGTGTCGCTGTCGCTCAAGGCAACCCAGGAAGACCCGTGGCGGCAGTTTGCTCGAACTCACCAGATCGGGCAGATCGTGCCGGGTAAAGCGACCAAGTTGGTTCCCTTCGGCGCGTTCGTTCGGGTCGAGGAGGGCATCGAGGGTCTGGTACACATTTCTGAGCTGTCGCAGCGACACGTCGAGATTCCCGAGCAGGTGGTGCAGGTCGGCGATGACGTGATGGTCAAGGTCATCGACATCGACCTGGATCGTCGACGGATCTCGTTGTCCCTCAAGCAGGCCAACGAGGGGCTGTCTCCGGAGATGGAGTTCGACCCGACGCAGTACGGCATGACCGCCGATTACGACAGCGAGGGCAACTACGTCTACCCCGAGGGCTTCGACCCGGAGACCAACGACTGGCTTGAGGGCTACGACAAACAACGCGAGGATTGGGAGCGCGCTTACGCTGAGGCGCAGGTCCGCTTCGAGCAGCACCGCAAGCAGGTCACCAAGGCCAGCGAGGTTGAATCCGAGGTGGCTGAGGATCAGAACTACTCCTCGACGACCACCGAGGCGCCCTCCCCCAATAACAGCGGGGGAGGCTCGCTGGCCAGCGACGAGCAACTAGCCGCACTGCGGGAGAAGCTGTCCGGCGGCGTGTAGGTCAAGCACCTCCGTTGCCCGATGCTACGGGTGGGGCTGACCGGAGGGATCGGTTCCGGTAAGTCGACGGTGGCCGTCCGATTCGCGCGCCTGGGGGCGCGGATCATCGACTCGGACGGCCTCGCCCGGGAGGTGGTGGCGCCCGGCTCACCCGGACTGTGCGCTGTGACCGGGGAGTTCGGCCAGGGCATCCTCGCCGAGGACGGGTCACTGGACCGGTCGGCGCTGGCCAGACGTGTCTTCGACGATGCCGGTGCTCGAGACCGGCTCAACGCCATCGTGCACCCGCTGGTCGCCGCTCGCTCCGCTGAGCTCATCGAGACAGCGCCGCCGGACGCCATCGTGGTGCAGGACGTCCCGCTGCTAGTGGAAACCGGTTTGGCGCCTCGATTTCCGCTGGTTGTCGTGGTGCATGCAGACGCCGCGGTGCGGCGGCGCCGGCTGGCCGAACAACGTGGCATGTCAGAGTCCGACGCCACCGCGCGGATCAGCGCACAAGCCGGCGACGAGCAGCGGTACGCGGCTGCGGACGTGTGGTTGGACAATAACGGCAGCCGGAGCCGCACATTCGAGGCGGTGGACCGGCTATGGGCACAACGTCTGGTGCCCTACGAGGACAACCTGCGCCATCTCCGCCGGGCACCAAGGACCGCGAGTCCGGTGCTGGTTGCGCCTGACGACAGCTGGCCGCGGCAGGCCCAGCGGGTGATCGCACGCGTGCAACAAGTGGCGGACCGGCGGGCGTTGCGCATCGACCACATCGGCTCGACGTCGGTCCCTGGCCTGGACGCCAAAGACGTTCTGGACGTGCAGGTGGTCATCGCTGACCTACAGATGGCGAAACGTCTTGCAGCGGACCTCAGCGCGGTAGGGTTGGTCCGACTGGCTGGTCATTGGTGGGACAACGCCCGGGACGGCGCCACCTGGGCCAAGGCCGTAGCGGTCAACGCCGATCCGGTGCGGGCCGTCAACTGCCACATCCGACCCGCCGATTCGCCGACCTGGCGGGACGCCGTGCTATTGCGAGACTGGCTGCGCGCCCATCCTGACGGCGCTCGCGAATACGCCGAACTCAAGCGCCGGCTGGCAGCACAGCAATGGAAAAGCATCGACGCCTATGCCACGGCCAAGACTGCGTTCATCTCCAGCGCGCTGGATCGCGCCGAGCGGTGGGCGGCCCGAACCGGTTGGCTGGTGGCCTGAATTACCGGTCAGCGCCGGCTCCAGGTCGGCCACGCTCCGACCGTCGGCAGCCAACGATCCAGCCGGTAGCCGTGCCGGGCCAGGCCGTCCAAAGCCCGGTACGTCGTGGCCAGCGCGGCCTGGGCGGCTGACCGATCAAGCAGCCCGGCGGCGACTGCGTCCAGCAACTCGTCGGTGTCCACCACGTCAACACCGCGGCCGGGGCGCACTATGAGATCCACGTAGTGGTCCTCGGTGCGCCAGCGCCTGGCCTCGACGTCGATCCGCACCACGTCGACGTAGAAGTGCTCGTGCCGTTCGTGCCCTGGCGGATGGAACCAGTCGGTGATCCGCAGCCCCACCTCGGGAAGCAGCCAGGACTCCAGCGCGCTGATCGAAGGGTGGTCAACGACGTCGCGGGCGACGTAGAGACCGAACGGCTCGACCCGGTATTCGCGGACTGCGCGGACGATCCCTTTGGGGTCGGTGTTGGTCATCGCGTCGAGGTCGAACAGCTCAACCTTAGGTGGGTGGATGCGGTGGGCGGTCTCGGCACTCAATCCGTGCGGGGCCGTCATAGCGCTCGACCCTACGCAGGTCCTGGTGACGTCCAATCGCCATTCCCCCGGTCGGCACAATTGCCGGCGCACCGGTCTCAGACAGACTGTCAGGGTCCGGGCCTACGCTCAGTGCCATGACCAAGGCCACCGGCTCGCAGCGCGATCTGCTCCCGCACTCCGAGTTCCGCCCCCTCGGCAAGACCCCTCGGGCGCATGGCCGGTTCCAGGTGGTCAGCGACTACGCGCCCGCCGGCGACCAACCGGCGGCTATCGACGAATTAGAGCGCAGGATCACCGCTGGTGAACGCGACGTCGTGTTGCTGGGCGCCACCGGAACAGGTAAGTCGGCCACCGCCGCCTGGCTCATCGAGCGGGTACAGCGCCCGACGCTGGTGATGGCACCCAACAAGACCCTCGCCGCCCAACTCGCCCACGAGCTGCGGGACTACTTCCCGAACAACGCGGTGGAGTACTTCGTCTCCTACTACGACTACTACCAGCCCGAGGCGTACGTCCCGCAGACCGACACCTACATCGAGAAGGACTCGTCGATCAACGACGACGTGGAACGGTTGCGGCACGCCGCCACGATGTCGCTGCTCACCCGCCGCGACGTCGTGGTCGTCGCCTCGGTGTCCTGCATCTTCGGGCTCGGCACCCCGCAGGAGTACCTGAACCAATCGATTCATGTGCCCGTCGGTGCTGAGGTCGGCCGGGACTCTTTGCTACGCGCCCTGGTTGGGATCCACTACACCCGCAACGACCTCGCCTTCGCCCGCGGAACGTTCCGGGTCCGCGGTGACACCGTCGAGGTCATCCCGGCGTATGAGGAACTTGCAGTCCGCATCGACTTCTTCGGTGACGAGGTCGAGTCGCTCTACTTCCTGCACCCGCTCACCGGTGAGGTGGTGCGTGAGGTGGCTGAGCTGCGGATCTTCCCGGCCACCCACTACGTCGCCGGGCCGGAGCGGATGGAACGGGCCATCGCGGGTATCGCCTCCGAGCTGGAAGACCGGCTCGCCGTGCTGGAGAAGCAGGGCAAGCTGCTGGAAGCTCAGCGGCTGCGGATGCGAACCCAGTACGACGTGGAGATGATGCGCCAGGTCGGGTTCTGCTCGGGTATCGAAAACTACTCCCGGCATATCGACGGGCGGGCGGCCGGGTCGGCCCCGGCCACTTTGCTCGATTACTTCCCCGAGGACTTCCTGCTGGTCATCGACGAGTCGCATGTCACCGTGCCACAGATCGGCGGGATGTACGAAGGCGACGCCTCCCGCAAGCGCACTTTGGTGGAGCACGGCTTCCGGCTCCCCTCCGCGCTGGACAACCGGCCGCTGACCTGGGAGGAGTTTCAGGACCGGATCGGGCAGACGGTATACCTGTCGGCGACCCCGGGGCCGTACGAGATGGCCCAGGCCGGCGGTGAGTTCGTCGAGCAGGTCATCCGCCCGACGGGCCTGGTGGACCCGGAGGTCGTGGTCAAACCCACCAAGGGCCAGATCGATGACCTGGTGCACGAGGTGCGTATCCGCGAGGAACGCAACGAGCGGGTGTTGGTCACCACGTTGACCAAGAAGATGGCTGAGGACCTCACCGACTACCTGCTCGAGCTCGGCGTCCGGGTGCGGTACCTGCACTCCGAGGTGGATACGTTGCGCAGGGTGGAGTTGCTGCGGCAGCTGCGGCTGGGCGAGTTCGACGTGCTGGTCGGGATCAACCTGCTCCGCGAGGGTCTGGACCTGCCCGAGGTTTCGCTGGTTGCGATCCTGGACGCCGATAAGGAGGGCTTCCTGCGCAGCGGTACGTCACTGATCCAGACCATCGGCCGCGCCGCCCGTAACGTGTCCGGCCAGGTGCACATGTACGCCGATACGGTCACCGATTCGATGCGCCGGGCCATCGACGAGACCAACCGGCGACGGGCCAAGCAGGTCGCCCACAACACCGAACGCGGGCTGGACCCGCAGCCACTGCGCAAGAAGATCAACGACATTCTCGAGCGGGTCTACGCCGAGGCCAGCGACACGTCGGAAACGGTGCAAGTCGGAGGGTCCGGACGCAACGCCTCCCGGGGCAAGCGGGCCGCGGGCGAGCCCGGGCGAGCCCGGGGTAGCGCCGGCGTGCTGGAGGGTCGGGACACGTCGTCGATGCCTCGCGCCGAGCTCGCGGATCTGGTGCAGCAGCTCACCGACCAGATGATGGGCGCCGCACGGGAACTCCAGTTCGAGCTCGCCGCCCGCCTGCGCGACGAGATCGCCGACCTCAAGAAGGAGCTCCGCGGAATGGATGCCGCCGGCCTCCGCTAGCCGGCCGTCCTTTGAGGACACTCGACCTAGGGTAGTTCCGGCTGGTCATGACGTTGCTGCTGGTCGCTGGGGCACACTGAGGGCACAAGAATCGGTGTAGGCGGCGTCGATGGCCTTCCTCATACGATCTTCGCTGCCCGCCATCAGATGCCCATGGGTGGTGAGCACCAGCGTGGCGTTGTCATGTCCGAGGTACCCGGCGACGGCCACCACGGACTCACCGGCGGCCAAACCGACGCGAAGTGGTGCCGCAGATCGTGGCTGGTGATGTGCAGCTCCGGCTCACGTGGTGCGTCAGCCGGAAGCTTGGCGTTGGCCTTCCGGATGGTGGTGTTCACCGTCCCCCGTCGGGAGCTTTCGGTCTTGGGTGGTACGAGTGCCCGGGTCACGGCGTGTGATTGGTGCTCGATTCGCACAGTGCGGCGCAGGAAGTCGATATCAGCGAGCCGCAGTCCGAGTAGCTCACCGATGCGCAGTCCGAGGCCGGCCTGAGTGAGCACCATCGCCCGGTAGCGGGCTGGTACGGCGTCGGCCAGCGCGA
This sequence comes from Pseudonocardiaceae bacterium, assembly GCA_050699875.1. Classification (GTDB taxonomy): domain Bacteria; phylum Actinomycetota; class Actinomycetes; order Mycobacteriales; family Pseudonocardiaceae. The sequence goes on from JBOHFX010000003.1 coordinate 44,325, forward strand.
GCACTTGTGGCACGGTCAGCGGTACGACGCGTTCCCGGGGTGCGGTGGGTAGGCTGACCCGGATCACGGGGTTAGCGGCTATCCGCCGGTCGAGGACCGCGTCACCCTGCTGGATTTGTGGCCAGCCGATCGACTACGTGTTCACCCGCGTTATGCCGCGACACCGACTCGCGGGAACCCCGCACCACATTGTCGGCCTCGCCAGGGTGGTGACCCCCTCGATCCCGGGCAACCTCCCCCCCGCCCACCGCGGCTGTAACGCCGCCGAGGGCAACCGGTCCCGGACCCTGGCGAAGCAAATCCGGTACACCCCAGCAGTGCGGAACTCCCGCCGGTGGTGAAATCGACCATCGTAGCCGTACCGCGAGCGGCGGCTTGCGATAACGATAGAGCTATTCAGCTACCCAGGTACGTGGTGAGTGCAGGCCACGCGACGTATTGCACAACCGGCCAGGAAATGACCTCAGCAGCCCAGTGGCCCACGTGATCTCCGCCCAGCAGGTTCCACCGTAGAGCGCATGAGTGCCACCGACCGAATCCGGGGAAATGGTGACCGTAGAACCGGGTCATCGTCATTGCCGGAAGAAAAGTTGAGAACACCACCGACCGTTCGTCGCACCCACTGGCCGTCCCTCGTTGGGGACTGCGCCGTCCGTCGTTCCCTGCCAGGAAAAGTCCCTCGTGGCTTCCGCGAAGTTGGCTCCATTCACCACATTTCCTTCGCGTGGTCACACGAGAGGCAATTTCCGTGCACATAAGACGAAGATCGATCATCATCGCGGCCACCGCTTTAATGGCGTTATCCGTTCCGATTACCGCTGCGGCTCAACCCGACGACGACGGGAAGCCGAAGCCGCTGCCCACTCCGTCTGCTGCGCAGCTTTCCGCACCAGCCCCGGACCTGAACGCCCCCGGTCCCCGAGTCAAGCCCTCACCCGGCACAGAGGCGGCGTATGAGGCAATTAGCAAACGAATCGGGGCTTACGCCGCCAGGCATGGCCACAAGTACACCTTCGGCACTTACATCGACCCCGACACCGGGAAGATCCTCATCGAGAGCGACGCCCCGGAAGGTGACGTGCCTGGGTTGATCAACCTGCCCGGCGCGAGGTCCGCGGACGAGAGGCAGGCCGCCAGCGAGGTGGTGGTGCACCGCACGAGAATCACCGCCTCATACGGCCGCCACGACGACGAGCCGCCGTTCTTCGGCGGCGGCGCAATCACCAACGGAAGCGGAGCCTGCTCCGCCGGCTACCCTGTGCGCAACTCCGCCGGCACCCGCTTCATGGTCACCGCGGGGCACTGCTTCCCTGATGGGCATTTCGTGTTCACCGAGTCGGGCCGCCACCTTTACGGCAACGTCACCGGCCGGCGCCTCAACGGAAGCGACATGGAACTCGTCGGCCCACAGTACAACTACGGCGCGGTCTTCACCGGCAGCCCCACCAGCGTCACCGCCAAGCCGATCGTGAATTACGGCAACGCCGCTGTCGGCCACAACAACTACTGTTTCAGCGGCCGGACCAGCGGCGAGGTGTGCGGTCTAACGCGACCAGCACCACCGCGGCGGTCTGCACGGAGTTCGGTTGCAGCTACAACGTCATCGCTTTTAAGGGGCCCTACCTCGGGACACACGGTGACTCCGGCGCTCCGTTCTACGCCCACTCGTTAGAGGCCGCCTGGATCCGCGGTCACATCATTTCTCGCAATGTTGCCCGCACGACGGGTTACGCCGAGCCCTACTCCAAGGTGGCTTCCACGTACGGTGTCACCGGCGCGCTCCAATGACTCACTGACTGCTTCCTTCGTTTGAACGGGCGGGGAACTCGAAACGTCGGGGGGTTCCCCGCCCGTTCAGGTCACTTCAAGTGGCCACGGTCCGCCGAAACCCTCCATGCCCGCTGCGTCGTGCCGGTTGAACCCCACGCGTGCGTACAACTCGTAGGTCCCGGGACGCACGCCGCCGGTGCCGTCGCAGGATGCGAGCACGAGCACGCCGGGCAGACTCGCGGCCTCCTTCCCCGGGCCGAGATCCACCAGGAACCCTGCCAAGTCGTGGGCACCCAGCAGGGCCACGATGCGGCCGTCACGAACGAGGAACATGAAAGGCCTGCTGGCCACGCCCTTGATGGGCTCCTGGCTGGTGACTTCGACGGTGCCGGCGAGTTTGTCTGCACCGGCCGGGACGGTGGTGGGGAACCGTCCGGTCAGGGTCAGCCCGCGTGCGCCGGGCGAGCTGAACGGCTGCCCGCACTCTAATGCGGTGAAGTCGGGGACAGGCGAAGGTTCCACGGTGCCATCCTCCTCACCCGGGGCGCCGCCACCGCAACTCGCAAGAACGACGGCGAGCAACAGCATCACCGTTGGGCCAACATGCCGGTAGCTGGACACGCCCCACACCTTAAGCCGCCGCCGGTTCAAACACATCACCTCGGTTCCACACCTTGATACCCGCCACTGGCCGCCCTTCCGGCATGAGGCCATACGCAACTAACGCTTCCGGCTGATCTGCCGGGGCGGCGGCGCTCCTGTGGCCGCGTGTTTGTCTTCGCCGTGGGTTGCAAACCTGCGACCATGATCCGGCGCCGTCGAGGACTAAAGCCATTCAGTAGTGGATCTGTTTTCACTGGGCGGACTGAGTCATCACCCTGTGTGCTAGGCGGTTCGCTTACGGCTTAGCTACCCGGACACACCCTACGTTGCGAAGGACATAGGACCCTTGTGGGGTTGACAATGATCAGGAGCGAACGAGTCGGAGAGGGTCGGTAGATCCTTCGACCTCTTGCCCTGTTCTGTTATGACACAATTCTAACTACGAATTCCTATGGATACAAGGCCTTGAGCAGGAAGGAAGAGAAAAGTAACAACACAACCGACCGTTCACCCAACGCCCAAGAATGGGAACAAAATCGACATCAACGCCACTGGCTCAAACCCATTGTTCTTTAGGCGTTTTGCACCGGCGACGCCCCGCATCGCTCGAAATCTCTCTCTAAGGTGAAATTCGCCTAGACAAATAGGATCATGGCGTGTGATGCGTGTGCGGGAAAAACTCCGTCCTCGTCGCGCATCCGCCGGCCAGAACCGTTGCCCCCGTCAAGTGGCCCAGTCGCACAACACAGTGTGCAGCACTGTTAGGGCGTCCCCGCGCACCTGCTCTGCGATCGGCGTCCCGCCGGGCACCACCAGTGACGAGCGTCCGCGCCGGGTGGCGCTGCACGATTCCGGTTCCCCGCACCCGCCGATGTAGATTTCGTCGCGCCATTCCAGCGTTTCGCGCACACCTAGCAGGGGCCCGTCCGGACCGGGTGCGATCCGGGCGAAGGTGAACCCGCGATCTTTGGCCAGGTCGAGCAGCCGTTTCGCCGCTGTGAGCTGTAAGCTATCGGCCATCGGGGGGTCGCAAAGTCACGGAGTTGCTCACGCTGGGTGATGAGGTCGGCTGGAGTGATGGTTTGCCCCGGATCGACTGTGCGGCGCGGAGCTGCTCAACTGTCGCGACGAGACGATCCAGGCACGGCCGGGGGTTCACGGTGGTGAACGCCCATTGTTGGCGCATTCCGCGCACGACCATGCTTGCACCGCTGGTGGGGCCGTTTGGGGTTGCACACCGCTGGTGGTGCCGCAGTATGGGCACGCCCCAGCCATCATCGGGCGCCTCCGGCACGCGGCTTGCCTGGCGTGCTGGTGGCGCTGTACGTCTCCGTGGCGGCCTGCTTGGCGCTGCGACACCACGGGCAACGGCATCCCATCTGGAAGCCCGCGTAGGTACCGTGCGGCGCGCCGGGTACCCGCGGTGCAGGAGTGGCGGGCTGCCTTGCTGCGGACACCCGAGTAACGGTGCCGTGAGATCAGCGCCTAGTGCTTAACACTCCGTAAAGGGCGGCCGACACCGAAGCGGTTGCGCAGGCTGTCCAGCTCCCACACTCGACGTCGGGCTCGCCGATCCAAGGTGAGCACCAGGTCCCGTGCAATGGAGTCGTTGCGGACTCGCAGTGGCGCTATCCGGTCGGCAGTGTCCAGCGCGCGCAGCGCCTCCCCGTCCCGTGCCCCGTCGGACTGCGCCCAGGCCCGCGCGAGGTCCAAGTGCACCGACACCTCTCGGTCCCGACTGCCGAATACCGACAGGTCAATAGGTGCGGCGGTGAAACGTTCGGCGGCTTCCGGGCCGGTGTCGGTTTCCACCGCAATCGACAGGTCCCAGGCAGCCACGTTCGCCGGGCCGAAATGGAATCGCAGGTGATTACGTTCGCCGGTGTGCGCGGCCAGCGACCGTGCCTCGCGAAGATGAGCTGACGCATCGCTGGTGCGGCCGTCACGGGCCGATACCAGCGCCGCACTGAGATGCAGCATCCCGCGGGCCTCGGCGACGGCCGTATCACCTGATGTTGGTCCCGGCTCGGAGGACAACTCCGTGAGCACCCGGGATGCGACACAGTAGCCGCGCCGACGGGCACCGATACGGCCAAGTGTCATGGTGCGGCCCATCGCCATGAGCCCCACGAGGTCAAGTCGCTCAAGCTGGCGGGCGGCATCATATCCCCGGCGCGCCGCAGCGACCGCCAGCTCGGCATGTCCGAGCGTGCCAGCCAGCGCCCGGGCCACGATGCAGACCTCCACCAGCGCAGCAAGTGCCGTACGGTGCGCGTCCGCGTCACCATTAGCAGCCTGCACATGGAGTTCAGTAATCAACGCACCGAGCCCGCGGCCAGCCACCGCGAACTGGACGTCGTCGGCATGGGCCAGTGCTTTCGAGGCAGCCCTTGCGAGGTCCTCCACCGGCCGGGCCGGCACGTCGGGTACGTCGTCCAAGGTGGTGTCGTACAGCGCCGCGCTGACATCGGGGATCGTGGCAGCGGCTATCGCGGTCTGTCGATCCACCGGCAAGTAGGGCTGACCCGTGAGGTCAGCCACCGAGCACCCGAGCGCGTCGGCCAAGTCCTCCAGCAGGCCCCTGCGGTTGAAACCACGCTGGCCGCGTTCGAGCATCGACAGGTAGCCCGCGCTGATCCCGGCGAATCCAGCCACCACGTCCAAGCTCAGCCCCCGGCGGCGCCGGATCATCCTGGCGCGCGCGCCGATCGTCGACGCTTCCTCAGCGTCCACCACAGACCCTCTCCTCGCCGAACCCCCCACCGATGCTCCCGGGGAGCTACCCCGGGGCGTGAACCTCGGCGAGGACGCATCTCCAGGTTACTGGCCGCCCCGGGGTTGGACGCCGCGGCTTAGTTGGCCGCGTTCGCCGCCGGGGTACGTGCCGGGAGTTCGACGGACCGCAACCAACGGGTTAGCGATGGCCACTGGCGGCGAGAGCTACTGAGATGTATTTCCGCTGCCCAGCGGCCGTTTTCTTGGTAGCTTGCGGGCCATGAAACGGCGCCTGCCGCCAGCCGTGCAAGCCTTCTGAGCTCGACTCCCCGACGATCCGCGGCTAGCCGATTATCGAGCCGAGCTGGCCGGCAACAACGGCCACCGCAAGACCCTGCGCCACCGGTTCCGCGATGGGGGTCACCGTCCGGGTGCGCTGCGGCCACTGCCGCAGCCACGACCTCGCAGAGGTCTACGGCACCAATCCACAGTACTGGCCGCGATCTGGGGGCCCACCGGTGCTACCGCCGGGCTGCTTGGTGTCGGCCGCCCAGAATCGTTGCGCTACGGCCCACCACAGCACTGGCACTGCCGCTGCGGCGCGGCCTACCCGATCAGCGGCGCCGAGCTCGCTGCGGCGTTCCCCGACGCCGCCGGCGAAGCCAAGCCGGACAGGGTGGTGTGGCTGCCGCTATCCGGCCGCCGCTGCTAGGGTCCGGGGCAAATCGGTTCAGGGTGCTGCGCTGGCAGTGCTCTGCCCGACGAGACGCGGTGGTCCTCTCGCGCGAACCACCTGGCTCACCCCCTTAGTCGGGAGAGTGGGCTGGGAGGAGCGCCCACCATGGCCCTGTCAACGTCCCTCACTTGGCAGCAGCGGACTCTGCAAGCGCGGCTTGCCGACAACACCCGATGGGCGAACGCCCGCGAAGCCGACCGGACCACCTGATGTCCAAGCTGGTCGAAGCGGTGGCCCCATGGTCGAGACTGGTCTTAGTGGTTGTCGTGTTCGGGTTCGCCCCGGGATTCTGCTGCGCCTGATCGTTCTTGCCTATCCCAGCAGCGACCCCCGGCGGGCTAAGTTGATCGCGAAGCTGTATACTGTTCCCCGAATCCAGCGCCCTCTGTAGGTCGCCGAGCAGCTGGAGGTCGCGCTGTTCGAGGGCCTCGGTCACCGTATATCGGCGGCCATTCACTCACTCATTGCGTGGCGCCGAGCACGATAGCGGCATGCTCCGGGCGACGCGTGCGAACCGGAATGAGCTCTGGGGACACTGAAGGCACATGATCTTGCCAAACAGCGGCAGACCTCAACAGGTGACGAGTGACGAATCCGCAGGTCAGAGTCAGTGTCGACACCCTGACCAGTCACCTATTCGGCGGCGTCGGGTGTCTTCGACGACTACCACCTCCCCGCAGGAAAGCTCTCAACCGCTCTCAACCTCGTCCCGCGTCACCCAGTGCGACCACGTCGTCAGAAGCCGAAGTTCTGCGTCCAGTAGTTGCCGCGCGAATCGAAGCCGACGCCGATCGCGGTGTATGCGCAGTTCACAATGTTGCGCCGGTGTCCAGACGAGGCCATCCAGTCGGCAACCACGCTGGCTGCCGTCGGCTGCCCAAAGGCGATGTTCTCGGCGCCGGGCCGCGGATAACCGGCGGCACGAATACGGTCGGTGAACTTGCTGCCGTTCCTGCCACGGTGCGACATGTTCTTTCTGTTGGCCATATCGACGGAATGCCGCTGAGCGGCGGCGTTGAGCCGGTCGTCGACCCGCAACGCCCGGCAGCCAGCCGCCACCCGTTCGACGTTGGTCGCCGCCACCGCGGCCGCGATCGTGTCGCCTGGTACTTGCCGGCTCGACCGGGCGGACACCTGGGCGTCGGCCGGCCCTGATCCCGGCCGCCCCGCACCCGCTGGCGCTGCCTTCGGCAGGATCGGTGACCGGGGCGCAACGCCGGGCTTCGTCACGGGCGCGCCGTCGGTCCCGCCCGGGCTGGCTGCCGCTGGCGGCAGTGGCTGCCGGGCCGCTGCCTTTGGTGAGGGTGACTCCGGGGCGGCTGCCTCAGGTATTGATGGCTCCGGAGCGGCCGCCGCCGGCAGGGCGTCCACGGTCGGTGTGACGGATGCGTCGCCGGCACCGCTGGCCCCATCCAGCAGCGCCGATCGGGGCTCATACACGGCGAGGGTCAACCCGACACCCGCGAGGATCGCCCCGATGACCAGGCTCGCCAGCAGCGCAGCAAGGCCACCACTCGGTCCGGGTGAGGTCACGGCGCGGTAACATAACAGCACCGGAAACACCAACCGGCCTTCGCCCGTTCGGCCTAGACCTACGAGCCCGGGGGACTGACACCACGGAAGACGTTGTCTTCGATGCGCTCAAGATCCAGCAACGCCACCAGACGGTCCAGTGCCGGCTGGCCCTGTGGCACACCGTCTGCCGCCCCGGGAGCGTCGATCCACTGTTTGCGAGCCAGGATCAACCAAGATCTTCCTCGCCCAGGCGGTGCACCCGAACGAGGTTGGTGGAGCCCTCCGTCGCCGGTGGTGATCCCGCCACGATCACCACCAGGTCGCCTGGCTGGTAACGCCCGATCGACAACATCGCTTGGTCCACCTGCCGGACCATCGCATCGGTGGTCTCGACCCTGGGCACCAGGAAGGTCTCGGTGCCCCAGGTCAGGGCGAGCTGATTGCGCACCGGGGCCTCAGGCGTGAACGCCAGCAGCGGCAGGTGGGTGTGCAACCTGGCCAGCCTGCGGACGGTGTCACCGGACTGAGTGAACGCCACCAACGCCTTGGCTTCCAGCCGCTCCCCGATATCGCGCGCCGCGTAGGACAGCACGCCCCGTTTGGTCCGCGGTACGTGATTGAGCGGTGGAACGTTCGGAGAGCCGATTTCCACCGCCTCCACGATGCGGCTCATCGTTTCGACCGACTCGATCGGGTAACGACCGACGCTGGTCTCGCCGGAGAGCATGACCGCGTCGGCACCATCGAGCACCGCGTTGGCCACGTCGGAGGCCTCCGCCCTGGTCGGTCGAGCGTTGCCGATCATGGAGTCGAGCATCTGGGTGGCCACGATGATCGGTTTGGCGTTTTCCCTGGCGACCTGGATGGCGCGCTTCTGAACCAGCGGCACATGTTCCAGGGGCAGCTCGACGCCGAGATCCCCGCGGGCCACCATCACCCCGTCGAACGCCAGCACGATCGCCTCGAGATTGTCCACCGCCTCGGGCTTCTCCAGCTTGGCGATCACCGGCAGCCGACCACCGGGCACCTCGTCCATCGCCCGGTGCACCAGGTCAACATCGGCCGGGGAACGCACGAATGACAGCGCGACCATGTCCACCCGCAGTTGCAGCGCGAAATCCAGGTCCGCGATGTCCTTGGCGGACAGCGCCGGCACCGAAACGTTCATCCCCGGCAGCGACAGCCCCTTGTGGTCGCTGACCGGGCCGCCCTCGACGACCTCGCAGACCACGTCGGTGTCCTCAGTCTTGCGCACCAGCAGGGCGACCTTGCCATCATCGACGAGCAGCCGGTCGCCTTCGCGGGCGTCTTCGACCAGACCCGGATAGGTGGTCGAAACCCGATCGTGGGTGCCGGCGACGTCCTCAACGGTAATCCGCACCACGTCACCTGTGCGCCACTCGACCGGCCCGGCCGCGAATCGCCCCAGCCGGATCTTGGGGCCCTGCAGGTCGGCGAGGATCCCTACCGCTCTGCCGGATTCGTCGCTGGCCTCCCGGATCATCTCGTAGACCCGAGCGTGGTCAGCGTGTGTGCCGTGGCTGAAGTTGAGGCGCGCCACATCCATGCCGGCCCGTACCAGCTCCCGGATCTTGTCCGGCGTCGCGGTAGCCGGCCCGAGCGTACAGACGATCTTCGCGCGTCGACTCACGGCGCTCAGCGTAGACAGGTCCGTTTGCCTTCAGGTGTCGGGTGGGTGTCTAGGTCCCGGCTGCTCCGACATGATTGGCCAGCCAGTCCGTCAGCGGCCGGGTGGCCCGCCAACCCTCCCGGACCCACTCCAGGCAGGCACGCTCGTGCAGCGCCCCGTCGGGTGGCCACGCCCGCCACAGGTACAGCGAGCGGTGCCGCAGCAGGTCGATCCGCGGGTGGTCGGCAGCGATGCCCCGCGGACGTGAGCGCAGCGTGTCCCCGCCTTGCTTCATCCCGGCCCCGCTTCCAAACACAGTGGCCAGCAGCCGCTGCAGGTGCTCGCCACTGCGCTCGTCCTGCACCGCAGCCCGGTAACGGGCCAGCTGATCGGCTGACCAACGGTAGGCGCCACCTGCGACCAGTAGCCCGTCGGCGCCCAGCTGGGCGTAGAGGGCCGCGCTGGGCATCTCGATCACCGCGCCGCAGTGCGTCTTGTAGGGACTCTTGTCGTTGCTGAACCGAACGTCGCGGTGCGGGCGGAAGATCTTCCCGGTGCCGAACTCCCGCTCGAGCTCGGCGAGCAGCGCCAGCATCGGGATGCGGATCTGATCATCGTAGGTGGCCTTGTGGTCACTCCAGTAGGCCTTGGAGTTGTCCGCACTCAGACCTTCGTAGAAATCGACCGCGTGCTCGCCGAAACCATCGAAGCCCACCGCCGCATGCTAGCCGTGCACGGATGCCCGGCTGTCATGACGTGGGCGTGAGCGCCCTCTGCTGCTTAACCCCGAGCGTTTCCGGGTCTTCCCGGCCACGGCGGGCCGCAACGATGTACAGCACGGCACCGAGGAACACCACAGCCGAAACGATCACGTTGATCCGGAGCCCGAAGGCCATCGTGGCCGGATCCGCGCGCATCAGTTCGATCCAGAACCGGCCGGCGGTGTAACCGGCGACGTAGAGTGCGAAGGCCCGCCCGTGGCCGAGCCGGAAACGGCGGTCGGCCCACACCACGAGGGCCGCGACTCCCAGGTTCCACAGCATCTCGTAGAGGAACGTGGGGTGCACGACGTCCACTACTGGACCCTGCGCGATCCCGTTGAGCGGGTCGGGTAAGCCGGTGCTCGGGTTCACCCGGTCGCGAATTTCCAATCCCCACGGCAGCGACGTCGGCCCGCCGTAGAGTTCCTGGTTGAACCAGTTGCCCAGCCGACCGATCGCCTGCCCGACAACGATGGCCGGCGCGACGGCATCCGCCATCGCGGGCAACGGAACACCTCGGCGCCGGCAGCCGATCCAAGCTCCAACGGCTCCGAGCGCGACCGCCCCCCAGATGCCCAGCCCGCCCTGCCAGATCTTCAGCGCGGCGATCGGGTCCCCCCCGGGCCCGAAGTACGTCTGCCAATCCGTGGCCACGTGGTAGAGCCGGCCGCCCACCAGGCCGAAGGGCACCGCGAACACCGCGATGTCGGTCACCGTTCCGGCCTGACCGCCCCTGGCCTGCCAGCGCCGTTCCCCCCACACGATGGCCACGATGATCGCGGCGATGATGCAGAGGGCGTAGGCACGGATCGGCACTGGGCCCAGATACCAGACGCCGCGGTCCGGACTGGGAATCGTGGCCAAGAACATCATGGTGAGCACTGCGACACGGTACTGGCCGCCCAGACTGCTCGAATCGCCCACCCACTGCCCCGGCCGCGGGCTTGCTCCGCCCGCGCCGTTGCCATGATCGTCATTAATGTGCCGCGGCACGTACGGATGACTCCGAAGATGTGCTGCTGCTGGTGAGCCTGAGCGTGCCGCCGAGTACTACCGCGAGGCGCTGACCAAGCGGTGCTCGGAGCCGGCGCGCCGCTTCCTGAAGCGCCACCTCGACCGCTGCCGCTGATTGCTGGCGAGCAGCCCCCTGAATGCGGAAACAGGAGCGGGATCAGGCGGGTTGGGGGGCCGGGCGGCGAACTCCGGTGGCGAGGTCGGCGGCCAGCGCGCGGACCCCGGGCTCGCCGTCTTCGGCGGCGGTCACGAAGGCGGACCCGACGATCACGGCGTCGGCGAACGCGGCCACCTCTGCGGCCTGCCCCCCATTGCGCACACCGAGCCCGACACCTACCGGCAATCCCGGCGCATGCTCTCGCGCACGGCTGACGAGCTCTGAGGCAGTGTCGCTGACCACGTCCCGGGCGCCGGTCACGCCCATCACGGAACTTGCGTACAGGAAGCCTCGGGTGGCCGCGGCGGTCGCCGCCAGGCGCCGATCGGTGGACGAGGGGGCGACCAGGAAGATCCGATCCAGGTCGTGCTGCTGCGCCGCAGCCAGCCAGTCCTGCGCTTCGTCGGGAATCAGATCGGGGGTGATGACACCGAGCCCTCCGGCGGTGGCGAGGTCCCGAGCGAAGGCGTCCACGCCGTAGCGGTGCACCGGATTCCAGTAGGTCATCACCACGGCCCGCCCGCCCGTGCCAGCGATCGACTCCACCATCGACAGCACATCGCGCAGCCGCACACCGCCCCGCAAGGCGACGTCTGCGGCAGCCTGAATGGTCGGACCGTCCAGCACCGGATCGGAGTAGGGAATCCCCACTTCAATCAGGTCACAGCCGCCGTCCAGCATGGCGGCAAACAGCGCCCCGGAGCGGTCCACCGTGGGGTAGCCGGCGGGCAGGTAGCCGATCAGCGCCGCCCGATGCTCAGCACCACAGGCCTCGAACAGCGGTGCCAACCGAGCGGTCATATCGCCGCCTCCGCGGGAGAAAGTACGTCGGCGGTCATATCGCCGCCTCCGCGGGAGAAAGTACGTCGGCGATCATGGCTGCTCCTCCAGCAGGTCGAACCACTTCACCGCGGTGTCCACGTCCTTGTCACCCCGGCCGGACAGGTTGACCAGCAGGAAGGCCCCGGGTCCCAGTTCCCCTCCGAGCTGCATCGCCCCGGCCACGGCGTGCGCCGACTCGATCGCCGGGATGATGCCCTCGGTACGGGACAGCAGCTGGAAGGCGTCCATCGCCTGCGCATCGGTGATCGGACGGTACTCGGCCCGCCCGACATCTTTGAGCCAGGAATGCTCCGGGCCGACCCCGGGATAGTCCAAACCGGCCGAGATGGAGTGCGTTTCCACGGTCTGCCCATCGGAGTCCTGCAACAGGTAGGACAGCGCACCGTGCAGCATCCCGGGCTGGCCCGCAGACAGCGTCGCCGCATGCCGGCCAGAACCCACCCCGTCCCCAGCCGCCTCGAAGCCGACCAGGCGCACTGCCTCGTCGCCGATGAACGGGTGGAAGATCCCGATCGCATTGGAGCCACCGCCGACGCAGGCGACCACCGCATCGGGCAGCCGGCCGTAGCGGGCCAGCATCTGCTCACGGGCCTCCAACCCGATGACCCGGTGGAAGTCGCGCACCATCACGGGGAACGGGTGCGGCCCGGCGACCGTGCCGAGCAGGTAGTGCGTGGTGTCCACGTTGGTCACCCAGTCCCGCAGCGCCTCGTTGATGGCGTCCTTCAGAGTCCGGGATCCGGTCGTTACCGGTATCACCTCGGCACCGAGCAGCCGCATCCGGGCGACGTTGAGCGCTTGGCGCTGGGTGTCCACCTCGCCCATGTAGACCACGCACTGTAATCCGAGCAGCGCACACGCGGTTGCGGTGGCGACGCCATGCTGACCCGCTCCGGTCTCCGCGATCACCCGCGGCTTGCCCATCCGCTCGGTGAGCAACGCCTGGCCCAGGACATTATTGATCTTGTGGGAACCGGTGTGGTTGAGATCCTCGCGCTTGAGCACGATCCGGGCCCCACCGGCATGTTCGGACAATCTCGGCGCCTCGGTGATCGGCGAGGGCCGACCGGTGTAATCGGCAAGCAGACCGTCCAGGCGTGCAGTGAACTCGGGATCCGACCGGGCGTCGGCGTAGGCGGTGGTGAGTTCGTCCAGAGCCGCGATGAGTGCCTCCGGCACGAACCGGCCGCCGTAGCGCCCGAAGTGCCCCCGGGCGTCAGGTTGAGAGGTGGTGGGTGCAGCCGCGGTGTCGACGGGCTGGATGCTGACCATGTCAGTTACCGGACCGGCTTGGGGCAGGCCGGGTGTGACCCCGCAGTGACCAGTTGAGTCACCGCGGCCTTGGGATCACCGCTGGTCACCAATCCCTCACCGACGAGAACCGCGTCGGCGCCTGCACCGGCGTAGGCCAGCAGATCCGCCGGGCCGCGCACCCCGGACTCGGCGACTCGCACCACGTCGCCCGGCAGTCCCGGGGCGATCTTGCCGAACACCTGGAGGTCCACGTCCAAGGTGTGCAGATCGCGGGCGTTGACCCCGATCAGGATCGCGCCGGCCTCAAGTGCACGGTCGGCTTCCTCAGCGGTGTGCACCTCGACCAGTGCGGCCATCCCCAACGACTCCACCCGGTCGAGCAGCGCGACCAGAGCGTTCTGCTCCAGCGCGGCGACGATCAGCAGTACCACGTCCGCACCGTGCGCCCGCGCCTCGTGCACCTGGTACGGGCCGACGATGAAGTCCTTTCGCAGCACCGGGACATCCACCACGGCACGAACCGCGTCCAAGTCGGCCAGCGATCCGCCGAAGCGCCGGCCCTCGGTCAGCACGCTGATCATGCGCGCCCCGGCCGCTGCGTAGTCGGCGGCAAGGCCGGCCGGGTCCGGGATGTCGGCCAGGGCTCCGCGAGACGGGCTGCACCGCTTCACCTCGGCGATGACGCCGATCCCAGGACCCCGCAACGCCGCCAGAGCGTCCCGGGGAGCCGGCACCCAGGCGGCGCGCCGCTTGATCTCTGTGAAATCGACGGCGGCTTCGCGGGCCGCGAGGTCGGCTCTGACCCCTTCGAGGATCGTCTCCAGGACACTCAAGCCTCTCCCCTTCCGCCCCCGTGCGCAACCGGGTATCGATGCTAGCTCCGGCCCGACCGACGTCCCGTCACCGGGGTGTCCCTACGCCGTAGGGTCCTCGCCGACATCCATCCGCTCCCACAACCGCCCGTCCGGGTGACCCTGCGAATACTCGGTCGGGCGGGCCGTCGGCGCCTGGTAGCGGCGACCCAGGCGTGGCATCCGGTGGCCCCGCACCCCCAGCACGACGCCGGCCGCAGCGAGCAGCGCCGCCCCGCCCGCAGCCAACACGGGTCCTGCCAGGAGCACCGTGGCCGTTCCGACCGGGACCGACCGGACGGGCAGCTCGACTGCGGACATCGCGGCTCCGGTGAGCCAACCCTCGTCAGCAACCCGCAACACCGCGACGATCGGCGGCACTGCTGCGGCCCCCAGCAACGCGCCGAGCAACCATCGCGCCCATCCGGGTGTCGCCAGCACCGCGGCCACCGCGGCGAGCGCCAGCAAGGCCAGCGGCCCCAGCGCGGGCAGCACGGCGGATCCGTCCAGCGGAACCTCGACGATCCCGCGCAGCGGTGCCTGGAAATCGACCCGGGCCCACTCCACCATCGCCGCCCCCCCGAGCGCCACCGACGCAGCCGTCAGCAGCACGCTGGTCACGGCGAGCGCGCTGCGCGACGGGGGGCGCTCAGGCACGTAACGACCCTGCGGTGTCCTCGGCAGCCAGCCGCAAGGTGCTCGCGGCGGCGATGGCGGCCAGTACCGCGCCCGCCTTGTTCAGGCATTCGGTGTCCTCGGCCGCCGGGTCGGAGTCCGCGACGATGCCCCCACCGGCCTGCACATAGGCCACCCCGTTGCGAATCATGGCGGTGCGGATGGCGATCGCGGTGTCGGCGTCCCCGGCGAAGTCCAGGTAGCCGACCACTCCTCCGTACACACCCCGCCGGGTGGGCTCGAGCTCCTCGATGAGCTCCATCGCGCGCGGTTTGGGCGCGCCGGACAGCGTTCCGGCGGGGAAGCAGGCAGCGACCGCGTCGAACGCGGTTCGCCCCGGCGCCAGCTCACCGGTGACCGTGGAGACCAGATGCATGACGTGGCTGTAGCGCTCGACCCGAAAGAAGTCGGTGACGTGTACCGAGCCCGGCCGGCATACCCGGCCGACGTCGTTGCGACCGAGGTCGACGAGCATGAGGTGTTCGGCGCGTTCCTTCTCGTCGACCAGCAGGTCCTTCTCCAGCCAGCAGTCCTCGTCCGGATCTGCGCTGCGGGGGCGGGTGCCCGCGATCGGGTGCGTGGTGACCTTCCCGTCCCGGACCGTTACCAGGGATTCAGGGCTGCAGCCGACGATGCTGAAATCGTCGAGGGTGAGCAGGTACATGTACGGGCTGGGATTGGTGGTGCGCAGCACCCGGTAGATGTCCAGCGGGTCGGCATCGGTGGCCATCTCAAATCGTTGGGAGACCACCACCTGAAACGCCTCACCGGCGCGGATCGCTTCCTTGGCCGCCTCGACCGCGGCGTGGTGCTGCTCAGGGCTGCGGCGGCGCACGAAGTCCGGGGCCGGCCGGCTGAACACCGCCGCGCTGGCCGGGGCCGGCGTGCACAGCTTGGCGACCATCGCATCCAACCGGAGCACCGCATCGTCGTAGGCTTGGTCGACACGGTGCGGGGAATCGTCCCAGTTGATCGCGTTGGCGATCAGCGTGACGGTGCCCTCATGGTGATCCAGCGCGGCCAGGTCGGTGGCCAGCAGCATCACCAGTTCTGGCACTCGTAGGTCGTCGACCGCCAGTTCCGGCAGCCGCTCCAGGCGCCGGACCGCGTCGTAGCCGAGGTAGCCGACCATCCCACCGGTGAGCGGGGGCAGACCCGCCAGCGGCTCGGTGTGCAGGGCCTCCACGGTCTGCCGCAACGCCTCCAGCGGAGTTCCCCCCCAGGCCTGCTCTATCCCCGGAAGCCCCACCGGCGGCGTTCCGCGCCATACCGTGCGACCGCCGGACTCGGTCAGGGTGGCGGCGCTGTGCACCCCGACGAAGGACCAGCGCGACCAGGACGAACCGTTCTCCGCCGACTCGAAGAGGAACGTGCCGGGGCGGCCTTGGGCAAGCTTGCGGTAGACACCCAATGGTGTCTCACCGTCGGCGAGCAGGGTCCGGGTCACCGGGATCACCCGGCGACCGGTCGCCAAGGCGCGGAATCGCTCCCGGTTCGGTTGCTGTTGCCTATTGCCGGTGTCGGAGATGCTGACCATGGACGTATTGTGCCCGCCCGTTGACGCGGGGACGTTTCGGGCATATCTTCTCATCGGTCGTTGAAAAGAGGCGTTTACAGATGAGGACGGCGTGAACGCGCCCGCTGCCGGCGGTGCCCGGCCACGGGGCCGGCGACCAGCTGGGGAAGACACCCGCGCGGCGCTGCTCGATGCGGCCAGGGTGGAGTTCACCGAACGAGGCTTCGACGGGGCAACCGTACGGAGAATCGCGCAGCGTGCCGGGGTGGACCCCGCGATGGTGAATCACTGGTTCGGCGGCAAGGACGCACTGTTCGTCGCGGTGATGCAAATTCCGGTCAACCCGGAAGAGATCATCTCTCGAGTACTCGACGGCGATCGCGAGCAGGTCGCCGAGCGGATTCTGCGAATGTTCCTCTCGGTGTGGGACGCCAACGGCGGTGGTGCGCTGGCCGTGTTGATGCGCAGCGTGGCCGGTCACGAGGACGCCGCCAGAATGTTTCGCGAGTTCATCAGCCGGGTGATCTTAGGCAAGATCGCCTCGGCGGTGGCTCCGGACCGGCCAGATCTGCGGGCAGCACTGTGCGGCAGCCAGATCGCCGGCCTCGGAATGTTGCGCTATGTGATCCGCCTCGAGCCGCTGGCCTCCGCCGACCACGACACCGTGGTCGGCGCGATCGCTCCTAGCCTGCAGCGATACCTGACTGGCGCCTTGTGAGTGCGAAACAGTGTTCTAGCACTGAATGCCACTCACGACAGGTTCACCGACCTGCTGAAGCAGGTCGGTGAACCTGTGTGACAGGCCGGGCCGGTCTGGTCGACGACGAGCAGCAGGGCGTCGCCGTCACAGTCCAACCGCACCTCGTGGACGTGTTGGGTGTGTCCGGATGTCTCACCCTTGACCCAGTAGGTGTGCCTGCTGCGGGACCAGTAGGTGGCCCTACCTGTGGTCAACGTGCGGTGTAGCGCCTCGTCGTCCATCCAGGCCACCATCAGCACCTCACCGGTGCCGCGTTGCTGCACCACGGTGCACACCAGCCCGTCGGCGTCGCGCTTCAACCTCCTGGCGATCGCGGCGTCCAGCCCACTCACCGTACCGTCACCCCCGCGCGGCGCAGGCCGTCCTTGACCTCACCGATCCGCAACTGTCCGAAGTGAAAGACGCTGGCGGCGAGCACTGCATCGGCGCCGGCGACCACCGCGGGCGGGAAGTGCGCCACCTCACCCGCTCCCCCGCTGGCGATCACCGGGACCGTGACGACCTTTCGCACAGCGGAGATCATCTCGAGGTCGAAACCTGCCTTGGTACCGTCGGCATCCATCGAGTTGAGCAGGATCTCCCCGACGCCGAGCTCCTGCCCGCGGGCCGCCCACTGCACGGCATCGATCCCCGTGCCGCGCCGCCCGCCGTGGGTGGTCACCTCGAAGCCCGACGGGGTTGGTGGCTCGCCGGATGGCACCCGCCGGGCGTCCACTGAGAGCACGATGCACTGCGCGCCGAAGTGGCGGCTGGCCTCGCCCAGCAGCGCGGGGCGGGCCACCGCGGCGGTGTTGATGCTGACCTTGTCCGCGCCGGCCCGCAGCAGGCGGTTCACGTCGGAAACCTCGCGGATCCCACCGCCGACGGTGAGTGGGATGAACACACATTCCGCCGTCCGGCGAACCACCTCATAGGTCGTCTCCCGGTCCGCCGAGGACGCGGTGACATCCAAGAAGGTCAGCTCGTCGGCGCCCTGCGCGTCATAGGCGGTGGCCAGCTCGACCGGATCGCCGGCGTCCCGCAGCGCAGTGAAATTGACCCCTTTGACCACCCGCCCGGCGTCGACGTCCAGGCAGGGAATCACGCGCACGGCAACCGGCATCCACTCAGCCTAAGCAGTCGGCGCCGGAAGTCCGTGGGGGGCGATATCGGTAGGTCGAGTCTGTAGGGGCTCGGGGGGTGGTGTGTCATGGACAGGGTGCCGGTGCAGTCGCGTGCATCTTGAGGGTTGCCTGCGCGGGCGGGTGTGTCGTGCACGTCGCTGCCCAGGCAACCCCCGACGGACTTCGGGCACTGACCACTGAGCCGAAGTCACGCGGTCAGCGGGCAGCGGCCAACGCGTCGGTAAGGGTGAGCGCCCCGGTGTAGAGCGCTTTACCGATGATCGCGCCCTCCACGCCGTCCGGAGCCAGGGCAGCCAGCACGGCCACGTCTGCAGCCCCTGAAACTCCACCGGAAGCGATCACCGGAGCTTCCGTTCGTGCGCACACCGCACGCAGCAGATCCAGGTTCGGTCCGCGCAGCGTGCCGTCCTTGGTGACATCGGTGACCACGTAGCGCGGGCAGCCGTCGCTGTCCAGGCGTTCCAGAACATCCCAGAGGTTCCCCCCAGACGCGGTCCAACCGCGCGCAGCCAGGATGTGCTGCCCGTCGACGATCCGGACGTCAAGCCCCACCGCGATCCGCTCGCCGTGCTCAGCGATCACCTTGCGGCACCAGACCGGGTTCTCCACTGCCGCAGTCCCGAGGTTCACTCGGGCACATCCGGTAGCCAGCGCGCGTTGCAGCGACGCGTCGTCCCGGATCCCGCCGGAGAGCTCGACCGCGATGTTCAGCCTGCCGACGACCTCAGCCAGCAGGCCGGCGTTGGAGCCCCGACCGAACGCCGCATCCAGGTCGACCAGGTGGATCCACTCGGCTCCGTCGGCCTGCCAGGCCAGTGCGGATTCCACCGGGTCGCCGTAACACGTCTCCGTGCCGGCTTCACCCTGAGTGAGGCGAACGGTCCGACCGCCGGCGACGTCCACGGCGGGCAGCAGCACGAAACTCACCAGGGGCACCCTAGTGCAGCACCACCGTTGGTGCTCTGTGTGCACGGCGGCGGCAGAGTTGCGGTGACAGACTCGGTGACATCTAGTCTACAGTGGACGGTCTTGGAGCACAGGCTTTCCGCTCACAAGGCGGTCGCGCGGTCCACGGCTGGCCGTCTGCGGCCGGTCAGGCGCCGTCTCCACCGGTGATGCGATGACTGTCAATCTTTGTCTGGTCCGGTGAGGACTTTCTGCACGGTTTCCAGCCGGGCCGAGATGGCCCGGACGCGCCCGCCACTTGCTCCGGCTTGCGCTCGCTCCCGATCCGCTCCGCGAGCGCGCCGGGCGGCTGGCGGGACACGGGTTTTTGGTTGTGCCGTGGTTGCGTCCGGGAGAGGGAGGCGCGAATTGTGCGGAGCCGGGGCCCACTTCCTCTCCGAACCCTGCACCGATGACACCAGCTCCGACTACACCCCAGACCGAGCAGCTGCGCGTCCCGGCTACCCAGAAATGGATACCCACCGAGATTCGGCGACGCGCGGAGAACATCTTAAGATCACTGCCCGGGGCGAGGTGCGCCCTGATATCGAGACGCGCGATCCACCGGTGGGGCCAGAGGGCCCGCAACCCAGTAAATCCGGACTTCAACGTCCTGGACGGCGAAAAGCAACACGCCGCCCTTATCGGCCGGATCGACGGCGTGGATAGGGATACTGGCGAGCCATTCTTTATCGGACCGAAGTGTTGCGACGAACCCGTGGATCGCAGCGGCGTGCTGGTTCTGGGCGTGAACGACACCGGCGTCGACAACAACAGCGGCGAGTTCCTCGTTAACGTGGTGGTGACGCCGTGACCGTCACACCGGGACGGTCAGCAGGTCCCCACCATGTAGCAACCGTGTAGCAACGACCCGGCACCAACAACAGACGGCCCACATCACATCCGAAGCCGCCAGTACTGGTGATGCAAGGCAAGGCTGGGGGATCTGAAATCTTCTGACTCCTTCGACGAATTCCGCATTCACCGCACTATAGTGTTTCGATCCAGTTGCGTAGTAAGTAGGCGCCGGCGTCGCCGGACTTCTCGGGGTGGAATTGAGTCGCCCACAGCGGTCCGTTCTCTACGGCGGCGACGAACGGCTCGCCGTGCTCGGCCCAGGTGACCAGCGGCGCCACCAGCGGCTCTGAGGTCTCCAGCTCCCAGCGGCAGGCGGCGTAGGAGTGCACGAAGTAGAAACGGGCGTCGGGGTCGAGGCCAGCGAACAGCCGGGAGCCTGCCGGTGGCGCTACCGTGTTCCACCCCATGTGCGGCAACACGTCGGCCTTCAACAGCTCCACGGTCCCGGGCCACTGATCGCACCCGTCGGTCTGCACCCCATGCTCGACGCCGCGGCTGAACAACACCTGCATTCCCACGCAGATCCCGAGCACCGGACGACCTCCGGCCAGCCGGCGCCCGATGATTCGGTCACCGCGCACCGCGCACAGCCCGGCCATGCAGGCGGCGAAGGCCCCGACTCCAGGCACCACCAGACCGTCAGCGCTCAGCGCGGCATCGACGTCGGCCGTCACTGTCACGTTCGCGCCGGCCCGGTGCAGCGCCCGCTCAGCGGAGCGCAAGTTGCCCGACCCATAGTCCAGCACGACGACGTCGGTCACGCTGCCAGCCTTCCAGACCTGGCTTACCCGAGACAGGTCGCAGCAATTGGGCCCCAGACTATCTTCAGAACGCTGTCGAGACCGGGAGGCGACTATGGACAGCGCATTCGGGCCGCGTGCGGAGGATCTACTGCGGCACCTGGCCGATCTCGCGACGCGCAGTTACGAGACCGCAAGGTCCTGGCCGGACCGGGTGGCTGTGTTCCGCCGCGCGGTGCAGTTGCTCGACCCGGTGGTCCGTGGCGTCTTCACCGAGGCTGACGCGACGTTCCTGGAAGGTACCGGTGATATCAGCCGACGTAGCGCCGAGCAGGACGACGGAAGCGTGGCTGAACACTGGGAACTTTCTTGGCCTCGGCAGCGTGAGTCCACCTCGCGGGATGGCGGGCCAGTCGCGCCCGTTCAGGTGATCGCCTGGTTCCGGCGCAGCTTCAACCACGCCCATATGCGCGGCTCGACCGCTGGTGATTGGCCACTGCAAGTGACCACCGTCGATGATGCCGCGCGGCAGGAACCGATCGTGCGCGCCATCGTCGAGGCGGAGCTGCACCAGCGGATCTACGAAGGGAGGTACCCGGTGATGCCCGTCGCAGTGCGCAAGTACGGCCTCCCACCCGGCTGAACCCGCCGCTAGGTGAGTATGTCCCGAGTTCCGTGGAACTTCCGTCCATCCTCCTCAGACGGCCGCTGCAGCCTTTCGTGCGGCTACCAGCACGGGATCCCAGACTGGGGAGAACGGTGGCGCGTATCCGAGATCCAGGTTGGTCATGTCCTCGACGGTCATCTCATTCCATAACGCGACGGCGCACACATCGACTCGCTTACCCGAGCCGTTCCGGCCAACCAGCTGCGCGCCGAGCAGCCGCCCGGTACCGTGCTCGGCGATCATCTTGATGGTGATCGGGGTGGTCCCCGGCATGTAGCCGGCCCGGGTGGTGGACTGCACCGTCACGCTGATCGGTTTGAATCCCGCGGCCCGCGCCTCGACCTCCAGCAGTCCGGTCCGACCAACCTCAAGGTCACAGACCTTGCTCACCGCCGTACCGACAATGCCGGGAAATGTCGCGTAGCCGCCACCCAGGTTCGTGCCGATCACCCGGCCGTGCTTGTTGGCGTGGGTGCCCAACGCCACGTACATCCGACACAGCGAGACCCGATGCAGCACCTCGACACAGTCCCCGCCGGCCCACACCCCGTCATGCCCGAGCACTCTCATCTGCCGATCGGTGAGTATGCCGCCGTACTCGCCCAGCGGGAGCCCGGCCGCCCGGGCCAACTCGGTGGCCGGCCGCACGCCCAGCCCGAGCACGACGATGTCCGCCGGCAGCGCTGAACCCTCGGTGCCCACTGCTGATATCCGGCCGTCGGGACCAGTCTCGAACCCGGTGACCGGGGTGCCGGTGAGCACCGTGATCCCCATTTTCTGCATCGCCTCGCGTACCAGGGCGCCCATGTCCGGGTCGAGGGTGGTCATCGGCTCGGGTGCCTGGTCCACCACCGTGACCGCCAGGCCCCGGCGGACCAGCGCCTCGGCCATCTCGATCCCGATGTAGCCGCCGCCAACCACAACGGCCCGGCGCGGTGAACCAGTCAGCCCGGCCAGCACAGCTGCGCCGTCGTCCAAGGTTTGCACGCCATAGACGCCGGGTGCGTCCACCCCGGGCAAGTCCGGACGTATCGATACCGCGCCGGTGGCCAGCACCAGATCATCGAAACCGACGCGATAGGTCGCGCCACCGTCACACTCGACGGCGGTCACTGTGCGGGCATCCACGTCGATAGCGGTGACTTCGGTGCCAACTCGCAGGTCGATGCCATTGGCTCGATGGTCGGCTGCACTGCGTGCGATCAGCGCATCTGGGCTGGCGACATCACCCGCCACCCAGTACGGGATGCCGCAGGCCGAGTAGGACACGTGATGGCCGCGTTCGAAGACCACCACCTCCAGTGCATCCCGGCCCGTGCGCCGAAGCGCCTGCGAGGCAGCGCTCATCCCGGTCGCGTCGGCGCCGACGACCACCACGCGCTTGGTCATGCCGGCTGCAACGGGTTGAACCACGAACGCCGCTGCGCCGCCATGTCAGCGGGGCTCAGGGTGGTCCTCACGCATCGCAGCATAGCTAGCCTGATGGCTGTGAAACGTAGCTGAACTTGGGCGCGTTCTGGGGACGGATTGCCGTAATTCGGGGATCGATAGCCGCGTTTCGCCGGACTGCACGTTGAGGGACGGCACGGGTCACAGCAGCCAGGTGATCCCACCGGCGGTGGCCAGTGCGGTGCCTATCCCGAGGGTCACGGCCAGCGGCCGCGCCAGGTTGAGACCACGCCGCCGAGCAGGAAACCGGCCAACGCCAGCAGCCCGACACCGATCACAGAACGCCCTTGGTGGAGGGCACCCCGCAGGTGCGCGAATCGAACTCCACCGCGGCGCGCAGCGCCCGCGCCAGCGCCTTGTACTGGGCCTCGGTGACATGGTGCGGGTCGCGGCCGTGCAACACCCGGATGTGCATGGCCACCTGCGCGTGGAAGGCCAGCGTCTCGAAGACGTGCCGGTTGAGCACCGTGGGGTAGTTTCCCCCCACCACGAAACCGTCGAGCACTTCAGGTTCGCCGCTGTGCACGCAGTACGGGCGCCCCGACACGTCCACCGCAGCGTGGGCCAAGGTCTCGTCCATCGGCACCCAGGCGTCCCCGAAGCGCCGGATGCCGACCTTGTCGCCCAGCGCTTCGCGCAACGCCTGCCCGAGCACGATGGCGACGTCCTCGACGGTGTGGTGCGCATCGGTATCCACGTCGCCGGTAGCCCGAACAACCAGGTCGAACATTGCATGCTTAGCCAGCGAGGTGAGCATGTGGTCGAAGAACGCGATGCCGGTGTTCACCTCGGCGGTCCCAGTGCCGTCGAGATCAAGTTCGACCAGCACCGATGACTCCTTGGTCACCCGCTCGACCCGGGCCGTACGGCTCATGGCGCCTCCTCCGCTAGGACTGCCGCGCTCGCAGCCAGGAACGCGTCGTTCTCCGCAGGGGTCCCCACGGTGACCCGCAGGTGACCCGCGATCCCCACGTCACGGATCAGCACACCGTGATCCAGGTAGCGCCGCCACGCGGCCGGTGCATCGGCGAACCGCCCGAACAACACGAAGTTGGCGTCGGACGGCACCACCTGGCTACCCAGGTCGTGCAACGCTGCGGCCACCCGCTCCCGCTCCCGCACCAACACCGCCACAGACTCCAGCGTGGACGATCCGTGACGCAGCGCGGCGCGGGCGGCCGCTTGAGTGAGCGTGGAGAGGTGGTAGGGCAGCCGTACCAGCGCCAGGGCTTCCACCACGGCGGGCGCGGCGGCGAGGTAACCCAGCCGCCCGCCCGCGAAGGCGAACGCCTTGCTCATCGTCCGGCAGACCACCAGCCGGCCGGCGAATTCGTCGAGCAGCCCGATCGCGCTCGGACGGCTGCAGAACTCCCCGTAGGCCTCGTCGACCACCACGATGCCTGGCGCGGCAGCCAACACTGAAGTTAAGTCGGCAGCCGGGATTGCCTGTCCGGTGGGGTTGTTGGGGCTCGTCACGAACAACACATCGGGCTGGTGCGCCTCGATGGCCGCCACCGCGCCTGCCGGGTCCATCGAGAAGTCCGCTCGCCGCGGCGCCGGAATCCACTGGGTATGGGTACCTGCGGAGATGATCGGATGCATCGAGTAGGACGGGGTGAATCCCAGCGCGCTTCGCCCGGGCCCCCCGAACGCCTGCAACAGCTGCTGGATGATCTCGTTGGATCCGTTGGCCGCCCACAGGTTGGCCGCAGCCAGCGGCACGCCGGTGCGCCCGGTGAGGTAACCGGCCAGGGCGGTGCGCAGCGCGACGGCGTTGCGGTCGGGGTAGCGGTGCAGGTGTTGAGCCGCCTGCTGCACTGCAGCGGTGACGTCGGCGACCAGTTCGGGCGGCGGGGGGTAGGGATTCTCGTTGGTGTTCAGCCGCACCGCGACGTCCAGCTGTGGGGCGCCGTAGGGACTGTGGCCCCGCAGGTCCTCGCGTAGCGGCAGGTCGGCAAGCGTCACGCCGCATCCCACCGCGGCCGCCATCGCGGTCACGGCGTGGTTCCGCGGAACCGGGCGGTGATCGCCTGGCCGTGCGCGGGGAGGTCCTCGGCGTCGGCGAGCGCGATGACGTGGTCGGCTACCTGCACCAGCGCATCGGAGTCGTATTCGATGAGCTGCACGCCGCGCAGGAAGGTTTGCACGGATAGCCCCGAGGAGTGCCGCGCACAGCCCCCGGTGGGCAGCACGTGGTTGGAACCGGCGCAGTAGTCGCCCAGCGACACCGGCGCGTACGGGCCGACGAAGATCGCTCCAGCGTTGCGCACCCGGCGGGCCACCGCGGCCGGATCCAAGGTCTGGATCTCCAGGTGTTCGGCCGCATAGGCATCCACGACCTTCAGCCCGGCGGCCACGTCGGAGACGAGGATGCAGCCGGACTGCCGGCCAGTCAGCGCGGCACGGATCCGTTCGGTGTGCTTGGTAGCAGCGACCCTCTGATGCAGCTGTGTGTTGACGGCGTCGGCCAACGCCACCGAGTCGGTGATCAACACACTGGCCGCCAGCGTGTCGTGCTCGGCTTGGGAGATCAGGTCGGCGGCGACGTGCACCGGGTCGGCGCTGCCGTCGGCCAGGATGGCGATCTCGGTGGGACCGGCCTCCGCGTCAATGCCGATCATGCCGCGCAGGGCGCGTTTGGCCGCGGTGACGTAGATGTTGCCGGGGCCGGTGATCAGGTCCACCGGGTTCAGCGGCGCGCCGTCGGTGTCCGTGCCGCCGTAGGCGAGCAGCGCGACGGCCTGCGCGCCGCCGACCGCCCACACCTCGTCGATCCCGAGCAGCGCGGCCGCGGCGAGCACGGTGGGGTGCGGCCGACCGTCATGGGCAGCCTGCGGCGGTGAGCACACCACCAGCGACGCCACCCCGGCCACCTGCGCGGGTACCACGTTCATCACCACAGTGGACGGGTAGACGGCCAGCCCGCCGGGCGCGTAGAGCCCGACCCGTTCCACCGGAACCCATCGCTGCGTGACGCGGCCGCCGGGGACCACCTGGGTGGCCGTGTCCGCACGTCGCTGATCGGCGTGCACCCGGCAGGCCCGGTCAATAGATTCCTCCAACGCGGCGCGCACCGCCGGATCCAGCTGCTCCAGTTCCGTGCGCAGTGCGCGGACCGGAACCCGGACGCCGGCCGGCCGCATTCCATCGAAGCGTTCGGTGAATTCCAGTACCGCCGCCACACCCCGGTCGCGCACCGCGTCGATTACCGGAGCCACCTGGCGGGCCACCGAGTCGACGTCCACCTCGGCCCGCGGCAGCAGCCCGCGCAGCACCGCAGGGCCAGGAAGTCGACCACGCAGATCTGTGCGAGTGAGCATGGTGCCCAGCGTAATGCGCCGCTGTCCGCTGTCGCTGGGCGTTGAGCGGGCGCAGCGGGATTACGCGCCTCGAAACTCGACGCTGCCTGCTGAATGCGGGATGGGGCTGGGTATTACGCTCCGCGAAGTGCCCGTACGTCGTGCTGCCATGATCGTGCTGTTGGCGGTGCTTGCAGTGGCCGTGCCGGTGTCCGCGACCGCAGCGGCGCCACCCCAGCCTCCGCCTGAGCCGATGGCGGCATACCGGGTGGCGGGGGTGGACGACTCGGCCGCGCGCACTGCGGTGCTGCGCGAGGGCGTCGACGTACTCGGCGGCGGCAGTGACTATCTGGAGATCCGGGCCACGCCCACCCAGGCGGACCGGTTGCGGGCCTCTGGGCTGCGGTTGCTTCCGCTCCCAGCGCTACCCACGGTGCCTGGACTGGTCGCGCCCGGCGAATTCCCGATCGGGTACCGGGGTTATTCCAACTACCGCGCGCTCACCGCCGAGCTGGACTCGCTGGCCGCTGCGCATCCCCAGCAGGTGGCGGTGTCCAGCTACGGCCAGTCGGTGGAGGGTCGCCCACTACCGCTGGTGAAGATCAGTGACGATGTACGCGCCGACAAGCAGCAACCCGAGGTATTGTTCAGTTGCGCGCAGCATGCCCGTGAGCACCTCACCGTCGAAATGTGCTTGCACATCGTGCAGCGGTTGGCGCAAGGCTATGGAATAGACCCGAAAATTACCCAGTTAATGCGGTCTCGGGAGATCTGGGTTGTTCCGATGGCCAACCCGGACGGTATCGAGTACGACGTCTCCACCGGCTTTTTCGGGTTGTGGCGCAAGAACCGGCAGCCGACGCCGGAGGACGCCGAGATCGGAACCGACCCTAACCGGAACTGGGGCGAGCAATGGGGATGCTGCGGCGGTTCGAGCAGCGATCCTGCCAAGGACACCTATCACGGCACCGAACCATTCTCCGCGCCGGAGACCGCGCAGCTCAGGGACTGGGTGAACAGCCGCGTTATCGGCAGCGTGCAGCAGATCACCGCCCACATCGACTTCCACAGCTTCTCCGAGTTGGTGCTGTGGCCCTACGGATTCACCACCGACGACACCGGCCCCGGCCTGAGCACCTCCGACGCGGCGGCCTTCCGCAAGCTGGGCGAGGCGATGGCCGCCACCAACGGCTACACCCCGAAACAATCCAGCCACCTTTACATCACCGACGGCTCGATCGGCGACTGGATGTGGGCGCAACATCGCATCTGGTCCTTCACCTTTGAGATGTATCCGACCAGCCAGGCGCAAGGTGGCTTCTATCCACCGGAGACCGTCATCGACCGCGAGACCGCCCGCAACGACGCGGCGGTGGATCTGCTGCTAGACCACGCAGACTGCGTCCCGCGGATCACCGGCGCCCGCTGTGCCGAGCGCCAAGACCGGTAGGGCTGCGCTCGGTCGCTGTCCTATCAGACCCATGAGCATGGCATGAGGCGTCGCCATGCTGCTGGGTGATGCTCGAGACGGTGGGCGCAGACCCGGGCCCTGAGCTGGCTCAGGAGCCCCGCCGGATCCCATCCACCCAGTCATCGATCCGCTCCCACCAGCGGTAGAGCCACTCCACCTGAGCTTGTTCGCCGCGCGGCACCTCGGCGGCCGGCACCCGCCACCAGCGCATCCGCACGGTCTGATCGAGCGGCAGTTCCCGCCAGATGTCGACCACGGTGTACAGGTGGTCCAGGCCCGCGTGCGCCACCCACACGACATCGGCATCGGGAGCCGCGGCCAGCGCCGCCGCGACTCCGCCCGGGCGCGGCGGCAGCACATGACGCATCGCCTCGGATCGGCGCGCCATGTCCTCGAGCCCGCGCGCCCGCAGCCGGGCGATGCCGGCCAGCCGGCGACGCTCGGTGAAGTTGCCGCCCTCAGGGAAGATCACCAAGGCGTCGTTGTGGTCGAGGGCGGTCGCGAGCTCACCGATCCGCCGTTGCAGCTGCTCGCCACCCCCGCCGGGCAGGAACCGGTTGGGCAGCCGGTTGAGCACCACGTCAAGCGCCGGATCCCACTGCAACGCCTCGGCCAGCACGATCCGCGGTTCCCGCGCATACCAGTTGACCAACGCGTGGACAAGGAGGAACGAGTCGCCGGGACCGGCGTGCCGGCAGAACACGAGCAACGGTCGGTCGAGGTAGTCGTCGGGGTCGGGGCCCTCGACGTCCACCCGCAACCGCAGCACCCGGGCCGCCTCGCCGTAGAGCACCCGCAGGTACCAACCCACGAGCTGGTAGTGCAGATACTGGAACGGCGGCGTCCGTATCGCCGTCCCGAATCCGGCGGCCAGCCAGAGCCCGAACAGCGCTACCAGCACCAGGCTTTCCAGCACCAGCGCGACGACGACCACCCACAGTACCCGTAGCGCACGCAGCCGGCCCGGCAGGAACGGCGAAAGCGCAGCGGCCAGCAGCATCCACACCGGCAGCGTGGTCAGCACCGAGACGGTGAGCAGCACCACCGCGGGGGCAAGCACCACCCGGCGAACCCACCGCGGCGGGAGGCTCACCGCCGGCCCCCGGTGCCAAGACGAGCCTGCAGGTACTCCGCCGACGCGCGGTACGCGGTGGCGATCCGGTTCGCGGTGGCGGCCACGTCCCGATAGCGCAGCGCCGCCCGGCTGTCCCAGGGCGGCGCGCCACCCTGGCCCGCCGGCAGCACGTGCACCTCAACGTCATCTCCGACGGAGGCCAGGTCACGGGCGTAGCGGTGCCGGCGAGCGATTTCAAAGGCCACCAGGGCAACCTCCCAAGGCCGCCGCGGCGGCCGCAACGGCTGGTCGACGCGCCCAACCTGTAGCACGAAGATCCGATCGGCGCCCAGCGCGACGGCGTGACCCAGCGGGATGCTGTTCACCAGGCCACCGTCCAGGTAATGCCGGCCGTCGACGACCGCCGGGGGCAGCAGCCCGGGCACTGCAGCTGAGGCCAGCACCGCGTCGACGACGGGACCACGATCGAACCAGTGTTCTGCAGCATCCTCGATGCTCGCAGCGCAGCAAGTGAAGCGCACGGGCAGGTCCTCGATGCACCGGTCGCCCAGCACGGCGGTCACCGCCCGGCGCAGCGGACCCGACGTATGAGCGGCCACCCCGCTGCGGGCGAACTCCCGCAGCCGCCGGACCGTCCCGGCAGCGAACACGGCCCGCGCGTCGGAGGAGCGCCACAGCACGTCAAGCCGGTCAGCGACCTCCTCGGGCGGCAGCGCGGCCAGCACCGCTCCGTTGAGCGCCCCGATCGACGTGCCGACCACCAGGTCGGGCCGCACCCCGGCCTCGATCAACGCCCGCAGCATTCCGACCTGGACGGCGCCGAGCAAGCCGCCCCCGCCGAGGACGATCGCCGTGCCGCCGGTACCCACTGGCCCAATGCTGCCAAAGCCCGCACCATTGTGGACCGGTCTCGCTAGTCGCTAGCTGGAGCTCAAGTCCAGGCCGAGATCCAAGGCTGGCGCGGAGTGGGTGAGTGCTCCGACCGCCAGGTAACGCACCCCGGTCTCGGCGTAGGCCCGTGCGACGTCGAGCGTCAGCCCGCCGGAGGCCTCCAGCTCGGTACGCGAACCTGCGGCTCGGCTGGCGGCCTCAGCGCATTGCGGCACTGTCATGTTGTCCAGCAGCACCAGTGACACCTCAGCGGCCAGCGCCTCGTCCAACTCCTCCAGGGTGCCGACCTCCACCTCACAGGGCAGCTGCGGGGCATGCTCCCGGACGGCCGCGATGGCGGCGGTCACCGAGCCAGCGGCGGTCACATGATTGTCCTTGATCAACACCGCGTCGCCGAGGCCCATCCGGTGGTTGGTCCCTCCACCACAGCGAACCGCGTACTTCTGCAGCGCACGCAATCCTGGGAGAGTCTTGCGCGAATCCCGGATCGACACGCCCGTACCAGCTACCGCGCCCACCCATGCGGCGGTGACCGTGGCTACTCCCGAGAGGTGACACAGCAAGTTGAGTGCGGTGCGCTCGGCGGTGAGCAGACCGGCCACCGGAGCGCCAACGGCGAGCGCGACGTCCCCGGCGGCAAGCTGGTCACCGTCCTGACATCGGGCGATGATCTCGTACCCCCCGGCCCCCAGCACCGCATCGAGCACCCCGAGGAACACCGGCAGCCCAGCCAACGTGCCGGGCTTGCGTGGCGAGACGGTCGCTGCCGCGACGGCTCCGGCCCGCACGCAGGCCGCGGTCGTGGCGTCCGGGCCGTAGCGCAGGTCCTCGTCCAATGCGGTGCGGATGACCCGGTGTACCTCGTCGATCTCGAGACCCAGGGTGGCGGGATCGATGCTCACGCTGCGCCTCCGACCAGCGCCGGCTCGGCCGGCACCGGGACTCCGGTGTCGTCGAGCACCATGGCGATGCTGCGCCGCCATTGCGACGCGGTGCACGGGTGGTCGGTGCGCAGATGGCAGCCACGGCTCTCGGTGCGCGCGGTCGCGGCAGCCAGTACGGCGGCGGCAGCCAGGGTGAGCCCGGCGTCCTCCGCATCACGGGGAGTCCGCAAGCGCCGCCGGGTGGTGGCGCCCACACTCGCCGAGGCAGCGGCGAGCCCGGCGGCGTCTCGGCCGATGCCGGCGTGTGCACTCATTGCGCGTTGTACTGCGTCGCGATCGGCCATCGGCTGGGACTCGGGGGGCCGCAGCGGCGGGCCGGGGCGTGCGGACGCCGCGAGGTCGGCCGCCACCGCTTCCGCGGCCCGGGCGCCCATCACCAGCCCCTCCAGCAGGCTGTTGGAAGCCAGCCGGTTGGCGCCGTGCAGGCCGGTCCGGGCCACCTCCCCAGCTGCGTAGATGCCGGGCACGGTGGTCCGGCCGTTGATGTCGGTGACCACACCGCCGCACTGGTAATGGGCCGCTGGGGCCACCGGGATCGGCACCCGACCTGGATCAACGCCGACCGCCATGCAGGCGGCGTGCACCGTCGGGAAGCGACGGCGCAGCTGCGCGCCACCGAGGTGGGTGGCGTCGAGCAACACGTGATCGGTGCCGGTCTGGGCCATCCGGGCGGCGATCGCGGCGGCCACCACGTCTCGCGGGGCGAGCGCACCGAGGGGATGCACGCCGGTCATCACCGGACTGCCGGTGGTGTCAAGTAGGACCGCACCCTCGCCCCGGACAGCTTCGGTGATCAGCGGCTGCCGGCCCCGCGAGCCCGGCCCGGCACGCAGCACGGTCGGATGGAATTGCACAAATTCCAGATCGGCGGTCAACGCCCCGGCCCGCAACGCCAGCGCCAGCCCGTCGCCGGTAGCGACGTCGGAATTGGTGCTGACGGCGTAGAGCTGGCCCAACCCTCCGGTGGCGAGCAGGATGGCCCGCGCGCGCAGCACACCCACCTTGGGGCCGTCACTGAGCAGCGCCAACCCGGCTACTCTACCGGTGTCGTCGCGCAACACGTCGGTCGCTGCTTGACCCGCCAGTAACAGCAGCTGCCCGCCCTGGGCTGCGCCAACCAGCGCTCTCTGGATTTCGGCTCCGGTCGCGTCACCCCCGGCGTGGATCACCCGGAAGGCCCCGTGCCCACCTTCGCGGGTGCGTTCCAAGCCTCCCAGACCGCAGTCGAAGACGGCGCCGCGGGCCCGTAACACGTTGACCGCAGCGGGGCCGTCGGCCAGGATCGCCCGGGCAGCTACCTCATCACACAGTCCGGCACCGGCCGCCAGCGTGTCAGCCACATGCGCGTCCACGCTGTCGCCGGTACTCGGTAGCGCCACCGCGACACCGCCCTGCGCCCACCGGGTGTTGCCGTCCTCGACCGTCGCCTTGGTCACGGCCGCCACCTGCAGCCCGAGCTCGGCGGCGCGCAAAGCGGCGGTCAACCCGGCGACGCCGGTACCGACCACCGCAAGATCCACGGTGAGCTCCCAGGCGGTCATATCACCGCCTCCGCCGGACCGAATGCATCGGCGGTCATATCGCCGCCTCCGCGGGACGTCACTCGCCGCCACCCGGCCGGCCGATATCGATCATGCGCTGTACCGCTCCCCGGGCCCGCTCGGCGATGTCGGCTGGGACAGTCACCTCGTCGACGCCGTCACGCAACGACCGCAGCAGGGCCGCTGGGGTGATCATCTTCATGTAGCGGCAGGAGGCCCGATCGTTCACTGCTTGAAAGTCGACCTCGGGAGCCGCGCGCCGCAGCTGGTGCAGCATGCCGACCTCGGTGGCGACCAGGACTTCGCGGGCGCCGGTTGCCCGAGCAGCGTCGAGCATCCCGCCGGTGGACAGGATCCGCACCCGCTCAGCGGGCACCGCACCCTCGCCTGCCAGGTACAGCGCGCTGGTGGCGCAACCACATTCCGGGTGGATGTAGAGCTCGGCGTCGGGTACGGCGGCGGCCTTGGCCGCCAGCTGGGAGCCGTTGATCCCGGCGTGCACGTGGCATTCCCCGGCCCAGATGTGCAGGTTGGTGCGGCCGGTGACGCGCTGGACGTGCGCGCCGAGGAACTGATCGGGCAGGAACAGCACCGTAAGGTCGGCCGGGATTGACTCGACCACCGCGACGGCGTTGGACGAGGTACAGCAGATATCGGTCTCGGCCTTCACCTCCGCGGTGGTGTTCACATAGGACACCACGACCGCGCCCGGGTGCTCCGCCTTCCAAGCCCGCAGCTGCTCGGCGTCGATGGAGTCGGCCAGCGAGCAACCCGCCCGCGCGTCCGGAATAAGCACCGTCTTGCCCGGCGCGAGGATCTTTGCGGTCTCGGCCATGAAGTGCACGCCGCAGAAGACGATGGTGCTCGCTGCGCAGTCGGCGGCGATGCGGGACAGCGCAAGCGAGTCGCCGACGTGGTCGGCGGCGTCCTGGATCGCAGGCACCTGGTAGTTGTGCGCGAGCAGCACCGCGTCGCGTTGCCTGGCGAGCTCGCGCACCTCGGCCAACCAGGCACGATCTTGCTCCGGTGTTGGGTAGCCGGCGTGGGTCCGCTCCGGTACGGCAGTAGCGGCCATGTCGCCTCCTTCATCGCCAGCGCCAGTGCTGGCCTCTGCCCGAGTTTTCGCCTTACAATCGGAAACCGTGAATAATAACAGCGTCGGGCTCGCGATGCACGAAGTTCTCGCTGCAGTGCTGCAGGTCCGGCACGGTCAACTGCAGGTTCTGTTGTGGCAACGCGGCATCGAGCCCGACGCCGGGCGCTGGGCGTTGCCAGGTGGCCGGCTCGGGGACCGCGAGGACGTGCAGACCTCGGTACTGCGCCAGCTCGCGGAGAAGGTGGATGTGCGTGAGGTAGCGCACGTGGAGCAGCTACAGGTGTTCAGCGCGCCCGACCGGATGCCGCACCAGCGCACCGTGGCCACCGCATTCCTCGGTCTGGTGCCTTGTGGGGCCGATCCCGCGCTCCCGCCCGACACCGCATGGCATCCGGTGGCGGATGCGCTGCGGGGATCGCCATGCACCGCCTTCGATCACGGCCTGATCGTCCGACGGGCCCGGGACCGGCTACGTGCCAAGCTTTCCTACACCAACCTCGGATTCGCGCTGGCGCCACCGGAGTTCACCGTCTCGGCGTTGCGCGAGCTGTACTCCGCTGCGTTGGGCCACCGGGTGTCGGCGACCAACCTGCAACGGGTGCTGTCCCGGCGCGGAGTGTTGGTCCCGACCGGCTGCACCGCCGCGCCTGGACCCGCCGGCGGCAGGCCTGCGGCGCTGTATCGCTTCGCCGAGTGCGGGATGCGGGTCACCGACCCTTTCGCCGTGCTGCGGCCACCAGAGCCCTGACCCGGACGACTTGTCTTCGTTTAGCGGATCCGCACTCGGCATCGTAACGTTAACGGGTGGCCGAGACCGTCCCGCTGTTCCCACTGGGCACTGTGTTGCTACCGGGCGCATCGCTTCCGCTGCACATCTTCGAGCCCCGCTACCGCCAGTTGACCGTCGACCTGGTGACCGGAGCCGTACCAGGCCGCAGCTTCGGTGTCGTCGCGGTCAAGCAGGCTTTGGACGCTGCGGAGGAGACTCACGACATCGGATGCACCGCGGTACTCCAGGAGGCCCGCAGGCTTCCCGACGGCCGCTTCGACATCGTCACCCGCGGCGAAAGGCGGTTCCGGCTACTCCATATCGACCGCACGTCGGCACCTTATTTGGTCGGTAGTGTCGAGTGGGTGCCTGATGACGACCCGCCGGCCGAAGACCTGCTGCGAGTGCCGATGCTCGCCCACGCGGCTCGGGAGGCTCACCGGCA
Source organism: Pseudonocardiaceae bacterium (assembly GCA_050699875.1). GTDB lineage: Bacteria > Actinomycetota > Actinomycetes > Mycobacteriales > Pseudonocardiaceae. The sequence goes on from JBOHFX010000003.1 coordinate 78,439, forward strand.
GTACTGCTCCGCGGCGTGGCAGCACGGGGACTGGGACGAGCCCGCCGAGGACGTCGACGCCGCGGCGCTGCCGCATCTACTCGCTGCGGACTGCCTGCTGACTCTGGAGGACCGGCAGGCCTTACTGGAACAATGCGACCCAGTCGATCGGCTGCGCGCGGTACGCACCCTGCTCCTGCGCGAGGCGGCGTTCCTACGGGCGCTGCGCGCAGTGCCAGTCCCGCTGAACCAGTTCGCCGTGCAAAGCAGCCGCAACTGAGTCGTGAGTGGGAACAGTGTTATGACACTGTTTCCCACTCACGAGTCGCGGCCCAAGTCGTGGGCAGCGTTCCAGGCCGTGGTGAGGCTGTAGGCGATGACGACGCCGAAGGGCTTCGCGACGACCACCCAGCCCGATTCCAATACAGGTGCGCGCGGGAACGGAGCGCCGCTGCTGGCGAGATCGGGATACCGTGCAGCGGCGAGCCACAGGCCGGTACGCATCGCCAGCCACGCCGCGACCAGCGAGCCGATCACCGCGACGATGAGTATCACCGGGCCACGGCGGCGTCGCAGCAGCCACAGCGCCGCTCCCGTGAGCAGCCCGGCAGCCAGCCCGAGCAGCAGAAAAGTCGCCATCGCGTCAAAGCGGTGCTCGCTTTGCCCGACGAAGGGCAGCACACCGCCTGGCATCGGTGCGCGATCGGAGCGCGCGACGAACTCGGGCGGCGCGAGCCGGGACCACAGGGCACCTAGCGGCAGGCCCAGCACCGCCACCGCGCACAGCACGCTCAGTGTGGGCACCAGGTGGACGCGGCGCGCCACCAGACGCCGGAACGATGCCCGCTCAGGAGCTTGCCAGACCTCTACCTTCACCCCTATCCCAAACTCGGGTGACGGCCGTGCGCGCTGCACTGCGCCGACCAGCCCGCCGGCGTCACCTGCACGACCATCCGGCGCGCGCACTGCGGGCAATACCGGGGCGGCTCCAACTCGCGCCGCCGGGCGCACGCCGCGTGCTTGTCCACCTCAACCGGGCACCCACAGAGGTCGCAGAACGTCACAGCGTCTGGCCCAGCGCCTTGATCGGCATCTGCAATTCACCGAGCATCCGAAGGTCACGGTCCGCGGGCCGCCCGAGGGTCGTGAGGTAGTTGCCGACGATGACCGCATTGATGCCCCCCAGCATGCCCTGCCGTGCCCCGAGATCTCCTAGCGTGATCTCCCGGCCGCCCGCGAAACGCAGGATCGTTCGAGGCAGGGCAAGCCGGAAAGCAGCCACGGTCTTCAGCGCCTCCGAGCCCGCCAACACGGTTTGGTCGGCAAGCGGTGTGCCCGGCCGCGGATTGAGGAAGTTCATCGGTACCTCGTCGGGCGCCAGCGAGGCGAGTTGTGCCGCGAACTCGGCGCGCTGCGCCACCGACTCCCCCAGGCCGATGATGCCGCCGCAGCAGACCTCCATCCCGGCCTCGCGCACCATCTGCAGCGTGTGGAAGCGCTCCTCCCAGGTGTGCGTGGTCACCACGGTCGGGAAGTAGGAGCGCGCGGTCTCCAGATTGTGGTTGTAACGGTGCACACCGATGGCGGCCAGCTCGGTCACCTGTTCCTGGGTCAGCATGCCCAGCGAGCAGGCGATGTTGATCTGTGCGGTCTCCGGTTCGGCGCGGATTGCCTCGATACCGGCTTTGACTTGGGACATCAGCCGCCGGTCCGGTCCTCGCACCGCGGCGACGATGCAGAATTCGGTGGCCCCGGTGGCCGCGGTTTGCTTGGCCGCCTCGACCAGGCCGGGGATGTCCAGCCATACCGCGCGCACCGGTGAACTGAACTGGCCGGACTGTGAGCAGAAATGGCAGTCCTCCGGGCAGCCGCCGGTCTTGACGCTGACGATTCCTTCGACCTCGACCTCGGGGCCGCACCAGCGCATCCGGACATCGTGCGCCAGGGCCAGCAGCTCCTCCAACCGGTTGTCGGCCAGCTCCAGCACAGCGAGGACTTGCTTCTCTGGCAACCCCGCCCCACATTCGAGCACGTGGTCGCGGGCGACGGCCAGAACGTCGGCTTGCGGCCGGATCAAGGCTGCTCCTCTCGACGGCGGTGCTGCCCGGCCAGTCTGCCGCACCGGGCTGTCATGGCTCAGTTGCAACCTGGGTGTGACTCGGCCGAGCCCGACCATTCGAACACCCCTGGCCCATTCAAAGGCCGCGTTGCCACGATGCCAGGGCACGGGCCAAGTCGGTGCGAAGCCAGCCGGCGAAACACTCTCGCACGGTTCGAGGATCTTCTCGGCTTGTCGCGGTGAAGGGCTCTTGGCTCACCACCTGCACCGGCCGTCGATCGGAACCGTCGTCTCCGTTCGAGGAGACCTCCCACGCCCCGACGACCGCCGCTAGAGCACTGGTGTTGCGCCCGACACCAGTGACGGAGAGCAACACATCAAAGCGACTGTCCAGGTCGATCTTCAGCCGGACCCAATGATTATATCGGGTGAAGTCCGCGAAGTAGGCGAACTCTCCGGCGAGGTCAATCCGCTCGTTCCGATACCACATCGCCGTCTCGGCGGCATCGGCGTCCACGAATACTCGCCCCGGTACGCGACGCTCTCTGAGCACCGACCGCAGCTCATCCTGCACCTCTGTCATCAATTTCTGCGCGTCGTCCCGGAGATCAACGGCCAACTCCTCAAGCTCGCTGCTGGCCACCTCTTCGCGGGCAGCCAATCGATCCCGGATCGCGGTGAGGACGACCTCAAGTTCGTCCTGTTCCTGTATCACCTGCGCAGCGACGCTGAGTGCCTGCATGAAACCAGCTCGTTGAAGGGTGTCGAAGAATTCAACCAACGGCAGGAGTTCACTCTTGTCAGCCGCTTCAAGCACGTCCAGGTAACGTACTCGGTCGTCCCGGCGCACCACGAGTGGCAACCATTCAGCCCGGATGAAGATCAGCGAGGCAAGCAGCCGTGCGACCCGGCCGTTGCCGTCCTGGAAGGGGTGAATCTGAGTGAAGCGGTGGTGAACCCACGCTGCGAGCACGTCCGGGCTCACTCCTTGTGTACGGTAGCGCTCCTGCAAGGCGATTAGCCGCTCCATCTCGGGCTGCACCTGCTCCGGTGGGCAATACTCGTGGACCAAGCCATTCGCACGCGTGGGGTTGTTGGACAGTTCCTTCCAGTCCCCTCGACGCAGTTCGACCTCGACTGTCCGCCCGAATTGGTCGACACCTGTCGTGGTGAGTTGGGACCGGGTCAGCAGGGCATGAAGCTCCTTGACGAATGACATGCTCAGGTGGCGCCTTTGGACGACGACATCGAAAACGAGATCAACGGCACTCCGCTGGTCTCGAAGCAGGTTCACCACAACCGTGGGATCCCGGTCTGTCGAGTCATTGGGAATCAGTGCAGCATCGAACCCTCGCTCGATCAGGGTCTCGGTGACACCCCTGTCGATCGAATACAGACCCTCCAGGACGCCGGTCTCCACGGCCAGCCTATTCTTCCAACGCTCGAGGAACGCTCGCTCCACTTCATGTTCCTGCATGGATTCCCGTTCCTCCTTCCATGCCTGAGCCAGGCCTTCGAGAGACGGTGCCCGGCGCGCCAGCAGCACATTGTCGAGTTCCGTGATCGGCCGCCACTGGTACCAGTTTCGGTTCACGCCCATCCCTCCAATGGGTCCCTGCCCAGGTCCCTAGCTTGTCAGCTGCATTGAACGAGGAGTCGGAGCCGGCCTGCAGCGTGTCGAACGACAGTCCTGGCATTAACTCATGATCAACGGGCGGGGGCGACCGCCTCGATGTTGGCGATAGTGAAGTCGCGTTGCGCATTACGGAGATGGCACCAGGAGTCGAGCCACTTGCCGTAAAGCTGTTGTGGCCGGATTGTCCGGGTGCTCCGGCTGCCGCTGTTGTCCCGGTACACGATGAGCACGTCGTTGTGACGGTCCACGGCGTCGGACAGCAGCTCTAACTCGGCGTCGTCGAGGGAGGAGTTGAGCTGTGCCAGCTGCTCGAAGGTGGCCGAGTCCACGGGCGTCCACAAGGTCGCGCCGTGCGGGTCGACCGCCAGTCGCCGCGCCAGTGCGGGGGCGGACAGCGCAGAGCGCGGTGCCGCGACGATCGTGCGCTCAGGTGCGGCGGCCTCGTGGTCATGACGGGTTTCGACGATCACGGTGCCTTGGGCATCCTCTGCCACCGGTGACAAGTCCGCTTCACGCAGCCGTTTGAGTACCTCCTCAAGGGTGTGGGGGCTGGCAAGGACGGTGGGGGCGAGCCGGCTGAGATGCAGCTTGTTGAGAGATCGGGTGTGGAGCACCTCAGTGATCAAGGCTTCATCGGCGATGACGCACGAGTGCATGCCCCGCACCCGAACCTGCCCGTGCTTGCGGGACGCGTCGGTGATCAAGTATTCCAGCGGCTGGGGAACCGAGCGGGCTGAGATGGCAGCCAGCTCGGTGAGCAGTTCCTGGGCCGTCCATCCGGCGTCGAGTGCAGCTCGGACGCTGACGGGGCTGAACCGCCAGGTTCTCGCAGCACCGCGGGTTTCGACGACGGCCGAGTCGTTCAGCAACCGCGATGCGGTCGCGCTCGGCTCGCCAGAAACCACGGCCGTGAGATCAGACTGCAGGATCACGTTGCACGACGTTTCGGGCAGCAGCGCGACGCACCGCTCGGCCAGCCCCTGCACAGCATCGTCCGGCGCGGTCGCGGTCACAGCCAGCAGATGGGTTCCGAGTTCGGACACCACATCGGTGGCTATCACTCCGAGTAGCTCGGCTTCGCGGATGGCGGCGTTCACCTTGGCGGCCCGCTGCGCAGGTTGGTAGCCATGCAACGGGCAGAACCAGTCAATCTCCTCCCCCACGGCGCGCATCGACGCCCCCTCACGGGCGGCCGACAGCAGCGCGCGGCGCAGCAAGCCGGCGGCCGATCCCAGTGGTAAGGGCGGCGGATATTCCCTGTCGCCCTCGATCTCCCTGCTGGTTGGTGCATGCTCTAGCGAAAACCATGCGCCGGCCAACACCGCCCATCGCCAACCCGGTTCAGCGGCCCGCCATCCCGCGTAGGACTGGGTGGGCACGTACCCCACGTCGGTTCGCCCCAGCAGTCCCGCGGCGTACGCCAGGTCGATCCACAACACCAGGACGTTCTCCGGAATCAACAGCCGTTTGGCCAGCCGCGCCCTTTCCCGAGTCCCGATCCCGCCCTTCTTCAGCGCCGCGATCGGCGTCGAGCGGGCTTCGTCGAGCAGGGTCATCACACCCTGCAACGCCTCTTGGGCGGCGGCTTGTGCGCCCCGGCGCACGGCTGCCTCGTCGGCGCCGGCTGCCGGGATGGTCGGTTGCCCTGTGAGCATGAGCTTACGTTCGGCCAGCCAGCCGGCGACCGCCACCTCTCTGGGCAGCTCAAGGCCATAGTTGACGGGCAGCAGCAGGCCGCGCCCGATCAGCAGCTGGGTAGGATCACGGTCACCACGCGGTCGGCCGCGGCCTGATCCCGAGTAGTAGTCGTCATGGCCACGCCGGTACTCCCCGAGCCGATCCTTCGCCGCCTCCGGCAGCTCAGCGATCACCTTGACCAGCAAGGGACGATCCGCCATGAGCGCGGACAACCGCGTTGCCAGTTCTGGCTTGCGCAGGCCATCGGTGGCGACACCGAACGCGCCGACCACCGCTCGCAGGTTCTCCGCGAGCATCGATCCCGCGATCTTGGTTACCGGCCGGCCGCCGCCGATTTCCGCCCGCCAGTGCGTATCCAGCCGTTCCGGCAGGTACAGAGTCCCGGCGCTGTCCCAGGCCAATCCCCGCCCGCACAGATCGGCCACTATGGCACTCACCGGCTGCTCCGAGGCGCCCAGCAGCCGTGCGAGACCCGAGACCGTCGCCGTCACACCCAGCACGACGATGGCCTGCCCGGCGACTACCATGTCGCGGTTGACCGTACGTAACGCGGAGACAAGCGACTCCGCGCCGCCCAGCCGCTGCGCGAGTTGGCTGAAATCCCGCGGAACCGGCTGCACCAGCACATCGGGGCGCGCTTGGAGCAGCGAGGTCAACGGTGCTTCGCCCAAACCAGACAGGTACTCAGCAAACGATCTTGCGCTCACGCCCGTCATTCTGCCGCCGGGCCACTCTCGGCTCGCACGGGGTAAGAGCGAGAACGCTGCGTCCCCCGAACTCGGCAACAGCGTCATCGGCGGCAAGCCGGACGGCTCTGCTGTCGAGCCCGGGCCACTGCGAGCGATAGCCGATTTCGCGGGTCAGTACTGGCAACGGAGCACCAGCATGGCCCTGGCCTGGACCCGCAGCCTGCCGCCGGCCACGGCGTCGCGCTGCCGACGGCGGGCCCTGGCCAGCAGCGGGTCGGCGGTGTCCACGGCGACCTCCCAGGCCTGGCCATACGCCGAGTCGGGCAGGGTGAAGACGATTGGCCGGTGGTGGGCATTGATCAGGAGTAAGAAGGAATCGTCGCTGATCCGTTCGCCGAGATCGTCACGTTCGGGGATACCCCGGCCGTTGAGAAAAATCCCCACAGTTTTGGCGAACCCGACGTTCCAGTCCTCTTCGCTCATCTGCTGACCGTCAGGGCGTAGCCACGCGATGTCCCCGATGTTGGAGCCGCGAATCGGGCGGCCCTGAAAGAACCGGCGGCGGCGGAACACCGGGTGGGCAGCGCGCAGCTTGGTGAGTTTGGCGGTGAACTCGGTGAGGACCGAGTTCAATCGCGCCTCGTCCCAGTCCACCCAGCTGATCTTGCTGTCCTGGCAGTAGACGTTGTTGTTGCCGTGTTGGGTGCGGCCTAGCTCGTCGCCGTGCGCGAGCATCGGGACGCCTTGGGACAGCAGCAGGGTGGTCAGCATGTTTCGTTTCTGGCGTTCCCGCAATGCGATGATCTTGCCGTCCTCGGTGGGACCCTCGATACCGCAATTCCACGAGCGGTTGTGACTCTCGCCGTCGCGGTTTCCCTCGCCATTGTCCTCATTGTGTTTGTGGTTGTAAGACACCAGATCGTTCAACGTGAACCCGTCGTGCGCGGTCACGAAATTGATCGAGGCGATGGGACGGCGACCATCGGCTTCGTAGAGGTCCGACGATCCGGTGAACCGGGAGGCGAACTCGGCCAACGTGGCCGGTTCACCGCGCCAGAAATCGCGCACGGTGTCGCGGTACTTCCCGTTCCACTCCGTCCACAGCGGAGGAAAGCCACCGACCTGGTAGCCGCCCTCGCCGACGTCCCACGGTTCGGCGATCAGCTTGACCTGGCTGACCACCGGATCCTGGTTGACCAGGTCGAAGAACGCCGACAGCCGGTCCACCTCATGGAATTCTCTGGCCAGCGTGGCAGCAAGGTCGAAGCGGAACCCATCGACGTGCATCTCGGTCACCCAGTACCGCAGCGAATCCATGATGAGCTTCAGCGATTCATGGTGGCGGACGTTGAGGCTGTTCCCGGTACCGGTGGTGTCGTAGTAGTGCTTCGGGTCCCCCTCGACCAGCCGATAGTAGGCCGGGTTGTCGATACCCCGAAACGACAGCGTCGGTCCGAGATGGTTGCCTTCGGCGGTGTGGTTGTAGACCACGTCGAGGATTACCTCGATACCCGCCCGGTGCAGCGCGCGGACCATGGCCTTGAATTCCTGTACCTGCTGGCCCCGGCTGCCGAAGCAGGTGTAGTCGTTGTGCGGCGCGAAGAAGCCGATGGTGTTGTAGCCCCAGTAGTTGGACAGTCCACGCTCGGCAAGGGTGGAGTCATGCACGAACTGGTGCACCGGCATCAGTTCGACCGCGGTGACACCGAGGTCACGGAAATGTTTGATCATGACCGGATGGGCCAGGCCGGCATAGCTGCCGCGGACATCGTCGGGGATCTGCGGATGGCGCATCGTCATGCCCTTGACGTGCGCCTCGTAGATCACCGTCTCGTGATAGGGAATCCGCAGCGGCCGGTCGTCTGACCAGTCGAAGAAGGGATTGACCACCACCGAGGTCATCGCATACGGCGCGGAATCGGCGTCGTTGTAGGAATCTGGGTCACCGAACCGGTACGCGAACAGCGCCTCATTCCACTCGATGCGGCCGTCGATTGCTTTGGCGTACGGATCGAGCAACAGCTTGCTCGGGTTGCACCGCAGGCCCGCCGCCGGATCGTAGGGGCCGTGCACTCGATAGGCGTAGCGCTGGCCTGGCGCGACCCGCGGGAGGTAGCCGTGCCAGACCAGGCCGTCGCGTTCGGGCAGAGCGATCCGCGTCTCACCCGCGTCGTTGAGCAAACACAGTTCGATCCGGTGCGCTGCCTCGGAAAAGATCGAGAAGTTCGTGCCGCCACCGTCATAGGTGGCCCCCAGCGGGTAAGACCAGCCAGGCCAGATGTCCACACATCCTCCGCAGATCCGTGCTGTTCCTGCGGCGTGACGTAGCCGCCTGGCCGGATCTTTGTATCGTCTGCCCACCGCGTTCGCCACTCGACACAGCATCAGCACGGGCGGTCGGGTCCGCGACTTGAGACACTGAGCAGGTCATCACCAGCGCTAAGGAGGATGCACGGTTGACTGAGCACGAGGTGCGCTCGCTGATCGGCCAGCTGGAGGCCGCCGTCGCCGGCGTGATCGATCGGGTACTACCCGAGCTGGCCGGAGCCGATCCGGTGGTCCGACGCTCCGAGCACGCCGACTTCCAGTCCAACGCCGTGCTGGCGCTCGCCAAACGCGCTCGCGTCAGGCCCGCTGAGCTGGCCGCAGTCGTGTCTGAGGCGTTGCGCGGCGATACCGGCACGCCCGTCGCCGAGGTCACCGTGTCCGGACCTGGGTTCCTCAACCTGGCCCTCGCCGATTCCGCGCTCTGGCGGCAGGTCTCCCAGCGGCTGGCCAGCCCGCGCCTGGGTGTGGGCACTCCCGAGCAGAGCCGGCGCACCATCGTCGACTACTCCGCGCCGAACATCGCCAAGGAGATGCACGTCGGTCACCTGCGCACCACCATCATCGGTGACTGCCTGGCCCGTGTGCTGGCCTTCCTTGGCGGCGAGGTGATCCGCCAGAACCACCTCGGCGATTGGGGCACCCAGTTCGGGATGCTCATCCAGTACCTCGATGACCACCCGGAGGCCACCTGGCACCACGAGCAACTCACCGAAGGCGCCTCGGCCGTTTCTGCGCTGGACAGCCTCTACCGCAGCGCCCGCGCCGCATTCGACGCCGACCAGGACTTCGCCGAACGGGCCCGAGCGCGGGTGGTGGCGCTGCAGGCGGGCGACGAGGCGACCGTCGCGCGCTGGCGCGAGATCGTTGCCGAATCAGAGTTCGCGTTCCGCGAGATCTATCACCGGCTCGGCGTGCTGCTGGAGCCTGGGGACTCTGCGGGCGAGTCCTTCTACAATTCCCTGCTGCCCGATGTCGTGCAAGAGCTGACCAGTGCCGGAATCGCGGTGGAAAGTGACGGCGCGCTGGTGGTGTACTCCGAGGAAGTCACCGGCCCCGACGGTAATCCCGTCACGCTCATGGTTCGTAAGAAAGACGGTGGCTACGGCTATGACACCACTGACCTGGCCACGATTCGCTACCGCGTGCGCGATCTCAAAGCCGACCGAATTCTCTACGTAGTCGATTCCCGCCAGTCCCTGCACTTCCGACTGATCTTCGAAGCATCGCGTCGCGCCGGCTGGCTCACCGACGGTATCGACGCCACTCATGTCTCCTACGGCACCGTGCTCGGCCCCGACGGGCGGCCGTTCAAAACTCGCTCCGGCGACACCGTCAAGCTCATGGACCTGCTGGACGACGCCGTCGACCGGGCGCGGGCCACGGTCGCCGAGAAAGCCCACGAACTCACCGAGGGTGAGTTGAGCCGGATCGCCGAACAAGCCGGCATCGGTGCTGTCAAGTATGCCGATCTGTCCACCTCGCGCACCAAAGACTACGTTTTCGACGTCGAGCGTATGGTGTCGTTAAACGGCAACACCGGCGTGTACCTTCAATACGCGCACACCCGCATCTGTTCCATACTTCGCAAGGCTGGCGACGCAATCACCGAGGTTGATCCGACGCTGCCGCTGCACCCGACCGAACGTGCTCTTGTGCTTGCCCTGGACGCATTCGGGGATACCCTCATCGAAGTCGGCCGGGTACTGGAACCACACCGGCTCTGCGGACACCTCTACGACTTGGCCAAGGCATTCACCGACTTCTACGAAGCTTGCCCGGTGCTTCCGGCGGCAGAAGCGGTCCGTGCCAATCGCATCGCGCTGTGCCAACTGTCCGCCCACACCCTCCGGCAGGGCCTCAACCTGCTGGGTATCGCAGCACCAGAACGCATGTAGTCGTTATTCACGGACGGTATCCGGAGGCCCCACGACCAACGGGTCCGGCGTACCGACGCTGTCGTCATCCTTGCCGGTATAATCAAATTGAGATAATACGTAACGCATCGACTCCAGCCGTCCGCGTCTCTTGTCGTTACTCTTCACCACCGTCCACGGCGCGTGCGCCGTGTGGGTGCAACGGAACATTCTTTCCTTGGCTGCGGTGTAGGCGTCCCACTTGTCCAACGAGTCGAGATCTATCGGGCTGAGCTTCCACTGCTTCACCGGGTCGACCCGTCGCAACGTGAACCGGGTGAGCTGCTCGCCCTGGGTGACCGAGAACCAAAATTTGATCAGGTCGACTCCGTCTGCAACCAGCATCTGTTCCAATTGGGGAGCCTGAACCATGAAGCGCTCGTAGTCCTCGTCGTCGCAGAAGCCCATCACGCGCTCCACACCAGCCCGGTTGTACCAGGAGCGGTCGAACAAGACGATCTCCCCAGCCGCGGCCAACTGCTCGATGTACCGCTGGAAGTACCACTGCGTGCGCTGCACCTCTGTGGGCTTTTCCAGCGCCACCACCCGTGTGCCGCGCGGGTTGAGATGCTCGGTGTAGGTGCGAATGGTGCCGCCCTTGCCGGCGGCGTCGCGCCCTTCGAAGACGATGAGCAGCCGGCGATCGGTGCTCTTGATCCATGCCTGCAGCTTCAGCAGCTCGATCTGCAGCAACCGCTTGGTGCGGTAATACTCGAGTCTCGTCATCCGCTGGTCGTAGGGATAATCTTCGCGCCAGGTCTCGACCGGCTGCCCGTCGGCGTCGAGCAGCACCGGCTCACCGGTGTCATCGGCGTCAACCTCTATCTCCAGGTCCTCGAGGCTGTCCAGCAGATCATCAGCGTGGATCGTTCGGCCGGGGAACTCCACCGGCGCACGCTTGCCGTGTGTCATCACACCTCCACCACCGAAGACATCGTGCAGACAACGGTGCACCAGCGGCGGGCGCAGTCGTCTTAACTACCTTTCAACGGTTGGGGGCTGACGTCCATCTGCCGTTCACGAACTCTTCACTCCACACTTAGCCGCCGAAGCCGGCCCACCACTGACGTGGCGCAGCCACGGAGGCAGCCGATCACCAATGTGACTGCTGGCGGGCCGGCAAAGCCTGGCCTCTGCTGAACCGCCGGGCCACGGATCTACGAACGTCTCACCTGGGCGGCGGGTACCCGATCAGGCGATCACCGGCCGTGCGGTCGGTGGCAGGTAGGGTGGCCGGCGGCGCGCCCTGAGGCGGAGCACCGGAGGGAGCATGGACGAGTTCATCTCGCACAGTTCGTGGATGCGCGACATTCCCGATGACGTTCGAGTGACAACGCTGAGCATTCCTGGTACCCATGATTCATGCAGCGTCGACGGCATCCTCGGTTTTGGTAAGACCCAAAACCTTGACCTGGCCGACCAGCTGAACGCTGGAATTCGATTTCTCGACATCAGGCTTGCATATTACCGGGACGATCTTTTCGTTCATCATGATGTCGTGCATATGGGAAAATGTTATGCAGATGTTTTGAAGATTTGCTCCAGCTTCCTCGGCCAGCACCCTTCCGAAGCCATTTTCATGTCAATCAAGAACGAAAGTCGCTTCGATAGCAACCTCGGCCAATTTGCCCCTTCGCAAGTCTTCGGAAAAGCCAGAGGAGACCGGGCAAACTGGGTGGTCAGATCAAGCTCTTTTGAACACGCGTTCCAAGCGAGAACGTGGCAACACGTCGAGGACGAGTCGTTCTTCTACAATCTCGCCATCCCTCGCCCTAATAACGGTTCCGAGACTGCCAATCCTACGCTCACATCCCAAACGACAATGGGAGAAATCCGTGGCAAAATCGTCTTGCTACGGAGGTTTGAAGGCGGCGATCACGTCGGATTCGATCTTACATATTGGCCAAGAAACCGACGCTTCAGAAGCACGCAAAATCTTGTCTACGCTGTCGAAGATCGCTATCTGGGCCCTGGAGAAGGCGACAAGTACAAGTTCATCGTCGAGCACATGGAAGAAGCGAGGCGTCGCGATCCCAGGGATCTGTACATCACGTTTTCCAGCGCCGTTAATCTGAAGGCGATCCGCTACGCAAGAGCGATAAATCCGCGTCTCAACTACTATCTTGTGGGATCTTCGCAAGGACGTGTCGGAATTATCGTGATGGACTATTTTGAAGAGCCTCGAGAGCTGGTCTCCAATGTGATCGGAATGAATCGATGGATACGGCGATCGGCGGTCATCCCGAGCGGTCGTGCAGCCACCTGATCCGCCCGGGCGATGCTCACCCTGCTCGCTGAGGGCCGAGCACCGCCCCTACCTCATCACCTGCGGCGCCGCGGGATAGCTCAGGTGATGCCGACGCGCTGGTAGGCCTCGCGGATCGCCTCGATTTTGTCTTTCTTGTCCATGTCGCCGCCGAAGTAGGTTTGTGCGACGTCCACAACTGCTTGGAGCGCCTCGGAGAAGGTGGCCAGGGGCACGAGACGTGCCATGCCCAGGTACGTCAGCACTGCGACGTCCTCAACGCTGAACACCCGCGTCTCCCCTTTCGTCATGGTGAGCAAATTGTGGGCAGCCTTATTGTGAATGTTGCTGTTGACGTGAACCCAGCCTTGATCATTGGCGCCGCTTGGGCGTTCGCCGGGTCTCAGATGCCGGAAGTTGTCCATGTGCTTGGGATGTCCCGTTCGCGACGGGTCCGCGAAGTCTCGCAGCGGGCGCCCGTCGTCTCGGAGACCCGAGCCGATCTCCCAATTCCAGGTCCCGACGTCCTTCGGGTCCGGTGCCGTGTACCAGTTGCTGATGATGACCCCGGCGATGTCTGCGAACGACTCGTTCAGCGCGCCGGACTGGGTCGCGTACACCAGGTTCGACGTGGACTCGATCACTCCGTGGGTGAGTTCGTGCCCGATCACGTCCAGGTAGCGGGAAAGGCTGACGAGCCGGCCGCCCCGCATGATCTGGCCATACCACATCTTGCGCTGCCACCAGAACGCGTTGAGCAGGCTTGGCGGAGACTGCATGCTGGCGGCCGTGACATTAACCAACGAGATGAGGTCCATGCCCTTGTCGTCGATGCCGTCTCGCTGCAGCACCAACCTGTAGAAATCCTGCACACGCGATGCGTTGAGGTGGGCGGAGACGGCGGCGCGGTTCGTCGTACCGTAGTCGCTGCTGGCCGCCTCGACCGGCCGATCCGGTACGGGAGGATTGCGTTCGATGTCGGCGAACAGGAGATCAAAGGTGCGGACCGATCGGAGTGGGTCACTCAGCTGGCAGGTGGTGCCGGTGGAGGCGGCCAGCCACCCGAAGAACGTTTGATCGTTGCCGTTCTCGTCGATACCCCTGCACTGGGTTGGGGTCGGAAGCGCGGTGGGAACGGCGCTGTAGTAGAAGAGGATCTCGCCGTCGTGGGCGTCGACGAGGTAGTTGAAGCTAGGTGGGATCGGCCGCGGCCCCAGACCGTGGCCGAGGAGCGCGTCGGCGTCGGCATCTTCGCTGGTGGCGGGCGGCTCGGCGGCTAGCTCGGTGAATAGCCAGGCCAGGTGCCAGGACCCCGAGTCCTCGTCCTTATAGAAGTTCAGCCTTCCGCTCACGCCGGCCTCGGGTGGAATGTGTACACCGGCGTACTGCGCCACCCGCCCCAGCGCCTCGGCGCGGCTGAGGGACTCGACTGGATCGACACCGGAGACCTCGTCGAGTTGTGCGCTTACGCTCACCAGGTCCCTCGTCTGGGTGAGCTCGACCACCGCAGCGGCCCCGAAGATCGGGATGTCCTGGTGCGTCTGTGCGAAACGTAATTGGTGGGTTCCCACCGCACGCAAGTCCTGTTCGCTCTGGACAACCAGGCCCGGCACGCGCTCGGGCCGTTGCGGCTCGACGACCGACCGCAGTGCGGGGCGGTCGTCGCGTTGGAGGAGTTGGTCGAGATAGTATCTGGCCGCCGCTTCATTACTATTGAATGACAGGGCAGGCGCGTCCTCTTCCAGCCCGGCGGATGCCGGGCCCCGGAACGACTCCGCAGAACGTGCTATCTCGTCCGGACCTAATTCCGCGTCTTCCCCGACATGATAGTGAAACGTTTGCAATACAGACATTCAAAAGCACCTTCCGTTCGGCTCTTGAGGACTTAGTTCGAAACTCTCATTGCGTGGCGGCCACCCAGGCAGCGGCGGTGACCAGCCGGGCGATGTCCGCGGCATACCCAGCGTTGATCCCCGCATCCGTGGGCAAGTGGTAGCTCGGGTTCATCTCCGCCGGCGGCGCGCCGCTTCCCGGACCGGCGAACAGGTCCTCCGACGCCAGGCAGGCCGGATAACCCTGCAGCTGGAAGCTGTAGTGATCGCTGCGGTGTTCCGCAGGATCGCCCTCGCCGCTGACGGGATAAATCTGGGGAGCTGGTAGAGCGGGAGATACCTGCGGGACGAGCTCCGCGATCATCTTCGCCAGGGCGAGCGACCGTGCTTCGACCGTGGGCGAGGGCGTGAACCCGGCGTGCAGCTCGAATGTGCGCTCAGGCAGTACGTCGTACCCGATCATGTCCAGCTGGAAGACGGCAATGATCGGCGTGCCGAGAACAGCCTGGTCACGGGCGTAGGCCTGGCTCCCCACCAAGCCGTGCTCCTCGGCGTTGAATAGGACGAATCGCACGGTCCGCCGTGACGCGCGGAGTGTCGCGTCCAGCGCTGCGATCGCGTCGGCCGCAACGAGTACCCCGGCGACCCCGCTCGCGTCGTCGTCCGCCCCCGGAGCCGGGTCCAGTGCGGGCTGGTACCCGGCCTGCCTGGCTCCGGTGGAGTCCATGTGGGCCGTGACCAGCACGATGCCGCCGAGCCCGGTGCCGGGCAGCTCGGCCTCGACGTTCTCCAACGGCCGGCCCTCGTGGGTGAACCGATGCCGGTGCACCGCGAAACGCCCCCCTCCGATGCGTTCCAGATCAGCGACCAGCGTCGTGACGGCCACTGCGTTGTCCGCATGATGAATGTGCCGACTCTTGATCACGACACCGTTGGTTCCGGCGGGTTGGGCTCCTGCGTACCGGTCGACGTGGCCGGTGAGGTGCTGGGGCTGGATCCTCGAGTCCAGAATCTCCTTCTCCGCGGGGGTGATGGCCACCGCGGCCAACCGTGCCTCTTCGAGACCGGCACGGTCGTCGAAGTTCTCGATCAACGCGGCAGACGGCACGAGCTTCAGGTTGTGCCCGTGCTGCGCACCGCTGAAGTGGTAGCTCTCGACCGAGCTGCCGGCCGAAACGGCGACGAAGAGACCCTCGTCGGTGGAAGCGAGGACGTTCCGTGAGGCGGGTCCCGCCTCGAAGAAGTCCGTGGAGTTCCCGTCGAAGGTGAGGAAGCCGCTGCGAAGCTGGCGGTCGTCGCGCAGCAGGTACAGGTCGGTCGTGAGCGGCTCGTCCTCGGTGCCGAGGCGGTCCACCCAAAACCCGAGATCGTCGAGCCGCGAGGCCGCCGGCGGTGTCGTGATCGCGTAGACCGTCGCGCCAGCCTCGCCCGTGACGTGCAAGGGCAGCAGCGGGAGGTCCTGGAGCTCGGCCCGCCAGTGCTCGCCGGCATGGATTGGGGGAACCGTGATGCGGACATAGCGGAGCGGGGCATGCTGCTCCAACACCGGCAATGCCAGCTGTGGGTGCGGCGCCACCAAGTAACCCGCTTGCAACGCCTGCGCCCGCTCACCCGGGTCCTCGCCGACGAAGAGGCGGTCTGCAGCGCTCGCTTGCGCTGCCGCCTGCTCAAAGATGCGCGGGGAGCCCTTCGGACTGTAGATCACCAGCTCGGGGTCGAAAAAGTTCCAGAGGCCGGCAACCTCGAGCGCTTGGTTCACGTCGTCGGCGGGTATCGGACCGCGATTTGAGATGAGCCCCAGCTGAGCTCCGCGGTCACGGAGCTCAGCGAGCACCCCGGGCACGTACGGGTACGCCGTGAGTTTCTCGATCCGGTCACCGCTCGACGAGATCGTGACTGACGCAAGCGTGTTGCCGATGTCGAAGAACGCCAGCGCGCCTGTGAGACGACCCATGATCGCTCCTGTGATGATCGTCCGGGAGCCGCTCGCCGGCTCGCTCCTGATATAGAGGCATCCGCGCCTGGCTTAATACACGAAGAATTCCCCATCGTGCTCGCCGGACGCTGAGACTCCGAATTCACCCGGCAGGAGTGGACGACCAGCGACTATGGTGTCGGGTTCGGTCACTCAGGGTGCTACAGGGGCATCCGTAGCACCGAGTTCATGGACAGATCCATGGACAGGTTCATCCGGGCGGGGATGCTCGATCCGCGACTCGCTGGGTTGCCTCAACCCGGGACGATCACAGGCCCTCCCGCTGCCCACCTCACCTTCGCCGGACGGTCCTCATGGTTCGCGAAAAATCTCATGAGTACCGATCCGACGCCACCTGATGCCAGATGTGCCGTCAATCTCGACCCACTCGAACGTGGCACGACCGTCGGGCCCGGAAAACGACCAAGTCATCTCCCAGATTCGGGGAGCGCTCACAACTCGCTTGACTCGCAGACTCCCCGGCCAATGTACCCGCGGATCCACGACGAGACGCTCCGCAGCATCGTGAAAATGCTTGATCGCATATCGAAATAGTTCGCGTTCGGCGTCGGACAGCCGCCGCCAGTCTGATTTGAAGCTGTCAGTCCGCTCGAACTTCACGCCGTCGCGTCGAGTTCCTTGAGGAACTCGTCAGGTCCGTCGGTCACGGCAACCCGCCCGGCGGCGACGTCCGACTCCGCCTCCCGCTCCATAAGCTGCCAACGCTCACTCCAGAACCAGGTCTGGTCAGCAGGCACCGCAACAAGCGGATGTAGTTCAATAACGCCGTCGTCCCGCTCAACGAGCCGCACCTGGGCTCCCGGCTCGTCAAGCCGGTGACGTCGACGGATCTCGCTCGGCAGGGCGAGGGTCCCCCGCCCCTGAACGTTCAAATGGAACTCGGCCATGTCGTGTAGTGTACCTGCTGCATCGCTGCTATGCAGCAGGACTGCGGTGCAGCAGCGCCTCGGCCGGCTGGGCGCAGGGTGGCCGTCCCGATCTTCCCGATCTTCGAACGCAAACCCGCCGATTCGCAAACGAACTGCAGCGCTACACAGCATTCGCCCAACGTCCCGGCCTCATGCTGCACGATGAGGCCAACGTTACAGCGGTTCCAAGACAATCCCATGGACAAAGATCGCAACTATCGATCTTGAAGAGAGCATCGTCGCGTCAACCAGTGGGGCGGGTGGGAGTCGAACCCACGACCTGACGGATTATGAGTCCGCTGCTCTAACCTGCTGAGCTACCGCCCCGGATCGGTGCCGAGGCTAGCCCACCGTTGGTCTCGGTTCATGCCGGGCTCAGTCGATCGCACCGGTTCTCGTGCGGCGCCGCGAGGCGCGGTCACTCATCGGACAAGAGTCGCGCCTTCAGCGTCGCGTCCGTGTAGGGGTCTCCCATCGAAAGCGAAAATATTAGCGCGATGCGGCCACGGTTCACCCCGCGTAGCGTCGAGAGCCATGACCATTGATTCACGTGCGGCCGTGCTCGCCGGCCGCACCGCGCTGGTGACAGGGGCAGCATCGGGGATCGGTGCCGCGCTCGCCCGGCGTTTGGTGGCCGACGGGGCGGCCGTGCTCGCCGTGGATCGCGACGAGGCGGGTCTCAAGGCCCTCGCTGAGGAACTGTCCGGAGTTGAGCCGGTGCCATGTGACCTGTCCGACCTCGACGCCGTGGACGCGCTGCCGAGCGAGATCGACGTGCTCGTCAACAACGCGGGCCTGCAGCATGTTGCGCCCGTGCCCGAGTTTGATCCCACCTGTTTCTCGCTGATCCTGCGGGTGATGCTGGAAGCCCCGTTCCGGCTGGCCCGGCGCACCCTTCCACATATGTACGGCCGCGGCTGGGGCCGGGTCGTCAACATCTCCAGCGCACACGGTTTGCGCGCGAGCCCGTTCAAGGCCGCCTACGTCAGCGCCAAGCACGGCCTCGAGGGACTGTCGAAGGTCATCGCTCTGGAGGGCGCTTCGCACGGCGTCACGAGCAACTGCATCAACCCCGCCTATGTGCGCACCGCGCTGGTCGAGAAGCAGATCGCCGAGCAGGCCCGTACACACGGCATCGACGAGGACACGGTCGTCGAGCGGGTCATGCTCACGCCGGTGGCGGTGAAGCGGCTCATCGAGCCCCAGGAGGTCGCCGAGGTCGCGGCGGTGCTCTACGGACCGGCCTCGTCCTCGATCACCGGCTCGTCGCTGTCGATGGACGGCGGCTGGACGGCGCACTGAATTACAGCCACCGATGCGATATGTGGTCCACAGTGGCCACCGATGATCGGCATTCAGTTGATCCCTGATTCAGTGCCACTATGGCGTAATTACCGTCGAAAAAACCTCCCGGCAAGTGTCGCCGACAATACCGAACATCAGCTCATGTGCTGGCGACCATCGTCGACCCAAACAAGCCGCCCAGTACTGTCGGCGCGATCAACCCATCCTCGGCCTGCGGATCGGACCAGAAACGGGCTTATCGAATTGCATCCACAACTGGTCCGTTGACGGCTTCCTCAGTTGGCGTGGTTCTTCCGGCCTAGCGGCACCTCAACAGCCTGCTCAGCGCTGGGTGAATCGTATGCAGTGAGCATTTACAGTTCGCAGCATGACGGAACAGCTCGTCGAACAGGTGTCCGGAGAACGGGGAGCAGCCGAACCACTTGGCCGGATACCAGTTCCTCGGGGCATCACACCATGTCACCACCGGCGCACACCTGAACACACCGCCTGGATGGTCACAGAAGTTGTGACAGCCCTTGAATCCAATCCTACTGTCGCCGCCATCGCCCCCATCGCCCCCGTCACCACCGTCACCACCGTCACCACCGTTGCCCACAACCGTGTTGCCACCGTGTCCACCGTGTCCACCGTGTCCACCGTGTCCGCCGTCGTTGGACGCGAAGGCAGTGCCTCCACTCGCCAGCATCAAACCGGCCGCCAATACGCCGGAGGACACGAAAACGCCAAGCCGCCGCCTGATGTTGCGATGCATGAGAAACCTCCGTAGTCGTGATCTCACGTGACCGCATTTGGACGCGTTAGATCGATCCGCAGGCTCAGGCCCCCACTGATCACAGTCTTTTGCCCGACGGAACCCACTCGAGTGGGTGTTGAGCCCGTTGGGATGGACATCGGCCCCTGTGTCGTGATGTAACTAAGAACGCGGCAATGTCATCCTAATGGCGTAACGTTAACTGTTCGACTCATGGCTAGCGGCAGTTGCCATTCGCCTCTTCGCGCTATGACTACTCTCCGACAATGAAACTCTTACCCAGGGTGCAGCCCAACTGCAAATAGCGGTCGGCAGCTATGGAGTCCTAAACGCGGGCCATCATATTTGTGAACACTGACTTCCAACAGAACTGACGCTGTCGACCATTGGTCCTAGCCGCCACATTCTTCCTCGACGAGGCGGGGGCTACTGGCAAGGCTGACCGCCGGCCAGTTGAGACCCTCCCGGGTGTCCCTGCCCCAGGACGTGAACATGGCCGGCAAGGGTCGTTGACAACAGGGCGGCGAAGGGAAACCTATGATTAACAGATGCATGCACACCCCTGCTTGTACCGCGTGACGTGGGCATGCGACGTTCGCCAGGTGGTGTACGAGTGTGGCACGGTGCTCCTCGTTGCGTCATGAGAACCGCGGTCCCGCGGTGGCAGCCCGGCGCCCTGTGGAATGACCAAGGTGGGAGCCCGCTTGAACCCCAGCACGTGGGATCAGGGCTCTTTCGTCATGCCCAGGGCGTGCGCTTGACCGGGCGCCGTGCAGGTCTGTCTGTCCGCGTGCAGGGCGTGTGGTCCCCAAGGCGCTCCTGGTCTTGAATACCATCCCGGCGCCGAGGCGCAGGACGCAGCGCCTGCTTCACCGGCGTTTGGGAAATCGGCAAGTGGGGCACTCAGTGGCTCGCGGGAGAGACAGCGGTAAGAATCTTGGCGGGTGGATGACCCCTTGGTCAAATATTGCCTGCCGACTGCTTCCAGGCGCTGCGGACGAAGGGTGCGGCCGATCGGACAGCTGTGTGATCTTGTCGAACTCATAGCGCCGGCGGCACAATCGTATGGCAGCTAATCCTGCGCGGGCAATTCAGACACTACTGGCTGCTGTCGAGGCGACACACTAACGCAGGTAGCCCGCATCAGCACCCACCAGGGGGTGACAGTGACCGACGAGGGCAAGCTGATCGCGGGACGCTACCGCCCTGGCCTCGCGCCTGGGCAGTGGGGCGATGGGGTGGTGTGGCAAGCACACGACGAGCGCCTCCACCGCACCGTCGCAATCAAGCAGGTGTTGCTGCCGTCGGCGCTAAGTGACATCGAGGCTGACGAGGCCAACCGCCGGGCGATGCGGGAGGGGCGTATTACCGCCCGATTGCATCACCCGCATGCGATCTCAGTCTTCGACGTGGTGGAATACGAAGATCAGCCGTTCCTGATCATGGAATACCTGCCGTCCAGCAGCCTGGCAACGGTACTATCCATCCAGGACGTGCTACCCCCCGACACCGTCGCCAGGATCGGTAGCCAGATCGCCTCGGCGTTGGCCGCCGCGCATAAGGCCGGCATCGCCCACCGCGACATCAAACCGGGTAACGTCCTGCTCGCCGACGACGGCACGGCCAAGATCACCGACTTCGGCATCTCCCACGCCGTCGGTGACGTCACCGTGACCGCCACGGGGATGCTGGCCGGAACGCCAGCGTATTTGGCTCCGGAGGTCGCCCAGGGCAACAGTGCCGGCTTCCTGTCGGATGTGTTCTCCCTGGGCTCCACGCTGTACACCGCCGTTGAAGGCACGCCGCCGTTTGGACTCAACAACAACGCCATCGCCCTGCTGCACCAGGTGGCCATGGGCCGGATCACTCCGCCCCAACGGTCCGGTCCGCTCACGCCGCTGCTGCTGCGCCTGCTGCAGCGCAACCCCGAACAACGCTCCCGACCATGACACAGGCCCACGATGCACTCACCGCCCTTGCCGCGGGACGGGCCGGATCCTCAGGTGGTTCGGCCGCCCCCACGCTTGCGCTATTCCGAAAGGACCCGCCCTTTGAACCGGTGCCGACAACCCCGCAGACACTCCTCCAGTCGGCACCACCGCAGCAGACACCCACCCAATCGCCCCCACCACAGCAGACACCCACCCAGTCGCCCCCACCGCAGGGGATGTCCACCACGGTGGCGCCCGCCGAGGTGGACACCGCAGTCGATCAGCCGCCGACCGGGGATGATCGCGACGGATCGCTAGGACACCGGAGACGTAGACTTCTCGCCGGCATCATGGCGGTCCCGCCGTTCACCTACCACGCGTCCAGACATGTGTCCAACGCCCCTTGACCCGGCGTGGTCGGGCTGCGCTAGGTCGATGGGATGGCGCGACGTCCTCCGCTTGAAGGAGGGACTGGGCAACTTTAAATTCGTAATTGTAGTTAAGAGTGAAATCGCTAGCGAAGCGTATCGGAGGGGGCAGCATGAAAGGTAATCCTCTATCGCAAAGGTTAGTCCCCAAAACGTTTGGTCGCTTGGGTGCGGTAACGAGTCGACCCCTCTTCTGGATCGTGGTTACTGTCGTCATGGCGACCGCGGGAGGGTCAAGAGGAAGACAAGCGGCGTTGCGAGGGCATATGTGTTACTTACTCGGGGGCGCCGTTGGCAATTTGCCGAAACCTCTGTTCGGACGGGCTCAGCCTCGTCATCTTTGGCCTCGAAAGCCGGAGGTCATAAGGGGAGCGTTCCCCTCCGGTCACGCTGCAGCAGAGGTGGCTTATGTATTCGGGGCGTCACTGGAGGCTCCCATCGTTTTCGTGCCGCTAGGGCCGGCGGCTCTACTTGCGCACTTATACCTCATCAAAGCCGGAAAGCATTACATAAGTGATACGCTGGTGGGGGGAGTAATTGGCCTTGCAGTGGTGGCCCTGACGGCAAAAGCGTGGCCGCCTCAGACCACCTTCCCCCACCTGGCCGCGGACAGCCTCGCGAGGCTCCGACAACGAGGAGCCCGGTACAGCAGCAAAGTACGGTAACCGTGGGGCCCAAGCCGCGACCGAATAACGTCTGGCACGCCCGGCGTGAGGCGGCCATCCGCGCTAATTGACACACTCCCCTTGTCGCGGTGACCACACTCATCGCGGTGGCGTCCGGGAGAGTAGGGCGCGGATTGTGCAAAGTCGCCTCCCGGCGTCCCGCCCGCTGTGCGTCCCCGATCCCGCCGGCCCGCTCACCTCTGCGGTGCTCGCGGTGCTGGGGTAGCGGTCACTCCGTCGTGACGTTCGCTTTGATCACGTTGGAAACTAGTTCTCGGGGTTGTTCGAAGTAGTCCATCACGATGATTCCAATGCGCCCCGGTGAGGATTCGGCAAGATAGTCGTTGAGACGTGGATTTATTTTCTTTGAATAACCGCGCGCCGTCAGTCCCACGGCGCTCGCAAACGTAATATATAGCTCACTTGGGTCGCCGCGTCTTGCTTTTTTCATGTGGTCAACGACGTAGTCGAACTTGTTGTCGACTCCAGGGTTCTTATAACGGTCTTCAATATCATAGAATGGAGGTGCTGCGCTTCTGAAGCACTGATCTTCCGGCCAGTAAGAGAGATCAAATCCGACGTCTTGGCTGCCTTCGAATCGACGCAACAATACGATCTTACCGCGAACGTCCCCCAACCTTGTTTCGGGCGTGAGTGCAGGACTCGTGACCACGGAATTGCCGCCAGGGGGAGCAGCGATGAAATTGTAGAATAATGGAAGGTCCTCGATGCACTCCCATGTCTTTGCATTAAACGTATCTTCAAACGAGCGGGTGCTTTTGCCAGGGGTTGCCTCGTCTGTTATGGGTAATTTGCACGCAATTTGAGAAGGAGCGAACTTGCCGAGCACCTCATCGGCGCGACTCTCGTCGGCCACGGACATCAAAATAGTTTCAGAAGGATACTGTCTAAGAAAATTGAAGCAAATGGTCAAGATATCTACATAACCTTTTTCCGTGCATATAACGTCATGGTGTACACAAAGGTTGTCCTGGTAATGCGTAAACCTGATGTCGAGAAATCGTATTCCCGCGTTCAACTGGTCGGACACATCCAGCTCTTGGGCCTTTCCAACTCCCAGTAATCCGTGGACGCAACAAGAATTATGTGTCCCAGGAATGCTCAAATTCATCACTGAAGTGTCATCGGGAACGTAACGCATCCAAGACGTGTGAGTAATGAACTCGTCCATCACGGCCCTCCCCGTCGATTCACCACCGGGCGCACCCCTGCTGGCGCCAGGACAGTCAGCACCACCCAGCTGCCGACGTGTACCCTAACGCGGTGATCGCCGGTTCGCGATCATTGCCACCGTATGCACCGGCGCTGTCTACCGGTCAAGAAGACTTACTGACGGCCGGTCCATGTGGAGTCGGATGGTGGTGGGGTCAGGCCATCGGTAGAGCTGGTCGCAGAGTTGGTGTGCCATCCACAGGCCCCGGCCGCGGCACTGATTTCCCCGGGGTAGTAGCCCAGCCAGCGGTTGGGTGAAGCGACCGTTGTCGCTGATCTGGCATACCACCGAGGCCACTGTGATCCACAAGCACACCGCGGCGGGCGGGACGCCGTGTTCAAGGGCGTTGCTGGCTACTTCGGTGACGGCGAGCACAAAATCGTCACAGCGGTCGACGGGCAGCCCAGCGCCAGCAACGTGACTGCCTACAACCTGGCGTAGTTCGGTCAGCTGGTAGGGGTCGTCAATGATGCGGATGATGTCGGGTCGGTCCAGCTCGCTGGGTGGGGGCAACGGGTGGTCGGCGAGGAATTGCTCGGGTGGTAGGTGATCCGGACTGGGGGTGACTGCGCCGTTGAGCAGGCTGGGATGGGCCTGGCGTACTGCGGTGACGGTCGCGGGGTCGTTGGGGTAGGCGCAGACCAACGTGAGGTCGCACGCGGCTAGGGCCTGGGTGGTGAGGGCATCGATGTGCATCCACAACGCCGCGCGATACGAGTCATCGCCGCCGGGATCGGGGGCAGCGACGATCGTGGCCGGCTCGCCTGGGCTGGTTTCGGTGATCCAGCTCAGGTAATGGCTCAGCACTCGGCCGGGATGACGATAAAGCCCGCCCGGGTCAGCGATGTGCAGGCCCGCCAGGGTGGGCAGGTGATTTTGGAGCTTGGCGCCGGTCGCGGGAGGCAGAACCACGAGCACCGACTGTGCGCGAGCCAGTCGTTCGATGACCAGCGGGGCGAGAATATCGGCGAGATTCGCGGACGGTGGGTGTAGCAACCCGTGATGGACTAGCCCCCGGCCCTCGGCCGAGGTACACACCAACGCCACCCCCTCTGCCGTTCGTGCAAGTCGCACTGCTCGCTACCTAGCAAACCGTCCCCTGCGGCGTATACCCGTTTGCGCGACGATCAAACCCGTACAGCCCACCAACCGGGGCGCCCAGGGCGGGTTGCTACCCGTGCTTACTTCGACGTGATAGACGCCAGCGAACCAGCCAAGTTATGTTCTGCGAATGAACGGCGCAGCGCACCGCCGTTTGTACAGCGTTCACGCACCACCGGATGGCACCGCCTGTACATGGTGACGCTGCCATCGACCACGGTGTGCTGGGCGTACGGGGAGGGGCAGGACCCGTGGTGACCGCAAAAGACCCGCCCAACGAGCACATCGACTCATCCGCCGCCGACGATCCTTCGACCAGCCTGCCTGACGCAGCCGCCTTGGCTGCTGCCGGGCCAAGCAAGAATCTCACCCTTAATGCCGCATCCGAGTTACTGGAATTAACCGTAGAGCACCCAGCCAACAGCTGCACCTAGCGGGCCTGGTCACCCGAGCTGTAGCACGCCCACTGCAAGTCAGCCAGCTGCTGGACCAATTCAACACCTACCCCACCGTAACCCACGCCCTCACCGCGATAATCAAATCGTCAGCCAGAGCAAACAGCCCACAACTTGACAAATCTGATTCCACAGAATCACCAAATATTGGCCAAAAGCATCGGCCACGCCGCTGGGCTCGACGAACACGCCACCGACGCCCAATGCGACCACGCCCACCGCCTCCACGCCGAACTGTCCATTACCCCGGGCGATGACATCGACAGCTGACCAACAAGTGCGGTCAGAACTGCGGTCAGAGCCGGTTCCTTCGGGGGCCGGCCCTCGCGTTATGCCTGCTCCCCGAGTTGGACTCGAACCAACAACCCTGCGATTAACAGTCGCATGCTCTGCCAATTGAGCTATCGGGGAAGGTGCCTGGTGCCCGATCCGTCCGTCGGGCGGGCCGGCCGCCGACAACCCTAGCGCACCGTCTGCAACACCCGTGCCGGTGCCCCGCATGCTGGCAACGTCCCGCCGTGCAAGGGGCTGCCCGCGTGGTCCGCGCCTTGGTCGATGAGGCGAGCGAGGGCGAAGGGACCTGACGGTTACTCGGCTTGGGCGACGGCGAAGATCCGGCGGAACGGGAACCAGGTCACGCCATCAGCTCCGGCGGGGTAGGCGGCCCTCAGTCGGGGGGCGAGTTCCTGCCGAAACGCCGCCCATTCGGCCACCGACAGGACCGCGCGGACCGGCTGCAGGGCGGTTCCGGTGATCCATTCCAGCACCGGATCGGTCCCTGTCAACCGGTGCAGGTAGGTGGTCTCCCAAACGTCGAGCTCCGCGGCGGCCGGAGCCAGCAGCGCGGCGTACCCGGCGGGTTCGAGCACCGGGCTGGTTCCCCTCAGGTCGAGCAGATCCCGCCAGCGCGGCTCGGCGGCCAGCCGAGCCGTCTCGGCGTGTGACGGCGCGTTGAAGTTGCCCGGCACCTGTAAGGCCAACCACCCGCCAGGTGACAGTTCACGCATCCACTGGCGCAGCAGTCCCCCGTGATCGGGCACCCACTGCAGCACCGCGTTACAGACGATCAGACCGGTACCGGGAGTAGGCGACCAGTGACGGACGTCGCACAGCTCGGCGGGGATACCCCGTTCGCGCGCCGCCTGCACCATCTCGGGTGAGCTGTCCAGCGCTACCAGCGCAGCCAGCGGCCACCGCTTGGCCAACAACCGCGTGAGGGTGCCCGGCCCACAGCCGAGGTCAACCACCAAGGCCGGGTCCCGGGCGCGCACCCTGGCCAGCAGGTCGTGGAAAGGCCGGGCCCGGTGGTCACCGAAGGCGAGGTAGGTCTCCGGATCCCACACCGAGCCGCGACCTCCTCACTGTCCGCAATCGAACCTAGCCGGGTGGTGCCGGCCCCGGCAAGCGCGCCGTGATTTCGCTGGCCACCGCATCCAGCGCGCGAGGCTCAGTGCCGGGATCAGGACGTACCTGCAACACCAAACCGTCCCGGCCGGGAATCCGGCGCTGGACGAACCAAGCCCCACCGCCAGGCACTTCGCAGCGCTGGCTGCACCGGATCGAGCTGGTCACCCGCTCGCGCACCATCTCGGGAATCTTGCCGAGGCTGGCAAGGACGAAACGGCGCGGCGGTAGGTCGGACAGCAGCACGGCCTCGCCCACTGTGCCGGTGCTGACAGCTTCGGTGATCACCAGCGCGCTACCGTCCCACACGGCTTTGCTCACCATGTGCCAGCCGACGCGGCGAGCCTGGGCGCCTTCGGGCACCCATAAACCCAGCTGGGTCAGCACCAGATGCCCGCCACTCGCCAGCTCCCCGGCCGTGACGATCCGCTCGGCGAGCTCCAGCGCGCCGGTGAATCCGGCGGGCAGTTCGGGCACCGCCGCAAAGCCGCGCAACAACCGTCCCCAAACATTCACTCGTGTGCCCCTACGGCCTGCTCACGAAGCGCCCGGTAGTACTGCTCCAGGGCCACCAGATCACCGAAGAGCCGGTGATAGGAGTCCGCATCGTCCAGTGGTGAAATACGTTGCAACCGCGACTTGATCTCGGCGACCTGTTGACCGACGACGGTGGCCTGCAGGCGGGCGAGCAGGCTGCCGATGTAGCGCGCGTCGTCCTCGGCGCCGCCCTTGGCCCGCAGCGTCTCCACGGCGAGTTCGGTGACCAGTGATCGCTGCGGGCAGTGCGCAGCGACCGCGTGAATCCATTCCGGACCGAACAGTCCCGCGGCGCTGCCCCCAGCGGCCAACACCGCCGCGTGCACCTCCGCGTAGGCCGGGTGGGTGAACGCCTCGGCGGGCAGCGTGTCGTACATCGGACCGGTCATCGCAGGCTCCTGCAGCACCGCCTTGAGTACCTCACGCTGAGCCTGCAGCCGCACATCGTCACGCGGGGGAAGCTCTGTGCCGTTGTCGGCCGAAGACGTCCTGCGTTTGCGCCCGCCACGACGTCGGGGCTCGTCACCGGCAGTCTCCCGGACCCGCTGGACCACGGTGGTCTCGTCACCCCAGCCACTCCGGTACGCCAGCAGCGCCGCGTACCGATCACGCAGTGCCCGGTCCTTGATCTGGGCAACGAGCGGCACTGCTCGGCGCAGCGCTTCGACTTGGCCCTCCGCGGTATCCAGGTCATGCTCAGCGAGCAGGGTTCGGATCGCGAAGGCGAACAACGGCTCGCGGCGGGCTACCAGGTCGCGCACTGCGGCGTCGCCCTTGGCCTGCCGCAGCTCACAGGGGTCCATGCCGTCCGGTGCGATAGCGATGAAGGTCTGCGCCGCGAAGCGCTGGTCGTCGTCGAATGCCTTGAGGGCCGCCTTCTGACCGGCCTCGTCACCGTCGAAAACGAAGATCACCTCCCCACGCAGGGCGTCGTCGTCCATCAGCAGCCGGCGCAATGCGGAGATGTGCTCCGTACCGAACGCCGTACCACAGGAGGCCACCGCAGTGGGCACCTCGGACAGGTGCATCGCCATCACGTCGGTGTAGCCCTCGACCACGACGACCTGACGGCGCCGGACGATCTCGCGTTTGGCCAGGTCGAGCCCGAAGAGCACCTGCGACTTTCGATACAGCGGGGTCTCGGCGGTGTTGAGGTACTTCGCCTCGACGCGATCATCGTCGAACAATCGCCGGGCACCGAAGCCGACGACGTCACCGCCGAGGTCGCGAATCGGCCACAGCAGCCGGCGGTGCAAACGGTCCATCGGCCCGCGCTGGCCCTCGCGGGACACTCCCGCCTTGACCAGTTCCTCGACCGAGAATCCGCGACCGAGCAGGTGCTTGGTGAGCTGTTCCCAGCCCGACGGGGCGAAACCGCAGCCGAAGACGCCCGCCGCCTCCTGGGTGAACCCACGCTGCATGAGGAACTCCCGGGCCGGGCGCGCCTCGGCCGAGCTCAACTGCTCGGCGTAGAACTCCTGCGCCAGCTTGTTCGCCTCGACGAGCCGGGATCGGGTGCCGCGGTCGCGCTGCACCGAAGAGCCGCCGCCGGTGTAGGTCAGCCGGATTCCGACCCGATCAGCCAGCCGCTCGACAGCCTCGACGAAGCCGACGTGCTCGATCTTCATGATGAAGTCGACGACGGACCCGCCTTCGGCGCAGCCGAAGCAGTGGAAGGTGCCATGGCCCGGGCGGACGTTGAACGATGGGGTCTTCTCGTCGTGGAACGGGCACAACCCCTTGAGCGAGTCCGCCCCGGCGCGGCGCAAGGCGACGTACTCGCCGACCACTTCGTCGATCCGGTTGCGCTCGCGGACCTCCGCGATGTCGGCGTCCCGGATGCGTCCAGCCACGGCCGTTGAGTCTAGGGACGGACCGCGTCGCGGGTCCGCAGGGTGGCATCAGCTCATGTATGGCCGCGCGATCTACCGGCGGATAGCCGCCGGAATTTCAAACCTCGGCCGGGTTGCGTGCGAGCAGCAGGAATTTGTCAAACCTTCACTTGGCAGCCGAACCACTACGCGCATTCGGACATCCAGACATGAATTGGAATCCGCAGCGGCGAACAGAGTAATCACCTCTGGCGACGCTCAGATTATGGGTGATAACAGAATCGACCCGACTGCCGAATGTCTATCCCTTGTGGGGCTTACCGAACGCTTCGCGTTGACTTCCGGACCACTCTTGTTCACCTTCGGGGTGCAGCGTCCCCGCAGTGAAAATGTGTGCGTGCGGGCGATCTTCGGTTGTGATCGTTTTGTGGGGCGTACTCGAAAGAAATTGTCGCCGGTCACGCACGTCGCCACGGCAGCACCCCTCACGTGCGGAGGTGACGCCGACAGAAAAGTGACCAGAAGTTTTTGCTTCCGGCCGCCGGTTCGGCTGGCCATCGGTGAGCAAGGTGTCACCGATAACTGATGCGGGCCGCTGACATGCGTGTCCGCAGAGTGGCCCGCGTGACTTCGCGTTGCGAAACAGCAGTATTCCGAAGAAGTCGAAGGGCTTCTTACCCTGGAAAGGAGAAAGTGACATCGTGCGTAAGACCAGATTTTTGACTTCGCTCGCAGCGAAGGCCCTGGTGGTCGCTACCGTCGCCGGAGGAGGTCTCCTCATCGGTGGAGTGGCCAACGCCCAGACACCCGGGGGTTCTGAGGACAGCGGCACGGTTGGCGTTGATGTGGGCGCCTCCGTTGACGTCGACCTGGGTGGCGTGGGTGACTTCGACCTGGGCGGGCTCCTCGGCCCCATTTTGGGCAGCGGCCAGGGCGGCGGCCAGCAGGGTGGCCTCGGCCTGGGCGGGCTCCTCGGTCCCATCCTGGGCGGTGGCCAGGGCGGCGGCCAGCAGGGTGGCCTCGGCCTGGGCGGACTCCTCGGCCCCATCCTGGGCGGCGGCCAGGGGGGCCTCGGTCTGGGTGGCACGAGTGGCCCCGGCCTGGGACAGACCGGACCTTGACGGATTGGGCTTCTGGCCGTCGCTGAGGATCCACGAGTGAGCGGGAACCGGTGCACACGCACGGGTTCCCGCTCACCGTGCTTCTAGGATGTCGACAGTGCAAGCCGGAGCCGATGTCGTCCAGGAGCACCGCGGTCATCTGCTGCGGGTCGCCTACCGGCTCACCGGAACAGTGGCTGATGCCGAAGACGCGGTCCAGGAGGCCTGGCTGCGGCTGGCCCGACTTTCCGACGCCGACCGGTCGGCGATCCGCGACCCGCGCGGCTGGCTGACTACCGTGGTCGGGCGACTATGCCTGGACCGGCTGCGCTCGGCGACCGTGCAGCGCGAACACTACATCGGGCCGTGGCTGCCGGAGCCGCTCGTCACCCAGCTGGAGGGACCGGCGGACCCGCTGGACGAGGTGGTCCGCGACGACGGGGTGCGGATGGCCGCGCTGGTTGTGCTGGAGCGGCTGACTCCCGAGCAGCGGGTCGCCTTCGTGCTGCACGACGCGCTGAGCGTGCCCTTCACCGAGATCGCTGACGTGCTGGGCTGCTCGCTGCCGGCCGCTCGGCAGCACGCCTCCCGGGCGCGGCGCACTGTCACATCGGCCGACCCGCCAGCTCGGGTGGGGCTGGCCGAACAACGTCGGGTGCTCGACACCTTTCTCACCGCGCTGGCCGGCGGTGACCTCGCCACTCTGGTCAGTGTGCTGCACCCGGATGCCGCGGTGATCGGCGACGGCGGCGGCAGGGAGCGCACCGCGCGCCGGCCGGTCCGGGGTGCCGACAAGGTGGCGAGGTTCGTCCTCGGCCTGCAGGAACGCTATGGCCCTGGGCGGCTCGGTGCCGCGCAGCTGGTGCGGGTCAACGGGGACCTGGGGATGGTCATCCCAGCCTGGTCGGGTGACGCTGAGCACCCGTCGATCGCCGGCCGGGTGGCCTGCTTCGCGATCCGAGACGGGCAGGTGGCCGCGATCTACGACATCGTCAACCCGGACAAGCTCGGCCGCACCTTCGGCTTGTGAGCGGTCGGGAATTGTCGGTCCCTCCTGGCACGGTTTGGCAGACCGACCCGAAGAGGGGGACCATGACGAGCATGAGCGTCACCGCCAGCACGCCCTTCACGGTCCATGACCTGGAAGGGATGCCCGATGACGGCCGCCGCTACGAGCTCATCGACGGGGAGCTCCTAGTGAGCCCGGCGCCCGGTCTACGGCACCAGACCGTCGGCCTTCGCCTGTACCGGGTGCTCGACGATGCCTGTCCCGACGACCTGTACGTCCTGGCAGCACCGTTCGCCGTGCAAACCGACATCTCCAACGAAGTGCAGCCTGACGTCCTGGTCGCTCGGTTCGACCAGCTCACCGACAAGAACCTGCCCGCGGCGCCCGTGCTAGCCGTCGAGGTGCTGTCGCGGACCGGCCGGCTGATCGACCTCAACCTCAAGCGCGCCGCATACCAGCAGATGGGTACGCCCAGTTACTGGATACTTGATCCCGAGGTGCCCGACCTGCTGGTTCTCGAACTTGACGCCGACGGCCGCTATGAAGAAGTGGCGCGGGTGGTCGGCGACGAGGTATTCGAGGCACGCCAGCCGTTCAAGGTACGAATCGTGCCGATCGAGCTACTTGGACGCCTGCGTCCCGGCTGAGAGCCGGCGTGTCACACCGCCGGTACGGTCGATTGACGCAGGCACTGACACATGCTTACCGTCATGTAATCGACGGAGTGGGGTAAGCCGGTGTAAACCCGGCACGGTCGCGCCACTGTGAACGAAGCCGTTTCAGGCCTCGTGAGTCAGACACTTCCCCGTCGTGATCACCGTCTAGTGGGTCGCGTCAACCCAGGGAGGTAACGCCGTGAGCACGGTCTCCGTTCCCGCGCCGATTCCGATCCGCATTCCGATTCGTGAGATCCTGCCCTGGGCGATCTTCATGGGCATCCTGGCACTTATTTTGTTGTACTTCGTCGGCGCCGAACAGGGCGCGACGGCGTTCATCTCGGGCCACTACGTGCACGAGTTCGTGCACGACGGCCGGCACCTGCTCGGCGTCCCCTGCCACTAACCGCCAGGCACGCGGCCATGATGAGGACGCTGTTGGTGCGCGGCATGCTCTCCGGCCTGGTGGCCGGGCTGTTCGCCGTCGCATTTGCCTACGTTTTCGGCGAGCCGTCGATCGGTAGTGCGATCGACTTCGAGTCGGTCTCCCACGACCACACCGGGGAGACTGCAGAGCCGGAATTGGTCAGCCGGGCGGTGCAGAGCACAGTCGGGCTAGGTATCGCCGTCCTGGTCTACGCCATTGCTTTCGGCGGCTTGTTCAGCGTGGCATTTGCCATTGCCTATGGACGTGTCGGCCGGCTGTCCGCGCGCGCCACTGCGGCCGCTCTGGCGCTGGGCAGCTACATCGTGGTGTACGTCGTGCCGTTCGTGAAATACCCTGCCAGCCCGCCAGGGGTCGGCAACCATGACACGATCAGCCAGCGCACCGGGTGGTATCTGGCAATGGTGGTGGCCTCGGTGCTGCTGGCAATCGCGGCGACCTACCTCGGCCGGCAACTCACGCCTCGCCTAGGCACCTGGAACGCCGCTCTGGCAGCCGGTGCGGCATTCCTGGTCGTCGTGGTTGCCGTACAGTCGCTGCTTCCTGCCGTCAACGAGGTACCTGATGCCTTCCCCGCGACGGTGCTATGGGACTTCCGGATCGCCGCGCTGGGCACCCAGCTGATCATGTGGGGCACCCTCGGTCTGCTATTCGGGGCGTTGGTGGCCCGCCCGACTGCACAACTCACAAACCGCGCAGCGGCACCTGACAAGCTTCGCCGGAGGTGAAGTGCACGCACCAGGAGCAGCCCACCTGGGTGGCCACCCGATGCACCACCAGCTCCCGAAGGCTTGCCGGCAATCGCCGCATCGCCTTCTCGTCTCGGTGCCGCGCAGTTCTGAGATGCCCGGTCTAGCCACGTACGGTGGCATGCCAGCGCACCGCCTGGGCGTCGGTCAGAGCCGCCACCTGATCGACGACGACCCGCAACCGCGCACTGTCGCCAACAGCCTCGTGCCATGCGGGATGCAAAGCCGGATCCAGCGGCTCAGGTGCCCGGTGCACCAGCGCAGCGCACAGCTGCCTCACCAGCTCCCGTTCCTCGGCCTGCACGGCCAGCCTGCGAGGGTCGCTCATCACGAACCGCAGGGCCACTGCCTTGAGCAGCGCCACCTCCGCAGCCACCCGGTCCGGTACCACCAGGTCAGCGCTGTAGCGCCCGAACGGGCCTGGCCCGTGCCTGGCCAGCGTCGCCGACACCACCGCCGAAGCGAACCGCCCCACAAGCTCGCTGGTGAGCTCCTTCAACGCAACCTGAGCGCGCAATGAGCCGTTGTAGTGGCGCATCGCGTCGAGTACCGGCAGGGCCAGCAGTCCCACCGCGGCGGTCTCCAAAGCTGCGCTGGGCAGCACGCTGAAGTGCTTGGCAGCCAGCTCGGCGAGCAGCGCCCGCTCCACGGGGTCAGCCAGGGTGTCCAGCGAGATGCGGCCGGCCAGGATCCCGTCCTCAACGTCGTGCACCGAGTATGCAACGTCGTCGGCCCAGTCCATCACCTGCGATTCAAGGCAGCGCCGTCCCTCAGGCGCGCCGTCTCGTAGCCAGCCGAACACCGCCGCATCGTCGTCGTAGAAACCGAACTTGGTCGTTACGCCCACCCGGGACCACGGATACTTGACGGTCGCGTCCAGCGACGCCCTGGTCAGGTTGAGCCCGTAACTGTGCCCGGTCGCGGCATCGAGCACCTTGGGCTCCAGCCGGGTGAGAATCCGCAGCGTCTGTGCGTTGCCCTCGAACCCACCACAATCCGCGGCCACCTCGTTCAGCGCCTGCTCACCGTTATGTCCGAAGGGAGGGTGGCCGATGTCGTGAGCCAATCCCGCCGTTTCCACCACATCCGGATCGCACCCGAGCTCAACGGCGATCCCGTGGCCGATCTGGGCGACCTCCAGGGAGTGCGTCAGCCGGGTCCTGGGCACGTCGCCCTCGCCCGGGCCGACCACCTGGGTCTTACCCGCGAGCCTGCGCAGTGCCGCCGAATGCAGAACCCGTGCGCGGTCCCGGGCAAAGGGGCTGCGACGCTCCGGTTCCGATCCGGGCAGCGCGGCCCGCTTGGCCGGCTCGGCAAACAGGCGCGCCCGATCATGGTCGGTGTAGGGCCGGCCCACCAGGCTCACCCGAGATCGGTGCCGAACGACTCGGCCGGGGCGCGCGTGAACCGGTAGTGCAGCAGCGCGGCGCTTTCCCTGGCGATGTAGCGGGCCTGGATGGTACGGGTCTGCACGATCGGGCCGCTTCGGGTGGGCGAGGTCCAGGCGACCAGCCCGAGGTCGTCGGCCATCGTCCGAGCCCGCAGCGAGTGCCAGGGATCGCTGACGATCACCGCGGTGTGCCAGCCCTCAGCCCCCGCCCGGCTGGCCACCGCGCGCAGGCTGCCCAGGGTGTCGCGGCCTTCCCCGATCGCCACTACGGCGTCAGCGGGAATCCCGTAGGACGTCAGGTAATTCCGGCCGGCCTCGGCCTCGGTGTACGCGTCACCAACCTGCCGACCACCGACCGTAACGATAACGGGGGCGACCCCTCCACGCCACAGCCCCGCTGCGTGGTCCAGGCGGTAGCTCAGCACCGCCGACGGTGTCCCGTCGTACTGGGCCGCGCCCAGCACCAAGACAACGTCGGCGGAGTCCCGGTCATCCACTCGGGCCACCTGCCACACCCGGAACAACGTGCCACCGACGATCAGCGCGCCGACCAGAACCGCACCGAGAACCAACCGAATCACCGCGCTTGACAGCACGGACCGGGCTCGGTAGCCGGATTGCCGGCGGTCGTCAGATTGCCGGCTCAGCCGGTGGTAACCCGATTGCCCGCTTAGCCGGCGGTCATCCACCGATGCGGCCCGCCGCGGTGGCTAGCGGTCCACCGGAACGCCCCCGCCGGGTGGCGAGGACCTCACCGACCACGGACACCGCGGTCTCCGCCGGTCGGGCCGCGCCGAGGTCCAGACCCACCGGCCCGTGCAACCGGGCCAGCTCCTCATCGGTGATCCCGGCGGCCTGGAGCCGGCGGCGCCGGACCGCCTGGGTGTGCCGCGATCCCAGCGCGCCGCAGAAGCCGCGCCCAGACCGCAGCAGCTCCACCAGCACGGCGTCGAAGGCCGGCCCGTGATCGAGCAGCACTAGCACGTCGACAGCAGTGAACTCCTTTGCGGCGACGACCGCAGGCTCCAGCTCGGTCTCCGTGCGCACCGCCCAGCCCAGCAGCTCGCACTGCGCCGCCAAGGCGTCGCCGATCGCCCCACGACCCACGACCAGCATGGTGGTCACCGGCACCCATACGTCGAGCAATATCGGGGTGCCGCCAACGTCGCGCTGCTCGGTGGCCGTCGCACCGATCCGAGCCAGCTCCCGCATCCGGTCCAAAACCGCTTCGTCCACGTCCGCCTCGCCGAGCGTGCCAATCACCTCGGCCAGCGCAGGCCCGGCGGCTACCAGCACGGCCGATCCATCGACGGTGGAGGCCAGCGCGCACGGTTCACCATTGGCGAGCGCAGCACCTAGCGCGGCGGCGGCCGGCACGGGCAGCGGGTGGCCCAGCAGCCGGGCACCGCCACTGCAGGCCAGACCGGCAGCCACCGCGTTCGGCTCGGTGACGTGGCCTTTCGCGGTGCCCGGCGTGGACACCGCGGAGGTCAGCAACGGCAGCGCCACCGTGTCCATGGTGCCCTCGAACAAGGCGCCGGCCCGGTCCCCGTCGGCAGTGCCGGCCAGCAGTTGGCCGGTGGCAACCGTGCCGAAACCATGCCGCTCCAGCACCCGCACCACTCCCGAGGGGCGACCCTGCTCGGCCCAGCGGCGCAATGCGTCACCGGCTTGCCGGCGGTGCCGCGTTTCCTCAGTGGTCATGTCGACCATATTTCCAGAACGAACGGCTGTTCAGCAGCCGACCAACCGAGTCGCGAGGTAGGACTCCACCTGGTCCATCGCCACCCGTTCCTGGGCCATGGTGTCCCGCTCGCGCACCGTCACCGCGTGGTCGGTCAGCGAATCGAAGTCGACCGTCACGCAGAACGGGGTGCCGATTTCGTCCTGGCGACGGTAGCGCCGGCCGATGGCGCCTGCGTCGTCGAAGTCGACATTCCAATGCCGGCGCAGCGCCGCGGAGAGATCCCGCGCCTTCGGGGAAAGCTCGGGATTGCGTGACAGTGGCAGTACGGCAGTTTTCACCGGTGCGAGCCGCCGGTCCAGCCTCAGCACCACGCGGCGATCCACGCCCCCCTTCGCGTTGGGCGCCTCGTCCTCTGCGTACGCCTCCAGCAGGAAGGCCATCATGGGACGGCCGACGCCGGCGGCAGGCTCGATCACGTAGGGCCGGTAGCGCGAATCGGTGGCCTGGTCATAGTAGGACAGGTCCACCCCGGAGTGGTTGGAGTGAGTGGTGAGATCGAAGTCGGTCCGGTTGGCGATGCCCTCCAGCTCGCCCCATTCCTGGCCCGCGGAGAAGCCAAACCGGTACTCCACGTCCACGGTCCGCTTGGAGTAATGCGAAAGCTTCTCCTTCGGATGCTCGTACTGCCGCAAATTGTCCCGGTCAAGACCCAGGTCGACATACCAATCGGTGCGGGTATCGATCCAGTATTGGTGCCACTGCTCGTCAGTGCCCGGCTCGACGAAGAATTCCATCTCCATCTGCTCGAACTCGCGGGTCCGGAAGATGAAGTTGCCGGGAGTGATCTCGTTGCGGAAGCTCTTGCCGATCTGTCCGATACCGAAGGGCGGCTTCTTGCGGGCCGACATCACCACATTCTGGAAGTTGACGAAGATGCCCTGCGCGGTCTCCGGGCGCAGGTAATGCAGCCCCTCCTCGGACTCCACCGGACCGAGGAACGTCTTGAGCATCATATTGAACTCGCGCGGCTGGGTGTATTGGCCACGAGTGCCACAGTCCGGGCATGGGATGTCCGACAGGTCGCCCTCCAGCACGTCCTTGCCGGTGCGTTCGGCGTACTCCTCGGCGAGATGGTCGGCCCGGAAACGCTTGTGGCAGCTCTGACACTCGACCAGTGGGTCGTGAAAAGCCTGCACGTGACCGGAGGCGACCCACACCCGCCGGGGCAGGATCACCGCTGAATCCAGACCGACAACGTCGTCCCGGCCGGTGACCATGGCGCGCCACCACTGGCGTTTGACGTTCTCCTTGAGCTCCACGCCCAGCGGACCGTAGTCCCAGGCTGAACGGGTCCCGCCGTAGATCTCCCCGCTGGGGAACACGAAGCCACGGCGCTTGCACAGGCTGACGACGGTCTCGATGCGGTCCGCGGACACTGAGGAACTCCTGGTGCGGGGGGTTAGTGAGTCGCCCCACCCTAGCGATCGCCGGATCACAACCCCCGCTCGGCGTCGACCGCAAGCAGGCTGCCGTGTTCGGTCACTGCACCACCCTCGGCGGCAGCCGGCACCTCGCAGCTCCCGGGCTCGCCGGCCGGCGCCTCGGACAACAGCGGGACCACATGCGCGCGCAGCCCTGCTGCGCGGTCAGTAGAGCCAACGCGCGGCGCGCCCGGCTCAACAAATCCCTCGGCACGGGCGGGATCCATGGCGAAACTGCAGATCAATCACGGCATCCTCCGGCGGCGGTGGGAGAATGACGTTATCGACCTGTCGTGGAGATAACGTCGTGGCATCGTTTCCAGCGCATACCATGCCGGCGCATACCATGTCTGGCGGATCGATACCGAGTGAGGGAGACGGCATGGCGGGTGTGACCGCAGACGCAATACCGGATCCGGCCGTCGACGATGAACACTCGCCGGGCCGGCCACCTCCTGCTCCGGCGGCAACCCGCCCACGGGCGACTTTGGTAGCGGCCGGTGAGCTGCTGCGGGCGCTGTCCGCGCCGGTGCGAATTGCCATCGTGCTGCAGTTGCGCGACAGCGAGCGCTGCGTCCACGAGCTGGTCGACGCGCTGGGCGTCACCCAACCGTTGATCAGCCAGCACCTGCGGGTGCTCAAGGCCGCTGGGGTGGTGGACGGCGAGCGGCACGGTCGGGAGGTCGTCTACCGGCTCGTCGACGAGCACCTTTCGCACATCGTGGTCGATGCCGTGACCCACGCGGAGGAGGAATGAGCGCCCCCCGTCCCACCGCGCCGTTGCCTCGGCTGCGCTCCACCCGGCAGCGGACCGCGGTGGCCAGGCTGCTCGACGACACCGACGACTTCCGGTCCGCCCAGGAGATCCACGAGAAGTTGCGACGGCTCGGCGAGGGCATCGGTCTGACCACGGTGTACCGCACGCTGCAGTCGATGGCCGACGCCGGGGAGATCGACGTGCTGCGCACCACCACCGGCGAAGCCGTCTACCGGCGCTGCTCAGCGCATCACCACCACCACCTGGTGTGCCGGCATTGCGGGCGCACCGTGGAGGTGGAAGGTCCGACCGTGGAGCTGTGGGCCGAGAAGGTCGCCCGCGACCACGGCTTCACCGACATCGACCACACCATAGAGATCTCCGGCACCTGCCCCGCCTGCGCTACCTGACTCACCCCCGCTGCGGGGTGGGCGACGAGATCAGAACTCGTAGGGTTCGGTGGGGGGCGGGAGGGGGTGGAGATCTGAGACGGTGACGGTCGGGGTGAAGCGGGTGTCTGAGGTCGCGGAGCCGGGCACCAGTTGCCCGCGTACTTCGAACCAGCCGTCCTGCGGCAGGGTCGCCGCCCCGCGGTAGCCCTGGAGGCGGACCTTCAACGGCCTCGCATCCGCTGCGCAGCAGGCCATTGCCAGCCGAGCAAGGTAGGTGGCGTCCGGCGGACCGTGCACGATAAAGCCGACCAGCCGCACCTGGCGGCCATCGAGGGTGCCGGCTTTGTCCCACACCGCCCGCGTGACGAAGTCGCTCATCCGGATTGCGGGAGCCGGATCGGGGGCCAGCGGCGGGAACTCGATGGTGGGCTGTTGTGGTGCGTCGGCGCGCGCCGAGCGGGCCACCGTGTCCGCGCCGAGCGCAGGCGGCGCAACCAGCAAGATCGCCAGCACGGGTAGCACCAGCAGCCAGGGGCTGCGTCCGGCGTGCTCGTGGTCATCGTCGGGCGCGCTGCCGCCGGCGCGCATGTCCCGCACGATGGAGATCAGGCCGAGCGCGAGGATCACCAGCCCGGCCGAGATCAGGAAGGGCAGCAGGGACGGCTTGACATAACGCAGGTAGTCGCCGTTCCACCCGATCTTGCATAGCGCGCCACCGAGCAGCACCAGCAGGACGTTCTGGGTCTCCCGCCTCACCGGACACCGCCGAGGACCAGTACTCCGGCGAGTACCGCGCAGCCGATTGCCACCACGAACGTCACCGGCGCAAAGCGGCTGGCAAACCCTCGGCCGAACGCTCCCGTCTGCAGCGCCACCAGCTTGACGTCCACCGCCGGTCCCACCACGAGAAACACCAGCCGCGGCAGCAGCGGCACCGCCGACAGCGACGCAGCGACGAACGCGTCGGCCTCGCTGCACAGCGCGAGCACCACCGCGAGCAGCGCCATCACCACGATCCCGAGCAGAATCTGCCCGGCCAGGGCGTCCATCCACGATGCGGGTACCAGGACGTTCAATGCGGCTGCGGTGAGGCCGCCGAGCACCAGGAACCCGCCCGAGGAGACCAGGTCGTGCCGCGCAGTGTCGAGGAACACCAGCGCAGAGCTTCGCCCCGGTGGGCGCTCCGTGGGGCGTAGCGCCCGCTGCGCGATCCACTCCAAGCGTCCGAACCGCGCCCACAGCCACCCCATCACGACAGCGGTTCCCATCGAACCCAGGAACCGGGCCAGCACCATCCGGGGTTCATTGGGGAAGGCGACCGAAGTGGACACCAGCACCACCGGATTCACCGCAGGCGCGGCGAGCAGGAACGTCAGCGCCGCTGCGGGTGGCACGCCTTGCTGCATCAGACGCCGGGACACCGGTACCGATGCGCACTCGCAGCCCGGTAGCGCCATCCCGGCCATCCCGGCCACGGGTACCGCCGCAGGAGTCGATCGTGGCAACATCCGGCGCAGCGCCGTCGGCGGTACATATGCCGCGATCAAACCGCTGACCAGCACCCCCAGCACCAGGAATGGCATCGCCTGCACGCAGACCGCCACGAAGATCGTGGCGCCGGTTCGCACCGCGGGGCTGTCGAGCATTTGGATCAAGGGCCCCTGGGCCATCAGCGCCAGCACCAGTACCGCGCAGAGCACCTCTAGCGAGGTGATCCGGCGCCACCGGGGGAACCCAGGTGGCGGCTCGGTCGACTGTTCGGCCGGGGCGGCCATCACGCAGCGAGCAACTCGCCACGCACCTGCGAAGCGGTGGACACCACCAGCATGAGCAGCGTGCCCAGGGGCACGGTGTCGAGGCCGGCAGCGGGGAACGCATAGCGCAGCGTGACATCGACTCCGCGCTCGCCACGGACCAGCCCCAGGGTGCCGAACAGGCCTTGCCCTGCCCGGGTGGCGACCCACTCGGCCCGGTCACCGTGGTCCGGCACGTCCCACGCCACCACGCAGGTCAGGCTGAGCATCGCCAAGCCCTCGACGAGTTCCACAGCCTGCACCGCGCAGGGCACCTCGGAGTGCCGGAAGGTGAGGGAGCCGTCGTCGTCCACGTTCACCTCCTGGTACCGCTCCAGCGCCGTCCGGGCTGCGTCGAGCAGCTCCCGGGCGCAGGTGAGGCTCGCCGCGCCGTTGTCGTGGCTCAAGGGATCATCCTTTCGGAGGTACGGGAATCGATCAGGGTCTCAGTCGCGTGGCCGAACCGCCGGTCCCGGGTGGCGTAGATCTCGCAGGCCCGCCACAGATCCCGACGATCCAGGTCGGGGAACAGGACGTCCTG
This sequence comes from Pseudonocardiaceae bacterium, assembly GCA_050699875.1. Classification (GTDB taxonomy): domain Bacteria; phylum Actinomycetota; class Actinomycetes; order Mycobacteriales; family Pseudonocardiaceae. The sequence continues at coordinate 119,368 of JBOHFX010000003.1, forward strand.
GAACACCAGCTCCGCGTAAGCAGACTGCCAGATCAGGAAGTTCGAGATCCGCTGCTCACCCGATGGTCGCAGGAACAGGTCGACGTCGGGCATGTCCGGCTCGTCCAGGTAACGGGCCAGCATGCGCTCGTCGACCCGCTCCGGGTTGATCTCTCCGCGGGCCGCTCGACGGGCCACTTCGCGTGCGGCGTCGGCGATCTCGGCGCGGCCGCCGTAGTTCACGCACATGGTCAGTGTCATGACGTCGTTGCCCGCGGTCAGCTCTTCGGCGACCTCAAGCTCCCGGATCACGCTGCGCCACAACCGCGGGCGACGCCCGGCCCAACGCACCCGTACACCCATCTCATGCATCTGATCGCGGCGGCGGCGGACGACGTCCCGGTTGAAGCCCATCAGGAAGCGCACTTCCTCGGGGCTGCGCCGCCAGTTCTCGGTGGAGAATGCGTAGGCGGACAACCACGTCACGCCCAGCTCGATGCAGCCGCACACGACATCCATCAAGACGGCCTCGCCGCGGCGGTGACCCTCATTGCGGGCTAACCCGCGCTGCTGAGCCCACCGCCCATTGCCATCCATCACCAGAGCAACATGCCGCGGCACCCGGTCGGGGGGGATCAACGGTGGCCGCGCACCGGAGGGATGCGGATCAGGGGCGCGCACCGCCGCGGTGGCACGCCCATGCGCCCCTCGCCGTTGCCGCCGTTGCATCGGACTCCATCCTGCCGCCCTCGCGTTGAGCAGGCTCGGCGGGGCTATGGGCAGCCGGACGACCCCGCAGATGACGACGCTGAGCCTGCTGAATGCGGCAGGCGGGACCGTTCGACCACGGGTAGGGAGCGCAGTTGGCGTTCCAGGTGCCACTGGAGGTGGGCCGCGACCAGGCCGCTGGCTTCCCGGCAGACCGCGACCGGCGCGGCCTCGGCGACCAGCCAGTCCCCGTGCACCAAGGCGTCGAGCAGCTCCAGCGTCTGTGCCGACGGGGCGGCTGCACCGGCCGGACGGCACCCGGGGCAGACCACCCCCCCGGCGGGCACGCTGAACGCCCGGTGCGCGCCCGGCCGCCCGCACCGAGCGCATTCGGTCAGCGCCGGAGCCCACCCAGCGGTAGCCATCGCGCGGAGCAGGAAAGCGTCGAGCACCAGTGGGGCTTGCCGATGCCCATCGGCCAGCGCCCGTAGCGCGCCTACGACCAGCAGGTATAGCCGCAGCACCGGCTCACCCTCGGCGCCGGCCAGCCGTTCGGCGGTCTCCAGCACTGCACAGCCGGTGGTGTAACGGCCGTAGTCGACGACCAGCCGGGAACCGAAGCCGTCGACCGTCTCGACCTGGGTGATGACGTCCAGTGTCCGCCCGCGGTAGAACTGCACGTCGACGTGCCCGAATGGCTCCAGCCGCGCACCGAATCGTGACGACGTGCGGCGCACGCCCTTGGCCACCGCACGCACTCGCCCGTGCCGGCGGGTGAGCAGCGTGATGATGCGGTCGGCCTCTCCCAACTTCTGCACCCGCAGCACAACCCCGGTGTCGCGGTACAGGTTCACCCGACCATCGTCGCACCGCCAGGATCTAAAAGCCCAGGCGGCGCAGCTGCTTGGGGTCGCGCTGCCAGTCTTTGGCGACCTTCACATGCAGATCCAGGTACACCGAGGTGCCCAGCAGTGCCTCGATGTGGGTGCGCGCGCGGCTGCCGACCTCTTTGAGCCGTTGGCCGCCGCGCCCGATCACGATTGCCTTCTGGCTGGCACGCTCTACGTAGAGGTTCGCGTAGACGTCGAGCAGGTCAGGGCGGCCCTCCCGCGGGATCATTTCCTCCACCACCACAGCCAGCGAGTGCGGCAGCTCGTCGCGCACACCCTCCAGCGCCGCCTCCCGGACCAGCTCCGCCACCAGGGTCTGCTCCGGTTCGTCGGTGAGCTCCCCGGTCGGGTACAGCGGTGGCGACTCCGGCATCCGGGCCAGCAACAGGTCGGCGAGCAGCCCCACCTGGAAACCGTCGATCGCGGAGACCGGCACCAGCTCGGCGAACTCACCGACACCGGCGCTGCGCGCCAGGTCGGCCAGTCCGGCGAGCTGTTCGGCCACCCGCTGGGGGCTCACCAGGTCGGTCTTGGTCACGATGCCGAACACTGGGGTGCGCCGGGCCAGCGCGGCCAGCTCGCCGGCGATGAATCGGTCGCCGGGCCCGATCGCGGCGTCGGCGGGCACGCAGAACCCGATCGCGTCGACCTCGGACCAGGTCGCCCGCACCAGGCTGTTGAGCCGTTGACCGAGCAACGTGCGGGGCCGGTGCAGGCCGGGCGTGTCCACCAGAATGAGCTGCCCGTGGGGCTGGTGCACGATTCCCCGGATGGTGTGCCGGGTGGTCTGCGGCCGGCTGGAGGTGATCGCCACCTTCTGGCCCACCAGCGAGTTGGTCAACGTCGACTTGCCGACGTTGGGCCTGCCCACCAGGCAGGCGAAGCCGGCGCGGAACGGTCCTTCAGCGCGCCGGGCCGGATCTTGGGTCACGTCTACCCCGCCGCGCCCAGGACGCCGCTGACATCGCCGCGCTGGTCGACCAGCAGTACCGTGGTCGCCGGGCCAAGGTCACGAACCGCTGCCAGCGAGGCAGCATCCACCGCGCCGGACGTCGACACCAGCGCCGCCGCCTCCAAGCCGGTCGCCCCGCTGGCCACCGCCGCGGCCACCGCCGCCTGCAGCGCGGTCAGCGCCAGTGAGGGCAATGAGACCGTGACACCGACGTAGGTGCGGCCGTCAAGGTCGCGCACCGCGGCACCTTCCTCGGCGCCGGTACGGGCCTGCGCCGAACGCGCCAACGTCACGATCTTGGCGTCCTCCGGATCGAGGCCGACAGAGTCGAGGTCGGCGCTGTCAGGCATGGGTGTCGCTCGCTTCCTGCGGCGGCTCGGCCGCGACGGGGCCCGGCTGCCCCATGGAATCTTCTTGGGTAACCGGGCCCTCTGGGGCGTCAGGATGGGCGGGGATCCGGCAGGCGGTGACAGTGGTGATGCGCAGCCGGCCGCGACGATCGTTGCCCCCTTCGGCCCGCAGCCGTAGACCGGCCACGTCGGCCTCCGCCCCGGGCAGCGGGACCCGCCCCAATCGTTGCGCCAGCAGCCCACCGACGGTCTCCACGTCGGTGTCTTCGAGGTCCACCGCGAACAGCTCGCCCAAGTCGATCACTGGAAGCCGGCTGGTGACCCGCACTTTACCGTGGCCAAGGTGCTCGATCGGTGGCCGGTCCTCGGTATCGGACTCGTCGGTGATCTCGCCGACGATTTCCTCGAGGATGTCCTCGATCGTCAGCAAGCCGGCGGTGCCTCCGTATTCGTCGACGACGATGGCCATGTGGTTGCGCGAGATCTGCATCTCCTTGAGCAGCTCGGTGAGCAACTTGGAGTCAGGTACGAACGTCGCAGCCCGCATCACCTCTCCGACAGTGCCAACGCCTTGGCCAGAACCACCACCAGATCCGGCCCGCTGCTCGGCGGCTACCAGATCCTTGATGTGAACGACACCGACGATGTCATCGACGCTGTCCTGGATGACCGGAATTCGGGAGAACCCGGAACGTAGGCACAGTGCCACTGCCTGCCGCACGGATTTCTCCTGCTCGATCCAGACGATCTCGGTCCGGGGCACCATCACCTCCCGGACCACGGTGTCCCCGAGCTCGAACACGGAGTGGATCATCTCAGCCTCACCGGCCTCGACCACGCCACGCTGACCCGCGATATCAACCATTTCGCGGAGTTCGACCTCGGAGCTGAACGGACCTTCCGGGAAACCCCGACCGGGCGTGATCGCATTGCCGACGACGATGAGCAGCCGGGACAGCGGGCCCAGGATGCGGCCCAGCACCAGGACCGACCCCGCCACGGCAAGGCCGACGGCGTAGGGGTGCTGGCGCCCGATGGTGCGTGGACCCACCCCGACCACGACATACGTCACCACGACCATCGCAAGCCCAGCGACCAGGACTGCCAACCAGGTCGGTGAAAACGCCCGCGCCACCGCGACTGTGACCAGCACCGTCGCGGTCAGCTCGCAGCTCAACCGCAGCAACAGCAGTAAGTTGACGTGCCGAGGCCGGTCGGCAACGACGAGCGCAAGCGCCCTGGCGCCAAACCGACCGGAGCGCACCAGCGCGTCGATCCGGGCTCGGGACACCGCGCCCAGCGCAGCATCGGCCGCAGCGAAACCACCCGCGGCCACCACCAGGGCGACGGCCAGTACCAGCAGGGGGACCGAAGACGTCAGCACCGTCGCGACCTATGGATCGTTCCGGGACTATCTCGGTTGGCCGGACTCTTCCGGCCCATCCAGACCAGCGACCCCGAGCAGCCGGGTATCCGCGTCGCGCTGGGCGATCCGGCGCCGGCTGGCTCGGGCGGCGCGCCGGAACTCGTCGAGTATCCGGCCCTGCAAGGTGAACATCTCACGCTCCTCGGCGGGCTCGGCGTGGTCATAGCCGAGCAGGTGCAGCACGCCGTGCACAGTGAGCAGGTGCAGCTCATCGAGTACTGAGTGACCCGCGGCGGCGGCCTGCTCCATCGCCACGTCGGGGCACAGCACGACGTCACCGAGCAGTGCCAGGCCGCTGGCCGGGCTGTCGGGCCGCCCGCCCGCCATGACTCCGCCCTCTGTCGCTGCGTCCATCGGGAAGGCCATCACGTCGGTGGGGCCCGGCTGGTCCATCCAGCGCTGGTGCAGGTCGGCCATCACCTCGCTGCCGACCAGCAGCACCGACAGCTCGGCCAACGGGCTGACGCCCATCCGATCCATCGTGAAACGTGCAGCCGCCGCGATCGACGCCTCAGAAACGGCGGTGCCGGACTCGTTGGCAATCTCGATACCCACCGCTGGATCACCGTCTCCGGCGACGATCGGCGCGGTTGGGCACCGGGCGGGCGCCGGCGCCTTCCTGGACCGCGTCCCACCTCGCATAGGCGTCCACGATGTCGGTGACCAGCCGGTGCCGCACGACGTCGGCACTGGACAGTTGAGCAAAGTGCACATCATCCACACCGTCGAGGATGTGTTGGACGATCCGCAGGCCGGAAACCTGACCACCTGGCAGGTCGACCTGCGTGACATCACCGGTGACGACGACCTTGGAGCCGAAGCCGAGCCGGGTGAGGAACATCTTCATCTGCTCCGGTGTGGTGTTCTGCGCCTCGTCGAGGATGATGAAGGCATCGTTGAGGGTGCGGCCACGCATATAGGCCAGCGGGGCGACCTCGATGGTCCCGGCAGCCATCAGCTTGGGGATCGACTCGGGCTCGAGCATGTCATGCAACGCGTCGTACAGCGGGCGCAGGTACGGGTCGATCTTCTCGAAAAGGGTGCCCGGCAGGAAACCCAACCGCTCCCCTGCCTCGACCGCCGGTCGGGTGAGGATGATCCGGTTGACCTGCTTGCCCAGCAGTGCCTGCACCGCCTTGGCCATGGCCAGGTAAGTCTTGCCGGTCCCGGCGGGTCCGATGCCGAACACAATCGTGTGCCGATCGATCGCGTCGACATAACGTTTCTGGTTCAGCGTCTTGGGCCGGATCGTGCGGCCGCGCCGGGAGACGATGTCCAGGCTGAGTACCTCTGCAGGCGACTCGGCGTCTCCCTGGGCGAGTATCGCCAGGGTCGCCCGGACCACGTCCGGGCCGAACTGCTGACCACGGCGGGCCAGCGTGAGTAACTCGCCGAAGGCTCGCTCGGCGAATGCTACGTCCGCCGGGGTGCCGGTGAGGGTGACCTCATTGCCTCGCACGTGTACGTCGGCGGCGAGCAGGTCTTCGGTCACTCTCAGGTTCTCGTCACGAGATCCCAGCAGGGCCAGCACGGCAGAGTCCGGGATCACGATCTTCGACTGCACGGGTTTGGGCTGTGTTATCTCCAAGCTGGATCCGGAGACGCCTTCCACTGGGGTAGGGGTCACGTGTGGGTGGGTCCTACTTCCTGCGCGCTCGCGCATCGCGGGTCAACCAGTACGGATGATGCTAGCCGAGACCTGAGTCCGCGGGGCTCGGACTTGGCCAGCCATTCGAACGACGCCTGCCTGGCAACGTCACGGTCAGCAACACTCGCTACGAGCAAAGGCGATTCTCGCAATTCTCAGGCGGAGCGAATGGGGAAGGGAGCTG
>JBOHFX010000004.1:0-7569 GCA_050699875.1 Pseudonocardiaceae bacterium
AGTTCACGGCGCAAATCGGCAACAGCCTCACGGCGAGTTTCTTCCGAAACGGCGATCATGGGCGGCTGCCGGGCAGGCTTTTCGCTGACTGACTCGAGCTCGGGCAGGCTCAGGCAGGGACCTGCGGTCATGATTGACAGACCGGCCGCCACCCACCGCGCCGAAGTCCGATCACCCAAGCGACCGGGCGTGCAACCCCACATGGGCTGGTCAGACCGCACTATCTGCAAGTTGAAGCGGGCAACCACAACGCCAGACGTGCCTAGCCTCTGCTCAAATGTCAAAGTGTCAGCGACCTAGGATCGCTAGGAGAAGAACGCGTCGTGGGCGTAGGGACACATGAAGGTCTGCCACGCTTCCACGACTCTGCCGTCGCGGAAGCGGAAGACGACGAGCTCATTTTCGTCATAAGTCCTGCCGCTTCGTCTGGCGGAGCTGTGGTCGACGCTGATCACGTGCTCGGCGTCGCCGACGGCAACGTGTAGCTCGGCCTGGTAGGTCCCATTGGTGAGCTCGTGGAGGTGACGGAAGTAGGCGAAGGTCGTTTCCCGGCCGTGGTAGTCGCCGGCGGCCAAGCTGCGGCCAGCGACGTGCCAGACCACGTTCTCGGCGATAAGTGCGGCAAGGGCGATCATGTCGCGGTTGTTGAAGGCGTCATAGCCTCGCCGCACGAGTTCGACGTTGGGGTGTTCGGGCATCGCTTCCCTCCTCGTGTCCGGGTTGCCGTCCGAGCTTCGGTCGTGCGACGAGCGTGCGCCCGCGAGGTTGCTCGGGGCGTTACTGCGCAGTTACCGGCCCAGTGCGACGCTCCCGGTGGCGTTTCCGCTGATGGAAATGGGCTGAAGGGTCGACCCCATGCCGAAGGATGGGCAAGGTTGCAGCTGTGGAATTTCGCATCCTTGGTCCTCTGGAGGTCGCCGATGAGGGGCGGCTGGTAGCACTTCCCGGGAGCCGTGAGCGGGCCGTCCTCGTCCTTCTCTTGCTGTCCGCCAACCGCGTCGTTCCGGCCGAGCGCCTGGTGGAGGACCTCTGGGGCGGAAAGGCCCACCAGGGAGCCGTCGGGGCGCTCCGAGTTTTCGTCTCCCGCTTGCGCAAGGCTCTCCGAGAAGCAGGTGGCGATGCCATCGTGCTGACCAAGCCGCCCGGCTACCTCCTACAGATTGAGCGTGATGCTCTCGACGCTGCCCGCTTTGAGGACCTCCTGACCGAGGGACGCGAGCACGCAGCCCGAGGAGACCACGAGACGGCTGCCGCGAGGCTTCGCCAGGCGCTGTCTCTGTGGCGAGGGCCTGCCCTGGCCGACGTGGCGGATGCTCCGGTGGCGCGGGCCGAGGCAGCCCGCCTGGAAGAAGCGCGCCTGGCCGCCCTCGAGGAGCGGGTCGAAGCGGACCTCGCCTGCGGGCGACACGTCGAGGTAGTACCCGAACTGAACCATCTGACCAAGGCGCATCCCCTGCGAGAGCGGCTGTGGGCCCAGCGGATGGTCGCCCTGTACCGCGCGGGACGCCAGGCCGAAGCATTACGTGTGTATCAGGAGCTTCGCCGGCTCCTGGCAGACGAATTGGGCCTTGAGCCCAGCCCTGAACTTGCCCGTCTGGAAAGCGCCATCCTCCGCCACGCGCCGGAACTGGACACACCCGGACTGGCGACGCGGCGCGCCTCGAAGCTGTCTCAGGTATCGGTCGGGCCAACCACGTTTCTGTTCAGCGACATTGTCGCCAGCACCCGGCGGTGGGAAGGTGACCCGGAAGCGATGACGGTCGATCTGGCGCGGCATGACGAGTTGCTGCGGGCGTCCATCGAGGCCGCCGGCGGGGAAGTCTTCAGCCACACCGGGGATGGGATGGCCGCGGCCTTCACGGTCGCCTCCGACGCCATGGCGGCAGCCGTAACGGCCCAACGGGCGCTGGCGGCCGCCACCTGGGCCGCACCCGGGCCGCTACGGGTGCGGATGGCGATCCACGCGGGCGGGGCGCAGCGTCGCACAGGGAACTACTTCGGCCCTGCACTGAACCGAGTCGCCCGCCTGTTGGGCATCGCCTCCGGGGGTCAGATGCTCTGTTCCCAAGCGGCCGCCGAGCTGGTCGGTGCCGACCTTCCGGCTGAGTTGGCGCTTACCGACCTTGGGGAGCACCGCCTCACCGATCTGGCCCGCCCCGAGCGGGTATTCCAGGTGACCCACGCCGACCTGCCGTCGCAGTTCCCACCTCTGCGCACTCTCGGGGCCCATCGACACAACCTGCCTGTCGCGCTCACGCCTTTCGTCGGGCGCGCCCGGGAGCTCGAGGAGCTCAACACGCTTCTGGCCGGATCCCGCCTGCTCACCCTGACCGGGGTCGGAGGGGCGGGGAAGACGCGGCTCGCCCTCCAAGCGGCGGCGGCCGCGCTGCCGGCCTACCCCGACGGCGTGTGGATGGTCGAGCTCGCTCCGCTGCGCGACGGAGCCAAGGCGCCTTCGGCGGTGGCCGCGGCGCTCACCTTCGAGACCAGCGCCTTCGACACCCCAAAGGCCATCGAAGACCGTCTCCTTCGGCATCTGGCGACACGGCAGACGCTGCTCCTGCTGGACAACTGCGAGCATCTCCTCGAGGCGGTCGCCCGTTTTGTCCACGCCTTGCTGACCCGATGCCCCGCCGTCACCGTGCTGGCCACCAGCCGCGAGCGTCTTGGCGTCCCCGGCGAGGCGACGTGGAAGGTGCCACCGCTTTCCCTTCCGGCTCCCGGTGCGGCCAAGGGCGAACTCGCCGAGAGCGACGCGGTCACCTTCTTCTGCGAGCGGACACGCGCCGCGCAGCCGACGTTCGAGCTCGATACCACCAACGCCGCCGCTGTTGGTCGCATCTGTCGCCGTCTAGACGGTATCCCGCTCGCGCTGGAGCTGGCCGCAGCCAGGGTCCGAGTCCTCAGTCCGGTCCAGGTCGCCGACCGCCTCGAGGACCGCTTCCGGCTCCTGACCGGTCGGGAGCGCATTGCCGTGCCCCACCAGCAGACCCTCCGAGCGACGGTCGACTGGAGCTACGAGCTTCTGTCGCCGGTGGAACAGCGCGCCCTCGCCAGCCTGGCGGTGTTCCCCGACACCTTCGATACCGAGGCGGCCGAGGCGGTGATATCGGGCGGGAATGGCGGCGTGGCCCCCGAGGACGTCCTCGACGTGCTCTGCCGGCTCATCGACAAGTCACTTGTCGTCGTCCACAGCGAGGGCATTGCATTTCGTTACCGGCTGCTCGAGACCATCCGGCAGTACGTGGCCGAGAAGCTGGCGGAGGCCGGCGAAGAGGCCGCCACCCGCCGGCGGCACCGCGACGCCTTCATCGCCCGGGTCGAAGCGTGGAAGGGCATGCCCTTCGGGGCGGACTTTCTCCATGGCTCGTTCGCCGATGTCGAGAATTTCCGCGCCGCCCTGGAATGGTCATGGGCTCAACGGGACGCGGATGCCGTGCTCCGTCTCATCGTGGCGCTGTGGGTGCCATGGGTGTGGTTCGGCAACCCCGATGGCCAGATCTGGATGGAGCGCGTCTTTTCTGAGCCCGAGTTTTCCACGCCCGAGCTCGCCAACCACTCCGGGCGTGTCGCAGCTTTGGTTGCCCGAGGTCTCCTGCTTTATGGTGACGATGAGGAGCGCCGCGTGGAGCTCTTCGATGAAGCGGCGGCGCTGACCCGGCGGATCGGTGACGATCGCTTCGTGGCCACCCTCGCCTGGGGACGCGGCGAGTTGAAGCTGCTTCCGGGAAAGGGGGCCGAAGCACGTCCGCTCCTCGAGGCCGCGCTCGCCGGATTTGAGCGTCTCGGCCTCCCCGATGGAGTCGGCTGGTGCCACCACCACCTCGGCTGGGCTGGGGTCGTCGACGGGGAGTATGACCGGGCCCGAGACCATTTCGAACGGGCCGTCGAAGTGGCCCGCAGCGACCCACTCGGCGAATGGCTCGAGCCTCACGCGCTGGCCGCTCTGGCCCCACCCGTCGCCCTCTCCGGCGACGGCGAGCGGGCGCTTCGCCTGGCGGAGGAGGCGGTCGAAGCCGCTCGCCGCCTGCCAGCCCGACCGATCCTCGCCATGGCCCTTACTCGCGCCGGTGAGACGGCCGTCCTGGCCGGTCAGCCCCGGCGTGCCGCGAGCATCATCGTGGAGCTGCTGGGTCTCCTCACAGACCTGGGTACTGGGCGGTGGGTGGCCGACGCATTGGAAACCACCACCCTCGTCCTGCACGCCGAGGACGGCGGGGAACGAGCGTCGACGATCCTCGGGGCATCCGACCGGCTGCGGGAATCCGCCGGCGAGCCGAGAGGTGGAGTGCGGGTCATCGCCGAAGAAGTGCGGCAGACCCGGGACCGAATGGCCAGCGCCCTGGGTGCCGAACGCTTCGAGCTGCACGAGGCCCAAGGTCGGGCGCTGTCCCGCGAGGCGGCCATCACCCTGGCCCTGGCCGGGCTGACGGCCCATGCACATGACTGTGGTCATTTCTGATTTCGCATGCTCAACGGACCAATCTCCACCTATCATCAACTCTTGGGCACCGTTTCCAGCTCTGACTTCAGGCGGCGCAGCGTTTGCCGCATACCCTCGCGGTTAAACTTCGGGCGCATGGTGGCAGACTTGCCGGTAAAGATCCGTCCTAAGACCGTGGCCCCGCGACCACGTCTGTCCATCCAGTACTCGGTGACCTCGGTGCCGCCCCCGGTAGGCGAGAACCGGTACCCCCAGCGGGCCACAGGAAACCCGAACGTGGTCACATCAAACGCAAACTCCACATCCGGATCCGCCATCCGCACCTGGCATGCCGTGAACCAGACGAAAGGCCCGTACCTGTTCCATCCGATGAAGCGAGCCGGCCTGCCGTTGTCCCTACGCCAGATCCATACCGCGAAACATTCGGGGCTCCAGCGGGCCATCCGTCGTACGTCCGCCACCGCGGCAAAAACCTCGGCCGCGGGCACGTCCACCACGATGTGCTCTTCCACGTAAGCCGACATGTTTAGACCTCCTTTCGGTGTCCGAGCTGAAGACAGCGTGCGCCCATCAGGTTGCACCTGGCGTTACTGCTGGATTACCGGCCAAGGGCCGATCCCGGTGGCATCGAGACGATGCGGTCTCCTTGCCCCGGCCCGGTCCCGCCCGTACGGTGCAAGCCGATGGACGCGCAGCGGATGAAACCGCCCGCCGGGCGCGCCAAGCGAGCTGGCCGCCGCACCACCGGTGAAGCGGAACTCGTCGTCGCGGACGGCGACGACATCGTCCGCGAAGGCGACGTCGGCCACGACATGTTCATCGTCCAGTCGGGGCAGGTCCGGATCAGCAAACGGAAGACCCACGGAGAGGTCGTTCTCGCCACCCTCGACAAGGGAGACTTCTTCGGCGAGATGTCGCTCCTCGAATCCCTCCCGCGAGAGGCCACCGCCCGGGCCGTGGGTGAGACCCGGCTGCTCGTCCTGAGCCGGGGCGGGCTCCTCTTTCGCCTCCGGCGGGATCCGACGTTCGCCCTCGAGATGCTCAACCACCTGAGCTCCCGCCTGCGCGCCGCCCAGGCCAGGCTCATCGCCCTCGAACCCGACGAGCAGGAGCCCGGGGCGTGAACATCGAAGCGGTCGAGGAACAGCTCGTCGTCGTCTCCGACCTGCACCTGGGCAACCCCGCCTCCAGCGCCCGGGCCCGGCTCGTGGGGTTTCTCGACCACATCCGGGACACCGGCGCCAGCGTCTGCATCAACGGTGACGGCTTCGACATGCTCCAGACGAGCTTCAGGCGGCTGGCCGCCGATGCCATCCCGGTCCTCAACCGCCTCAAGGCCCTGCAGGCCGACGGGCGCAACATCTATTACGTCGTCGGCAACCACGACATCGTCCTCGAGCATTTCCTGGAGGAGTGGTCACTCTGCCGCCTCTCGCCGTTCCTCAACCTCCGCTCCGGGGGCCGGCGCATCCGCATCGAGCACGGCCACCTCTACGACCCGTTCTTCGCCCAGAGCCCGGCGCTCTACGGGATAACCACCCGCCTGGCCCGCTACGCCCTCTTCGCCGTGCCCGACACCTACAAGCTGTGGGCCAGCGCGCAGCGGCGGCTGCAGGACGCCCGCCGCCGGCGGGTGGGCCGGGCCGGCACGGCCGACGACAACGGCCCCGGCCACCGGCCTATCTCATTGCTGGGAACGCCGTATCACGAGGCGGCGAGCATGATCCTCCGCCGGGGTTTCGACGCGGTCATCTTCGGTCACACGCACTCAGCTGAGATGGTCACGCTGCCCGAGGGCGTCTACGTGAACTCGGGCAACTGGCTCTCGGGCGCCACCTACGTGGAGATCACCAAGGGCGAGCTGGTCTTGCGGACGTGGGAAGGGTCGGCGTGAGACCGCCGGCCCCGATAGTCGTGTACATGCCAGACTCGGCGGTGGGACACTAGCGCGGGTTCTTGAGCTGGACGGGTCAGCTCGTCGCGGTGGGGAGAATCCCCAGTGGACATGATCAGTATCGAGCAGATGGCCGTGCACCTGCCGGTCGGCACGGTGACGTTCATGTTGACTGACGTCGAGGGCTCGACGGTGTTGTGGGAGTCCGCCCCGGAGGCAACAAGTGCCGCGATCCGCCGCCATTACGAGCTGTTGGACACCGCGATCGCCGCGCATGACGGAGTGCGTCCCCAGGAGCAGGGCGAGGGTGACAGTGTCGTGGCAGCGTTCCGAAGTGCGCCGGACGCGCTAGCCGCCGCCCTTGATATCCAGCGCGCCTTTCACTGCGAGGGCTGGCCTGAGGGCGCATTGTTGACATTGCGCATCGCGTTGCACACCGCTGAGGCGCAGCTGCGCAATGAGGTCAATTACTTCGGCCCGGCGGTCCACCGCTGTGCGCGGTTGCGTGCCATTGCACACGGCGGCCAGGTGGTGCTGTCCAAGACGACGCGGGATCTGGTTTGCGACGGGCTTCCTGATGGCGTCGAGCTGGCCGACTTGGGCGTGCACCGACTCCGCAGTCTGGATCGGCCTGAGCACGTGTTCGGACTGTTGTGCGCTGGCTTGCCCGTCGATTTCCCACCGCTGCACTCGATGGGCATGTTGTCCAACAACCTCCCCGGTGAGCTGACGAGCTTCGTCGGGCGGTCCGTGGAGCTGGCGGAGATCGGCGACCTGCTCGGACAGGTGCGGCTGCTGACACTCACCGGCACGGGCGGCTGCGGGAAGACGCGCCTGGCGCTGCAAGCAGCGGCCGGCGTGATGGACGGGCACTTCGACGGAGTGTGGTACGTCGAGCTGGCCCGGCTGCAGGATGCCGCGCTAGTGCCGGCTACCGTGATCAGTTCCATCGGGGTGCACGAGGTGCCAGGTTGGGCGCCACGAGAAACGCTCGTCGGTTACCTGCGTGCCCGTAAGGTCCTGCTCGTTCTCGACAACTGCGAGCATGTTCTCAGCGCCTGCGCGGAGCTCGCCGAAGCGTTGCTGCGTGCGTGCCCGTCACTCAGAGCCTGTTGGTAAATGATGTTGGTTGGGTTGCCCGTGGTGACGGTGGGTAGCGATTGGGTCACGGTGGTGTGTCGTCCCGGGCAGGAGAACGGGCTTCTGATAGTCGAGGAGTACCACCTACCCG
>JBOHFX010000005.1:0-2005 GCA_050699875.1 Pseudonocardiaceae bacterium
ACTCCGCAGCGTGGTAGGCGGCCTCCGCCTGGGCAACGTCGGCGAGCCGTTCGTGGGCCTTGCCGCGCAGCCACCGCAATGCCGCGCGGGCGGCCTGCGGCGCCATCGGCTCGAGTGTCTCGGCGAACAAGCCGAGCGCCGCGGCGCCGTCGCTGCCCGATCCGATGGTCTCGGCTAGCACCGCCTCGGCCACGGCGGGCTCAGCCAGGAACGCCACAGCGGCCCTGACCGTTCTGTCCTCATCATGATCACGGTCCGGGTCAGCCGGTGACGGCTCCGGTTGGCTCATGAGCTCGGCGGCGCAGGCGGCCAGCAGGGCTTCGCCCCCATCCTCCTGGGCGTTCTGCGCAGCGGCGTGCACCAGGGCGACCCGGTCATACAGCGTGACGATCGCCAGGACCACGAGGGCTTCGTCGTCGCCGAGGTCATACCGCCGGGCGATCGCCGCGCGTCGGTTGTCCACCCGCCACTGCCGGAAGTCAAATCCCTGCGCGGCGAGCCACTCGCCGTCATGAGCCAGTCCGCATGCATCCACCGCCGCTCCTAGCGGTGGCAGCGGTTCGGTGAACAGCGCCGGATCATCCGCGCACGCCGTTCGGACAGCGACGTCCAGCGGCAGGGGCTCGTCGGATTCGGTGTCGAGAAGGACTGCGCTCAGCCGCTGCCCCAGCCCGGCCACCGTCTCAGCCGTCATGACCGGCTCCGGGACGGGTTCCAGCAACAATCCGTCCCCAGCGAGACCGAGCGCGAGGACATCACCCTCGCCGAGCCCCTTCCCCCGCAGGTAGCCGGACGGGAGCAGCAGGGCACCGTGATCGCTGACCATATCCAGCGGGATGCCCCGCGCGGTCAGGGTGTCGGCGTCGAACGGCATGAGCACCCCGACCACCGGTGAGCCGTCGGCCAGTTGCTGGTACTCCACACGTTCGGTCAGCATGTCGAACGGTTGGAGGTCCGGGTTCACGTCGAGGATGTCGTGCTCGACCTCCGGCCCGGTCACCCGGTGCGTGAACACCCGGCCGGCCAGCAGGGCCGGCAACGACGCCCACCGTTCGTCGGCCAGCACCGTCACCAGGCCGTCGCCGTCGTCCAGTGCCTCGTCCAGCGCCTCACCGGGGTCATCGCCGAGATCCACACCGCGACCCGCCAACGCGGCGGTGATCTGATTCTCGGTCATCGGCCCGTGCTCGGCCAGCATCCCGGCAATCACGTCGACGAGCCCAGGACTCGTCGCGGGCAGTGAGTCAGTCACGACGCGGCACAGTACTCAGGGCAACCCCTCGGCGGTGGTCGGATCACCAATCGTTACAGCCTTGGCGCTCGGCGTGGCACGCTGCGAAGCATCCAGGCTGCGCTGGCGCCGGAGTTTGGGACCGTTGGATCGAGGAGGGACAATGAGCTACACCGTGCGCGCTGAGTGGGACGAGACCGGGTGGTGTCGAGGCCGGCAGCGCCGCCGAGCGCGCGGCGAGACTGCGCCAGGAAGCCGAGGCGCTCGTCGAACAGGCGACCGAGGAGGGCCGCCGGGCGGTGCACCGGCTACGCCAGGCCGGGTTCTACCGTGACATCGGCGGGATGACCGGGATGTCTTACCAGCGCGCCTAGCAGATCGGCTCCGGCCGATCCGGGCGCTGATTGGGATAGCGGCAGCGCCGCGTTCATCCTGTGCTCGGGTTCCGCAGGGCTCGCAGCGCGGCGGCTTGCTCGACGGTGACGCCAGCCACGCGCTGCTCGACGGCCTCGGTGGCGGTGAGCCCGGCCCCGATCCAGTCGGCGACCTCGTCGAAGGGGATACCGGCCCGCCACCACTCGGCGATGACCTCCCCCGGGGTTCGCCCGGCCATGGCCAGCTCGGCCGCCTCGGCGGGTCGCAGCGTCAGAGCCTGTTGGTCAATGATGTTGGTTGGGTTGCCCGTGGTGACGGTGGGTAGCGATTGGGTCACGGTGGTGTGTCGTCCCGGGCAGGAGAACGGGCTTCTGATAGTCGAGGAGTACCACCTACCCG
>JBOHFX010000006.1:0-17286 GCA_050699875.1 Pseudonocardiaceae bacterium
CACCCACCACACCAGCCAGGCCGGCCAGGTCACAACCTCTGCCCAGCCCGGCCGATGCAGCCTGCCCTCACGACCCCGTCTGGTCACCAAAAATCCCGCGTGGTCACCGCTTATTTTCGGACCAGGGGCATGTCATCGCGGTGCGGTGGGTAGCCCTGCGGCATGACGGAGATCTCCGCAGTCCTGTTTGATGTTGACGGTACTCTGGTCGATACCAACTACTTGCATGCCGTTACCTGGTGGGAGGCATTCCGCCAATACGGTCACCATGTCGCGATGGCTCGTATTCATCGCGCCATCGGTATGGGCTCTGACAAACTGCTCGATCACCTTCTACCGAGTGATCGTGACCGTGCGGTCGACGACGAGATGCGATCGGCCCACACGGCCCTCTACGCTCCCTACTGGCCGCGGTTGAGAGCCTTCGACGGCGCTGCAGACCTGTTGCGGGCGTGCGCCAACTGCGGCCTGCAGGTTGTGCTAGCCAGCTCCGCTACCGACCGTGAGATGCGCGCACTGCGCGATGCGCTCGATGCTGAGGACGTTATCGACGCGGCCACTTCCTCCGCCGACGCGGAGGAAAGCAAACCGGCGCCTGACATCGTACATATTGCGTTGGAGCGCGGTGAGGTGGATCCCGATGCGGCGGTGTTCGTCGGTGACAGTGTCTGGGATGTGGAGGCGTGTAAGAAAGCCGGGCTTCCCTGCATCGCATTTCTCACCGGCGGCACTGGTCGCGAAGAGCTTCTCGGGGCCGGGGCGGTGGAGATCTACGAGAGCCCTGCCGAGCTGCTCGAATCGTTGCAGGACAGTTTGGTCGCCAGGTGATTTGCTCGCCGGTCCCGGGCCATAGAGCAAGGGACCGGCATAGAGTAACGGCTGGTACGGGTCAGCGGAGGATCGGCGTCACACAGGACCGCTGAGGGCTGGACAACGGTGAAAAGGGCGTCGGTTCAGTGCCCACAAGCTCCATGATCGCGAAGTTACGAACGCGGTCGGTGGCTTGTTGCCTTGGTGGGGGGCGAAGGCGTTACCGGCCGGTGGGGCCAGATCAAACGACGAGTGCGAGCTCGGCAAAGGCAGTCGTCAGCTGATGCCGGATATCGATGTCGGTGGCGAGTTCGTAGTGGCCGCGGCGAAGGTTCTGGACGAACGCGTGTCCGGTACTGATCACCTTTGCTCAGCGCAGCCGTTCAGGCCGCGCATCGGTTTCAGCCGAGCCGGTTGTCCCACCCGACGTAGATAGCCACTGGCGTTCCAGGTGAGAAGGAACTTTTCGCACGTGGCATCGGGCACGAAGTCGCGTGTGTCGGCGAGGAAGATTCGACCGCCTCGCGCGGGCCCGGTCCGTACTCCCCTCGGATGGGGTGGCCGTTGATGTTGGTGTTCTCGACGATGAGGTCAAAGACGATCGAGGACGGCTTGGATGTGGTGCAGTTGGGGAGCCGGGCCAGTCTCCATGCCGTGCTGAACCTCGCTTCGGGTCGGTTGGGTGGCGAGGTCCTCAGGCACCAGCATCGACATCCGGTAACGGCCGGTCCCGGGCAACGGGATGCACACCAGCACGTCATCGGTCCGACCGTCGGTCTGGTGGCTAGACCGGATCGCGTAGCCGGTGGGCAGCGACCAATCCACCTCCACGTCGCCGAGCATGTACTGCTCCGGAAAGGCGTCACCGGCGAAGTCGAGCCCCAGACCCTTCCGAACCCGGCTATGGGCCCCGTCGGCACCAACCAGGTACCCGACCCGCACCTCCTGCTCATCGTCTGCGACTCGCGGGCGGGCGTTGACCCCGCCGGGAGCCGGCTCGAACGCGACCAGCTCAACCCCGCGCTCGACATGACCCCCCAGCTGATGCAGCCGTAGGGTGAGCAGCCTCTCCGTGACGTATTGTGGGAGCGCGACGAAGCCATAAGGAACGTCCGGCGGCACTGACAGATCCATCCGCGCGACCTGTTTCCCGTTGACATAAACGAGCTGCCCACGAAGCGGCGTGGCGACGTTCAGAGCGTCACGCAGCACACCAAGGTTCTCCCACACCTCCAGCGTGCGCGGCTGGATGCCCCACAGCCTTGCCGTACTGCGGCGCTTCGACGAGCCGGTCGACGACCCGGCACGGAACTCCTCGTCGCAACAGCTCGATGCCCACGGTCAAGCCGACCGGACCCGCCCCCACCACGAGAACCTCACCCAACACGACGGCCGCCCCTCGCATTGAATCGCCGATAGGTCCGGAGACTCAGGTCGTTGAGACTCCAGCATCGGTAAGTGCTGGGTGTTCACCGTAGTGGGTCTGTGCGTACTCTGCGGGTGTTCAGGTCGGGGCAGGGTGCTGTGCAGTCGGCGATGATTGAGCCGGTCGACCCATTCCAGGGTGGCGAGTTCGACGTCGTCGAGGCCTTTCCAGGGACCGCGGCGGTGAATGAGTTCGGTGTTGAAACGCTGTATGCGCCTGGTCCCCGAAAGCATCTGTGGGACGCACTCCACGCAGCAGAGCTGGTTCAGGATTTGCTCGCGGTCAGTCACTACCAGTCGGACGCGAAGCTCTGGCTGGTGCTTGAGCGCCACCTGCCGACCTTTGTCCTCACCGGTGCAGCAGCCCTCACAGAGGCACCGATGTACGGTTCGGTTGTGGCGACTCTCAGCCTCAACGTTGTCGATAAGCAGCACGCGAGGCTGCTCCAGCACATCGCCGATGCTTGGGATCTGCGGCAGACGATCCAGATTCCTCACGCAGTCTGGCCGGATGCCATCGTACGTGGTGGGCAGGGTGTGATCGATGACTCTGAAACGGCTGTCCATCGCGCCTTGGACGAGGCGCTGCGGGACTGGCTCGTCGTCAGACGCCGCATCACGTGGTGGCAGTCTCCGGAGCGACACCTCAGCGATGCCGAGGTGGCCGAGGCTGACTGGAGCCAGATGCATCTGCTCGACCGGACCAGTCTCCGCAGCCATGCCGAGCAGGTCGTGGCGGCATGCTCTCCAAGGGTTATCCGGTTCGTGGTGCGCGCTGAGGCTCTTGTACTGCCACCCTTCGCAGATGAGCAGCCACCGGTACCGGCGGCGCTTTACTGAGGTGCTGTTCGATGAGGTCTGCGGCGGCGGTCGTGCCGCCGGCTCGGCGCATTTCCTCCTGAATCTGGCGAAGACGGGCCGCGACGCCCTGATCGCTGGAGACTGTGAGCACGGTTTCGCGCAAGGCGGCCGCAGTGGCGTGCTCGCGCGGCAGATACCGGCCAGCACCCAGCTCCGCGATGCGCTGGGCATTGATGAACTGGTCCATTGCCTGCGGTACTGCGACCATCGGCACGCCGTGGTACAGACCTTCAATGGTGCCGCCCATGCCAGCGTGTGTGATGAACGCATCTGCTTGGGAAAGCACCGATAATTGCGGCACCCATTGGTACACCTCGAAGTTACCCGGAACCGCCCCTAGCTCGTCCCGGTCAACGTGCCGACCGATCGTCATCACCACGTGCCAGTCCAGGTCTTCGAACGCCGCGATGCACTCACGGTAGAATTCCGCCTGATCGGTGTAAGCCGAGCCGAGACTGATCAGCAGCACCGGACGGCCGTTACCGGGTGATTTCCAGTTGCCCTGATAGGACCGCTCGCCGAAGCAGGGACCGACGAAAGTATACGTGTCGGTGACCTTCGCCGCGTTCGGCTGCAGGATGCGCGGGATCAAGACAATACATCTTCGAGGGCGTCCTGTGAACTCGGCGGTGGATTCGTCGATTCCTTGCTTCCGGAGCCAGGCGGCGAATTTGGCACGGAAAGCCGCGCCCGTCGGGTCGGCCGCCAGGACCACCATATCCTGGTCGTATCCCTCCCATGCGACGTAGGTCGGAGAAAGTTGAATGATGGGGATATCCCATCGGGTCGCCAGTACCGGTGCGGCGTAGCCACCAACGTCATAAAGGAACAAATCTGGACGGTCCTTGTCGTAGGCGGCCTCCATCTGGGGAAGCACGGCCATGGCCTCCTCAAGGGCCATTGATGCCATCACGATGGGGTTTGTCGGGTATGGGGAAGTCGGATCGGAGTCGGAGGGCATCGTGGAGCGGTAGAGCACCGGAATCGCACCGGCCGCTTCGACCTGCGGGGCGAATTCCTCATTGATCGAGTATGTGACTCGGTAACCTCGGTCCACCAGTTCACGGATGATGCCCAGACTCGGGTTGACGTGCCCGTGCGCCGGGACGCTGAACATCGCGATGTGACCGCGATGACGTTTGCTCCTGTCGGGTTTGGCGGCAGGCGGTGGATCATGCGGGCTTACTTGCTTGCTACCGAGCCATTGGTGGATTGCCAGCGCGGTCGTGGTGACGTTCTGATGCATGATGGAGAAGTGGTGGCCGCTCACCTCTAACACCTCATGGGGAAAATCCCAGGAGGCTCGTATGCTTTCCTCACTCATCGGTTCGCTTTGCCATTCGGGGACGTATCCGGCAGCTCGGACGAGGAGGACTGGGGTGGTGATCATGGTTGGCCGCCACCCCTCGAAGAGGCGGAAATACGCAGCCATGCCGGTTAGTTGGTCGGCGGTCATCAGCGCGTACGCGTGGTCCTGAAGTGTGAGGGTTGTCAGTGGGCCCCCAATGTGTTCCCAGGTGTTGTCCCGCAACGCGAAGGAGTCGAGCAGAACCACCGTGGTGGGGAAGACACCTAAGGTTTCCAGGTGAGCTGCCGCGGCGTGGGCGAGCCACCCTCCGGAGGAATATCCGAGCACTGCGAATGGGGTGTCAGCCAACTGTGTGCGCACTGCTTCGGCGTACATCTCGATGACCGTCTCGGCGGCGAAAGGAATGGACTCGCCAGCCCCGAACCCCGGGTGTGACAGTGAGTAGACATCGCGGAGCCCGTCCAAGCTCAGGGCCAGCCGGGCGTAGTTGTGCGGCCCGCTGGGTGCGACAAACGGTGGAAAGCAGACCAGCGCGGGTGTGGTCGGGCCTTTGGCGAGTCGCACCAGTTTCAGGTCTTTGCCGAACTCGGCCGCGCTGTGGAAGATGGGCCGAAGCTTGGCGACGGACTTGAGCATGTCGTGCCCCTCATCGAACATGTTGAGCTCGCAGGCGCGTCGGAAGAGGAAGCGAACCGCCTCCAGTTCCGAACCGGGCTGCCCGTTGTAGGCGGTCGGGGTCTGCACCGGGTGGCCGTCGACACTCGCGGGGGCGAGGTCACCGGCAAGCTCCGTGGCCAGGTGGTCGGCCAGCGCGGTGGCCGTGGGATGGTCGAACACCACGGTGGTCGACAGTGTCAGGCCCAGGGCTCGGGTGAGGCGCTTGGCCAGCTCGACAGCCGCAAGCGAGTCGAATCCGAGATCGAGAAACTGGCTGGCGGGGTCGAGGTTCTCGGGTGCGGCGTGTCCGAGGATGTCGGCCGCTTCGCGCCGGACCAGTTCCAGCAGAATCTGGTCGCGCTCGGAACCGGAGGTACCGGCGAGGCGACGCCTCCAGCTGATGAGCGCTTGGTCGGCGCTGGACTCAGTCTGGCGTGCGGTGGCACCTACCTCGGCCAGGTTCTCGAAGAGGTGGCTGGCGCGGACGGCGGTGAAAGCCTGGAGGAAGCGTGGCCAGTCCACATCGGCCACGGCGACGGTGGTGTCGCCTGCGGCGACCGCCCGCCACAGGGCGGTGGTGGCAATTTTGGGTTCCATGGCGAGCAGGCCGCGCTGGAGGAGGTAGTTGCTGATCGTCGGATCGGCGGCCATGCCGCCCTGCGCCCATGGGCCGCACGCGACGGCGGTGGCGGTCAGCCCACGGGCTCGGCGCCGGTGGGCGAGCGCATCGAGGTAGGCATTGCCCGCCGCATAGGCGGCCTGGGAGCCGCTGCCCCAGACACCCGCGATGGAGGAAACGAGCACGAAGGCGTCCAACGGGTGGCCTTCCAGCAGGGCGTCTAGGTGAAGCGCGCCTGCGACCTTGGCGACGACCACGTCGGCGAACTCCGCCGGGCTGACCTCGGTGAGCGGGGCAAACCGGCCGCTGGTCCCGGCAGCGTGCACCACGGTGCTCAGTGGACGCTCGGCAGTAAGCGAGGTGATCAGCTGGGCCAGATCAGCACGATCAGCCACGTTGCAGGCGGCGACCGTGACAGCCGCGCCCAGTGCTGTCAGCTCGTCCCTGAGCTCAACCGCGCCTGGTGCCGCCAGTCCACGGCGGCTGACGAGGACAAGGTGCTCGGTGCCGTGGCGGGCCAGCCACCGAGCCGCATGCGCGCCGACTGCACCGGTGCCGCCCGTGATGAGGGCGGTGCCGCGCGGCCGCCAGGGCTGTGCCGGCGGGGGCGGGGCGTCGACGCGAATGACGCGCCGGACGAACACGCCACGGTGTCGAATCGCCAGCTGGTCCTCACCCACCAGACCTGCGAGCGCGCCGCAGGCGCGCTGCAGCGCCTGCTCGTCCAGGATCTCGGGAAAGTCGACAAGACCGCCCCAGCCTCGGGGATGCTCAAGGCCGACGCTGCGGCCGAGACCCCAGATCATCGCCTGGCTGAGGCCGCGCAGCGGGTCGGAGTCGCTTACGGCGACGGCTCCTCGGGTAGCGCACCACAGGGGCGCGTCGAGTCTCGCCTCGGCCCATGCCTGCGCCAGCGCGATGGTACCGACGACTCCTCTCGTCATCCCCGCCTGTCCATCCTGTGGGGTCTCATCGAGGGCGAGGAGGGAAAGAACGCCATCGACGATGACGCCGTCGGCGAGCACCGTTCCCAAGCGGGCAGCAAGGTGGTCTCGGTCGAACTCAGCGTCGTCCAGAGCGAGAGAGATGACCCGCACATCGTGGTCGACCAGCACCGTGGTGAGCATGGCGGCCAGGCTGTGGTCGGCAGCCGAGTCACCTGTCACCATCAGCCAGGTGCCCGTCAGGCGGGCGGCCGGGACCACCACCGGTTTCCAGATCACTCGGTACCGCCACTCGGCGCCGTCGGCCGGTGCGAGTTCGCGGCCTGTGGCGGCCAGCCGTGGCGCCTCGAGCCAGTACCGCTGGCGCTGGAAGGCGTAGGTGGGCAGCTCTACCCATTCAGCGTCGCGACCATCGAAGAGCGCGCCCCAGTCGACGGTGATGCCTTGGACGTGCAGTTCCGCCAAGGCGGTGAGCAGGGTCTGAGATTCGGGGCGCCCGGCGCGCAGCGCCGGCACCAGGACGGCATGTTCGCTGCGCTGCTCGGTCAGGCAGGCCCGACTCATCGCGGTCAACGTCGCATCGGGCCCCAACTCGAGGAAGGCGGTGACACCTTCGGTCTCCAGCCTTCGCATACCCTGGACGAAACGGACCGTCTCGCGGACGTGGCGCACCCAGTAGTCGGGCGAGCACAGTTCATCTGCGGTCGCGATGGCCCCGGTGAGGTTTGAGACGATCGGCACGGTGGGGGCATGAAAAGACAAGGTTTCGGCGACCTGCCGGAACTGGTCGAGCATGACGTCCATGTGGGGGGAGTGGAACGCGTGGCTGACCGGCAGCCGTTTGGTCTGGTAGCCCTTGGCCTGCCATCGCGCGGTCAATCGCCCTACGGCGGTCTCGTCACCGGCAATCACCGTCGCCCGGGGGCCGTTGACCGCGGCGATTCCCACTTGGGCGTCCTGACCTTTGAGTAGGCCCCTGACCTCATCCTCACTGGCTCGGATCGACACCATGGCTCCGTCGGGTCGGCATGCCTGCATCAGCCGACCACGGGCGGCGACCAGGGTGCAGGCGTCGTCCAAACTGAGCACGCCGGCCACATGCGCGGCGGTCAACTCTCCGATGGAGTGCCCAAGAAACATGTCCGGGTCGACCCCCCACTCTTCGACCAGCCGGAAGAGGCACACCTGGAAAGCGAAAAGCGCGGCCTGTGTGTAGGCGGTCTGTTCGAGCAACTCGGCGTCCCCCGAGGCGTCGAGCGGCCACGTCACGCTGCGCAGCGGCCGATCCAGGTAGGTATCAAAGCGGGCGCAGATATCGTCCCAAGCACGGCCGAAAACCGGATATTTTTCGTAGAGCTCGCGGCCCATACCGTGTCGTTGGCTGCCCTGCCCGGAGAAGAGGACCGCGACCTTGGTGTGTGTCTGCGCGACGCCGCTGACCAGCCCAGGCATCGTGCCCCCGGTGGCCAGTGCCTCCAGACCTCGCAAGAAGTCCGCACGCTTGGCCGCAACCAGCACAGCCCGATGCTTGAACCGGGTCTTGCCGGCGAGTGCGTACCCGATATCTACCGGCCGCAGTTCAGGGTGCGCACTCACGTGAGCGCCAAGTCGATCGGCCTGGCTGTTCAGTGCCGCCGCATCCCGGCCTGAGAGCAGCCAGGGTATCGCCGCCTCATCGGCGGAATCGGTCACCGCGGTACCGGCGGCACGGTCGTCGGGAGGTGGCGGCGGCTCTTCGAGAATGAGATGGCCGTTAGTGCCGCTCACCCCGAACGCAGAAATACCAACCCGGCGGGGACGATCGGTCCTCGGCCAGGGTCGCTGCTCGCGGAGCAGGGACACTGCACCCGCTGACCAATCCACATGCGGGGATGGATCGGTCACATGCAAGGTCTTGGGCAGCACGCCATGCCGCATGGCCAGCACCATCTTGATGACACCGCCCACGACTGCCGCGGCCTGGCTGTGGCCGATATTCGCCTTCAGCGCCCCCAACCACAGCGGCCGGTCTTGTTGCCGGTTCTGCCCATACGTGGCAATCAGTGCCTGGGCCTCGATCGGGTCGCCGAGCGCCGTGCCGGTGCCGTGGGCTTCTACCGCGTCGACCTCCTCGGGCGACAGTCCGGCGTTCGCCAATGCCTGCCGGATCACCCGCTGCTGGGAGATTCCGTTCGGAGCGGTCAGGCCGTTGCTCGCGCCGTCCTGATTAAGAGCCGATCCCCGAATCAGCGCGAGGACACGATGGCCGCTGCGGCGGGCATCGGAAAGCCGCTCCAGGACGAGCATGCCTGCCCCTTCGCCCCAGCCGGTGCCGTCCGCGTCCGCCGAGAAGGATTTGCAACGCCCGTCCGGGGCCAGGCCACGCTTGCGGCTGAACTCAAGGAAGACGCCCGGGGTGGCCATGACGGTCGCCCCGCCTGCCAACGCCAGCAAACATTCCCTTCTCCGCAATGCCTGAGCCGCCAAGTGGAGGGTGACCAGTGACGACGAGCATGCGGTATCCACCGTCATGGCTGGGCCTTCCAACCCCCATGTATAGGAAATGCGGCCCGACGCGGCGCTGGTCAGGCTGCCCATGAGGAGATAGCCCTGGTAGCCCTCAGGCGGCTCGTGCCAGCGGGGACCGTAGTCCTGGTAGGCGATACCAACGTAGACACCGGTTTTGCTGCCGGCCAGCGAAAGCGGATCGATTCCGGCGCGCTCCAAGGCCTCCCATGACATCTCCAGCAGCAACCGTTGCTGAGGGTCGAGCGCGATCGCCTCACGCGGACCGATCCCGAAAAATCCCGCGTCGAACTGGTCCACATCGTGCAGAAAACCACCGCCGCGAGAATACGTGGTATTCAACCGCTCGACATCCGGATGGTATAGCGCATCGACATCCCACCCGCGCCGCTCCGGAAATGCTGAAATCGCATCTCTACCCTCGGCGGCGAGCTGCCACAGGTCGTCGGGCGATCCGACATTTCCTGGAAACCGACAGGCCATACCAACGATAGCGATCGGGTCATCGTCCTCGCCGATCCCCTCAGGGTGCGGCATTTCTACCGGCGCCCGTTTGTATCCCGAAAGTCCAGCATGCAAGTAACCAGCGAGTGCAGCGGGTGTCGGATAGTCAAAGAAGGCCGTGGCCGGTATCGGCAGCTGAGTAACTTTCGAGAGGCGTTCTCGCAGATCCACGGCGAACTTCCGGTAGATCCCCAACCGACGCCATGATGAATCCGCGTCAAGTGCGCGAGACTTCTCCGGACCCACCACGGCCGCCAACTCGGCTAGAACGATTTCAAGGATGACCTTAACCCGCTCAGGCTCCGACAAATCGGCCAGCCGGTCCCGCAACGACCCGCCCGAACTCCCTACAGCTGTGATCATGCGCCCTCTCTAAGGATTATCAGGGGGACTGCCGTGTTGACCGACGGGCAGGCTCGGGCATGTGACGAAAACTTCAGGCTATCCACGGGCTGACGCTGTCTCGCGAAAATGAACACCGGTGGTCCGGCAGCCAATGAGAAGATTGCGGTAAGCCCCACAGGGGACGGCTACACCACTCCGCTCTTACACAAGATCGCAATAAAAGGTCTCCCAGACCCACCGTCCAGACTCCGGACGCCCGCCTATCCGCGGGTGCTCGATGAGTTGCTGCCCGTCGCCTGTCCGTCACGGAGCAATACACCAACAACCCATCGAGGCAGACCACGGCCGCCTGAAATCCCGACTCCGGCCCATGCGCGGGCTTAACGGCTGCGCTCGGCAACACACGTGATCGGCGCTGGACACGCCTTCGTATAGAATCTAAGGAGTGCAGTACCCGGATAGATGGCTGGTCCAGAACGGGGCGTGTGAGCTCTTGGCGGAGACTGTCGCGTCGGGTGCGTGGACCGCTGATCAGAAGCGGGGACGTGATCTCTTCGGACAGACGGCGGCCGGGCGGCCGGCGCGGACTACCGAGTGAGGGTCGCGTCGGCGCGCCGCCGCTGGTTGAGCAGGTTTTGGGGTGAGCATCGCAGCCGCGAGCCGCTGGCAGCATCACGACTTCACAGAGCGGGGCCAGTGAGCCCTTCGTGAGACGGCGGGTGCTGTCGGTCGCTGGGGGCTGCGAACTGGCAAGCGAACACGTTGTGGCGCCGGCCGCAAGCCGCCTGTGCGCTTCTATGCGTGACGCCAGAGCCAGCCTTGCCTTCGCGTCACCATGACGAGCACCGCGAGGCACCAGCCCCTACGAGAGGTAGGCATCCTGCGGGCCGCGCTGATGATCGTTAAGGTGAACGAGCCGAGTGCAGCCACCCGACCGCTGGTCTACCGTGAGCGCTGACGAACGTTACCTCGCACTCAGAGGAGCTTGCCTGTGGCAGACAGTGCCCCGCCCACCCTCGATGGAGCGCAATCCAAGATCGACGCCACCCGGGCTCATACGGCGCGGATCTGGAATTACTGGCTGGGAGGCAAGGACCACTACCCCGTCGATCGTGAAGTCGGGGACGGGATCCGGCAACTGCACCCCGGTATTGGCGACTACGCCCGCGCTGACCGGGCTTTTTTGCGGCGCGCCGTCCGGTATCTGACCAGGGAGGCCGGGATCCGTCAGTTCCTGGACATCGGTACCGGTCTGCCCACCGCTGCCAACACCCACGAGGTCGCCCAGCGGGTCGCGCCGGAGTCTCGGATCGTCTATGTCGACAACGACCCCTTGGTGCTGGTACACGCGCGTGCGCTGCTGACCAGCACACCCGAGGGCGCCACCGACTACCTCGACGCCGATTTGCACGATCCTGACAGGATTTTGGCAGAAGCGGCCCGGACGCTGGATTTCACGCAGCCGATTGCCCTCACCATGCTCGGAGTTGTGATCTTCATCAGCGACGATGGGCAGGCGTATGGCATCGTGCGCCGCCTCCTGGACGCTGTCCCCTCGGGCAGCTACCTGGTGCTGTCCCACACCATCACCAGCCCGGCGATGCCCGATGTGGACGCCGCCGTCGCGTTCTGGAATGAGCACGGCACACCAAAGCTGACCCAGCGCACTCCCGAACAGATCCTCCGGTTTTTTGACGGGCTAGAACTGCTGGAGCCCGGCGTAGTATCGTGCTCCCGATGGCGCCCGGAGGCCACACCCTGGGGCGAGGCCGACGAGGTAGCTATGTTCGCTGGAATTGGGCGGAAACCGTAATGTCCTCGCGCTGCACGCGAGTGTATGACCGCCTCCGCATTTAGCACACGTTTAGGCCCTCAAGGCCCATTCCAGCGGTGGATCCAGGATCAATCGTGAGGACGGAAGTAGCCCGTCGTCACGTGCTCGGCGACCTCGCTGCCCAGCACACCGCCCTCAATCATCGAGTTCCGGTAGTGCAGGCCGGCCCACACCCGTGCGTTATCAACATCGTCCATGATCGCGGTTAGGCTCGTATAGGTCCGCTTGGTCTGCACGAGCTGGGGAACGGCGGCCTTGCTCGTCTCGATGATCCACTCCACCTTGTCGGTTCCGAAGAACGCTGCGACCGCTTCGGTCAGGGCTGGTCGACTCATTCGAAGACATGGGCGCTGCGCTCTCAGGCACCGACCGCCAGAGTCTGTCAAACCTCTACCAAGCCATCGGCCTGCAGATTCGCTACGAACCAGCCGCTCAGCTGGCTGACCTAACCATCCGGCCAGTGAGCCGGGTGGATAGTGAGTGTGTCCGAGGAGGGACTTGCACACTAACCACACGCCTGCGACTCGTGTTGTCTATTGTCCTACCATCCCTGAATTATTCTGTACCTCGATCCCAACGAGGTGTGTTCGACCATCGCAAGAGGGCGCTCCGTGTGCATACGACAGTGTGTGTTATGGTGGTAGGCATGCAGGTGGATCGGTTTTCGGTGACGATGGAGCCCGAGCTTGGCGCGGCTGTGCGGGATGCGGCCGAGCGAGCCGGGATGAGCGTGTCGGGGTGGCTGGCGCAGGCTGCGGCGGATCGGTTGCGCAACGATCTGCTCGGGGCAGCCCTCGATGCGTGGGAAGCCGAGGACGGGCCGTTCGGAGATGAGGAGCTCGATGCTGCCGCCGCCGTCCTCGGGGTCACCCGCAGCTGCCGTGGCCACGCCGCGTGAGCCTGGTGCTCGACGCGGGCGCGCTGTTGGCGATCGACCGGCGGGACCGGCGAGTGGGCGCCATGTTGCGGGTTGCGCAGCAGGAGCGCATCCCGGTGCGGACCAGTCCAGCGGTGGTGGCCCAGGTGTGGCGCCATGGGGCACGTCAGGCTCAGTTGGCCCGGGTCTTGGCCGGTATCGCGGTTCCGCCGCTCGATCTGGACACCGGCAAACGCTTGGGCGCCTTACTCGTGACCACCGGAAGCAGTGACGTCGTCGACGCGCACGTCGCGTCGTTGGCCCGCGCGGGAGACCAGGTGCTGACCAGTGATCCTGACGACCTAGGAAACCTGCTCGATGCGCTCTCGGTCAAGGCGGACCTGATCCGCATCTAGGCCGTCGTTTTTAGAAGTGTGGTGATCCTGGGTCACCGGGTCTTGATCCAATGCCACGTAGCGTAAGTTGATCAACGTGTTGACCTGGTAGTTCTTGATCAGTTCGGCGTGGCGTGGTCATGTTCGCTGGGATGGCTGGCACGGTCGTCGATCATGGTTGAAGGTGTGGTGGTGCGGCCGGATCAGGTGTCGTTGGGGGTGCTGGTCTCAGCGGTGCCACGCGATGCGGTGGATGCTGCGGTGGCGGCGTTCGGGGTTGGCGCCAAGCGCTCGGATGGGAAGCTCCCGGCGCACGTCACGGCGTATCTGACGATGGCGTTGTGCCTGTTCACCGACGACGACTATGAGGAGGTCGCGACCAAGGTCACCGGCTCGCTGTCGGAGTGGGGGTGCTGGGACGCCGACTGGTCGGTGCCGACCGCGAGTGGGATCACCCAGGCCCGTAAACGGTTGGGCCCCAAGGTGCTGGCGGAGGTGTTCGAGCAGGTCGCGGGCCCGGTGGCCACGACCTCGACACGGGGAGCGTGGCTGCGGGGGTGGCGGCTGCTGGCGATCGACGGGTTCGAAGTCGACCTCCCGGACACGCCGGGCAACGCCGCGGAGTTCGGTTATGCCGGGTCCGGGGAGAACCGCTCGGCGTTCCCGAAGGCGCGGGTGGTGGCGCTGGCTGAGTGCGGCACGCATGCGTTCCTGGCCGCTGAGGTCGGCGCCTTCTCGGTCGGAGAGAAGACCCTGGCCAACCGGCTGTATCAGCGGCTGCGCTCTGATGAGCTACTCACCGCGGACCGCAACTTCTACTCCTTCACCGCTTGGGATCTGGCATACCGATCCGGGGCCGGGCTGTTGTGGCGGGCCCCGACCGGGCTGGGTCTGCCGATCGTGAAGATCCTCTCCGACGGCACCTACCTCTCGGTGTTGATCAACCCGTCGATCCGCGGAGCCCGGCGCCGCGCAGCGATCCTCACCACCGCAGGCGAGATCGCCACCGGCGAGGTAGCAGAGCTCGACCCCACCGAGGCGCACCTGGTCCGGGTCGTGGAGTACGACGTACCCGACCGTATCGGCAACGGCACCGGCGAAGTGATCGTGGTGCTCTCCAACATCCTCGACCCGGCCGCCGCCCGCGCTGACGAACTCGCCGCCGCCTACCACCAGCGGTGGGAGGAAGAGACCGGCAACGACCAGCTCAAAACCCATCTCCGAGGCCCAGGCAAGATCCTGCGCTCCAAGCTACCGGAACTGGTCCATCAGGAAATCTGGGCCTGGTTGCTGGTCCACCACGCGACCAGCGATCTGATCACCCGCGCCGCCGAGGCCGCGGACCTCGACCCCGACCGGATCTCCTTCACCCGGGTCCTGCGCATCGCCCGCCGTACCGCCACCGGCACGGCGGGCTTTCCCCCCTGAGGACCTCGACCGCGTCCTGCCCGGCGTCCTCGCCGAGATCACCCGCAAGATCAACCCACGGCGGCGCCACCGCAGCTACCCCCGCGTGGTCAAACGAGCCCGCCACAACAGCTACCGCGTCAAACGACCCGGTGACACCGGCACCCGACACACCCGCCCACCCACCATCAATATCCGCGCTCTGACACCCCCAGCAGCTTGATCAACTTAGCCTACGCGGCATTGGGTCTTGATCACAGTCTGGTGTTGTTACGCGTCGTAAGGCGATAAGCAGTGAGGTCTCTGGTAGAGGGGTTATCGACGAAAAGACCCTGTGCCGTGCCAGAACTTGATGTGAGGCTTTGACCAGGTGCTTTTCTGGCTGGTCAGGCTGCGCGGCGGTACTCGTTAATCAGCTCCGCTGAGGACTCGGTGACGCCGGATCGGGGCGTTGCGGGGGACAACGGTGACAAGATCGTGGTTGGTGGATGGTGGCCCAGGCTTTGGTGTGGCCGGTGGTTGCTGAAATGGCGGATGTACTGATTAAGAACAGCGTGGGCGTGTCGCGCGTGGTAAATCAGCATCCGGTCGGTGCATTCGGCGCGGACGCTGCCGATGAAACGTTCCGCGTAGCAGTTCGCCCGGGTGTCAGCGATCAAGTAATTCCCCAGGCTGGAGGGGTTGACGATCAGGTAATTCCCCACCCGGCGATCACGTAATTCCCCATGGGGATCGCGTGCGTGTCGGTCCCGGGTCTGGTCCTCGCAAGACCACAGGCTCCGTCCTCGTTGCCGAGCAGCGAGGTGGGGAGCAGACCGTTGGCGCGGAGGACCTTCGAAGTGATCGACGTCGTGGAGATCTTGATCCACTGGTATGCGGGCCGGTCGCAGAACGAGTTGTCGACCAGCTTGGGTGTGGATCGCAAGACGCTGCGCAAGTACATCGCCCCGGCCCGCGCGGCCGGGATCGAGCCGGGTGGCCCGCCGATGAGCGAGGCCGACTGGCGGACGCTGGTGACCGGCTGGTTCCCGGAGCTGATCGACACCCGGTTGCGGCAGACCAGCTGGCCGAGGATCGAGTGCCACCCGGGACAGCACTGTTGCATCGGCGGATCACCGCGAGCGGGCAGGCTGGGCTGATGCGTCGTCTTGCCCGAGTGCCCGCGCCGAGGTCTGGCTTCGCCGGTTTCCGCTTCCCACCGGAGGTGATCATGGTGGCGGTGATGGTACCTGCGCTACGGACTCTCGTACCGCGACGTGGAGGAGCTGCTGGCCGAACGGGACATCGAGGTGGATCACGTCACCATCTATCGCTGGGTGCAGCGGTTCACGCCGCTGCTGATCGACGCGGCCCGGCCTTGCCGGCACTGCCCCGGTGACAGGTGGTTCGTAGACGAGACGTATGTGAAAGTCGCCGGACGGTGGGTTTATCTGTACCGGGCGATCGATCAGTTCGGTCAGGTCATCGACGTGCTGGTATCCGAGAGACGGGATCTGGCGGCCACCCGCCGGTTCTTCACCCGCGCCCTCGAACACGGCCCACACCCGACCGAGGTGACTACCGACCGAGCAGCCGCCTACCCAGGAGTGCTCGATGAGCTGTTGCCCGCCGCGTGCCATGTCATGGAGCAATACGCGAACAATCCCATCGAATCCAATCATGGCTGGCTCAAGGCCAATGCCGTTAAGTTAGGCAGGGACCTTGAAGATGTGGATCTTTGGTGGGTTGTTGTGGAGTTGGCCGTGGTCGGTGGTGCGTTTGATGCGGTGGCTGTGAGCGCGGTATCTTTTGACCACCCGGGGATAGGTTCGGTCCCGTCGCGGGGGGTTGGGTCGTTCGGTGATTTCGTTAATGGTTTCAGTGAGTGTGGTGGCGAGTTTCTCAGGGGGAAAAACCCGCCTGGTTAGACACCTGGCGGCGGATCGCGCGGTAGCTGCGGATGAAGGATAAATCATCAGGGTCGGTGCCGACGGTGTCGGCGGCGTCTTTCATGACATGTCGTATCGCGTAGTGGGTCAGCAGTAGCGACCAGATCTCTTGTTTCACCAGTTCGGGGGTCTTGGACCGGAGCACCCGGTGTTGACCTGTCTGGTGGATTTCGATCTCGTCGAAAATCAGTTCGATTTCCCAGCGTTCGCTGTAAGCCTTGGCGAGGTCGAGTGCCGGTGCCAGCTCGTGGTCTGCGATCGTGGTGATGAGACAGAACAGCTCCCCACTGCCGGGCCGGTTTTCGATCATGTACTCGACGACCCGGACCACCGAGGCCTGGGCCGGGTCGAGGCCGGCACCGGCCTTCGCCGCGGCGATGAGCGCCTCGCGGCGACGGCCGCGGATCTTGGGGTTGATCACCAGTGAGCGGTAGGAGCCATCGGGCAGCCATTGAAGCACCGGCAGGGTCAGGTTCGCTGAGACCCGCCACAGCAGCTCCGCTCCGGTGGCCAGGGCCTGCTGCCAGGCCTGATAGCTGTAGAAGTTCCGGTCGGCTACCACCAGCATGCCTTCGGTGAACCGGGCGATCAGCGCCGCGGCGAGGGTCTGCTCACCGGTGGTCACCGGGCCGAATGCGGCGTCGACGACGGCGTGGGTGCCGCACTCGCTCAGGGCGACGAGGCGGACCTGGGGGAAGGGACTGGGTGCGGTGGCGTTGCCGCTGCGGCCGAACGCCTCGTCGTTGGCCGGGGTGTCGGGCACGTCGAGGACCAGACCATCAAGGGCCATCACCCGCAGCCCGGCACACCACGCCCCGCGGGTACCGGCCCGGGCCATCGGCACCGCGATCCGCTCGAACAACAACTTCATCGGGGCCTCACCCAGC
>JBOHFX010000007.1:0-6027 GCA_050699875.1 Pseudonocardiaceae bacterium
CGCTTGAGGTCACCGTGGAGCAGGTATCCCTGGTGGTCGACGATCGCGATGCGCCATTCGGCCTTGTGTTGGGCGGCGACCAGGTCTCTGCCGGGCGCGGCCGGGATGGGTCCCCACCCGGGCAGCTCCACGGGATGTTCGTCGAGTCCCAGCAGGGTGGACAGTCGCACCCGCACCTCGATGCCGCACTTACTCGGGCGACTCGTCCCGACCTCACCAGGGCAGCCCGTACTGGGTGGCTGGCCGCACTGAGGCTGGTCGGACCCGGCCGGCGCGGGTTGCTCGGGCACATCGCGCTGTGGGGGCTGGTGGTCGGGTTCGCCTTGGTGGGGGTGCTGGCTGGGCTCGGCGTCGGAGACATCGTCGGCAGGTGCCACGGGACCCAGGCGCAGCATGGTGGCCAGGATCTGCGCCCGGGCCAGCCCGTCGAGGGTGCCATCGAGCAGACGCAGGAAAAGATCGGCGCGGGCCTGGCCGACCGTGGCCGGGTACCCGGCCGCCCGCAGGTCATCGGCCAGCCCCTCCAAACGCGCAGCAGCAGCTGCGGCGTCGGGGGCGGGCAGCCCGGATCCGGTGAGTACGGCGGCGCCGGTGTGGTCGAGGTAGCCGTGCACAGCACGCTGGCGCACCGCGCGCTGGTAGCTGCGGCGGGTGTAGTCAGGATCGATGGCGTGAACCTCCCGCAGCAGCCGCGCGGCCAGCTGCCCGGTGGTCAAGCCCGGCGACACCGGGACCAGCCGTTGGCAGATCCGCTGCGCCTGAGCGGCGGTGAGCTCGCTGAGGTAGTCGGTGAATACCCGTGCCTTGTGGTGATCCAGCTCGCCGGTGGCCAGCGCCGCGTGCACCAGGGGTAACCGATCGATGAGCACCTGCGCGCAGCCCAGTTCGTATTCCGCCCGGCGGGTGGTGAACGTCAACGCTGCCGCGATCTCCGCGCTTTCCCACCCGCTGGTGGTGCGCCGGGCCACCTCGGCCATCGCCGCCCAGCACCGGGCATAACCCCGCGACACCTGGGCCCACGCCGCGCGCAGCTCATCAACAACCTCCTCATCGGAGATCACCGAGCTCGCTACCACCGACATGGGTCGACCATACGTTCGACCACCGACAGAACGAGCCACCCCGCGGCCGCCAACCCGGGGTTCACCCGGCAGGCAGAAGCCTCGTGACGGGTCGGTGTCTGCGCCTACTCCACATCCAGCACTGACACGCTGAATGCATTACTAACGGACGTTCGGGCCGGAAGCCGATAACCGGTGGACGTGGCGGCGGGATGCCTTTAGCGTCGCCGCGTCAGCGTGGCCTTACGACTCAATGAGGTGCATTTCGTGGTTGTTCAGGTGTTCCGGTCGGTGCGGACCGACCCCAGATCCTGGCCGTGATGAACACTGCACACGTCGTAAGGAGCCTCAGAAGGTGGATCTTCCACGTAGTTTCACCATCCGCGAAAGCAGCCACCGCATCCACAACCCGCTCACCAGTGACAAGTTGGCGACCTTGGGTCAGGCGCTTGCCTTGCGAGCGGGGACGCGGATGCTCGACCTCGCCTGCGGAACCGGCGAGATGCTTTGTACCTGGGCACACGATCATCACCTGACTGGCATCGGGGTCGACATCAGCACCGTGTTCGTCGCCGCCGCCCGCGCCCGAGCCATCGAGCTCGGTGTCGCGGACAAGATCACCTTCGTCCAAGGCGATGCATCAGCCTACGTCGCCGACGAACCAGTCGACGTCGCCTCGTGCATCGGCGCGACCTGGATCGGTGATGGCATGCCCGGCACCATCGAACTCCTCCGGCGCAGCCTGCGCCCCGAGGGCATCATGTTGATCGGCGAGCCGTACTGGCGACGTGATCCCCCCGACCAGGCCACCATCGAGGCCTGCGAGGCCAGCACCAAGAACGATTTCCTCCCCCTGCCGGAGCTGGTCGAGCGGTTTCACGAACTCGGCTGGGATGTCGTCGAGATGGTCCTGGCCAACCAGGACAGCTGGGACAGGTACGTCGCAGCGCAATGGCTCAACATCCGCCGCTGGCTAGACGACAATCCGGACGACGACCTAGCCGATGAGATGCGCGCAGAGCTGACCACCTCCCCGGTGCGCCACACCAGATACCAGCGCGAATACCTCGGATGGGGCGTCTTCGCCCTCATAAACCGCTGACCCGACGCACCCACGATGACCGGACGTGCTGCGTGCGTGCGGTTGTGGTTGGTCGAAGTATCGCTGCTGTCGCTGGTGGTGTTGTCGCCGTGAGCGTGGCGTGAGGGCATATGCCCGGGGCCGTGGCGGCAGCGTCGACATCTGCGGACAGTGTGTTGTCTCTCGGCCGGTCGATTGGGGGCTTCGTCGACCAGCAGCGCCTTGAGTGCAGGGTTGGGTTGGGGTCAGCGGGGTAAGGTTGATCCCATGTTCGCCGCGGAGAATCTCCGGGACTGGCGGGGTCACACTGTGATCGATCCAGAGGGCCACAAGATCGGGATGTTGGAGGCGGTGTACGTCGACACGGCCAGTGACGAACCGTGCTTCATCTCGGTCAAGGTCGGCATGATGAGTCGACACCGGTTGGTGTTCGTACCGGTGGCTGGTGTGACAGTCTCGCCCAAGGCGGTACGAGTGCAGTACCCCAAGAAATTGGTCCACGACGCCCCGGCAATCGACACCGACGGAGAGCTGGCCGCCACGGCAGAGCCGGAGGTGTTCGCCTACTACAACCTTGACTACGGCAGCAGGTCGGAGCGGCGGCTGGCCCGCCGCTGAAGGCCATCGGGATCGAGGCGACGGGAAGTCCCGTGAGCGACCTGTCTATTGCTGTCCTCAGGGGTGACTGCGCTCCCCGGATCAGGATTGGGGGGGTGCGATTTGGACCAATTCGCCGATAATGCCGACATTGACGTTTCTTCGGGCAAGGTCTCGCTGGGTCTTGAGGCGCCAGAAGGTTTTTCGGGTACTGATCTGGTCAGCCCGGCGCAAGCTGGAGCAGCTGGGGCGTTGGCGGATCAACGATTCAGGGCCGGTGAGCCAACGGAATTCCGTATTCACGGTGTGTCTGGCTCTGACGGTCCCACGATGCTGCAGCATCCCCACGTGGTCCAGGTGGCCGGCAAGTCACCAACGGCGATCTACCGTCGGTGGGATCCGGGCGGCCGTGGTGGGCTGTCTGTGCCGTGGCCGGTAGAGGCCTACTCGTGGGGAGGGCTGACGCAAAGGCCGCTGGCAGCAGCTTCCTGGATCGTGTTGACACCATTCCTGCTCTACAACCTCGCCTATTTCATGCTGCCAGCTGGTGGGGCCAAGCCGGGTCCACACCGATGGGCTCGCAGAATAGTGCGGCTGCTTGCGCTGGCGGCGACCGTCCAGCTCGTCAACGGCGCGGTCATTGTGCTGGTCAGCACGATCGGGTGGCAGAACGCCGCGGTGCGAAGCGGCAGCCCGGGTTGGTGGATTGGGTGGTACACCCGGTTGGATACAGGACCGCGCGTCGGTCTGGCGTTGGCCGTGGTGGGGGGAATCATCGGCGGTTTGTGGCTGGCGAGCGTTCGGACAGCGCATCGCTACGAGAAACGCGAAATGAGCACCAGCACCGAAGGTGATCATGAATGGAAGCTGAGGAGACCTGGCTTTTGGCATGGTGCCACCGTCGTGGCCAGGCAGCGGAACCTACACGTCGGTGCGGCGTTGGCCTTCGCGGCGTTGAGCGTGGCGCTGCTGCCCACGCAGCACAGGGTGTGGCAAGTCGTCGAGATTTCGGCCGCGACGATTGTGCTCATCGTAGCTGTCGCAGCGACAGCCACTAGCGCGGTTGATCGAGAGCGCCAGCTTGACGACCGCGGTAGCGTCTCGCGCTATCGTTTCCGCGCGGTGTCGGGTGCCGGTGTCTTGGTGCTGGTCACCACCGCCGTAAGCGGTTTGTGGATCGTGGACCGGACTGACCAGTCATCGATTGCGCCTGCCCTGGTGAGTATCACCACGGCTGTCGTGGCCATTCAAGCCATCCTGTTGATCGGGCTTGTGATTATGGTCTGGGTGCTACGCAGATCCGACGAGTCTCAGCGCGCCAGCGACTGGCAGCCGTTTCTCGGTGGGTGGTTGGCCCCGCTGGTGGCCCTGCTCGCGGTGCTGCTCGGCGGTCTGCTCTGGGCGGCAACCAACCTCGCTGTAGCCCGACTGTTCGGTCAGCCCAGCGGAGTGCACCTCTCGGCTGCGAGGCCAACGTCGTCAACGTTGTTCGTGCCGGACGAGGCGTTCGCGTTCGCGATCGGCACGGTCGCTACCGTGCCCGGCGCGCTGATCGCGGCGTTGGTGCTGTGGCGTACCTACGGGCGCCAACTCCGCCGGTGCAAGGTTGATGATCAGGTTCGGGCCTGGTATCCCGAGTCAGAACAAGCGCCCGGCGATGCCGTGACTCAGGTTGCTCGAGCCTGGGCGATCGCCTCGCTGACCGATCGTGTGGACGTGCTCGTCGCGATCGTGGGGCTTGCCTGGGCCGTCGGTGTCACTGCGGTAGAGGCGGCGGCGCTACTGGCGCTTCCTCAGGTAGTCGCCTTGGGTGGCGTGGTCGACGTTCTGGTGACCTTCGGCGTTGGCGTGAGCGCCCTGACCTCAATTGTCCTGGTGGGCATGCTCCGCTCGACCTACGCCAACTCCGGCCGGAGGCGCGCGGTCGGCGCCCTGTGGGATGTGGCCACCTTCTGGCCACGAGCTACCCATCCACTGGCGCCACCCTGCTACGCCGAACAGGCCGTCCCCGAGATCGTCGATCGAGTCGTGCTGCTCACCGGCCAGCGATCAGACCACCTCTCCCAGCCATCTACCCAGCTGCAGTTTCCACCCGCCGTGGACCCGAGCCCGGTGCTGATCACCGGCTATAGCCAGGGATCACTGATCGCACCGGCCGTCATCGCGCAGCTACCACCCCGAACGATCGACAAGGTCGCGCTGCTGACCCTGGCCTGCCCCTTCCGTCGACTGTACGGGCGCGCATTCCCAGCCTATTTCAGCCACGAATACGCAGTGGAACTTAACGAACTACTGACGAATGGTGACACTCCTGGATCGGACGGTGAGCAAGGCACGCGCAGAGGAAGATGGCGAAATATCGTCCGACCTACTGACTACATCGGATCATGGATTTTCTCCCCACCCAAGGCGCGGGGCCAACAGCTGCACCAGGATGCCATAGACGTGGCCTGCTTAGATCCACCATCACTTTGTCCCGGACCTAGCGGTGTTCTAGCCCCTATCCACTACCACTCCGACTGGTGGCAAGATCCACTCCCACGCATCTATGCCGACCAACTTATGAAGCAACTCAAGAGTAGCTAAGGCAGTGATGCGAGGCTCAGATTCGTCCCGCCTGTCAATCGGCCGTCTCGCAACGCGGCAGCGCCCGGCAGCAATTCGGTGTCAGCTGATGCGGAGGAACCGTTGGAGCATGAGCCGCAGCGTGGATAGTTGCTTGGCCGGATTGAACTTCGGGTTGGTGGCGGCCTCAAGGAACAAGGCGCCGATCACAGCCATGATCCAGGACGCGGTGTCTACGGGGTCCAGTGCGGGGTCGATCTGCCCCGCGCGGACCGCCTTGGCGAGCAGCGCGGCGATGGCGGCGCGCTCTTCGGCGTCGTTGCGGCCCAGCAGTTCAGCGAGTGCGGGGTCCCGATATGCCTGGATCATCGCCTCCAACACCAGGTTGGGTGCCAGCGGTTCGGCCGCGGGAGCGGCGAGGACGTCCACGACGTCAAACAGGGCCGTCCACGGGTCGTCGCTGGCCTGGGCTGCGGCGAGCCGCTCGGACTTGTCGCTTGCGTCATCCTCGAAGATCGCGGCGAAGATCTCCCGCTTGCTGGAGAAGTAATGGAACAGGTTGCCCGAGCTCATGCCCGCGGCCGCGCAGATCTCTGAGAGCCTGTTGGTCAATGATGTTGGTTGGGTTGCCCGTGGTGACGGTGGGTAGCGATTGGGTCACGGTGGTGTGTCGTCCCGGGCAGGAGAACGGGCTTCTGATAGTCGAGGAGTACCACCTACCCG
>JBOHFX010000008.1:0-5411 GCA_050699875.1 Pseudonocardiaceae bacterium
GCTATGAACAGGCCAAACGCAGCATGTGACGGGTGTGACGCCTCGCCCTCAACCCGTCACATCCGTCACAAGCAGCACCTGCTAGACCCTTTCGGATATGGGGTCTCAGCTGTGACGGGTCCGGGCGCGAAACCTCCGCCAGACGTTGGGCCGCGCGTGTCGTCCCCCGCGGCGTTGATCGGCCTGACGCTGCGCGGGCAACTCCACGCAACTCGGGCACCGGCGGCCCGCTGGCGTGCTGAGAGCCGCCGGGATAAGGTCCGCGCCGCACGCCGCCACCGGCCACCCCGTGCTCCCCGCCAACTCCATCGCGTCAATCGTGACCGCATGGTCGAGACGATCCGCCATCGATGTGATCCAGATCGGCACGGCTTGTCTCACGATTTCGGCTGCCAAGTCAGGACCTCAGTAAGAACATCGAGTGCACTACCGTCCGTCCGGTGCTCCACCAATCCGCCGCCGGGAACGATCAATGACGAATTCTGCTGACGCCAGGCACAGCAATCGCGACTGAATCCTTCAATGTGGACGATGTCCACACAGTTGCCGGTCACCCGCTTTCCCACCAGCGGCCCGTCTTCGCCCGGCTCGGTTCGGTGAAATTGAAAGCCCGCCAGCTTGAGCTGATCGAGCAGGCGCTTGGCGATCACCACATCCGGGCTATCAGCCCCCATCGAGTACTACACCCCCGCTCCCGCTGTGCACCGCGCGTCCGCGACCACTGGGATCACGGCCGGGAGCGCGGGGGCACATCGGGGTTCCACCGGGCTCCCAGCCGTGACGTGGAGCCCCGGCGGTGCCTTGGGCGGGCGCGGCACCGGGGCACCCGCTCGTTCGCTCTGGCAACGAGCTGAAATAATCTTGACTCTAGCGTGGTATCAGCGGAAGGACACGAGCCCGCCATCAGCACGCCACGACACGCCCTAAATAGGAAGGTGAGCAGGTTGGCCAATCGGCCGCCCCGGACGCTGCTCGAACAACGCATCCGACAGCGATGCATGACCTTCGAGGAGTTCGTGCAACACGCCGAGGCCTTCGCCCGGGACAATCACCAACCGGGCACGCTGAGCCTGCGACACCTTCAGCGACTCGTCAGCGGTCGCCCTGTCGGCACGCTTCGACCAGCCACCGCGCGACTGCTCGAACAACTCCTCGGCGAGCCCATCGCGCTCCTCCTCGCACCGCCAAGAACCGTCACCGACGGCGGTGAGAATCCCGCTGGCGAACTGCGGCAGCTACTCGACGCCGCCCGGCGCGTCGACCGCTCGACCATCACACTCCTGCACCAGCAACTCGACGCCATCCGCCGACTCGACCGGCAACTCGGCGTCATCGTCGTCCGAGACGAGCTCACCGCCAAGATCCACCAAGTCCAACAGCTCACCACGCACAGCCTCGCTCCTGGCACCCGGGAACCTCTCGCCGGCCTGCTCTCCGAGATGCACACCCTCGCCGGATGGCAAGCACTCGACCTCGGAGACATACCCAACGCCTGGCAACACTACGAATACTCCCGCGCCGCCGCCGGGCAGTCATGCTCTATTCCGCACGAATCCCACGCCGCCGCAGAGCAAGCATTCGTCCTCATCGACGCCGCAGCAACCCGCGACGCCGTCGACCTCCTCGACCACGCCCGACATCGCGCCGACACCACTTCACCACGCACCCTGCGAGCCTGGCTCGCCGCCGCGCACGGTGAAGCCCTCGCCGCCCACGGCGATCAAGCCGCCAGCCTGCACGCCTACGACCGAGCCGCCGAACTCCTACCCAGCAACTTGGCCGACGAGCGACCCTACGTCGCACTCGATCCCGTGCACCTCGCCCGCTGGCGCGGCCACGCACTCGCCCGCTTCGGCCACCCCGACGCCTTTGAAGTCCTCACTGTCGCGCTGAACCGACTCGACCCATCCTTTGTCCGTGCCGAGACAGCACTCCGGGTCGACCTCGCGACAACCGTCGCAGCCAACGGCGACCGCGACGAGGCGCGCACCCACGCTGACCACGCACTCCAGCTCGCTACACAGGTCGGCTCAGCGCGCCAGCGTCGACGGATCAGGGCTCTCCTAACCGTCATCTGCTAATCTGCCGCGGGTGTCGATCGAGTATCGCTGCTTCTGGATGTGGCGGTATGCAGTCGCCGTACCAATCCCATGGTCGCTGTAAATTCCAGGACAAGCTTCCTCCCGCCTCCAGCAGCGCGCGCCGCACAACTTGATGCTCCCTGGCCAGCTCAGCGATATGGGCCCAGCGGCTAGGAAACACTGCACCGTCTTCGGCTAACTGGACCACCTCAGCCAACAGCGCCGCGAGCGCCTCAATCTCCTGCGCGGCATCACTGGCCGCCGTCCGGCCTGCCCGATTCACCGCACACACTCCCGGCAGCGGCCAAGCCCCGGCTCGGTCAGACTTGCCGCCAGCACCATGGCACCGCAGTACGCGACATAGCAGCCCGCGTGGCGATACGCCACGGCTGATCGCTCTGATACCAGGTGCTCAACATGAGTCCGCGCATCGATATAACCCCGAAGGGCATTCCGCGCTGCCTGGGTATTCCAACGTGCGCGCCTGCGCGCTTGCTGTGTCGTCCTGCCATGGGGGATTCCCTCGCCGGTCCGGTGATCACTGCACCGCCATCACACCGAGCGCATCGAACCGACAGAAGGTCTCGCCTCTAGTCTGATTGTTTCCGCTCGCGCTAGTCCCGACCGGCAGAGCCGCCGATGCCACGCAGGCCAATGCACAAGCCATGACCGTGATGACCTCGGCGACGCTGCCTCCGGCCGCTCCTAGTTCGCCAACCGTCTCGGTGGCCCTGTAATAGTTGAGGTAGCCTGCCTGAGTGAGTTAGGGGTCCATCGGACACTTGATCTTGGCAACTGGATAGGGGACAAGGGATACGTCGGCCATGACATGATCACTCCTATCAAGAAGCCCGATCGCTGTGAGTCGATGCCATCGATCGATATCCATGCGAGTTCCCGCGACGGAGGTTCTGCACGAACGCGTGCCCAATACTGAGCGCTCACCGGCGGCGTGGCGGCAGGGGCGTACCGCGTCGATCAGCAGCGGGGTGAACCGCTGCACCCACCGGTAGATGGTCGCGTGGTCGACTTGTGGGGTTCGGGCATTGCCTAGGCGGCGATGGTCCTCCATCCTGGCATGTTGCCATTCTCCTGAAGGGTAGACGTGCGTCCCACCCGCCTATCGCCCAGTGATCCGGGTGTCGTTGCCGCGACCTCGGGTTTGGTTGCCTACCTTCGGGACTTGGTACGCAGCGTCCGCAAACCCGTGCGTGACTGCGGCAGCTATCGCGACGTGTTGTGGCTCGCCGACATGCCCCAGGGGGCGCTCCAGCCTGATCCAAGCCGTGACGAGGTGCTGCTTGTCGTCGACCACGTGCCCAGGCTCGCCCCGCCTGCCCTTCCTGAAGTGCTTACGGGTTGGGTCGACCCAGCCCTGATACGCGAGGCTGGGAAGGATGATCCGCCGCTTGCCGAAAGAGGCCCGGCGCAGGTGTGGACACGCGATGAGTACGACCTTCCCGTGTTGGCCCGAGTGATCGTCGACCGCGATAAAGCGACCACAGTGCTCGACGCGTACGACGAGTGGGTCACCGAGTGGCGAGCGTGGTCGAATCGAGAGTTGGCGGCGCAGCCACGGGGTGCGCTCCATGAGAGGTTGGCGAAGGCCGGGCGTCTGCTGTCTCAGCAGGACGACATGTACGAGGCGGTCCTCGCGGTCGGCCTGCTTTCGTCAACCGGCTCGGAAACTGGATGGGTTCATCGGCACCTGCTGACCGCTCGAGTTGTGGTCAGCATCGACCGGGCGAGTGCGCGACTTCAGGTGTCGCTTGCCGTGGACCAGCCTCCCCGATTGGAAGATCGGGACTTTCTCGAAGTGGCCGATGGATACGTGCCAGATCGCGCCGAGGCGCTGCGTGCCGAGACCGAGCGCGTGGCACCGCATCCGTTGTCGGATGAGGTGGTGACGCTCTTGACCCGGTGGTCGACGCTGGCGTTCAATCGCCCGGTCCGATTTGAGTCTGCGTGGCG
Organism: Pseudonocardiaceae bacterium; assembly: GCA_050699875.1. Taxonomy (GTDB): domain Bacteria; phylum Actinomycetota; class Actinomycetes; order Mycobacteriales; family Pseudonocardiaceae. The sequence goes on from JBOHFX010000008.1 coordinate 4,053, forward strand.
TCCCAGCGGAGCCATCACAGATGAGGTTGGTGAAGTGACCGTCTCTCCGGCGATCATTCTTCGTGAACGGGACCGCAATGGGCTGGTCGAGTACTACGATCGAATCGCTGCAGAATTGAGCGGCGTCGATGCGATCAGTCCCCTCGGGCTGAGCCAGTTGCTTTTTTCGCTCGAACCGGAGGAACGCCTGCGCTGGCCGAGCGGCTCCGCGCGGCGCCCGGTCGCCGAACTCAGCGAGGACCCGCTTTTTCCCAAGCCCACCAATCCGGCTCAGCGGGCGGTCCTGGACCAACTGCGCACTGATACCGCCGTGGTAGTGCAGGGTCCACCAGGCACCGGTAAGACACACACGATTGCCAACCTCATCTGCGCATTGCTGGCCAGCGGTCAGCGCATTCTCGTCACCAGCCAGAAGGATCAAGCTCTAAGAGTGCTGCGTGATCAGCTTCCTGGCCCTGTACGGGACTTATGCGTACTGATGACCGGCCTTCAACGTGACGGATCTGAGGAACTGGAGCGCAGCATCACCGCGCTGTCCGACAGAGCAGCCACCACCGATCCTGCACGAACAGAGGCCTTGATCGCTGATCTTCACACCCAACGCAACGAACTACGCAGCCGATATGCCGCGCTGACCAATGAACTACGCATGGTTAGAGAGGCGGAGTTTACTGAGTATCCTCCGATTGCCGATGGCTATGGCGGTTCGTTGGCGACGATCGTCGATGCCGTAAACATCGGGCGATCCCGATACGGGTGGATCCAGCCAATGCCAACACAGGCCCCTGCGATGCCGCCCTTGTCCATCGCAGACGCAATCGAACTCCGGGCGCTGTTGCTTGCAGCAACTCCACAGCGCCGGGCCCGGGCTACACAGCACCTTCCCGACCCCCGAATACTGCCCTCGGCCCAGCGGTTCGAGGCGGCAATCCGAGACGCTCGTGGATGCGAGCAAGGCTCGCCTGATGGGGAGGATCGGGCGGAGCAGGCACTCGCCGCTCTCAGCTCCGATGCGCTCGAAGCGGTGACCCGTCACGTGGCGACTGCCGCTGAAGCACAAGCCCGACGTGGACTGCCCCTCATCTTGACCGATTGGGATCCCGCCGACTGGCGCACTCGCGCACTGGGGGACCGACTAGGTCGACGCAATGCTGCACTTTGGCAGCAGGTCGCCGACTTACGCGCCATGATCGGCAAAAGCCAGCAAGCACTAGCCCAACTCGGTCTGTCTCAGAGCCTGTTGGTAAATGATGTTGGTTGGGTTGCCCGTGGTGACGGTGGGTAGCGATTGGGTCACGGTGGTGTGTCGTGCCGGGCAGGAGAACGGGCTTCTGATAGTCGAGGAGTACCACCTACCCG
>JBOHFX010000009.1:0-9720 GCA_050699875.1 Pseudonocardiaceae bacterium
GGACAGGAACGGCGGGCTGGACAATGGCTCTGAATACTTTGGCTGTCCTCTTCCCAGGGCGGCTTCCCATATGATAGATTAACGGCATTAGTCATCCGTGGCTTACACGGAAAAAATGACAGGCTCGCTGTTTTCGCAGGACGGGGCCCCACACTTACGACGAGCGTCGGTTCGCTCAAAACATTCACGGGGATCATTCCTGCCGCGGCGTGCGTCCCGATACACCACCGGTCTGGGACAGGGGCGCCGATGCGCCCCCACGGGTGTTCAGCTGGTCATCTCCGCCCATACGAAGCCGGCCAGCTCGCGGGCCAGGGCCACTATCGCCATTCCCGGTGGCTTGCCGCGCCCGGTCATCTTCTTGTACTTGGCGTGCAGCCGCTGCTGGGCCGTCCACGAGCGGGCGAGGGTCTCTGGTGTCGCACCGGCCTGCCGGCGGGAGAGCGTGACCCCGATCCCCGGCCGGTGCTGGTATGCCCACGCCGCCTCGATCAACGCGGTCCGCACTCCCACCGGGCCAGCCTTGGTGATCTGACCCCGGCGGCTACGGTCTCCGCTGGAGTATTCACGGGGGATCAGCCCGGAAAAGCCCATGAACGCCCGCGCGGTCGCGAACCGCCGCCAGTCCACCACTTCGGCGGCCAGGGTCATCCCGGTCAGCGTCGCGATGCCCCGATAGGCACCCAGCCTGGCCACCGTGGTGGCCAACGGTGGCGCCTTCGCCCACGTCGCCAGCTCGGCCTCCACCGCCGCCAGCTCCGCCTCCCGCGCTGCCAACCCACCCCGGTAGGTCGCCACCACCCGGTTTAGCGCCGGCTCGTCGAAGACCTGCTGGGCGATCCACGCCCGGTGCGCAAGCGTCCACGTGCTTCCCCCACGCCAGATCCGGCCGTGGCGCATCAGCACCGCAGTCAACCGCTGCTGCATCCGTTTGCGGTCATCCAGCACATCGGCCCGGGCCCGGACCAGGTCCCGCACCGCCTCCTCCGCCGACGTCGGCACCCGGACCGCGGTCAGCTCGCCAGCCCGGTGCAACCGGGCCAATCGGATCGCATCCCGCTTATCCGTCTTCACCCGATCCGAGGACCCCTTCGGGATCAACGACGGCGCGACCACCTCACAGTCCACCCCATCGACGACAGCAACCGATACAGCTCATAACCACCTGGCCCAGCCTCATAACACGCCAAGAGCCAGCGCCGGTCGCCAAACCGCGCGATCAACCGCCGGATCGATTCCTCATCATTGAAGACCCGGTCCACGACCGGCATCTCCTCCCCCGGACGCAACACCCCGACCACGATCGTGTTCTTCGAGGTGTCCATCCCCAGATGGATCAACCCCGCCGATGCCATACTGGACCTCACGGTCGGCTCCCCTCTGCCTGTGGCTCCGTCCACCGCCTGATGACACACACCCACCAGCGTCGGACGATCCACGACACAAGCCAAGTGGCTACCGGCAGAAACCGGAGCCGGCCGTTTCATGCTGACTTACATCACGCCGCCTATTCTGCCTCCAGTTCTGGCGACTCAAACCCCTTTTGTGCAGGTTGACCCAGTGATACCCCCTCCAAGATCGGGAAACTTGGGCCTAACCGTCAGCATCCTCTCGCGGCACCCGCAAACGGTGGGCAATGCAGCTCATTCTTGGCGACGCATCCGCTTCTCGAGCTCCAGCCGTGCGGGAACCTTGCGGTAGTCCATCTGGATAGCGCCGGACACGATCTCTTCCGGTTCGTTGAGGCCATCCATCGAGATATTTGTCATTTCGATGGAGTCGGTCGGCGTGTCGACGTTGACCAACCCGTAAAACCTGCAATTGTTGTGTACTCGGACTTCGAACACGCGCCCACTCCCGGGACTGCCCCGTTCACTGAGGTTCATCAATTGCCAGAGAACACTGTTCTCAAACCGAGCACTGCCGCTGAGTCGATCACCGAACCACGTATTTACTAACTTGGATCCGTTCACCTTGAGCGTGAGCGGGGCACCGATCTGCTCGGCGTCCACCGGCCGGGTGACAGATAAGCCGCGAATGGCACTGCCGAAGACCTCCACCCGGCCGCCGGACTGCTCCACGAGATCGAGTGATGAGCCCGCGATATGACGAAATGCCAGGATGCCATCGTCGCTAAAGGCGCAATCGCGAATCCACAACGAGTTGAGACGCCCGCCGTACATTGTGAGGCCGCCTGTCTGAGGCTCCCAGGCCAAGACGTCGGGGGGGGCGCCGGACCACGGGACAGCCGGAACCCCCGACGTCACCGAGTAGAGTTGGTTGCCACCTGTCGCCGTCTCGCGATACCGATCGAGTGCCTGGATCGCATCACCCGGGACCGTGACCATGAAGCTCGGTAGGTCTTCAGACCATACCTCTGTAGGAGCCGAGACGCCGCCGGTAATGCTGCAGTTCCCAAATGCCACTCCGTCCAGCAAGCAATTCACGAAGACGACGCCGCGAAAGCCGCACCGCTCGAACCGCGAACCGCGGAAGTCGCAGTTGACGAACACGACACGTTGGAACATCGCGGAGATAAGGCAGTACTGCCAGCGCACATTCGCGATCGTGACGAATCCGTCACCGCCGTTGAACTCCACGTGTGCGGATTCCCCAGCCCCCGGGCTCCAATAGAACGCCTCGCCGCGAGCGGCGGTGAGCAGGTTCAGCGCCTCCGCAGGAGTTGTCCGCCGCTTAGCGGCCCACCTCTCCAGCGCCGGACCGAATCCGTCGTGGATTAACGACGCCATGGTCTGACCCGGCGCTGGGGAACTCGTGCGGACAAGCGAGGCCTCGCGCAGCCAGACCATCGCGAAGACGAAGCGTCTCAATTCCTCGATAAGGATTGACCGAGGTGGCATCCCCAGCATCGGTCCGGATGAGACATCGTCCGGGTCACTGTGCCATGGCACCGGATCGACACCCAGCTTGGCAAGATAGGAGGGAGCGGACACGTTTGACACACCCGACAGCCCAGCGGTGATGTCGATGGAGTGGCGGGTGGCGGAAAGGAGATCGTCGGCCTCGAGCTGGTGCTGAACGGAAGTACGATCGACCGCGAGCCGGGCGAGGGCTCGGAACAAGGTCTCGGCTTCGGCGGGCTGGCCGAGCACTCCGAGCTCGCGTCCGAGGCCCTTCTGCGCCAGATCCCACTCCTCGCTCACGAGCTTGTAACCGCCGCTGGACAGGTGCCCGACCAGGCGCCGGACGACGCCGCTGGTTCCTGTGATCAGCGCATCGTCCAGCGGCCGCGAGAGCTCCTCGGCGGAGCACGCGGCCACGCATCTGCCGAGCTTCACGCCTACTGCCGCGCGCAAACCCGCCGTGAACACATCGTCCGCGTCATCGATCATGCGGAGGACGTGCTCATGCTGTACCACCGCCCCGCTGGCCTGGTCGTGCAAGGCGTACAGAGTGGCCTGCAGGTGCAGCAGTCCGAGGCCGCCGCTGTGCCCGCCATCATCTCCCACTGCTGCTCGCCAAGCATCAAGGAGTCCCGCGGTGGCGTCGTCCGTGATAACCGTCATGCCCGACCTATTGCCGCTCTTAATCACTTCTTCGGCGGTCTCCTCGTCGGTGAGTGACTCCAGGTCGTAGCGGGCCATGCTGAAGGGCATAACGGAGGAATTGAGGCGCTTGAGCTTGTGTGCGTACTCGGAACGCAGCGAGAGGACGATGCGCATCTCGTGCCTATGATTAACGCTCAGGATCCAGTCGATCATCCTCGTAAACAGATCAGGCTGGTATCGGATTAGCTCCTCGAACTGATCGAGAACCAATACCGCTCGGTCGCCGAACGTAGAGTCGAGTTGGCAGCATAGCCCGGTGGCCCCGTGCCCATCGATATCGATCTCGGGCGGCAACTGACCCCACACCTTGTCAGCGACGAACGCCTCGGGATCCTCGATTCCCTTGTCCGCCCTCGTCCAGTCACTGCACAGCAGTGGAAAATAGCCGTTATCGCTCAGCTCCCTGACGAGGCCGGCGTTGAGGAGGGATGACTTGCCGACACCGGATTCTCCGGTCAGGACGACGAGAGGATGGCGCTGCACGTCGGAGGAGAAGCGGTCGGCGTCGTCACCTCGACCGATGAGCAGCGCCTCATCGTCCCTGGTCATCGGACGGGGGCCAGGCCACGGGCACCGGTCGATTCGCCTGAACGCCCGGCGCCACTGCGCGAGCGTCGTTATTCGATCGGACACGGGTCTTCCCATCTCGATCGCCGATGTGGTCCCTGCAGGTGTTTGACGTAGTGATCGAGATCCAGTAGAAAATCTTCGCTTCGCGCCTTCACGACGTCGAAGCCGTACCAATACAGCAGATCCCGCACGGCGGAGTTTATCCGCCTGTTGATGACGACTCCCGATCTGTCCGGCACCGTCCGAACCGGGCTGGACCCCATTGTCGGTGACATCATCTGGGAGGCGAAGCGGTAACGTACGCCACTATCCCCTACCTGCACACCCATCACTGTCCAGAACCTGGCGAAGTAGCTCGCCTCCACCCCCGTGATTTCGATCGGCAGCCCGTACCTCACTGCATTCTGGGTCGCCTGGTCGGGCCGGTAGTTGAAGAACTCGGCGGCAGTCTGCTGCATCGCAGCGTACTCGTCGAGCAGCACGGCGTGCTGGACGTCCAGTGGCGAGGCCGCCGACTCAGCGACCACAGGAGGCAGTTGCTGACCGAGTAGCTTGATGATCTGGGCACACAGATCGGTCCACTGTCCATCGCGGGTGAGCGGAGGCAGCCTCAGCAGTGGGCACCCATTGAGCCGGACCACGACCGGCATGCTGCCGTACTCTTTCGCGTACCGCGTGTGTGAACTGAGCAGGAACCATTGGTCAGGGTGGGGATTGCGCAGCCGTGCCAGTTGGTCGTCATGGCCCAGCCCGTGGTCAGGGGTGACGATACAACCAAGCCAGCATGTACTGGCCAGCCGCGGCGCGGTGTCACCGTCCGACCGACCAGGGTGCTCGGCCAGCAGATTAACCGGAACCGCGACGATGAACGGAGCGGTGTGATTGGCCCACAACGCCATTTCGAGTTCCAGATCGAAGGTGGTTAGGAACACCGAGGCGATGGGCGGTGTGTACGCCTTCCCGACGTTCTGGCGCACCCGTGACTGCTCTCTCAAAAGCCGTGCGACGGTTTCGTAAAACCGGTCCCTGTCCGACCGTTGGGTCCCGACAAGAGAGCTCCAGGATTCCGCCGTCACCTTCTCGTAGCGCTTGATGATCGGCTTGGTGCCCGCGGCGATGCTGCTGAACGCAGGACGCGGACGTCCTCGATCCAGGGCAGCCTTCTCTTCCTGCGCACTCAAGTACAAGAGGAGATCCGACCAACCCGGATAGACTGTGGTCTGCTGGGTCAGGTAATACCAGCACAGCTCGGTCAACAGCCGGAGATGAACAAGCTTGAGAGTGGGGGCGTCGGCCGAGGAGAAGAGTGCGGGAGACACCTCCGAGATGATTTTTACGAGCATGCGATCCTTATCGCGACGCGCCTCCTTATCTAGCATACCCATCAGTTTTCGGACCGGTTCGAGAACCGAAGCCGTGATCTCGTCAGCGATTCGAAGCTCTGGTTCGACGACGGCGACATCGTCGCCAAACCGACTAGTCGCGCGGGGGCGCGCAGCCCTGACCTGATGGTAGAGGCGGGTCAGCAGGGCGGTCGCAAGAACGAGGGGGGCGGTCAATTGGGTCACCGCGCTAGCGAGGTCAACTGATCGTGGCGCTTCGGCGGGATTGGGCGCTTCCGTGTGCATTCTCAGGCCGAGCCGATCCTCGATGAGCGACTCGGTGAAGACACGGGCGAGCCTTGCCGGGTCGGACCCGTCCGGGAGTTCCTCCTGATCGGCGAGTAATGCCATGACGGCATCCGGTAGATCATCGACACTCAGGCCATCGGCCGCCTCGCGGGCCTCAAGACATCCGCTGCCTAGTACCAAGGTCATCCATGGAAAGCCGTGTTCCTGATAGCGCCTGCCGAGCGGCATGTTCGCACGCTCCATGGCATGGCAGATCCAGACGGGATCGAATGCTTCGCCCGCCTTGGCCTTCAAGTAGTCGCGCCGTCCGGTGAAGGACTCGCCCTGCGTGCGGCGCGAGATGAACCTCAGCACAGCTCCTCAGACCTCCGTTGCCCCGATCGGGGCCAACCGGCTCGGCGCCTTTGCCTGCGTGCGCCAGTCGTCGACCATCCCGGTCCACGGTGGCAGCAGGTCGAAGCCGGTGCTGGTCACCCGATCCCTTACGGTGAGCCTAGCCACGACCGCGCCCGGGTTGGTGCTCAAGTCTGGTCGGGTGAGCACGTCCACTCGGCTGCCGCGGGCATTTGCCGTCACCCGCCGCACCAGCGAGCCGGGATCGAGCGACTGTGCTCGTTGCCCGGTCCAGTGCACAACGATGTGGGCGAACGGGGATACATCTGAAACGATCTCGCGCAGCGAACGCTGTGGCGGTGCGTCTACCTCAAGGAAGGCGGCGATGTGCTCAAGAATGAGACAGCTCTGGCCGGCTTCGATGTCAAGTTGGCTGGAGGCGTGTGTCGATCCCTGGAACCGGGGGTTGACCTCGGTGAACTTCGCGACTCCATCGTGGACAAGAAAGTCGACACCGAACGTCCCGAGGTAGCCGTAGCGGCGAAGCCATCGCCCGATCGCCGTAGTGTCTGCCTCGATCTGGTCCAGCAGTACCGGATCGAGCTGTGCGGCGAGGCCGAAGTCATTGCCGCAGTAACCGAACGGGCGGGTCACGCAGTTGGACACGCCGACGAGCTGGACGGAGGGGTGGTGGACGGTGACGCCGTCATGCCAAGCCGTCGCTCCGACGTTGACTGGAATACCTCCCTCCAGAAATGGCGCGACGCTCACGAACGCCTCGTCGGCGCGCGGCCAGTGCGCGACGAGCTCGGCGGAGTCCTCAACCCGTCGGATCCCCTCGCCACCAGAAGTGCGGCTGCGGCGTAACATCACCGGCCCACGCTCCACCATCTCACGGGTGCCGAACTGCTCCTCGTCCGCCACGTAAGTCCAAGGGATGTGCGCTACCCCAAGGTCCGCGACGGCGGTCTCCACCCACGGCTTGTGGTCAAATGCGGCTTGATGGCCGCCGAACAGGCCGAGATTGATGCACCGGTCGCGCCGGGCGAAATACACCGACGAGAGAAAGCGGCAGGGTCGGTACGGCAGCAGCGCGCTAGGCTGGGCGAGGCTCTGCAGCATGCTACGGCGGAACCTTGCGGTCGCATCGCAGTCCAGGTTTTCGTCGATGTCCCAGATTTCGAGATCCACACGGACGCCGGAGAGGTCCTCGTAAGCCATCGACTCCACCGACGTCCGCTTCGCGTAGGCGTTGATGATGGAGAACGAGCCTTCGAGCTGAGGGAGATCGGCGATCGGCTCAACGTCGTCGCCGCGGATACCTGACCAGACCAGGTTTCTCTTCCCCAGCCGCTGGGCGACCTCTCGGAGCAGTGTGTGGCGATCCACCCAGGCGCGCCTTTCCGAACGTGCACCAGATCATCGAGTCGTGCTCGCCGCGATCTTGTGGGAGGTCACGGCGGTTCCCGCTGCGGTGACGATACAGTCAGGAGCGACGGACGGATCAAGCTGCCGCATGACGACCAGGCTGGTGGCCGGACCGGCCAGAACCTCCAGGTATGGGTAGCCGGCATCGGACGCTGCCGCGAGGACGGGCATCCCGTCACCGAGAGTCAGACCCAATGCGCCGACTAGGGTGTCACCACCGGAGCGGGCCGCGTCGACCGCGACGACCTCGGCCAGGGGAGGGAGCTTCCGGCTAAGAAGGTGGTTCCTGATCCGACCATGTGCATCGACGGTGCATGCCGTCGAGCCGAGGTAGACGGCGGCCCGCGACGGCTGGTCCACCAGTGTTCCGATATCAGCTGGGTCCCGCTGGCTTAGACGGACCTCATAGGTCCGTGTGGTTGTCGTTAACACTGCCTTGACCTCGTCGCCGCCCGCCGTAGTAATCGCCAGCAGCGCGGCTCCGTCCTCGTCGAGCAGTCCGAATGGTCGGGGCCACGGGACTAGTCGCGGCACGATGGGGTTGATCCACGCCACCACGCAGGTGCCGGCAGTCCACTGCACCACCGAACCGCAGTCCGGCGACACGGCAATCAGGCGGTCGTCCGTCGGTCCCTGCAGCGACTCGAGTGCATGGCGCAACAGCATAAGGGACGGACCTCTGCCTCCCGGTTCGATCCGCCATGAGCGTGCCCGGCGGCTGAGCTGCGACCACGAGCCAGCGGGCTCCGCGCGTTCCGCCTCGGTCTCGGCCGCGATCGGGACCTTGGGGCTGACTACTGATGGAGACGCAGCCAAACGGGGCTTCTCGTCGGGGGGCTCCGCGGCCTCGGCCGTGTCTGCCGCGATCGGCGTCAGGAACGCTCCGGAGTCGGAGCGATGATAGAGGACGGGGCTGCCGTAGTCGGTCATCCCTTGGCGGCCTCTCGATACCGCCTGGTCAACTGTCTCGCCGCTGAATAGGGAGTCGTAGAAGACCTGGTTGAACGCCTTCGCCTGAGTGTCTCCGACCGGATGCTGCATGGCGACGACAATGGGTACCCCGCTTTCGACGAGGGCTTGGGCCACACCGCCGCCGTCGGTTCTTGGCGCGCGGGACCCGGTGCGGCAACCGCTGAGCACCGCCAGCGACACCCCGGCCTTGCGCAGCATGGGAGCCAACTCCTGCCCGGTGAGGATGTCGGCCCCGTCGTCGTCTTCGTATCGGAGGACGAGTCCTGCGAAGGAGCCCGGTCTCGACGCCTCGCCATGACCCGAGAAGTGGAAGATGTCCACCTTCTGGCGGTACAAGGTCGCCTCGAGGGATTCCCTCGTCGCGGCGGGAACCACGATGTGTCGCACCTGCCGCCGTCCAAGGGAATCGGGCGTGCGCGGCAACTCTGGAGGCAGCGGAGGGTAGCCTTCGACGACGCCCGCATCCAGGGACACAACCACCAATTCGGAGCGCTGCCTCGGACTGGGTCGTGCCCTGTCGAGGACTTCATGCCGGACGATTGAGACTCGCGGGTTCAGCGCGAGCTGGCCGGGGGCTACATCGGCAAGCTCGACGGAGGTGTACTCCCATGGAAGACCGCTGATCGACTCACCCAAGCATTCGATCCGCACCCGCAGCGCCTCCGACGCTCCGAGCATGCGGTACGCGGCACCGAAAAGATCTCTCACTCGGCCCGGAAAGAGAAGTTGGCCCAGTTTTTCGCCCAAGCTGTCGACAAGGTCGGAGCGGCCTATGTGGGGCTTGTTGAGCTTCTCCAGCAGGGGCCCGAAGGGGGTGAGATCAGCGGTGCGTCGCTCTGGGTTCCCCAGGTCGCCGACTAGGCGGCAAACCACCCGAGCCTCGAAGCGTCCCCTGGGCCCGGATCGTTCATCGAATTCCAACTTGATTTCAAAGTCAGAGTAGGAGAACAACGGATGCATGTCCGATCTTGTCGACGCCTGGTTCCAAGCATAGCCCGTGATCCATGCCCAGCTTGAAGATCAACTGAGCGTCGCCCGAAGGCGAGCTGCAACAGGTACAACTGGCAGTGCACCTTGTCCGCAATGCCTTAGAGCCTGTTGGTAAATGATGTTGGTTGGGTTGCCCGTGGTGACGGTGGGTAGCGATTGGGTCACGGTGGTGTGTCGTGCCGGGCAGGAGAACGGGCTTCTGATAGTCGAGGAGTACCACCTACCCG
>JBOHFX010000010.1:0-5432 GCA_050699875.1 Pseudonocardiaceae bacterium
ACGTCCAGCTCGAACAGGCTCGGCTGTCCCGTCGCCAGGTCCGGGTTGATGTGCTTGAGCTTGAGCTGCCGGGCGTCGGTCAGGCCGAGCAGCGAGTTGCCGTGCAGGACCTTGTCGTCGACGAAGGAGAACGGCAGCTTCGGGTCCAGCGAGACCAGCCACAACGAGAGCTTGCACATCTCCACGGCCATGGCATTGATGTCGGCGCCGTAGAGACAGGTGGCCACCACGGTCCGGATCGCCCGGACGGAGAGATCGTGCGGGGTCCCGTGGGCGACTCCCTCGCGGTGCCACGCCTCGACGAGGCGGGCGGCGAGGTAGCGCGCGGCGGCGACGAGGAACGCGCCCGAGCCGCACGCGATGTCAGCGACCTTCAGGTCCAGGATCCGGTCCGAGGACACCGGTATCCAGCCATCCACCTTCTGATGTGGACCGGGATCGAACACCAGTGGTTCCAGGGCGTATCGGACGACCTCCTCGGCGAGTGAGCGCGGCGTGTAGTGGGCGCCCGCTGTGGCGCGCGATGGCGTCTCAATGACGAGCACGCCGCCCGGCACCACGACCAGCGGACGGTTGCGCAGGTCCCGTCGGATGATCCCGATGAACGGGCGCAACCGGTTGCGCAGGGCGGCGTCGGTGGTTACCGCGCGCAGCGCGCGTTCGGCGTCCTCGACCTTCTCGTTGTCGCGGATGGCTTTGGCCAGCGCGGCCTTGGTCGGTGCCGTGGCCGCTGGCTGATGTTCCTTGGCCCAGGCAAGGATCTCGTTCGCCCGGGCGGTGTCCCCGCGAAAGGTGGCGAAGATTGCCTCCAGGTCGGTGAGCGGGATCTCCGGCTCCTCACCCGGCTTGCCGATCAGGCCGACGGTGACCTCGTCGACCTCGGCGCAGGTCTAGCCGAGCAGGCCCTCGTAGATGTAGCCGATCTGCTCGACGTCGATGTCGCGGAACGAGATCCGCCGCGCCGGCTGCCCCTTGAGCTGGGCGATCTGCACCGCCCGCAGGACTTCGAGCATCACCCGGTCGCTGACCGTGATCGCCAGGGTGGCGCGCGGCCCGCGTGCGGTGAGGAAACCGAAGCGGGCCGGGTCGAACAGCGAACCGCCGTAGGACGGCAGGCGCAGGTCCTCGAACGACGCGCCGCGGTAGAGCGCCTGCGAGGTCGCGAGCAGGCGGTGCCAGGCCAGGTGGGTTGCGTCGAGCGCTTCACTGCCCTCCTCACGCGCGCGGGCATCAAGGGCGTCCAGTTCGTCGCTGATCCCGTAGCCCATCGCGAACAGCCTGCTCTGCGGGAGCAGGCCGCGCTCCTCCGCGAAGAGCAGGAATACCACCCGCATCAGCACCGTCACGGCCGCTTCGTACACGTCCGCCCGCTTGGCGGGCAGCGGATCCGGCGCGGTTCCCAGCGCCGCTTCGGACAGCGCCTGCACCAGCAGTTCGACCGCGCGGCGCACCTGCGTACCCAGCGCCTCGGTGATCTCCTCGGCGGCGGCGACCGAGTCGCCGAACAACTCCGTCAGCCGGTCCTCGGGCTTGCCGCCCAGCAGCCGGCGGCGCTGGAGCAGTGCGATGAACGCGTTACGCGCCTGCGGTTCCTCGATCCAGGTCTGGGCGTCGACGATGCCGGATGCGACCATGGTCTGCTCGCGGGCGCTGACGATCGCCCACCACCGCCCGTCGGTCACGACGCCGATCGGGATCGTGGCCGCCCGCAGCAGTTCCTCCATCCGGTCGACGGGGCTGGCAGCCCAGCCGTCGTCGAGCGGATCGTGCAGCGAGTCGACCGGGTCGACGATCAGGACGAGCGCGCCGGTCGCCTCCCCGTGGGTCAGAGCGCCGTCCGGTCGCACGGTGACGGCATGGTTGGGCGAACGGACTTCGCTGCCGGTCGTGGTGGTGACGTAGGAGTCTCCCCAGCCCAGCACCTCGCGCAGGACGACGTCCACCCAGACATCGCGTGCCTCGCGGTAGAACTCGGCCGCGGCCGAGTCGTCGCGGCGCTTGTCCCAGTTCTCCCACGCCTTCTCCCACGCCGGCTTCGCGTCCTTCAACGCCGCGACCGCGTCAGCGTCGGGTGGTGGCATTCCGTGTTGCCACACGCGTTTGAGCGCCGGCATGGCCAGGAACGGGCCGTCGGTGTCCACCAGTTCCAGCCACGTGCGGTGCAGGTCGGTGGACGAGGGGGCGAATGTGCGGCTCACGGCTGCACCATCCCGGCCTCGGCGTCGGCCGGGGTCAACGCGAAGACCACCGCGGCGGCGGACACGTGCGGCTTGATGTCGCGGTAGCGCTCACCGATCGCGGTGATCTCACGTTGCTCCTCGTCGTCCAGGCCCGCCAGCCGGTCCTCCATAGCCCCTCAGGTCACGGCGCCGCTGCGCGTGCTGGTCGTCGGTGAACAGCGCTTGCTCCTGGTCGGAGGTCTCGCGCGCGAGCCGATCGCGTGACTCGCGCAGGTTGACCCGGAAGGCGCCGAAGATCTCCCGCGCCCTGGTGATGTCGGTGTCCCTGCGGGTTTCGAGCGCTTCGGTGACCTTCTCCTGGCGGGACTCGGCTTTGCGGGCCATCGCGGTCAGCAGCCGGGTGCGCAACCGGGAGTCTTCGGCGTTCCACTCCTGCGCCAGGGCGGTCCGCGCCGCCACCCCGGCGAGGACCAGGTTCTCCGCGTCGAGGGCTTCGTCGAGGACCTGCTCGACCTTGGCCTCCGCCATCGCCTGGCCACGCACCCGGATGCCGGTCAGGAAGACCTCTTCGTGCAGGCGCAGCCCGCCACGCCCGACCAGAACCAACCGGGACACCGCGGCGACGCAGGATTGCGGCAGGCCGTCGACCACCACCGCGGTCACCCGGTTCACCGGCGCGTCCACGCTGAACAACGCGCTGCGCAGCACACGGGTCGAACGCTGCATGAGCGCGTGACCAAGGTGGACATGTACAAGATCAGTGACCTGCCCGGCCTGATCATCGAACGTGATCGGACGCGGGACCCCCGGCTCCAGCCTGGTGTCCAAACCGCGCAGCGCGGGTTGCCAGGCTGACCCGAGGCTCGGAACGGTGAACACCTGCGCGTCGGTGTCCTCATGGCCCACTTCCACCAGCGGCGGCTGCGCGGTGAGCGCCAGCGCGGCGTCCACCACGCGCCGCGCGTTTCCGGGCGTCAGGTGCATGTCCGCCTTGCGTTCCGCATAGGTGCGCGACAGCTCGGTGAGCCTGCGGTTGAGCTCGATGCCGCCTGCCAGCGCTCGAGTGATGATCGCGTTGCCCTCGTCGGGCGCGGACGGTCTGGCCTTCCGAGATGTCGCGGTGGGGCTGAAATGGTTCTGCACATCGGCGCCGATGACCTGGTTGACCGAGCCGAGATCCTGGGCGACGTTGCCGACTTTCTCCGCGATGCGGCGCATGAAGTCCATGTCGGCGGCGTAGGTCGTGGATGTCGATTCTGGGGCGAAGTGGCTGATCTCCGGCGTTTCCTGTTGCCCGTACCGGTCGATGCGGCCGATGCGCTGCTCCAGCCGGGACGGGTTGAATGGGATGTCGAAGTTCACCAGCCGGTGGCAATGTGTTTGAAGATCGATACCCTCGCCCGCGGAGTCCGTCGCGATGAGCACACGCACTGCGTACTTCGTCGGGTGCTCGGTGAACTGGGCGCGGATCTCTTCCCTTTTCTCGGCGGGCGTCGAGCCCTGGATTGTCGCCAGGACATCCCGGTAACCTCGTTGATCCAGGACCCGCGCGATCCAGTCCAGCGTGGTGGCGTACTCGGTGAACACCACGACCCGCTCGTTGGTCCACGTGGTGCCGTCCGGGCGGCAGATCGCGTCAAGGAACGTGATCAGCGCCTCCAGGCGGGAGTCTGGCCGGTGCTCGTAGCCTCGGCCCCACTCGACGAGCGAGGCGATGTCCTGGCTCGTCGCTGTCAATAGCGGATCGGAGCCCTTGCTCTGGCGCAGTGCGGTGAACTCGGGGTGGTCGGCCTCGCCTTCCTCCTCATCCGACTGCCCGCTGCCCAGGACTTCCTCGTAGTAGGCATCCTCGTCGTTGAGCTGGAGAGGCCGACCGGTGACCGCGGCCTGCTCGTAGAGCTCCAGCGTGCGGGCGAACGACCACGGACTGGACAGGAACCGCTTCTTCAACAGCATTGCTACGAGGTCACCCGAGCGGCGTTTCCCGTTCGCGCGTCCGCTGTCGGTCAGAATGCGGTCCAGCATGGCGAATTGCCGCTGCTCATCCTCGTTCGGACTGAACGGGAGCACCGTGAGCCGGCGAGGCTTGAAGTCCTTGTCGGTGAGTTCCGCCTTCAGCCGGCGAACCGCGATGTCCCGCAGCGCCCGCTCGTCGAGGATCGCGCCGCGGCTGAACCGTCTCCCGTCGATCATCTCCAGCAACGCGGTGAACGATTCCGGATAGCCGTTGTGCGGCGTCGCGCTGAGGAACAGCCTGTGCTCGCACAGCTGCGCCAGCGCCTTCGTCGCCGTCGTGCGCTGGCTGTCCACGGCATACCCGCGCTGCCCCGGCGCGGTGGTGGGACTGGCCGGAGCGATGTGGTGGGCCTCATCCACGACCAGGACGTCGAAGGCGAACCGCCGTGCCGTGGCGGTGTCCCGGACGTCGGCGAAGACGTCGCGCAGCAGGCGCTGCGCACGCAATGCCGGCAGCCAGGACATGCTGACGATGACGCGCGGGAACAGCCGGAACGGATTGGCGTTGAGCCCGTGGCTGCGGCGGACCCGGGCCATGAGCTCGCTGTTGACGATGACGAAGTCCAGGCCGAACTTCTCCCGCATCTCGTCCTGCCACTTAATCGCCATGCCCCGTAGGCAGACGACGATGACCGACCGGGCGCGGTGGCGCAGCAGCAGCTCCTGGATGACCAGACCGGCCTCGATGGTCTTGCCCAGGCCCACATCATCGGCCAGCAGAAGGTTCGTGCGCGAGGACTGCAGCGCACGACGAAGCGGCTCAAGCTGATATGCCTCGACGTTGGCACCGCTGCGGAAAGGTGCCTGGAAGGAGTTGGCGTCGGCGGAGGTGACAGCGCCCCAGCGCACCGCGTCCACGAACGCCGCCAGCGTGTTGGGATCGTCGAAAGCGTCAGCGTCGATGTGCTCCGGCAAACCCTGGTCGGGCGCGACGGTGTGCCCGACCTCCAGCTCCCAGACGACCGCGAGTTCCTGGCCGAGGCGGTCTTCTTCGAGGGACTGGAGGCTCACCACGTGGGTGAGCCCGGCCGCGCCTTCATCCGCGGGGCTGCGCGGCAGGCCTTGCTGACGGACCTCGGCGACCGCCCAGGTGGAGCCGCGGACGTTGACCACCTGACCTGGCTCCGGTACTGGCGGCAGCGAGGTCTCTGCCGCAGCACCTGCGCTGGGCCGATGGTCCGCCGCGATCGTCACCTGAGCATGCCCCTGTCATCCGTCACTTGACCGCCGGTAATC
>JBOHFX010000011.1:0-19273 GCA_050699875.1 Pseudonocardiaceae bacterium
CCAGGCCAGCACGGTAGGACGCGACACCCCGGCCACCTCGCTGATCTCAGAATTCGACACACCATCGCCAGCCAACAACAATACCCGGGCTCGTTGCACCAACCGGTACGCCGCGGCCCGCGAACTGACCAAGGTCTCCAAAACTTCTCGCTGTCCATCGGATATCGCCAACGGCGCCGCTGCTCGACTCATGCCTCATAGAATACCGAACTGTAAAACTAATTGCAAGACACTACACTAGGCACTCGCATCTAGCTCCTTTCGTCCTCCACCTCCGCCGGGATGACCCTCCGTCGCAGCGCCGTCTCTCGGATGCCGAGCGCCGGTCTCGGCAGAGGGTGATCGTCCGGGACGTAACCATTCCCGCGCGGACGTAGCCAAGGGCACGGGGGTGAGATCTCATGAAGCTGCGGGTGAGAGGGGTCAGGCGGGCGCCGCGCTCGTGTGCGCCTGCTGGTGGTCCGCGTTGACAGCTCGGACATGTTCGCCTCGCCCCAGTACTCGGCGAT
The DNA here is from genome assembly GCA_050699875.1 of Pseudonocardiaceae bacterium. Lineage (GTDB taxonomy): Bacteria > Actinomycetota > Actinomycetes > Mycobacteriales > Pseudonocardiaceae. The sequence goes on from JBOHFX010000011.1 coordinate 510, forward strand.
CCTCCCGTCCGTCAGGCGGTAGATCTCGATGCCGGTGATTGTCACGATGCGCCCGCTGGGATGCGCGCCGAACAACTCGCCAACGTGCGTTGCACGAGCCGTGTAGCGGACTGCCACCCGGTCGTTTTCTGCAATGAGGTCCTCGATCTCACAGTGGCAGTCGTGCAGTCCCGTGTGCATCAGGGCTGCGCTGCCCTTCATGGTCGTCGCGTCGGCGCCAAGTTCGGGGTGGCAGCCCATGCGCGGTGAAGCCGGGTGCGAGCAGCTGGTCCATTTCCCCAGCGTCATTCGCTGTGAATGCGGCCAAGCGGCGTGGCCTTGCGGCATCGGGTATCCATTGGTACGCCACGAGGGACACCCCCACCCCGTACTTGTTCTTGTGCTGCCTCCCGAAGCGGTCGCCGGTCCAGGGCAGCGCCCTGGCCGCCGGAGGCACCGGCTGCACCATCGTGGCGTGGAAACGCACGCAAGGCCTGCCCGTGCTGCGCTGAGACGATCACCATTGTCGTCACTTATGCGGTTTCGCTAGTCCTTTTCGCCGTATTGTTCGAGGTGGAAAGTTGGAATGGGCGGCAGCAGCCGCCGCTGGACAGTCGCGTCGACTGGTTCGCTGTACAACGCGTGATGCGGTCCCCGGAACATAAGACCAACCGCACGACCAAGCACCTGTTGATGAGGATCGCCCGCAGGTCTTGGTCTATGGGTTCTCGGGGCTGTGGCGCTGACTCCAGCGGGAAAGACGCTTCGACGAGGCTGTATCAGGAGGCGCCCATGGGCAATCATCTAAGGCAGACATCCAGGGAGACTGCGATGCATGTGACCTGGCGTAGTAAGGGTGACGCGCCCGTGGCCGAAGGGCAGGACCAGCGGTCGGATGCAGCCATCACGGCGGAAGCATCCGGCCTGGTCCTGGAGCTGTGTCGCGCCGCTGGGAACCGGCTCCGTGGCAAGCCGGCGGCATTCGCGCAGCGCGTGGCGGCAGAGTTGGCCGAGCCCCAGATCCGCATCGGCGTCGTGGGCCGGGTGTCTTCCGGAAAGTCCACTCTGGTCAACTCCGTGCTCGGCCACCCGGTTGCGCCGACTGATGCCGGCGAATGCACGAGGGTCCTCACGGTCTACCGGCACGGGGACCGGCTGGACGCGGTCGTGCATCTTCGCAACGGACGAACGCTGGAGCTTCCCGCGCCGCCTCCGGGAGAGGTTGTGCCGGAGCTTCCCCTTCCACCGGAGGACGTCGCCTATCTTGAGGTTCGCCTTCCCTCTGAGCCGCTGCGCACCGTCACACTCATCGACAGCCCCGGCATCTCCTCGGGAAGCGGGGAGGCGTCGCAGCAGACACACGACCTGGTGTCGAGCCGGAACACCGACGTGCCGGGCCCGGATGCGATCGCCTTTGTCCTCACCCAGAATCTGCGCGAGGACGAGTACCAGCTGCTACATGAGGTCGACCTATCGAACACGTTGACGTCCGCATCGGTGCACAGCGTCGGTGTCCTCACGAAGGCCGATCTTGTCGGCGGGGGCGGACCGGACGCCTGGCAGTCCGCCACGGCGCTCGCGCGCTCGATCGCCGAGAGTCACCGGACGCTGTTCGCTGCCGTCGTGCCCGTCATCGGCTTGCTTGCGGAGGCCGGCAACTGTGTGCGGCTGACCGACGACGACGCACGCCTGCTCAGCACCCTCGCACGTGAGTGGGGGCAGCAGGATCGGGAGACCGTCCTGCTGGCACCCGCCACGTTCACCGCTGCGCGCTCGTCGGTGACCGAAGTCCAACGTCACCGACTGATCGCCACCTTCGGCATCGCTGGGGTGCGGGCATTGCTGCGCTGCATCGACGACGGCGTGACCGGGGCGCGGGCGCTGAACGCCGCTTGCCGGCGGGCCTCCGGGTACGACGAGCTCGAAGCCGCGTTGGTGTACCGCTTCCGGGAGCGGGCCGATGCCCTCAAGGCGTGTCGCGCGCTGTCGGCCCTGTTACGTGCGGTGCACGGCCGCCTGGGACGGCAGATGTCTCCCGCGGACCGGACCTGGTTGCACAACCGGATTGAGAGTGTCCGGTTCGACCCGCGCACGCACCACATCCTTGAGCTCGAGGCGCTGCACAAGGTGCTCGCCGGGCAGGTCACCCTGCCGGATCACCTTGAGCGTGACCTGGTGGATCTCGTGGATGGCGGCGCCCAGCGGTCCGGGGCTCTTGGACTGGCGGCCTGGCAGGAGTTTGAGGCGTGGGCGATATCCGCAGGCCAGCGGGCACTCGCGCGGGTGATCATCCGAAGCTACGCGATCGTGGCCGAATCACCTTGAGGGGAGCATCCAGATGAACCGAATGGCCCGAGGCGCCGCGATTCCTGCCCCCAGCGGGATCATCGCGCGGCTACTCGCCGTCGTCCTCGTCCTCGTCGTGGTCGCTCTCCTGCTCGGGGCGACCGTGACCGGCCCCTGGTGGTACACGTGGCGCGCCTGGGGACTGGTGCTTGCGGCGATGGTGACGGGAGCGGCCCTCGCTTGGGCGATTCGCATCCCGCCACCGCAAGTTGTGGCCGTCAGATCGGCCCGGGCGCCCGAACCCGCTACCGAGAAGCGGTACGAACTCGCCCAGGCACTCATCGAGCTGCTCGCGCTGGTTCCGACCGACTCGCTGCGTTACCGCGTGAAGCGTGCTCTGTCCGATGCCGGGTTCATGGAGTTCAGCGCTGATGGACAACCGTTCGACCCCGCTCGGCACCACGCCGCAGAGGTCGAGTGGACGGACGACCCTACCCGCAACCAGCGTGTCGCGAGAACGCTCAGTCCCGGCTATTCGGACGGGCACACAGTGGTCCGAGCGGCGGAGGTCCTGGTCTACCGGAGCGGAGCCCCCGATGGCACCGGGATCCGAGGAGGAAACGTCCGATGACGCCGAGACCGCAGGAGGACGACAAGGAACTCGACACCCTTGTCGTCGAGGCAATCGAACTAGCGGAGCGGGTCGGGATGGCCGACCTGGCACAGCGTCTACGCGACGGCACTCGGGCGGATCCGTCCGCTCTTTCACGGGTTGTCGTCGTCGGTGAGACGAAGCGCGGGAAGAGCTCACTCGTCAATGCGTTGGTGGGCCGACCATTGCTGTCCCCCGTCGGCGACGACGTCGTCACCGCAACTTACATCGTGCTCACTTCCGTCGCTCCCCCTGAACTGGATCGGGCCGTCGCCCTTCTGGCCGATCCCGAGACCGGGGCGCCAAGGCGGGTTCCGATTGAGCTCGGTGAGCTCGCCGACTACGTCTCGGTCGAAGCGATCCATGAGGGTGTGATCGGCGCCGAGGTCTACGTCGACGCGCCACTGCTGCGGGGAATCGAGATCACTGACACCCCCGGGGTCGGTGGGCTGCAGCGTGGCCACAGCGCCGTCACGATGGCGACGCTTGACACAGCGCACGCAATGCTGTTCGTTATGGACGCTGGCGCGCCGCTTTCGCTGCCCGAGCTCCGATTCCTCACTCAGGCGGCACGCCGGATCGACACGGTGGTCCTCGCTATGACCAAGATCGACCTCTACCCGGAGTCGGAGGCGATCAGCGAGCAAGACCGAGCCCTGATCGCCGAGCACGCGCCGCAACTCGCAGAGGCACCAATCATCGGGGTGTCGAGCCGGCTCGCGGAGCAGGCCAGCCGCCTCGGCGCCGACAGCTCGGAGACGGCGACGACACTGCGACGCATCTCTGGGCTCGAACCTCTCGTCGAGGAACTGCGGACGAGAGTCGCGGGTCGATCGAAGGCGGTGTCGGACGCCCACCGTGCGCAGATTCTGCGCGCCCTACTCACCAAACTGCGTGCCCAGATCGGGGAACAACCCGAGTACCTGGCTGGTGATCCAGCACGCCTCGCAGCCCTCGTGGCCGAGCGCGACCGCCTCAGCGCATACCTGCTCGATCAGCACACCGGCACGGTCGAAACGCAGCGGCGGATCCACCGGGTCCGCCAGGACACGCAGCGCGATTTCGATCTCCAGGTGTCGAGTCTGATCCAACGCTACACCGCTCTGATCGACACCTGCTCGATCCCGACCCTGAAGGAGATCCCCACGCTCCTCGAAGGGGAGCTGACTCAGGTCGTCACCGCCCAGTTGGAGAACGTCGGAGCCGAGCTGTCGGACATCGTCGACGGGCTGCAGGTCCGACTCGGGTCAGTGAACGTGCTCAATGGCTTCCGGCAGAAGCTAGCCGAGGAGGTGAAGCCCGAGATCATCCGGCACTCGGACTCCCCCGGTCAGGTCGAGCACCTGCTCTCGGCGGCTGGGGAGGTTGTCAACGTGTCGGGCCTCCTGTTCCTGGGCGGTTCGTCGAGCATCGTGCTCGTGGCCGGTTTCGCGACCGTCAATCCCGTCGCCATCGCGATCGGTGTCGCGGCGGTGGTGACGTTCGGATTAAAGCAGTTCTACCACTCGAAAACTGCCACCCGGCGTCAGAGCCTGCATCTCTGGCTCGATCCCGTGGGACGCGATGTCCGCCGATCTTTTGACGGTGCTTGTGGCCAGCGGTTCGAGGCGCTCGAGCGGGTGCTGCGCTTCGAGCTCCCCCTTCTCCTGGATGACCGCGTCATGCAGATCGACCGGCTGACGACCGCGAGTAGCACCGCGACGACCGCGACTGGCCCGGCACCGGTGGACGTCGACGACCTGCTCGCCCGTACTAGCTCGTTCCTGGCACCCACGGGCACCTCCTGAGGAGAAGACATGGCTACCGATTCCGTACTGGCCGTCGACTTCGGGACGACGAACACGACCGCCGTGGTGCTACCCAACGGCTCCCAGCCCCAGCGGCTGAAGTTCGGCAACGACTGGAGGCTGCCGTCCGCCGTCTTCTGGGCGGAGACCGGTCCCATCGTGGGCGTCAACGCCGAACGGTCCCAGCGCCTGGACCCCACGCGGTTCCTTCGTTGTCCCAAGCGCGAGATGGGCCACACCTTCGTGCCGCTCGGCGAGCAGCAGGTTCCTGTAGTGACGGTGTTGTCGACGCTGCTGTCGGAGGTCCGCCGGGAGACGGCGCAGCAACTGGGCGGGTTCCCGAAGAAGGTCATCCTCACCTGGCCGGTGCTCTGGGCCGAGTCGCGGCAGATGGTGTTCCGGAATGCCGCGCTGGCCAGTGGCTTCACGACGGTGGAGTACCTGGAGGAGCCCGTGGCCGCGGCGATCCGCATAGGCAGCCTCGCCCAGGTCCAGCAGGGGAAGCCCTTCGCAATACTCGACTTCGGGGGCGGCACCCTCGATGTCGCCGTCCTGGTGCGGGACCGTTCCACGTTCCGCGTTCTGGCGAGCGACGGCGCCGACCCCCTCGGCGGCGAAGACATCGACGACCTCCTCTACGACTATGCCGTTAGCAGGCTCACCGACCGGCGGGCAGCAAAGCATCTGATCAACCCATCCGAACCGTCCTGGCGTAGCCATGCCGCGGCACTGCGCAGCAACTGCTGCCTCGCAAAGGAACAGCTCTCCGAGATGGGCTGGGGCGCCATCGGGATCCCACACACGGGAGAGGACATCGTGCTGAAGCTGGCGGAGTTTGAGACGTTGGCCAGTGAAACGCTCCAGCGGGCCGTGGGCAAGTTGGCCGAGACTATCGCGCAGAGCGACTACAAGCCGAGGGCGGTTCCGGTCTACTTCGTCGGCGGATCGAGTCGGATCGCTGCCCTGCCCCGTCTCGTGCACCAGCAGCTGGGCTGCACAGTCGAGCTAATCGGGGATCCGCAGTTCGTCGTCAGCGAGGGCGCTGCCCTGTGGCTCGGGAGTCGGCTCGGCGGTGAGGACCTCAGGGTGTCATGGACCGAACGTGCCACGTCCTCCGCGCGAGTCATCTCCGAGGAAGCGAGAAAAGCGAGTCAGCAAGCCGCCGACGTCATCAGTGAAGTATCCCGTCGCGCCGCTGAGCAGGCCGCCAACGCCCGCAGGGAGCTCGCGAAGCGGGCTGAGGACGTCACCGAGAAGATTCAGGAGAAGGTCGAGCGGGTCTCACCGGACCACCCCAACGTACCGGTGTGGGTGTGGGTTCTTCTTGCTGTCGCAGCATTGATGGTACTGGTGTTGATCCTGCCCATGTTTATGTGACGGTCGGTACATCGCCGCAGTAAGGTTCAATCGGGAGCGTGGGCGGTGTTCGGTGAAGTGCAGCGCGGCGCTGGACGGATCGGGCCTGCCGGCGCTCCTCTTGGCACTCCATAGCGTCGGCGAGATTCGCCAACGGCCTGCCAATCGGGTTCGAGCAACCTTTCCGGTGGGGTCGTTGACGAGCCAAGGGGATCCAGCGCGACCACGTCGACGGTGTCGCGGAAGACTTGGCTGTGCGTCGCGAGCCTGCCCAGCACCGACGCTCGCGGCCAGGGCAGCGCAGGTTCGATGAACCTGACCTCTCACGGCTTCCACCCGCAGCGGCGGCATTGGGGGAACCGTCCCCGCGAGCTGGTGCTCGCACCGGGTCATGACCTACTGGGCCGCCTCCAGGCCCTGGGCCACCGTTCCCCGTTCGGGGCGAGCTGCCACGGCCAGCCGGGAAATGGAGTTTGCTTCATATTTTCAGGAGTGCTGCTTGGTTTCTTGTCAACGAAGATCAGGAGCTGCCGCACTGCACTCCGACAACTACTACAGTAGCGCTAGTCTATTCAATAGCCCGGATTACCAAGGGGGTGAAGTTAGGTCGCAATTGAATGTCAACATAAGAGGACCTGTGGGCTCCGCCGAATGTTGCATTTTCGTACGTTGGGATTCCGCCATTATAAGGGCACCAATAGATTTGGTCGACGCCCGCTTTCTGAAATAAGTACAGGATTGGCGTTCCCCCTACTAGTGCACCCCTAAAAAGTATCATTCCCTTGGCTGCGATGTCTTCTTTACTGCCGCACCATGGAAACAATGTTCCAAGGAAGCTGTCAGCGGCACCCGCCCCCAAGGCTAGGTTCTTATTAGATCCTTCTCTTTGCTGAATATTCACCCGCTGGGACGTTTGATTGAAGACGACGTTGCAGCCCGTGTTCCACCAAAGCGGCATGGCTAGCTTCCCTCGGTCGTTTCCTTGCTGGAATCAGCTCGTGGTATCAGTAGATACGGTAAGTCAGGTCGACCAATAGGTATTGTTATGAATCCATTCTCCTCGTTCCAGGCAGTACGTACATGCCAATCGCCGATCCGCACATCCACTAGCGGCTTTAGGGTCGCTTCTTCGTCGGAATCGACTATATTGGCCCTATCAGGAAGTGATACGCGCCGGTCAGCACAAAGTGACGCCAGTGTAGCTGTTGCGCCCACATCGTCACCCGCTTGGGTGACGAATTGCTCCACAGCAGAGAGAAGTTCTCGGTTCCGCGCAAGATTAATTAGAGTCTCGTGCACCTGGATCTCTTCTTCTGCGGCCCGTATTGCCGTCCGGATGATCGCAACTTGGCGCTCGTGATCTTCAATCTGACGCTGGAGCAGAAACGTGCTTTTACGTGGCAGTGACATGTGAGGTGATGGTACTTCTGGTTACGCGCTAGGTCAACCGCCGACGAGCTACAGAATGCAATGGCTACAGCATCGATTAAGGCGAAGCCTTCAACTCCTGGTAGTTATACGCGCCGAAAACACTCAAATCGGCATAAACCGCAATTTGGCTGCCAAGATACCGGGTAAACGCTCGCGTTCTTCACGGTGACCTCTGGAACAGTGCGCAAGAAAGGGCGCAGCCGGTTCAGAAAACCTCTCCAGATATGTAGCCGAAAATGAAATGAGTTCCCCTGGATGCATTGTCGAGCCCACGACTTGCGATGATGTCAACTTCAGCGTTTGTTCCATTCCGACTCGCAAACTCCGCGCAGGCTTCACCCGAAACAGTCGGCGCTCGGGGACATGCCCCCGTAAAGCGATTAGCTTCGGCACGACATACACGGAGGGTTATTCACGGTAGATAATTTGACGTTCTATACGGCGTGTCGACCTAAGCGACGGCCGTTTACCGAGAGAATTTGAGTTCCACACTCGCTCTCACAGTACACGGCCTGCCTGTATGTATCATACCACCGGACTGTCCCGGGAACGTATCGTGGATCTGTGCGGGGAGATCGACGGTGAAGCAACGGGCGAGGAACGAGCGTGGCCACCTATCCGGGGATTATTCACATCGCTGGTGGTGACACTGACATATTTGCGCCGTAATCGTGTCCAGGCTGAGCTGGCGGAAGCCTATGCGGTGTCCCAGTCAACGATCAGCCGCGCGGTCTCGGCGATTACGCCATTATTGGGGAAGATACTCAAAAAAAATATGTGCGCCAAACCCAGCCTCATCGCACGCCTGGATCGAGCCGGTGTGTGAACTGCCCACCGTCAGACAGCACATCGCAGATGCCCGGCTCGGCCGGCACTCCGGATCAGTTCGACGAAGACGTCGACCGCACTCACGCGCACCACATATCCAACGATCGTGTCCCGCCTCGCGAGTACCTACTGGCTCCTACCAAGAGTCAGCTCGACGCCACAACCAGGCGACGTCCCACTCGACGAACGTCCGACCGTGAGCATGGCCACGAACGGAAAACGGATCGCGACTCTTCCGCAACGACACAGACAAGGGACGCACCACAGAAGCATGAACGCCAAAGCCAGTCGCCCCTGGCTTTCCTCGGTGGAGGTACTTACCGCTTACTCGCACACTTGGCGCAAGCGTCTGACCTGCGGCTTTAGCACAGCGCAGCCCTTACCAACCCTATGTGCGTGCCTCGTGGCCAAGTGCGAAGCGTGGGGGCCTGCCCGACAGCCTTGATGAGCACGACATCGCCGCCTTCCTCGCCGCTGCCCACGGCGTGAGTCTCACAAGCGTCAAGCGCCTCCTGCCGGTGTCCACCAGACCACACCCTCTCGACAATCGACGAAGGCAACGCCAGCCGCGGCGCACCCGTAGCCACTCATGCCCGGCGTTCACCGCACACACAGCGGCAGAAAAGGATCACTTCGGGCACGTGATTTTGGTTGCGGCCAGTTCTACCGACCGTTCGCTCGTGTCGACACATGTTCGTACCCCGTTGTCCTACAATGGAGTACGCTTACGTAGTGCGGGAGATCCGGTGGACGTCGGAGTCCGAGGCTCATATCGCCCGGCACGGCGTTACGCCGGAGGTCGAACAGGCCGTCAACAGCAGGCCTCGGTACGAGGCCCGAGGCCATGAGGACTCCACTCTCCTGTACTGCGCCACCGAGAACGGGCGGACGCTGCTGGTCGTCCTGGCCGAAGCCGTGGACGGCCGCTGATATGTGGCTACCGCCCGCGATATGACCGACACCGAACGCCGCGCCTTCCGGCGGAAGGGAAGGTAAGCCATGACCGAACCGACGAAGCTGCAACGACTCGCCGAGTACTACGACACCCACGACACCAGCGAAGAACTCGAGCGTGCTGGGCTAGTCGACGAACCGGTGGATCCGGATCCGATGGTGTCGCTGTCGCTGCGGTTACCGAAGTCGCTGCTGGACTGGGTGCGCGCGCAGGCCCGCACCGAGCACACCAAGCCGACCCAGCTGATCCGCCGCTGGATCGAAGAACACCGCAGCAGCGAGGAGCCGTCGCTAGAACAGCGAGTTCGCCGGCTCGAAGACCTCGTCCGACGCAGCGCCGGAAGCGACTCCTGACCCTGCGAATTACAGGACTTCCCGAACACGCTCAGTGCCATGGTCCGACGTCGTCGCTCTTGCGGCGCGAGCCGGATGCGGATCGTGACGACCTTCCGTAGCGGCAAGACAAGGGATGAGCTTCCCCCGTAGCACGGACACCCGATCTGAGATGGCCTTGGCCATCAGGAAGGATGCCGCCGTGCCTGCCCCTCATCCTGTTGAGTTCCGTCGCCGCGCTGTTGAGTTGGCCCCTGCGCGGTCCAAACCGATCGCTGAGTTGGCGAAGGATCTTGGTATCAGTGAGTCGTGTCTGCGGAATTGGTTGGCGCAGGCTGAGGTGGACGATAATGGTAGTCAGACGCGGCTGACCAGCACCGAGAAAAAGGAGTTAGTCGGGCTTCGCCGGGATAAGCGTAGGCTGGAGCTTGAGGTGGAGATTCTCAAGCGGGCGGCGGCGTATTTCGCTCGTGAGAATATTCTCCCCAGCTCGGACCTGGTCAACCCGGAACTTCACGGTCACCGAGCCGAACCGGCTGTGGGTGACTGAATCACCGAGCACCCTACGAAAGAAGGCACCGTTTATTGCGCGGCGGTCATGGATGCCTATTCCCGGCTCATATTTGGCTGGTCTTCTGGGGCACGATGCAACTTGAGCTACTCGACACGAAAGAATGGCAAACGCGTGACGAGCTTGCCACCGCCATCTTCGAGTGGATAGAATGCTGGTACAATCCAAAACGACGCCATTCCAGCATCGGAATGCACAGCCCCGCCACCTTCGAGACCCTCCACACCGGGCCAGACCAAGATCACTGACCGCACACCGGAGGTGTCCGTGCTACGGGGGGAAGCTCACAACCCAGTTCAGTCCGTGTCTGAGCCACACCCGATGTCAGTTAGCGCCAAACGCTCAGCGACAGGCGGTCACTCCGGCAAGTCAGAGAGTTGCTAGGCGAAGTGATCAAGATGTCCCGGCAACAGCCGTTCGACTGATACCGGCGACGTGCTCGCGCAGTCGGACCGGTCGCTGCTCCAAACGTGTAGGTATATAGACGAACACCAGGGTGCGAGGCCGCAGAGTTCCTTGAAAGGCAGGCTGCCTAATGTGCTCCAGGCAGTGGCCCTCTGCACGACACCACCACTCGAACGCACTCGGCTCGGCTGACCGCGCGCTACGCGGCAGATGTGCGCACCTGTCGCAGTCAAGATCGCCGGTCGAAGAGGGCGTTGGGAGTCATGGCACGTCAGGATCGGGGTGGTCGTTGAGAAACCGGGTGGCTGCGTCGTCGTCGATGAGCGAGTTGTCGACGAGCCAGTCGACCGCGCGGCGTTGGGCGCGGGTCTCGCGGAAGGCGTGCCACGCCGGCAGCAGGTGCGGATGTTCTTGGTGCAGCACGTCTTTGAAACGCCGAAAGGCGCCCTTGCCCTCAATGGCTCGCGCCAGCCTGCGTCGGGCTTCGTCGTCGCTGGCCCGCTCGGCGAAGTCGGCCATGTCCTGGTACCAGACGTAGGACGGGAGGGGGTCGATGCCGATCAGGTCCAGGTCATCGCGGTCGACGGGTGTCTGGCCGTCGATACCGGTGTCGGCGGTCCAGAGCACGACCTGTCCGGTCTGCGGATTGATCAGCCAGCGATGCTCGTAGTCGGTCTGGTCGGCAAGAGCGGTAGCGATCTCCTCCAGGTCCAGGCTGCTCAGGTCAAGCATCGGATCACGATATCGCGGCAGACGTGGCCAGCTCCCGCGACGGCTTGAGCCTCTATCGATGTGGCACTGTGCTAATCGCGACAAAGAGCGCGAGGGGACGTCTGATGCGCTGCCGACGGCTGCGACCATTCCCGTCAACTGGGGTGAGCGGCGTTGGTGTTGGGCGTGGGTGCGGGTCGGATGAGCAGGTCGATCGCCGAGGTGGGCACGTCGTGTCCGCCGGCCAGTAGGCGGCGAGGTCGCCCGCGGTTGCGGCTGCGTGGGATACCGGCGCAGGAGCAGTCCCAGCCCGTCGAGGACGGCCGGGGCTCCGATCAGTGCCCCCGGACCGCCGGATTGCGGTGGCGTCGTCGGTGTAGCCGTGGTCGGGCAGCGTGGGTGAGGTCGACGCCGCCACGGCGTGATACCGGGAATGATCTCCGGTAGCACGCCGCGGCTGAGGCATGTGGCCAGTGCCTCGACGAGCCAGGTGTCTTCGGGTCGGGGCAAGTCCACCAGCCCGCCGATCCACAGGTGCGCCAGCTCGTGGTGTGCCGCTGTCTGCGGTTGATCACCCCTGCCGCGTTCGCGCGTGGCTCAACGCCCACTCGAGCGCGTAGTCGGCCACCTGCTCCCAGCCGGGCTCGACACCGGTGAAGTGTGAGCGGTCCGGGAACTCGTAGGTCTCGGTCAGCGCCTCGGAGTTGCGGTACTTCTTCGCGTTCGCGCGTTGCACCGAGGGCGGCATCAGGTGGTCCTTGCCGCCCATGATGAACAGCAGCGGCGCCCGGTCGTCCAGGTCGTAGTCGACCCAGGTCTCCTGGTGGCCCGGCTTCCAGTTGGCTATCAGGCCATAGGTCCACACCCAGCTGCCGGGCGCCGGGATGTGGAGGAGGTCGTGCGCCGCGTCGGACTCCTCCCGGCTGACCGTGTTGGCGAACGCATAGTGGAACTGCTCCTTGGTGAAGCCCACCGCGCGGTGCCGGTTGGCCGGGTTGGCGAGGATCGGGAACAGGGACTTGATCTGGGACGGCGGGTTCACCCGCACGCCCTCGGGTGGCGCCGAGTCGATCGTCACGGCGGCGGCGCCCAACCCCCGGTTGACCAGGAGCTGGGTGAAGGTCCCGCCGAAGGAGTGGCCCATGATGATCGGCGGGCGGTCCAGGCTCTCGACCACATCGCTGAGATGGTCGAGGGTCGCGGGGACCGATGCCGCGGCGATGATCTCGGGCTTTCCGCGCAGCGCCTCGACCTCGATCTCGAATCCCGGGTACGACGGCACGATGACCTCATGTCCCTTCGCCCGGTAGTACTCCACCCAGCGATCCCAGCTTCGGGCGGTCATCCAAAGCCCATGGATCAGCACGATCGGCGGAGCATTGGTCGTCGGCTCGCTCATGGTGCTCCTTACCGATAGGGGCTGCAACAATCGTATGAGCCCTCGGACAGCGGTCGCCTCACCCCGCAGGATGAAGTCGCGGCCCGCCTGCGCAGGCTCTGCACCGCCGCCTCCGGGTCGCCGGTCGCTTCCGTGACTCCTGGCCGTCCGCACATCGGACTGATGTGGATCGCAACTCCTCCGCAGCGGCAAGAGAGGGGACTCGCACACCGCAGACGCATAAACGCCCAGGTTAGAGACCTCGGGCGGGCTCGGTGGAGCTACTTACCACTTACTCGCACTCCGACCACGCCGCTGACCTGCGGCTTTGCCACACCGTGGCACTCACCAGCCCTGTGCGTACCCCGATTCCCAGCGCGAAACGCCCGTGGAGCCTGCGCGAGCGCCTCGACGACCACCACATCGCTGATCTGATCACCGCCTATCGCAACGGCGCCACCGCCGCCTCCCTCGCCGCAACCCACGGCTTAAGCCTCAGCAGCGTCAAGCGTCTCCTGCACAGCGCCGGTGTCTGCCGGACGCCACCCACTCGACACGCTATAAAGACAACGCTGGCCGCGACGCATCCATAACCGCTCATGCCCGGCACTCGTGACAGGTCGAGGCTAAACGACGCCAACCGTCCTGGCAGAGGCGACCGAGATCCGGCGCTACACCGCGTGCGAGGTGCGTCCAGATCCGGCAGCAGGCGCGGGTTCCGACCGGCACATCGGCCATGCTCTGGTTAGGCGTCACCCAGCGCACTGATCGTGTGACGGATTATCGACTGATCCGATCCGTGACGAGGAGTCCGTCGAGGGCTACCTCGTCGGACTGCGGCGGGTGTTCTCATGGAGATGGGCGTGCTCGCCGTCGCGATCGAAAATCATGATGAGTTCGGCCGCGCCGTCGATGGCTGAGAAGGCATGCGGGGTCATGGTCGCGAACTCAGCGGCCTCACCAGCCTCGACAGTGACCTCGCGGTCGCCGAGCGACAGGCGCACCCGCCCCTCGAGAACGAAGAACCAGTCGTGACCAGGGTGGACCCGCTGCTCCAACGTCTTGCGTGTCGGTTCTAGCCGCATCTTCAAGGCGATGGTGCTGCTGGTCGGCCGGCTCAACATCCACGTCGTGCGCTCGCCTGAGCTGTCCGGCGTCGGGCGGATGACCACGTCATCGTCGTTGCGCACGTCGAGGAGCGCATCGAGGTCGACACGGAGCGCTGTTGCCAGCGGAAGCAGGACGTCGAGGCTGATCGTCCGCTTGCCGGTCTCGACGCGGCTGATGGTGGAGGGACTCAGGTTCGTCCGAGCCGCAAGCTCGTCGAGCGAGAAGCCCAACGTGTTCCGAAGAGCCCGCAGCCGGGTCCGGACCACCCGTTCGATCTCACCGAGCTCGGACATCGTCGCCACCTGACGTTTGCGGATCCTGCAAGTACCCTTGCGGGTACTGCGATCCATCGTAGCGTCGACGTCATGGGTAACCACGCCTTGCCCGCGATCGAACGGCACTGCGACGTCGCCGTCATCGGCGGGTCGGCCGCCGGACTTGCTGCAGCACTCCAGCTTGGGCGTCAGCGCCGCTCCGTGATCGTGATCGACGCCGGAGAGCCGCGCAACAGCGCCGCCGCACACATGCACGGTTACCTCGGTCTCGAAGGGCTCCCGCCAGCCGAGCTGACTGCCCTCGGTCGGGAGGAGGTCCGCAGCTACGGCGGGGAGGTCCTGACCGGTCGCGTGCAACGGGTGACCCGCACGCACGACGGCCGCTTCCGTGCCGAACTGGTCGGCGGTCACTCCATCGTCGCTCGTCGGGTTCTCGCCGCCACCGGGCTCGTGGACGAGCTTCCGGACATCGACGGCCTCCTCCAGCACTGGGGCCGCGACGTCATCCACTGTCCGTTCTGCCACGGCTTCGAGGTGCGCGACCGGCGCATCGTCCAGATCCTCACGCACCCGATAGGGCTGCACATGGCCGAGTTGTTCCGTCATCTGAGCGCCCAGCTCACCGTCGTGGTGCACGGCCGTGTCGACGTGGACGACGCCGAGCTCGATGTCCTGCGAGCCGGCGGCGTGGACGTCGTGCGGCGGTCCGTGAGCCGCATCGCCACCGGCGCCGACGGCCACGTCGTGGCCGTCGAGCTGACCGACCACGAAAGCATCGACGCCGACGCGGTCGTGATCAATCCCCAGTTCCGGGTGCGCGCCGAACCGTTCGCCTCGCTCGGTCTGCGACCAGCCGCGCACCCCAGCAGGCTCGGGGACGTCCTGGAGACCGACGCTACCGGGGCCACGGCAGTACCCGGCCTGTACGCGGCCGGCAACGTGACCGATCCGAGCCAGCAGGTGTTGCAGGCTGCCGCGGACGGCAGCCGTATCGGCGCCATGATCAGCATCAGTCTCGCCCACGACGACTGCCAAGCCGCAGCGCGACCATCCGCGAACCAGGCCGACTGGGAGCACCGCTACCGCGGCGACCGGCTCTGGAGCGGCAACCCGAACGGCACACTCGTCTACGAGGTCAGCGGCCTCACGCCAGGCCGCGCACTCGACGTCGGCGCCGGCGAGGGCGGCGACGCACTCTGGCTGGCCGAACACGGTTGGAACGTGACCGCCAGTGACATCTCGCGCCGCGCGCTGGATCGCGTCAACGCCGAAGCCACCCGGCGCGGTCTACGTGTCGAGTGCCATCACGCGGATGCCAACGCACTGGACGCGTTCGAACCGGCAGCCTTCGACCTCGTGTCCGCGCAATACGCATCGATCCCCCGCACACCCGACGGGCGGGCTGTTCGTAACGTGCTCAACGCAGTTGCTCCGAGCGGCACGTTACTCGTGGTCAGCCACGATCTCGAACCGATGCGCGCATCGATCGACGCAGCCCACAGGCCGCCGTTTGACCCAGACGCCTACCTACGTGTCGACGACTTCGCAACAGCGCTCGCGGACTCACCCGGCTGGGACATCAAGGTGCACGAGAGACGGCCCCGGCCCGCAGGGGCCGCCTCAGCTTCCCACCACATCCACGACGTCGTACTGCGTGCCCGACGCACCGGCGGCTAACGGCCCCACCCCGCCCGTCCCGGAAGCCCGGCAGAGGCGCGCATACCTGCCGCTTGGACGTCCAGCGGGGGTACGTCGGACCGCTCGGTAGTGCGGGCATACGAAGGTCCACCCATCGGCATGAGCGGACCTCGTCCGCGCGTGCCAATGGGGTGTGAATCCCAACACCTCCGTAGCAGCAAGAGAAGGGACTCGCACACCGCAGACGCATAAACGCCCAGGTCAGAGACCTAAGCAGTGCTCGGTGGAGCTGAGGGGAATCGAACCCCTGACCTTCTCGATGCGAACGAGACGCGCTACCAACTGCGCTACAGCCCCGCGCGGTGCGCGCCGATTTTAGCAGGCGGTCTTCGGCTACTCGCCGACCGCCCGACGGTACGGCGGCTCGAACGCGGGCTGGAGCTCGTCGAACGCCGGGTCTTCATCGTCGCAGTCCAGCGCCACGGCGGTGGAGTGGGGAACGGGCGGCGCGGCGTCGGACCGAGAAGACGGCTGCTGGGCCGGCTCGTCCTTGTCATGGACTGTTTCCCGGAAAGCCTCGACTTCCTGGGAGTCGTCGGTAACAGACGCCCTTTCCCGGGGCCCGGTCAGCCGCGCGGCGCGACGCCGTCGCACCTCCTCCTCGATCCGCACCTGGCGGCGCAGGTAGCCGAGATAACCGATCACTGCCACATCCGAGGCTGCGTGCAGCCACCACAACAGACTCGACACTGTGTAGGCCAATATGGCAGTGGCACCCGCGACGATCACCAGGCCGAGCACGACTCGTTGCCGGAACACATACTTCGCCCGCGCCAGCTGTGCGGCGACCTCAGGGTCATAGCCACCGCGACCCGATCTGTACCGACGTTCGTCCGAGACGGGCTCCTGCTGTTCGACTCGTCCGCCGATCATGGGCGCCTCCTGGCCATGTTTCACCGCCGGCCGTGAAAGGTCGGGCCGGCGCAGTACCCGAGCTGCAAGCGCGGACTCCGCAGTGCGTACCACCTCCTGCCGTCGTTTTGCGACAATCGGGACAAGCACGACAAGCCATGCCCCCGCCAGCGCCGCGAAGATCAGCGAGCTGGGCACTCGTCGCCACCTACCCCGGTCCGCCAGTCACGAGCTGCCTGCATCAACACCGCCGTGTCACGGTAGCCGCGGCGAACAGCCCGATGCTGGAGGCGCGCCGGGAATGATCGCCCGACGCTGCGCAGCTAGGAGTGGTGGGCCAGCCCCGAGCGGATCAGGCGTGACACCAGCCCGGGGCCGACCTCATCCGTGGTCAAGGCGAGCAGCCGATGGTCTCGCCACGCACCGTCCACCTCCAGGTATCGCCGTAGCAGCCCTTCATCACGGAATCCGAGCTTGCCCAGTAGACGAAGGCTGGCCGCGTTCTCCGGTCGCACGGTGGCCTCGACGCGGTGCAGCCCGACTGGTCCGAACGCGTGGTCCACCGCCATCGCGACCGCGCCGGTGCCGACCCCACCGCTGGCCACCTCCGACTCCACCCAGTAACCGACCCACGCTGAGCGCAGCGAGCCGCGCACCACGTTGCCCAGCGTGAGCTGCCCGACGAAGCGCCCATCGAGCGTGATGGAAAAGGGCAGGGCCTGCCCTCGCCGGGCCGTCGCGCGCAGCCCGCTGCACATCACCGGCCAGGCCATGGTGGTGGACCGCTGCGCCCAGGTGCCCTCCGCATCGGGCTCCCAGACCCGCAGGTAGTCCTCGTCGCGTAGGCGCAGCCGGCTCCACGCCGGCCCGTCGCGCAGGCGCACCGGTCGCAGCGCGACTTGCCCTGCGGCGACCCGCATCGGGCCCAGCCGCGCCGGCCAGCCGGGATGGCGGCCGTCAAGCCCAGGCCCGAACACGGTGCGTCAACCGCGCTGGGCGAGGAAGCTCACTGCCACCTGCTCGCCGATGGGCACCTCAGTGGTGTCGGCATCGACCAGGATTAGACAGTTCGCCTCAGCCAGCGCGGCCAACAGGTGGGCACCGGAGGTACCCAGAGGTTGCACCAGGAATTCCCCGGTGTCGGGATCGCGCAGCAGTTGGCCGCGGAGGAACCCACAACGACCCGCGGTGGACGTCACCGGAGACAGCAGCCGCGCGGTGATGGTGCGGCGATGAGGATTGCGCTTGCCCAGTGCCAGCCGGATCAACGGTCGCACCAGCACCTCGAAGACCACCAGCGCGCTGGTCGGATTGCTGGGTAGCAGGAAGGTGGGCACCGAGTCCGGGCCGAGCCGGCCGAAGCCCTGCACCGAACCGGGGTGCATGGCCACCCGCCCGACATCCAGCGGGCCGAGCTCGGCGAGCACGGCGCACAGCTCGTCACCCATTTCCCCGCCGACCGCGCCGGTCACCACCACGATCTCCGACATGAGCAGTCTGCCCTCGACCACCTCACGCAGCCGGGATGGATCGTTGGGCACGATGCCCACCCGGTGCACCTCGGCGCCGGCGTCGCGGCCGGCCGCGGCCAGCGCGTAGGAGTTGATGTCATAGACCTGCCCGGCGCCGGGTGTGCGCTCGACGTCGACCAATTCCTCACCGACAGACAGGACAGACAGCCGCGGCCGCGGGTGCACCCGCACCTTGGCCCTTCCCACCGCGGCGAGCAGTCCCACCTGCGCCGAGCCGATCACCGCGCCGGCGCGCACCGCGACATCACCGGTTTGGACGTCCTCCCCGATGCGACGGACATAGGCCTTAGACGGCACCGCACGCGCCACCGTGACCCGGGCCGCGTGAGTCACCCCGTCCTCGGTGTGCCCCAGCGGGATCACCGCATCAGCGAGCGCAGGCAGTGCCGAGCCGGTGGCCACCCGGACCGCCTGGCCGGGCTGAAGCCGCATCGGATGCCGCGAACCCGCAGCGATCTCCCCCACCACCGGCAGCGTAACCGGGACGTCGGTGACGTCCACGCTGCGCACCGCATACCCATCGACCGCCGCTTGATCGAAACCGGGCAACGAGCGTTGCGCCACGACCTCCTCCGCGCAGAGCATTCCCTGCGCGTCGGAGATCGCCACCCGCACCGGTGCTGGAC
>JBOHFX010000012.1:0-10540 GCA_050699875.1 Pseudonocardiaceae bacterium
GCCCTCGGGGGACATCGCGCCAAGAAGCCATGGACCTGCCAGATTGGCTGCTGAAGGCGGATTGCTTGGTCAAATGGCAGCTGTACGCGCGGTGAGCGGTGCGGGTACCTGATGGGGAGGCGGATGCCGCGCAGCGCGGAGCGGAGGTGATGGCGTTTCCTGTCATGCTGCTGACTGCCAGCTGCGTCGGCGCGGTCCTTGGGGCTGCGGGCGCGGCGGCCAACAGGGTCAAGGCCTGGGATGAATTTCTGCTGTGGGTGATCGGTGGGGCGATTGGCGGAGTACTCGCCGTCGTCGCCTGGACCGGCGCCGTCCTTGGCGTCTCGGCGCTGGCTGGGCTGACTGTGGGCATTGTCACCGCCACCACCATCGGTTTGATCATCTTTGCAACGGCTGGCCTGTTCGGGGCGGTGGTCAGCCCGCTGCTGGACAATTTCGACGGCCCGGCGGGATGGTTGTTCAGCTTCGTCATCAAGTGGGTGCAGTCGCCGCTGCTGACCACCGTCGGTCTCATCGCGGCGACCGGAAGCGGCAAGGTCGACTTCCGTCGAGGCATGCTGTTCATCGGGGCGGGTCCCGGGGGTGGCGCGCTGGCGTTGGGTGCCGTGGCCTGGACCCAGTCCGATCGCTTCACCCCCGACGCGACCGTGCCGGACAGCCTGGCGCGGCATGAGTCCACGCACAGCCGCACCGTAGCGGCGGTCGGCGAGCTCGGCTTTTACCTCACCTACGTCACGATCGGCGCCATCTGGGGGTTAGCTCAGGGCGGCTCGTGGAACGGCCTCAACACGGCAGGCCGCGGCAACCCGTTCGAGAAGACCGCACATACTGCCTGATGGCCACTGCGGCATGCCTAGGCGTCCCGGCGGTTGGCCACCCCGATCGCGATGGCGAGCAGCGCAAGCGCGATGCCGACGACGTAGGCAAGCCCCAGCCACGGACCGTAGGGCAGCTCGAGCACCTGGCCGTCCACCGGCGGCGGCGTGCCCGCGGTGGCGAATTGGTTGACCGCGCTGAACGGCATCCACCTCTGGATGTCCGGCCCAACTTCGGGAATGAGCACGACGACGTTCTCCACCAGCAGGGTGTAGGTCAGCAGGATGGCGAGTGCCGCTGCGGTGTGTCGCACCAGGGTGCCGACCGCCATGGCCAACACCGCGGCCACGGCGTACACCAGACCGATACCGGCCACCTGCCGCCACTCGGCCCCGTTGTCGATCGTCAGGTCGGCGGCCGGTTTTATCAACCTGGCCAGCCAGTAGCTGGCGAACGCCGCAATCTCACCGATCGCTCCAGCCACCAGCGCGACCACGGCCGCCTTGGCAGCGAGTACGGCGACCCGGTTGGGCACCGCCTGAAAGGTTGTTCGGATAGTGCCAAAGCGGTACTCGGTGGTGACGGCGAGCGCACCCATCACCATGATCACAATCATCCCGAAGTAGAACCCGAACTGCGTGGAGGCCACCGTCACCGCGCCGGGCTCGGAGAACCCGACGAACAATGTCGCGAATCCGGCGGGCATCGCCACCGCGAGGGCAGCGCACCACCACGGCGAGCGGGTGGAAACCAGCTTGATCCGCTCGACGGCGAGCAGGGTCATGGCGTCTGTCCTTTGACCAATTCCTGAGCCGTCACCTGTCCGGCGAGGTCGGAGCGGAACTCGACGTCCTGTCCGGTCAGCTGGATGAAGGCCTCCTCCAGCGAGCCGCGCAGGGTGGTGAGCTCGTACAGCACGATGTGCGCTTGGCAGGCCAGCTGACCGACTTCTTCGGCGGTCCCGCCGGAAACCAGCAGGGCGTCGGCGCCCTCGGTCTGGCTGGTCCGCCCACACTCGGTGAGCAGCTCGCTGAGCCGGTCACGTTGCGGGCTTCGAACCCGCACGGTGGTGCCGGAGGCCTGCTCGACGAACTCCTGAGTGGAGCACTGCCGGATCAGCTTGCCGCGCCCGATGACGACTACTTCGGTGGCGGTGAGGGCCATCTCGGAAAGCAGGTGGCTGGAGACGAACACGGTGCGCCCTTCGGCGGCCAGCCGCTGCATGAACTGCCGGATCCACAGGATGCCCTCGGGGTCAAGCCCGTTGACCGGTTCGTCGAACAGGAGTACCTGCGGGTCACCGAGCAGGGCGCCGGCGATGCCCAATCGCTGCGACATGCCCAGCGAAAACCCGCCAGCCCGCTTACCGGCCACTGTGGACAGCCCGGCCAACTCGAGCACCTCGTCGACCCGGCTCAGCGGCAGCTCATTGGAGCGGGCCATCCACCTCAGATGAGCTCGCGCAGAGCGATTGGGATGTACCCACTTCGCGTCCAGCAGGGCGCCGACGGTGCGCAGCGGGCGGTTCAGCTCGCGATAGAGCCTGCCGCCGATGCGCACCTCGCCGGCGGTGGGCAGATCCAGACCTAGAACCATCCGCATGGTTGTCGACTTGCCCGCGCCGTTCGGACCGAGAAAGCCAGTCACCTGGCCGGGTCGCACGGTGAAGGAGAGGTCGTCGACGGCGAGCGTGTCGCCATACCGCTTGGTGAGGCCCCTAGCCTCAATCATCGTGTCCGCTTTGATCGGTATACCATGACTTGTACTGTTCTCCCCAACATCTCGCCGCAGCCACCGGGGTCACCCCGACTTCGCCCCTGAGGCCTCGTGGACGTGGACGTCTTGCCATAGGCCCATACCCTTGACCGGTTTGCCGCCGCCGTCAGCAATCTGACGATGGTCTTTGTCTGTTGGCCGCATCATGTTCATCGACGCCGATGATCGGCTCGAATAGCTCGCGGCTCAGAGGGAACCGTTCGCCTGTGGCTCCAGGACGCCGCTCCAGGTCATACGGACGGTGGTGCCGTTGTTGTCGTGGCTGAGGTCGACATGGTCGGCGAGGTGACGAATGAGCAGCAGCCCACGTCCGCGTCCGTTCACCGGTTGGGGTGGGCGCCAGGAGCCGTGGTCGCGGACCACCACGAGCACGTCGGCGCCGGTGCATTCGGCGGTCACCGACACCGCTCCGGCCGCGGCGGGGTAGGCGTGGTCGACGGCGTTGGCCAACGCTTCGTGAGTGGCGAGTACCAGGTCGGCCACGATTGCCGGAGGCATTCCGATCTGGGTGGCCCAGGCGCCCACCGCTTGGCGCGCCCGGCGGATCTCCCCGGCTTCGGCCAGCATCTCTAGCCGCACGGCGAGCCCTGAGACACGGCAGGACGGTGCACCGCGGTGGTCTCGCGGCGTGCCACACGCCGTCGAGCCGGACGAACACGTCTTGGTTGCAGTGTCGGCTTGATGAGGCAGAGTGCCCCGTTCGTCGCAGCCTAAATCTCTTGCTGCACAAAACTTTCTGCAGCCGTCGACGGCAGGACCAGGCGAAGGGAGGGTACGCCGGCGATCAGCCAGACGCCGACGCGAGCCCTGTAACGCTTCGCGGTCGGATGACGACAGACATACCGAGAGCCCGAGCGTAGGCCCCCCGACCCTGCGCCCGGGCTTTCTTCTTGCTCTCTACTGGGCCCCGCGAGCACTCCCTTCGGGGCCGCGCAGCGCTGTGCTGGATGGCGGGTGGTGATAGAACGGTCACCCGCAGTCGCATGCAGAGGACGGGGAGCGACCCATGAAACGGGTTCTGGTCATGGCCGCTATGCTGGTGTTGTCGATCACAGGCTGTACGACCTCCCGAGAGCAGTCATCGGGTGACGCCCGTTGGGGCGAACCCTTCACCTTTCGCGTCCTGACCACCGGCCTGGCCGACCCCTGGGAGATCACCTGGGGCCCCGACGGCTTTCTCTGGGTCACTGAGAAGACGGGTCGGAAAGTGACCCGGGTGAACCCGTCGGACGGGTCGAAACACACAGTGATCACCATCGCCGATGTGTACTCCAGCGAGAGTCAGGACGGCCTCCTCGGCATGGCGTTTAGGGGTGACTTCCTGAAGGGGAACAACGACATCTACCTCGCGTACACCTACGATGCCGACCCTGGCCCGGTAGTGGATCGTCGAGCCAAGATAGCTCGTTTCGTCTACGATCCGGCAATGCAGACGTCGAACCAGCCGGTCGACGTGATCACGAATCTGCCGGCCAGTACAGATCACAATTCTGGCCGCCTGCTTGTCGGTCCCGATCAGAAGCTCTACTATTCGATCGGGGATCAAGGGAACAACCAGTTCCAGCGCTTCTGTAATCCGATCCGAGCGCAAGACCTTCCTACCACGGAGGATGTTGGGGTGCAGAATTGGGCAACCTACGTCGGTAAGGTTCTGAGGCTCGACATCGACGGCAGCATTCCGTCAGATAATCCGGTGATCAGGGGAGTGCGCAGTCATATCTACTCATATGGGCACCGGAATCCGCAGGGTTTGGTCTTCGGTCCCGACGGACGCCTTTTCTCGGCGGAACATGGCCCGAAGGCCGACGACGAGATCAACCTGATCCAGGCCGCGAAGAACTACGGCTGGCCCTATGTTTCCGGTTTCCGCGATGACCAATCCTACACATATGCGAACTGGTCGGCGTCGGCCACACCTTCGTGCGCCGACCTCCGCTATGACAACTTTGCGAGTCCGCCATCCGTTCCCCAGTCGAGAGAAACCGCGTGGAGTGATCCGAACTACGCAGAGCCCATGAAGACGCTTTACACCGTGCCCAACGGACACAGCTTTCGGGACCTTGCCTGCGGCGAACAGTCGTACATCTGCTGGCCGTCGATCGCACCCTCCAGTATCGATTACGTGCCAGCCGGCGACGGTGGATTCGACGGCTGGCGCAACTCGCTGCTGGTGACGAGCCTGAAAAACGGTTCCCTCTACAGCCTGCGGCTCGCCCAGGACGGTGGCTGGGTCCAGGGTGATATCACTCAGTGGTTCAAGACGACAAACCGCTACCGCGATCTGGCGCTGAGCCCTGGCGGTCGGACCGTTTATATCGCCACGGACACCACTGGTCGGACGGGCCCGAAGTTCGGTACCCCGACGGAGAAGCTCGACAATCCCGGAGCGATACTGGCGTTCACCTTCGTCGGTTCGGAGTAAGAGGCGGGCACTACCTTTGTTCGTCCCCTTGTTTACTGTGCGTGCAGATCCGGGGGAAGCATTGTCGCAGCGCGCAGACGTGCCATCAGCGGCAACTTCGCAGCCAAAGTTGCCGTCTCCGGCACGTTCGCAACGGATCACTACCTCCCCGGTGGGACTGTAGGGACTGATGAGACGGACACCAAGGCAACGGTCTGACGAATGCGACGCCAGCGAACCGGACCCGGGCGCGTCTGCCGGTCACCTAGATCGAGTGCCGCGGTCGCGACGCCATCCGCGACGGCTCGAGCGCTCAGCCCGCTGGATGATGTCGTGACCGCGCGAATTCGCCCGCACTTCACGACCCAGATGGAACAGGCTGCTGCGGCGTGCGGTGCTCGTCTGCGCTGGCTGTCTGGCGGTTGGGTAGCGCAGTTGACAAGGAGTGGCTACGTGACGCGTGTCATTGGCTACTCGTTTCCACTGAACGATGCCGCTGCTGCCCAGATCGCAAATGACAAGGCCGCGACCTATGTTGTACTCGATGATTGCCACCTTCCGGCAATCATGCACCGCGCGCTTCATCTCGCCGCCCTACCCTGTGAGCAGCTCATGCGTGAAGTGCTTGATCTAGTGTCGTTACCGGTGGTGGCGAAGCCGCTCACGGAAAGTGCTGGGATCGACGTCTTGCGGGCCCGCGATGAGGCCGAGCTGCGCGAGGCGATGCAAGTTCTCGCACGGCGCTACCGAGTTATTGCGGTGTCGCCTTATGTCGAGATAACCCGCGAGTACCGGGTTGTTGTCCTTGATCAGAAGGTGTACATCCTGTACGAGAAGTGCAGGCAAGGCGACTGGCGTCACAACCTTCATGCCGGGGCCATGGCGAGACTGGTTGAAGATCCCGATGTCGTGACGGCTCTGTCGGTATTGGCGCACCGGGTGATGCCCGCGATGAACCTGCGGTTCGCGGCGGTGGATATCGTTGAAGTGTGCAATCGCCTCACGGTGCTTGAGGTCAACAACACAGTAACTCTTGAACGATTCAGCGCTCAGGATCGGACACATGCGGATCTCGCGCAGAATGTTTACCGAGACGCAGTGGCCGCCTGCCTGGAGATGCGCCCGGTGACAGCCTTTCCCGTTACCGGGCGTCGGGGTCGGTCTCCGCGGTGACGTTCACCTCCGGCCCTGTCGTCCGTACTCCGGCGCAAGCGGAGCGATGACGTAGTCGCGGCGGACGTCGTCAAAGGCCCGGGCGGCGACTTCGGTGACAATATCTACTTGTCGGCCCCGCTGGATCAACGGCAGCGAGCCGCCGTCGAGTCCGGTCACGGTGGCGCACCGATCATGTAGGCTCTGATCCGGCCCCGGTCAGAGATCGGCGAGCTGCTGGGGCTCGGTGAAGATCGGCAGCAGCGCGACATTGTCGGCGTACAGCCGCAGCGTGTGCTGCGGTGGGCCAGCAGCTCGAACAGCCGTAGCGAGTGGCTTACCGCGGCGCGCCGTAAGCCGCTGCAGTCCGGGGCACGCTCCCCGGCACTGGCCCTGCCGGGCCGCTACCGCTATCGCCGAGCAATGGCTGTCGCGGTAGTGCACGAGCAGCTGCGCCTCCCGGCGACCCCCCTCCAGGGATCGTCCGGCTCCGCCTCGAATCGCTTGCGAGTGTGGCGCGCCGTGCGGTCGACGACTTCCTGGCCGATGGGGTGGCGTCGGTTGGTAGGAGTCCAGCAGCGGCCATACGGCATCCCAGCTGCACGGCACTTTCCGTCACTTCCAGTGACACCGTGAGGGCGATCAGGCTGCATCTGTACTGGGCCCGCTTCGGATGCTCGGGTCATTGGCTGCTTCGTTGTCATCCCTCTTTCGTGCTTGGGTGCCCTGGCAACGCCGGATCAGCTCGACGAAGAGCTCGTGTTCTTCTTGAACGCGTTGATACCGCTCGGCGAGCTCAGCCCAGAGCTCGGCAACGGTTCTGGCGTCCCCCAGGCTGTTGAGTTCCGACTGCCAGTCGACATAACGGCGCCCTTTGTCATCGAAAGATTGATAGGGCAACTGCAGGCTGTCGTTCTGGCCCTGGGGGAATGAGTCAAACATGACGTAAACTCGCCAGCCTATGCCCGGCTGGAATTCAATCGAGAAGCCGTAGTCAGCGAGCCCGTCCTGCGTCCGGTAGTTTATGACGGCCATGGCTAGCCCTTTCATGATTCACAAAACTTGTTCATTGCTTCTTGCCCGGTGTCTGATCTGATGTAACAGTCTCGGGGGGCATGGCGCTCGTCGAACGTCCCACGAAGTGGTCAGGGGACGCTGCTCGCGACCCGGTTCGCTCTGTTCGTACTAGGTGGACAGCAAGGACGGTGGCGGGCACGCCAACAGCCGAGTCCAGGACGACCTCGCCGAACAGGAGCTCGCCGGCCAGCTGATCCTGCCGCAGGAGCACGATCAACACGAGCGCAATGAACAGCACGACGAAAGCCATGGTGTGGGGCGCGCTGGTCGTCATCATCGAAGCCGCCTGTCTGGTGTCAGACGTATACGTATGACACCAGACAGGCGCGTTCCCGTCAAGGCCGCGCGCGCTCAAGCGTCGGGGGAGCGACGTGGGCACCTGTGATTGCCTGGAGGACCGTTCGGGCTGAGTGCGCCGCCAGGATCGGGCCAGCGGCGCATGTGCGGATCTTGGCTGCGTCCGCCCGGTTGGGTAGGAGCGCGGGGCGTGGTTGAGCGGCCCCCACGCAGGCTAGGCACCGTGGGGGACTTGCTGCGAGGCAGCGCGTCATCTGCGATCATGAACGGCTTGACGACCGTGGAACGCGGACTCACTATCAGTAACTCTACTGCTGGGCTATCGGCGGCGCTGTGGGAGGGGAAGCGAGAAAGTGGCTTATCCGCGTCGGGAAAAACCTCCTGAGCTGCTAGAGCTCTACCAACTAGCAGCCACGCTGTTCGCGACGTTGAAGGCAACGTTCAACGTGCCTGAGACCTATGAATTTTCGCTGCGGCACGTGGATGACGCCGGACATCGCCTGCACAACCCCATTGATATGGCCGCTTTTGCCATGCTGAAAGTGCAGGCCCTGCGGTTAACAGCTACACCAGACGTGGTAACAGTCAGTGACATCGTTGTGGGCATAGCAGCCGAACTTACTCGGACCCTGGAGGAGCTAGCCTGCTTCCTCGACGTTCAAGGCATGGCCTACACGCTGCGCCGGGCTCGTGATCAGATTAACGAGGCCGGCCGAATAGTCGCTGATCTTGGACAGGGGACGGATGAGGGTATCGTCGAACTGTGGTAGTTGTGCGGCCGGGCTAGGGGGCGGCCGCGTATATCTGGCCGTTCCGCGCAGCTAACGGTCGGCCACCCTCGTGGTCCCATGCCGTTCACCGGTCGCGTGCTTCTCAAGGCCTTTGATCCGGTCCTTGAGTCTACGGTGAGCCTTGGTGTGGCGTTGCGCCTCGAAATTCTCGTCTCCCTGCGTCACTGCCTCCGGCCCGACCTCTCTCAAGATGTCGCGTGCCACAGACAGCATGGTGAAGCGCACGAAAGCCGACAGCGTCTCCCCCGAGTAGTGAGCGACGGCTTCGAGGAGGTCGCGCTCCTCGACTGACAACCGGAACGTGACAATGGAGGAGTCGCCCGGCATAGAAGCTCCCCACAGTAAGAGTTTGGCTAGTGTATCGTAGACGTATGGTGTATGACAACCGCCGTCAGCGCAAGCCCCCGTTATCAACCTGACGCCTGCGCTGATCAACTGCAGGCGCCTCCTGGCCCTCGTGGGGAGCTTTCCGCTCAGCTGTCCCGGCTGTCACGTGCCTTGAAGGATCGCTCAACGCCGGTGCAAGCAGGAACATGGTGGGTAAGGGACGCAGGACACGGGTGGCCTGCCAGGCCATGAAGAAGCGGCGGTAGTCGTCAGGTCCAGCGCCATCGGCCGCAGCCAGAGCGCCGATCATGCTCACGGTCGCGTTCAGCCTTCCTTGTCGGAGCGCTTGTCTGGCGGCACTTTCACGCGCTCGTTCGACAACCGCCCGGCGGGTGATCGAGCTATCGTCGGTGCCCAACATGGCGGCCTCCATGCCGTCGAGCTTGCCGGGGACCACGGCGAACCACGTTGCTTAGGCCCCCGCCTGCGGCGACAAGTTCAGTTGTAGAGTGCCGTACGCAAGCCTGAGGCGCAAGCCCTCTCCGCAATCCCACGCAAGCCTGCCCCGGAATGCTCTTGTAACGATCACCCAGTTGGCCTAAAGCTGCGGAGGTCAGCGGCCGATCACTGGAGGTGTGTGGTGCCCACGAGCCAAGGGCCATTGCTCGCCCGGCGACGCCTCGGCGTCGAACTCAGGAACCTGCGCGAGGAGGCCAAGCTGCGCCTTGACGACGTTGCGACCCAGCTCATGATTTCTAGCTCGAAACTCAGCCGGCTCGAAAATGGGCAAAGCATTCCTCAGCAGCGTGATGTACGCGACCTGATCAACTTCTACCAGGTCGCAGGCACTCCTTTGGCTGAGCGACTGGTGCGGTGGACGAGGGAAGGGCGCCGCCAGGGCTGGTGGATGGACGACACCACCTCCCATGTTGTGGGCGAACCGCTGGACACCTACCTGGCGTTGGAGTCGGGAGCGTCGGTAATGCGCTCATTCGAGCCCGCGGTGCTCCCCGGTCTGCTGCAGACTGCAGACTATGCGCGCGCGCTGCTCAGGGAATTGCAGCCTCGTCATACTGATACGGAGCTTGATCCATTAGTCAAGATCCGTCTTCGCAGGAAAGAGCTCCTGTTGCGCACCGAGGAGCCAAGTCGATTGCTAGCGGTAGTTGATGAATGTACCCTCCGCCGAGTCGTTGGATCCAAAGACATCATGCGTCACCAGCTTGAAGCGCTGATCAAGTTTTCTCAGCGTCCCAATGTGACGTTACAGGTCTTCCCCTTTGATGCTGGGGCGCATGAAGCCATGACGGCCAAGTTTACTGTGTTTCAATTTGCGGACGACCTTGATCGTGACGTCGTGCACCTGGAATCTCATCTCGGTGACAGGTATCTGGAGCAGGAGTCATACGTTCTCCGGTATCTGCGAATCTTCGACAGTGTTAGTCACCGGTCGCTCGAACCGGCAGCATCGCGGGAATTTATCCACCAAACAATCCAAGTTTACTTCACTACGAAGGACGGTGAACGGGAAGCGTGATCAGGTACAGGAAGAGCAGCTACTCGGGCGTCAACGGATGTGTGGAAGTCGCAGTGATCGCGGACGGCGTCCTTCTCCGCGACTCGAAGGATATCACCAAAGAACCGCACCACTTTACGCCCCATGAGTGGCGAGCATTCCTGGCGGGAGTTCGAGACGGTGAATTCGATCTACCATAGACCGTCCGCATAAACTGACCTAAATACGTGCGCTCATCAGGCTGAACGCCAGCTCATGGAGCAATGCCACTTAGCATAAATCGATCTTGGGTCGGCGTGTCGTTCGTGGGTGGTCTGCCTGATGACTGTGATGATCATGCGCTGTGGCGGAGAATGCTCAGGTGGTTGCCGGTGGCCGGCTGACGGA
>JBOHFX010000013.1:0-77249 GCA_050699875.1 Pseudonocardiaceae bacterium
ACGGGGCCGATCCTTGACCCCGACGCCTTGTCTCGGCGCGCCCAAAACCTGGCGGAGCAGGTGAAAAAGAAGATCAGCACCCCCCAGGAAGGGCTTGACCGGCCCCGCTCCTTCAGGGATGACCTGCGGAAATGCTGCGGGATATCCCAAAGGTCATTGCGCATTATTTCGAATGGCAATTGCTATTCATTTCCCCGATTGAAGGAGTGACAGATCATGACTGAGACCCCCGATTGCGTTCGGCAGCTGGTTGCCGCTGCGCTGCCGATCGCGACCGAGATCACGGGCGCCGGTCCTGACACGGCGACGGCGACCTTGAC
The DNA here is from genome assembly GCA_050699875.1 of Pseudonocardiaceae bacterium. Classification (GTDB taxonomy): domain Bacteria; phylum Actinomycetota; class Actinomycetes; order Mycobacteriales; family Pseudonocardiaceae. The sequence goes on from JBOHFX010000013.1 coordinate 321, forward strand.
CGAGCTGGCCGCCGAGTTCACCCGCCCTGAGGTCGTCGAGGCCCTGGCTGTCGCGGCCGCGGCCCTGCTCGACATCGCCGCTCGGGCCGGCGGCGCCGACCGGGCAGCGACGGTGCGCCAGCTGCAAGGCGTGGTGCTGGCCTGGGAGGTCCAGCGACGCCGGAACGGCTCGTGACGGCGCTGTGACAGCGTGTAGCCTGCTCCCCGTACGTCCCACGAGGTGTTGCTCCGCAGCCTCGCTGGCCGCTCCTGCGAGTGCCTCGCACCGGGAAACGGCGGGCCGTACGGGGAGCGTCTCCCGCTTTGGCGCCGTGTGAGTGCTCCGCACCGCGGCCGGAAAGCGACCCCATGGGCGCGTCAGTCACTCATGCCCCCGTACGAAGAGGAGCACCTCGGGAAATGTCCACCACCTTGCCCACCGCCGCGGCGTTGCGCGCCGAGCTCTGCGTTGATGACAGCTTCTATGGCCGCCGCGCCGGCAGCGATCTCGCGGCGGATTTGCAGCGGGTCAAGGCTGCACTGGCCGATTACGCGCTGGCCCATGGGGCGATCACCGAGGCCGCCAGCGCGGCCGGCCGGTCGGTGTATGCCTCCGAGCAGCGTGAGCAGGACAGGCTCTCGGCCGAGGTCGGCAAGCTGCGCCAGCTCGTCGCCGAGCTCGAGCAGCATCAGCCGTCCGACCAGTCCTGGCGCAAGCTGCGGCACGGCCGGGAAGGCAGCGTGCCGGCTCGCCGGCCGATGGTGCTGGCCAAGGGCGAGTCAGTGGCGGAGTGGATGCGCGGCCGCGGCCAGGTCCACGACGAGGACGCCGGGCTGTCCTTCGATCGCTACCTGCGCGGCCTGGCCACCGGCAACTGGGAAGGCTCCGACCGCGAGCTGGCCCGCTACAAGCTGGCCCTGTCCGAGGGCACCGCGACCGCCGGCGGGCACCTGGTGCCATCGCCGCTGTCCGGGCGGATCATCGACCTGGCCCGCAACGCGATGCGGGTGGTCCAGGCCGGTGCGATCACCGTGCCGATGACCAGCCAGACGCTCAAAATCGCCCGGCTGACCGGGGAGAGCGCCCCAGCCTGGCACGCGGAGAACGCCGCGATCACCGCCGCTGATATGTCCTTCGATGCGGTGGTCTTTACCGCGCGGACGCTGACCCGGCTGGTGGTTTTGAGCATGGAGTTGTTCGAGGACGCCGACCCGAGCTCGGAGGAGATCATCGCCCGGTCCTTCGCTGCGCAGCTCGCCTTGGAGCTCGACCGGGTCGCATTGCGCGGGTCCGGGACGGCGCCCGAGCCCCGTGGCGTGCTCAACCACAGCGGCGTGACGCTGACCGACCATGGCGCCAACGGCACCGCCATCACCAACTACGACTGGTGGCTGGACGCGATCGGCACCGTGCGCAACAACAACTTCGAGCCCACCGCGCACATTCAGGCGCCGCGCAGCTCGACGTCGCTGTCCAAGCTGAAGGAAGCGACTACCAACGCCTACCTGCGGCCGCCGGACGGGCTGCTGCCGATGCTGCCCACCAAACAGATCCCGATCAACCTCACCGTGGGCAGCTCGACGGACTGCTCGGAGGTCTACACCGGGCAGTGGAACATGCTCATGATCGGGTGGCGCACCCAATTCCAACTCCGGTTCCTGCCCGAGCGCTACATCGACAACGGCCAGTACGCGTTTTTGGCCTACCTGCGCGCCGATGTGCAGCTGGCCCACGGTGAGGCGTTCAACGTCGACCGCGGGGTCCGGGCCTGATGGCGATGGACAGCAGCACCGGGCTGCCCGGCGCCGACGAGCCCAAGCCCAGCCAGGCCGGCCCACCGCCACCGGGCGACCAGCCGGTGTACGCCAACGCTGATCTGCTCATCCAGCGCAGCGACCTCGGCGAGGGCATCTGGACCGTCATCGCGGTCGGCAGCCGCATCCCCCCGCAGCTGGTCCGGCTCCCGAACAAGCCGTATCAGCCCAGTGTGACGCTCGGACGCAAGAGGAGGCGGGACCCGTGAACGGCATGGAGTTCCTTCGCGAGGTCAAGAAGTTCAACGCCGAGCGGCGCGACGCCGACATGTTCACCAGCGCGACAAAGTCACCGCTGCTGCCACCCAGGCCATCGCCGGCGACATCCTGGATTGCACCATCGGGCTCCATGCTCGCCGGATCGGGTCAGGTAAGGCTGCTTGAGCCGAAAGACCCGTTGGTCCCGATCGACACCGCCAGCGCCCCCTGCGGGAAGTAAGCGATCACACGGCGGCCGCGAGAAGTGCCGACGCGGCGCGCGTCAACCGCACCGCACCCCTCCTGACACCGGGGAAGGGCAGCGGAAGGAAGGCGACCGAGGCCCTACCCCCTTCAGGGGCCGCAGACATCGCCTGCGCGCGCCACGTCATCACCCCCCTTCCTGCCAGGGAGGGAGGCGGCTCATCGCATCCGATACCCGCCACATCGCGGGTATCGGCTGGCTGTCAGGTGGCGTCCCTTCGCCTCCCTGGCGGCCGTTACCGCAGGTCAGGGCAGGGAGGCAGCTGCAGGTGACCGGCAGGGAGTTCTCCCTACCTCCCTGGCCGCCTCCCTGCTCACCTCCCTGTCCGACCGGTCGTCGGCCTCGGCGTTCCAGCGGACAGCCGCCTCCACACACGCCGGGCAGTACGCGGGGTCATCGTCGCGGTCCGAGGCGCCACAGGGTTGCACTACCGCCCCGCAGACGGCCACGTAGCCACTCGGGTACCGGTGCCCCTCGGCCAGCGCGTCACCGGCGAACAAGTGCACGCCGCTCACCGCTGGCTCCGCACGATCCACCCCGGGTGGACAGTGGAAAAGTCCACGCTGGCGTCCTCGTTGGCAGAGGCGGCCCTGCGAATGCACCCCAGGCAGTAGGTCACCGCACGGTCACAGTCCTCCGGGCACAAGGCGCTCGGCAGCTCCCACGCGGCCAGCACCTCCCCGCACAGCGCCACGTACTTCCCGTACCGATGCTGATCGGCCAGCCCACCATCAGCCCGCAGCAGATGAAAGCAATGCGGCCCGCTCACCGCGCCACCCCCTCACACTTGGGACACACCTGGTCCGGATCGGGCGGATAACCGGGCAGCGCTGGTCCCCGGTCGCGTAGCGCCTTGCGGGGCCGGAACACCACGCCGCAGTCGGCCATCACCGTGCCGTTGCCGAACAGCCGGCCCCGGTGCGTGTCGTGATCAGCTGTGCTGCGCAGGTACCACTTCGCCGGCTGGACTACCGTGCCGCAGCTGCTCGGTGGTGCTTGTTCCTCGGTTGTGCCATCCACCACAGTTCACGACTGTGAACACGATCAAACCTGGAGTGTCCCTAGCCAGGGACACCACACGGCTGGACTACACCGGCAGGCCCGCCCGGTACGCCATTCCCCGCAGCTCGCGGCCGACGGCATCCCTGCGCGATCGGGCCAGCAGCTCGGCGATCACATCCCTTGCGAATGGGTTGCGTTGTACCTTGCCGGGAGAGATTCGCTCAGCGCGGCGCAGCGCCACCACGGCGTCGTCTTGGCGGCCGCGTAGTCGCGCCAGCGCGCGGCCGTAGCCGGTGAAATACGTGGCCTGCCGGGTGGGATTGGCTAGGCGCTCCGGGCGGATCTGCTCGGCCACTGCGGCGGCGCGGGCGTGGTCACCGGCCTCCAGCGCGACCGACATTCGCCACACGCCCACCGAGGTGGGGCCGAACCCGAGGTAGTAGGCATTGCGTTCGCCGGTGCGCGCAGCGAGCTGCGCGGCCATCTGGATGGGGCTCTCGACCTCGTCGGCCGGCTGGTTTTGCGCTGCGGCGAGCAGCGACCGGGTCACGGCGAGCGCCCCGACGAGCTGCTCGGTTTCCGGGCTGATGGGTGCCAGGGCCGCCCGGTCGAGTTCGATTCGCGCGAGGTCGAAGTCACCGGAGGCGATAAGCCCGTTGGCGGCGCCGAACGCGGCGGTCGCCACGGCGACGGGCTCGCCGAGTTCCTGCGCCGCTTCACGACCCAGCCGCGCCGCAGCGAAACACAGGTCGTTACTGGCGCCGGCGGTGCGCAGCCATGAGTGGGTGCCCTGAACGTGCAGCAGAGCGGCCAGCGCGAGCTGCTGGGCGACGTCACGGCCGTCGGCGATCGAGGCGTGCAGATCGGCCACCAGGGCGGGCAGCGCGGCGCCTACGCTTTCGTGTTCGCAGCGATTTTGTGCGGCAAGTAGTGAGTGGACCCGCCGCTGGAGGGTGTCGACGTCGACGACGTGCCCGCCGGGAGCACCGAAACTGGCGCGCTGGATGGCTAGCCGTAGCGCGTTCACGTCGGCGTCAGTGTCCCCGTTGCCGGGTGCGGGTACGGGCATCTTCGTGAGCTCGCCGGGTGCGACCTGGAGTGCGTTGGCCAGCGCCACTATCTCGGAGCGTCGATCGAGGGCCCGCTCGCCACGCTCGATGCGCTGCAGGTGCGATTTGCTCATGCCGGCGAGCTCGGCGACCACCCGCAGGGATTCGTCGCGCGCGAAACGGATCTGCCGCACCCGCCGGCCTATCGTGCGCGCGTCACCGTCAGCGTCCACCACAGACCCTCTCCTCACCGGTCCCCCCACCGATGCCCCCGGGAGCTACCCGGGGGCGGAAACCTCGGTGAGGAGGTGCTTCCAGGCTATCGCGGCACACCGATGCCCTACGGTGACGGTAGGTCATTAAGTAGTGGTGTCACATGTCATGCATTGCTGAGGGTAACGAGTTCTGTGTCGGTAGCCATCGGGGGTAACCGGACGGCGGCCACGTTAGGCGCGCTAGTGGCGGTCATCGTCGCTGTGCTCACGCTGCTGTCGGCCCGACCGCCAAGCCCGGTGCCCGCATCAGCGCCAGTAGGTGAGTTCAGCGCGCAGCGAGCGTTGAGCCATCTCCAGGTGTTCGCCAGCGAGCCTCGCTCGCTTGGCAGCGCGGCCAGTGATCGCGCCCGGGACTACCTGGCCGGCGCACTGCGCTCGGCCGGGTTCTCGGTGCAGACTAACCAAGCAGTCGGCGGATTCACCAAGGACGGCATCGCGTCGTTCGGGCGGGTGGACAACATCGTCGCCACCTTGCCGGGGCGGGACCCGACCGGCAGCGTCGTGCTCGCCGCACACTACGACTCGGTCGCGGCCGGACCGGGCGCCTCTGACGACGGTGCCGCGATCGCCGCGATGCTGGAGACGGTGCGCGCGCTGCCCAGCGGTGATCAGTTACGCAACGATCTGGTACTGCTGATCACCGACGGCGAGGAGAACGGGCTGCTCGGCGCCGCCGCATTCGTCCGGCAGCACCCGCTGGCGGCGACATGCGCGGTGTTGGGCACCTGTGTCGTCCTCAACTGGGAGGCTCGCGGGGTCAGCGGTCCCTCGCTGATGTTCGAGACCTCGCGGAACAACGCGGCGCTGGTGCAGCTGTTCGCTGCGGCTGCGCCGTACCCGCACGGCGACTCCTCGATGGTCGAGTTCTACCGGTTGCTACCCAACGACACCGATTTCACCGCACTCGCCGGAGCAGGCTTGGTCGGCATGAATTTCGCCTACATCCAGGGCGCGGCGCGTTACCACACACCGGGCGACACCATCGCCAACCTTGATCAGGCCAGCCTGCAGCACCATGGCGCGAACATGCTCGGCCTCACCCGCGCGCTCGGGAGCATCGACCTGACCACGCTGGTCGCCGATCACGACGCTGCGTACTTCCGCGTGCCCGGGTCTGTCATCAGCTATCCCATGGCGCTGGCGTAGCCGCTGGCGGTGCTCGCAGCGCTTGCGCTTGCTGCGGTGGTGGCGCTGGCCCGGCGTCGACGGCTGCTGAGCCTTCCCCGCGTGGCGCACGCCGCCGCCACGGTCGTGCTCCCGCTGACCGCCGCCGTGCTGCTCGCTCAGGGCCTGTGGTGGGTGCTTCAGGCACTGCGGCCTGGCTACGCCGACAACCCGTTCGTCTACCGACCGCTGCTGTACCAGGTGGCCGTCGCCGGGCTGGCCGCGCTGGCGTTGCTGGGTTGGTATCTGCCGCGGCGCCGCAAGTTCGGCCCGGCCGCGCTGGCCTGTGGAGCACTGGCCTGGCTGGCATTGCTCGGCATCCTGACCGCAGCATTCGTACCCGGGACATCGCACCTGTTCACGTTGCCCCTGCTGGGCTGCGCGGTCGGCGCGCTGGCTGCGCTGCTAGTGGCGCGGCCACGTTCGGCATGGCCGGTGGCAGCGATAACCGTCGGTCTCGTCCCGGCAGTGGTGCTGCTGATGCCGCTGGGTGTGGACACCTTCGACGCAATGGGGCTTGCCTCGGGCGGGGTCGCTGCGGCCCTGCTGACCCTGTTCGGCCTGACCCTACTGCCGCTGATCGAGCAGTTCCTGCCGGCGAACCGGCAGCCTCTCGGCAGGGACCGCGGCGCGCTGGTCGCTGTGGCTGGGATCGTGCTGGTGCTTGCCCTGACCGGCGCGGGGCTAGCCGTGGATCGGATCGACGTCGCGCATCCTCGGCGGGCGGACCTGGCCTACTTGCTCGACACCGACACCGGCCGGGCCAGCTGGCTCAGCCGCGACGCCGAACCGGCGCCATGGACCCGAAGGTATGTCACCGAGCGTTTCGATGATCCCGAACGCGCCGCCGGTTTGGCGGATGATCCGGTGTGGCTGGGTCCGGCTCCCGCCGTCCTCGCGGCGCCTCCCGACGTGACCCTGCGATCGCGTCAGAGCGACGCCATCAACCTGCACATCTCCTCGCCGCGGTCAGCACCTACCGTGGTACTGCGGGTCGATCAGCCCGTCGACGCGGTCACGGTGACCGCGCCGGGGCTGGCGCCGACCACGGTCGATCTGGAGGGCACCCGGCCGGGTCGATGGCCGGCCGAAGTACGTTTCGGCGACCTGCCAGTCGAGGGCATCGACGTCAGGCTGCAGATCCAGCAGCAAACACCGCTGCGGATCGCCGCCTACGACCTGACATACGGGTTGGCCGAGGTGCCAGGCTTCGTACCCCGGCCGCCGGGTGTTGAACGTTCGCCAAGGCCGGGCAGCGACGCCGTTGTGGTGGCGCGGACTTACGAGTTCTGAGGGCGCAGCCACCCTCAGGAGTCACCGATCGTGCGGTCAATGCGGCGCAGGGCCTCGTGCAGCAGCTCCAACGAGGTGCCGTGGTTGAGCCGGATCCACCCGTTGCCCTGCTCGGCGGGCAACGCAAAGGGGCGTCCGGGACTCACCGCGAGGCGTCCCCGCTCGAGCAGCGCGGCGGCGGGGTCGTCGCCCAGCCCGGTGCCCCGCAGATCCAGCCAGGCCAGGTAGCCGGCCTGCCCTGGATACCCCCGTACCCCCGGGGCGCGCCGGATCCAGCCAGCGAGCTCGACGCGGGTCCGATCCAGATGGACTCGCAGCTCGTCGATCCAGCCGCCATCGTCGGTCCAGGCGGTGATGCTCGCGGCCACTCCAGGCACCGATACACGCAGCCGCTCATATTCCGGCACCGCAGCGACGACGTGCGCGGTGGCCGGCTGCGCCTGCAGCAGCGCGCACTTCAGGCCAGGCACGTTCCAGCCCTTGGAGATGCTGGTGACGGTCACCGAATGGGCGGCGGCCCGGGGGCCGCTCGCGGCGTACGGGGTGAAGCTGACATCAGCGGCCAGCAACGGGGCATGGACTTCGTCGGAGATCACGTGCGCGCCTCGCGTGTCGACGACCTCTGAAACGGCGGTCAGTTCTTCGCCGGTGAGCACCCGGCCCGTGGGATTATGCGGGTGGCACAACAGCACCCCGCGAGCACCGTTTCGCAAGGCGTCGTCGAGCCGTTGCAGGTCAAGAGCCCATCCGTGGTGTGTGTCCAGCAGCGGCCATGGCACCGCCACCCGACCCAGCTGCGTGAGCAACGCGAAGAACGGTGGGTAAGCGGGGGTCAGCAGCACGACGCCGTCGCCCGGCTCGGTGAGTACCCGCAGCGCTGCCTCTACCCCGGCCATCACGTCGCCTACCGGGCAGGCCAGCGCGGGATCAGGCCCCCAGCCCTGGCTCCGGGCGGCCCAGCCGGCGAACGCCTCGGCCAGCCCTACCGGTTCGGAGTAACCCAGGTCGTGCGCCTGAAGTACCCGGCGGGCAGCCTCGATCACCGCGGGAGCCAGCGGGAAGTCCATCTCCGCGACCCAGGCAGGCAGCACGTCGGGTGGGTAACGGGACCACTTCATCGTCCGGCGTGCGCGAAGCACTTCACAGTCCAGTACGTCGAATCCCACTAGCAGTGCCTACCCGGACCTGGGACTGAGCACCACTCCGGATGGATAATCGGTTGCCGGCCCCCTCGGATACCGGGGATGCTGCATCCGAGGCGGGCGGTGCCCGCCGCACGAGCCCAGTAGGGATGAGGCGGAGGAGGTGGCGGTGCATGGCTGTCCGTGGTGTGCAGCTCATGTTGCCCCTGCCCTCCCACTCAGTGCCTCACCGCCCGGCCGGCTGATCCGCTCCGGGGGTGGTGGCGCCACCCCAAGGAGATCATCCCGTGCCACAACACGACCGGTTGCCCGTACGACGTAGCCGATCCGACGATAGCCTCACCCCCCGGCGCCGGCGGCGCTTCGACGATGAGGACCAACCTGCCGCGCGCCGGCGAATCCCTGATCCCGAACCACCCGATGACGGGCCGGATCACGGTGACCGGTGGTCCACCTGGGACGCCGGTCAGCACGGCCCCACCCCGCACCCGGTTTGGCTGGTCACCGAACTCGCCGCGGTCGACACCGAATTGGGGGTGCTCAAGTCCGGCAAGGAAGCCGACGTGCACCTGGTGCAGCGGGCCGTGCCCGGCACGTCCCGGTGCTGCCTGCTCGCTGCCAAGCGCTACCGCACTGCCGAGCACCGGATGTTTCACCGTGACGCCGCTTACCTGGAGGGTCGGCGGATGCGCCGCTCCCGGGAGACCAGGGCGATGGCCCGGCGCACCGCCTTCGGCCGTGACCTACTGGCTGGGCAGTGGTCGGCAGCAGAGTTCACCGCGCTGTGCCGGCTGTGGCGCCTCGGCGTCCCGGTGCCCTACCCCGTGCAGCTACAGGGAACCGAGCTGCTGCTGGAGTACCTCGACGAGGAGGACGGGCAAGCGGCTCCCCGGCTGGCCCAGCTGCGTCCACAGCCCCCGGCGCTGCGTGCGCTGTGGGACCAGCTGATCAACGCACTGCTGGTGCTCACCGGGGACGGCCTGGCCCACGGCGACCTGTCTCCGTTCAACCTGCTGGTGCACCGCGGGCGGCTGGTGCTCATCGACCTGCCGCAGGTGGTGGACATCGTCGCCAACCCGCAGGGACCGGCGTTCCTGGCCCGGGATGTGCGGATCGTGACTGAGTGGTTCGCCGCCCACGGACTGCCCCGCCACATCGCCGACGATGGAACGACCCGCATCCTGGCAAGATCACCGTTTTGGCGGGGTTAACCGCGCGCAGCGCGGCTGTCGCTACCGAAAGGGCGATCACGTGCGCTGCTGCATTGCGCCGGTGGCGCGGTTACGGACAGTCACGTATCCGCACGGTCACCACATCGCTCACCGGCCTCCGAGCGCCACCACGGGTCCGATAACCACGATCGCGGGTGGGCGGATCCCCTCGCTGGCAGCGTCGGCGGCGACGTCGCACAGCGTGGAATGCACCACGCGCTGGCTGCGCAGGGTGCCGTCGGCGATCACGGCAACCGGGGTGTCCGAAGACCGCCCGTAGGTGATCAGGGTGTCGGCGAACACGCCGATCCGCTCGACGGCCATGAGCAGGACCAAGGTGCCGCGCAGCCGCCCCAGCGCAGGCCAGTCCACCAGCGAGGTGGGATCGTCCGGTGCGACGTGACCGGACACGATGACGAACTCGTGGTTCACACCGCGGTGCGTCACCGGGATGCCGGCCGTCGCGGGTACCGCGATGGCGCTGGTGATACCGGGAACCACGGTCACCGGCACCCCGGCGGCCGCACAGGCCATGACCTCCTCGAAACCGCGCCCGAAGACGTAGGGATCACCGCCCTTGAGCCGCACCACGAACCGGCCGGCCAGGACATGCTCGATCAGTTGGGCGTTGATCTGCTCCTGGGCCATCCCGCGGCCGTAAGGCACTTTCGCGGCGTCGATCACCGTGACGTGCGCGCCGAGCTCGTCTAGCAGCTCCCGAGGTGCGAGCCGATCGGCCAGCACGACGTCGGCTCGAGCCAGTAGCCGCCGGCCGCGCACAGTGATCAGGTCAGCATCACCGGGGCCCGCACCGACCAGTGCCACGCCTGGGGAGGTGACGTGGTCCTCGGCGTCCGGAGCGTCGTCCACCACCCCGATGCGTAAGGCCTCGACCAACGCGTCCCGGACCGCGGCGGAGCGGCGTGGACGGCGCCCGGCGAGCACGCCGATGAGCAAGCCGTCGTGTTCGGCGGTGGCCGCGGTCACGGCGCTGCCACCGGTCGCGTCGTCGGCTCGCACGCAGAACACCCGCCGCCGCAGCGCCTCGCCAGCCACCGCGGCATTGACCGCCGGGTCGGAGCTGCACGCCAAGGCATACCAGGCACCTTCAAGGTCACCGTCGGTGTAGACGCGGACCTCCCAGCGCAGTTCGCCGGCTGTGGCCATCGCCTCGACGGCAGGGGTGGCATCCGGGGCGACCAGCAGCACGTCCGAGCCGGCAGCGATCAGTCGTGGCAGCCGGCGTTGCGCGACCGTGCCCGCACCGACCACGACGACCCGACGCCCGGCCAGGTCCAGCCCTACCAGGTACGGCTTCACCGGTCCGGCTCCCAGTACAGCAGCGCGTTCACCGCCGCTGCGGCGACCGCGGCTCCGCCCTTGGCACTGCGGTTGGACAGCGCTGGGAGATTCGAATCCCGCAGCGCGGCCTTGGCCGGTGCGGCGTCGACGAAGCCCACCGGGAGCCCGATCACCAACGCAGGGCGCAGCAGGCCGTCCGCGGCCAGTCGGATCAATTCGCGCAGCGCCGTCGGAGCGTTGCCCACGGTCCACACCGCACCTTCGGGGTAGGCCGCCGCGGCCGCCCGGATTCCCGCTGCCGAACGCGTCAGTCGCTGCTCTGAACCCGGGATCGACCGTTCCGCAAGATCGATCGCGACCACGCACGGCCGCGCCGTGATGCCGGCGGCGAGCATCCGGACATCGACCACCAGCGGTGCCCCGGCGGCCAACGCCCGCTGTCCCGCGAGCAGCGAATCCTCGTTGCAGGCCAGGTCGGACGCATACTCCAGGTCCGCGCTGGCGTGGATCACTCGCTCGGTCACCGCTCGGGTGGCCGGCGGCAGCCGCGCGGTGTCCACCTGTGACCGCAGGATCCGGTATGACTCTGCTTCGATGAACGACCCTGCCTCAATCGGGTGCTTCGCCCGGGTCACGCCGTCCCCTTCCTACTTCGGCACGCCATACAGCTTGCCGCCACAATGATGGTGGGCCGAACGGAGAACACTGATGACCGTCGAAGATCCCGACGTCGAGCTGGCCACCCAGTATGCGCTCGTCCGGCGTCTGCGTCCGGACCTTGAGGGACCGGAGCTCGCTGCGCTGATCCTGTCGAGACTCAGCGAGGACCAGTTGCTGCGCTTTGCCGGGGACGCACTCGCCTGGGCACCACACCCCACCGACCGCCAGGAACTGGCGCTGCGTTACGTGCAGAACTTCGTGCTCGCCATGGAAAGCGATCCCAACGATCAGTAAGATCAGGAGTTCATTCGCCGGGCGCACTCGCGGCCGGCGTCGTACACCTCTGAGGGGGCTTTCAGTGGGCGAACGATCTCACGCAACGTGGCGGAGGTTCACGCTCGTCGTGGCCGGAACCGCGCTGGCCGTCATGCTGGCTGGCTGTGCGTACGAAGGGCTCACCATGCCCACGTCACCCTTTGAGGGCGACGAAAGACCGCTGCCCGCGGCCGGTCTGTTCGGCACCGGCACCCTCACGGCGCCGGGCCCTGATGCGAAAGCCGTTACCTACAACCCGGAGCTGGCGCCGATCGGTGCGGCGATAACGGTCATCGTGACCCCGTTCACGGACCGGACCGGCGCATATCTGACCGCCTCCGGCCTCGTACCCAACCGGAGCTACGGGGCGCACTTGCACGCCAACGCGTGTGGAGCCACCCCCGACGCGGCCGGACCGCACTTCCAGCATCGCGTGGATCCGGCGGCAACACCCCAAGCGCCATCGACCAATCCCGAGTACGCCAACCCGCAAAACGAGTTCTGGCTGGACCTGCGCACTGACGCCACCGGCGCCGGCACGTCACGCACCACGGTTCCCTTCGTCGTCACCTCTGACCGGGTACCCCGGTCGCTGGTGCTCCACGAAGAGGAGCAGACCGCAACGGGTCCGGGTCAGGCCGGGGATGCGGGTGGGCGGCTGGCGTGCGTCACCCTGACCGAGGGGTGACCGCCAGCGCGTTACTCTGCTGAGCCAGGGGGACCGGCCACCCGGTGACACCGGAGATGGGATGGCCTGATGCGACCGGCCACCGGGCTGATCTCGTTCGTGGGCGCTGGGCCTGGTGCGCCCGATCTGCTCACCGTGCGCGGCGTGCACCGGCTGGCGGCCGCTGACGTGGTGGTGTGGGCGTCGTCGCTGGTGCCTGCCGGGATGTTGCAGCACTGCCGCGATGGCGTCGAGCTGCACGATTCGGCGGGCATGACGCTGGAGGATGTGCTTGCGGTGTACCAAGCGCACCCGGACGCTGCCATTGTGCGGCTGCACTCTGGCGACGTGTCGCTGTACTCGGCGCTGACCGAGCAGATCGACTGGTGCATCAAGCACCAACGGGCCTTCGAGATCGTGCCCGGTGTCGGTTCGGTCGCCGCCGCGGCAGCGGCCGCGGGGGTGGAACTCACTGTGCCGGGGGTGGCGCAAAGCGCCGTGTTCACCCGGCTGGGCGGCGGCCGGACCAAGGCGTCGATGCCTGCCGGGGAGACCGTCGCCGGCTTCGCCCGCCATGGCACCACGATGGTTATCTTCCTATCCGCGGCTCGGCCGGCCGCACTGCGAGAGCAGCTGCTGGCCGGCTATCCACCTCAGACCCCAGCAGTCGTCGTCGCGAAGGCCAGCCGGCCGGACCAGACTGTGATCACCACTACGGTCGACGGCCTCGCCGAGGCGGTGACGGCATCCGGCATTCGCACTGCCGCGCTGGTGCTGGTCGGACCCGCGCTGGCCGGCGGCGGCGAACGTAGCCGGCTGTACGACCCCGCTTACTCGCACGGCTGCCGCCGCCGCTCGACACCAGGCAGCACCATCGGCCGGCCGATCCCCGCCCCCAAGCGCAGGCTCCCGTGACTATGACCGCCGACGTAATCCCTCCCGCGGAGGCGGCGTCGTGACCGCTGGGATGCTCACCGTGGTCGGGCTGGGACCGGGCGATGCGGCGCATCGCACTCGGGCTGCTGAGGAAGCCGTCCGCGATGCGCAGATCGTCCTGGGGTACGAGGCATATCTGACGGCCTGCGCCGACCTCACCGGCCCGCACCAGTGTGTGCTGCCGAGCAGGATCGGAGCCGAACAGCAGCGTGCCGAGTACGCGGTAGATGCGGCGGCCGGCGGTGCGCGCGTGGCGCTGGTGTCCTCCGGCGACGCAGGGATCTATGGGATGGCTTCGTCGGCGCTGGCCGTCGCCGCCGCGCTACCACCAGGGCGGCGACCGGCGGTGCGGGTGGTGCCAGGCATCACGGCAGCTGTCGCCGCGGGAGCGCTGCTCGGAGCCCCGCTGGCCCGTGACTTCGCCTGCTTGACGTTGTCCGATGTGCTGGCCCCCTGGGAGGCAGTGGAGGCGCGGCTACGCGCAGTGGCCGCCGCCGATCTGGTCCTCGCGCTGTACAACCCGCGCTCGCGCGGACGGTCGTGGCAGCTCGGTAAGGCCCGTGATGTCCTGGCCGAGTACCGGCCCGGCGACACCCCAGTTGGGCTGGTCACCGATGCGGCGCGAGATGGCGAGCTGGTGGAGCTCACCACTCTGGCCACGATGGACCCAGCTTCGGCTGGGATGCACACCGTGGTGGTCGTCGGCGCTGCGGGCACCAGCCGCCTCGGCGACTGGCTGGTGACTGCACGGTCACTGGGTACGCAGCGGTGACCGCCGACGCACGTGGTCCCGCGGAGGCGGCATCGTGACCGTTCACCTTGTGGGTGCAGGGCCTGGCGACCCGCAGCTGCTCACCCGACGCGGCGCCGCACTGCTGGCACAAGCCGAGCATGTCGTCTACGACCGCCCTTCGATGGAGGAGATTCTGGCGCTCGCCCCCAGCGCTACCCGGCACTGCGTCGGAAAGCAGGGCTCTACTCCCGCTCCCCCACAACATGAGGTCAACGCCCTGCTCATCGAACTTGGCCGGACTGGGGCATGCGTGGTGCGGCTCAAGGCCGGTGATCCGTTCGTGGTGTCCCGCGGGAGCGAAGAGGCAGTGGCGTTGGCTCTCGCCGGGGTCGATGTCGACGTGGTATCGGGAGTGTCCGCAGCGGTGGCCGCGCCCGCGGCGGCCGGTATTCCGGTGATGGTTCGGCACCTGTCCCGTACGCTCACCGTAGTCGCCGGCAACGACGACGTCGACGACATCGACTGGGACGCCGTGGCGCGCCTGGGTGGCACCGTAGTGCTGCTCACCGTGCGCGCGGCGCTGCGCCGGGTGATCGCCGCGCTGCTGGCGGGTGGTATGCCCGGCGACACCCCGGTCGCCGCGATCAGCGCTGCCAGCCGCCCACGCCAACGAACCGTCCGCGGCACCCTCGCCCAGCCGCCGTCAGCGCGGCTGCCCGCACCGCTGACCGTGGTGATCGGCGATGTTGCCCGGCTGGACGTCACGGCGTACGAGGTGTGCTGTGCACATTCCTGACGGCTTCGTTTCACCCGCGGTCGCGATCGCCGGCGCCGCAGTGGCCGTTGGCGGGCTCGGGCTGTGCGTGCGACGGGCCCATCTTGACATCATCGAGCGACAGCTGCCGTTGGCCGGGCTTGCCGCAGCGTTCTTCTTGGTTCTGGAGGCTCCGATCATCCCGGTGGCAGTGGGCACCAGCGGGCACCTGCTCGGCGGCACGCTGGCCGTGGCACTGCTCGGGCCGTGGCTCGGACCGGTGGTGATCACGGTCGTTACCGTGGTCCAGGCATTGTTCGCCGGCGATGGCGGACTGTCCACGCTCGGCGTCAACGTAGTCAACTTGGCCTTGGTGCCGGCGGTGGTGGGCTACCCCGTGCTGCTTGGGCTGCGGCGGGTGTTTCCTCAGGGAGTCACGGGTACGACGGTGGCCGCCGGGGTCGCGGCTGCAGTGTCGGTGCTCACCGCGGCGGCGCTGTTCACCGCGGAATACGCAATAGGCGGCGCCGCCGGGGTGCCGTTGCGCACCGTCGCCGTCTCTACCATCGGGGTGTACGCGCTGGTCGCAGTCCTCGAGGGGGTGGTCACCGCGCTGGTGGTGCGGGGATTGCTCGCGTTGCGCGCCGACCTCGTCCGGGTGGGGTCATGAGTTCGACCCACCAAACACTGCTGGTGGCCGCCGACACCCCGGTGCACCGGATGGCCCCGCAGTGCAAGGTGGCTGCCACCGGCCTGTTCGTGCTCGCCGTAGCGGCCACTCCGGCCGGCTCATACTGGTCCTACCTGTGGTACCTGCTGCTGCTGGCCGCGGTCGCCGCGCTGGCCCGGCTGCCGCCGCTGACCCTGCTCCGCCGGCTGCTGGTGGAGGTGCCGTTTGTGCTGTTCGTACTAGTGCTGCCAGTTCTTGGTGGGCCGCCTCAACTGACCGTGCTCGGGTTCGACCTATCGGTTCCCGGGTCGCACGCCGCGGCAACGATCGTGCTCAAGGCGACATTCGGACTGCTCGCCACGGGGATCCTGGCCGCGACCACGCCGCTGCCGGAGATCATCACCGGATTGGAGCGGTTGCATGTGCCGCGGGTGTTCACCGCGGTCGCGGCGTTCATGGTCCGCTACATCGAGGTGCTGGCGGCCGAGCTGGCGAGAATGCGTACCGCGGCGGCCTGCCGGGGTGGGAACCCACGCTGGCTCTGGCAGGTCCGCGATGTGACGGCCGGGCTCGGCGCGCTGGTCGTCCGCTCCTTCGAACGCGGCGAGCGGGTATACCTCGCGATGGCCTCGCGCGGCTATACCGGGACCTTGCCGACCGAGCTGACCGGCACCGCCGCGTCTCGAGCGGCATGGGCGGCCGCGCTGACCGTGCCGGCGCTCGCCGGTGTCGGGACGGTCCTGGCATGACCGTCAAACCAGCGATGCTGGTGGTGGGGCACGGCAGCCGGGATGCCGACGGGGTGGACCAGTTCTGGGAACTGGCCACCATGATCCGTGCCACCGGAGGCGAGTTGATGACCGGGTTCGGCTTCATCGAATTGGCCTCGCCGACCGTTGACGAGGCCATCGACGAGCTGGTCGCCCGCGGCGCCACCGAGATCGTCAGCGTGCCGCTGGTGCTGCTGGCCGCCGGGCACCTGAAGAACGACGGTCCCGCGGCGCTGGCCCGGGCCAGGACCCGGCATCTGGAGGTGCACTTCACCCTGGCCCGCGACCTGGGCATCGAGCCGCATGTCCTGGACATCGCGGCGGATCGGATCCGGGACGCGGCTGGGGACGCCGACCCAGAGAAGTTGGGGGTGGCGCTGATCGGGCGAGGGTCCAGTGACCCGGACGCGTGCGCGGACCTGTGGAAGATCAGCCGGTTGCTGGCCGATGGGCGCGGATTGGGCATTGTCGAGCCCGGGTTCGTCTCCGTCGCCAGGCCCTCGGTGCCCGAAACCCTGGAACGGCTGCGGCTGCTCGGTGCCGGTACCGCGGTGGTCACTCCGCTGTTCCTGTTCCCCGGGGTGCTGCTGAACCGGATCTACACCGAGGCGGCCGCGTGGGCGCAGAACCACCCCGAGGTCGAGGTCCGCGGCGCCGGCCACCTGGGGCCCGACCCGCGGCTGGCTCGGCTGGTGCTGGAACGCTACCGGGAGGCGCGGGCCGGCGATGTGCGGATGAACTGCGACCTGTGTGCCTACCGGGTCCAGCTGCCCGGGTACGAGTCCAAAGTAGGCACCCCGATCTCGCTGACCCTGCACGGCGACGGCCCGGCCGTTGGCTCGCGGCGGGCCCGCCGGGCGAGCCGCGCACCCGCCCCAGCTCCGCAGATCCGTCGCGGGCGGTTCATCGGCTCCCGGGCCGGCTCGCAGCCTGCCGGCGAGCATGCCGCGATCGAGGTGCAGGATCTCGATTTCGCCTACCCGGACGGCCGCAAGGTGCTGTCCGGGGTGTCAATGCGTGTGCAAGCCGGTGAGCGAGTGGCCCTGCTTGGCCCGAACGGAGCCGGCAAGACGTCGCTGGTGCTCCAACTCAACGGGGTACTCACGCCGTCGGCGGGGTCGGTGTCTATCGGCGGTGTGCAGGTCGGGCGGCGCACGCTCACCGAGGTTCGCAGGCGGGTCGGCGTGGTCTTCCAGGACCCGGATGATCAGCTGTTCACCCCC
The DNA here is from genome assembly GCA_050699875.1 of Pseudonocardiaceae bacterium. GTDB lineage: Bacteria > Actinomycetota > Actinomycetes > Mycobacteriales > Pseudonocardiaceae. The sequence continues at coordinate 17,744 of JBOHFX010000013.1, forward strand.
ACCGTAGGGCGCGATGTGGCGTTCGGGCCGGCCCATCTCGGGTTGTCCGGCGCTGGCCTGGAGGCTCGGGTCGCCGAGGCGCTGTCCTATGTAGGGCTGGCCGATGCCGCCGACCGCCCGCCGCACCGGTTGTCCCTTGGCGAGCGGCGCCGCGCTGCGGTGGCCACGGTGCTGGCCATGCATCCTGAGATACTGGTGCTCGACGAGCCCACCGCCAACCTCGATCCAGCGGCCCGGCGGGAGTTCGCTGATCTGATCAAGCGGCTCGGCATGACGACGCTACTGGTCACTCACGACCTGCCCTACGCCCTGGAGCTGTGCCCGCGCGCGCTGGTGATCGATCACGGGCAGATCGTCGCCGACGGGCCCATCCGGGAGGTGCTGTCCGACCCCGGCTTCATGAGCGCCCACCGGCTGGAGCTACCCGCCGGCTTCAACCCGCTGGGAGCCTGATCCACGCGGGGGGAGGTCAGCTGATCTTGTCATTCCCTTGGCCATGTCCAGCTCCTTCGCGAAACCCTTGTACAGCAGAGCGGGCCGGTTACCCGACCGGCCTGGGCCCCCGCTGGATGCCGCGTTCATCATGATGACCGTCCGGTGCTGGTCGGCGCTGCCAGCGCCACCTCCCGCGACTGCACACCGACCGGAGATCTGTTCAGGGAAAAGAGAGCCAGCAGGAAAAAGAGGTATGAGACTATGTCGAGTGGCTCTCGGAACCAGGTCCAATACGTCCAACTCGCGACGCTCGATGACAACTCCGCAGATGGTGATGAATCGAGGGGAATTTCTTGAAACGCGAGCATCTCCGGGATGAAGAATAGGCCGCTCCAAGCGCGCATCACGATGTAGGAGCCGAGCCCGATCAAAAGCAGGCGGCGAACATTGACGTCTCGCCAAGTCAAGACGAGCGAAAGGACGACGAAGACCGTGATAGCGGCGTGGACAGGTATCCAGAAGTTCTGAAGGGGCACTCCCGTGCCGGGCTGGATGATGGAGAAAGACGATGGCGGCGAGGCGCTCCATATAGGTGTAAGCACAGTCTGCTCGTAAAGTCCGCCACCGACTGCGCCGGCCATCGAGAGGCACAAAAGGATGAGAGATCCTCGTGCCACGATGGGCTTCATTGTTTCTCCCTGGTCGCTGCTGCGTTCGATGACGTGTCCAGCGTCGCGCGCGGCGGCCGGGTCGTGCTTCGGGAAGATGCCTTATTTGCCTCCTCAGATCTCGGCGACGCGGTCTCCTACTGTGGACAGCGTGAGGTCCGAGGGTTTCGTGGGACGCCGCGAGCAGCTGACGGCGCTGGATAAGGCCGTCCGGCAGGCAGCGACTGGGCAGCCGCGGTTCGTGGTGTTCAGCGGCGACGCCGGAGTCGGCAAGACGCGGCTGATGGCTCACTTCGCCGATCGGGTCGAGGAAGCCGGCGTCCGGATCCTGCGCACCGGCTGCGTGGAACTCGGATCTGCGGGGTCTACCGCTGGTCCCGGCGAAGACCGCGCTGCGCCAGCTGGTCGATCAGATCGGTGTGGAGGCGCTGCGGCGGGCGCAGTCCGGCATCGATGTGTTGCTGCGACTGCTACCCGAGTTCGGCGCACCGGCGCAGGGTCCCGACGACCGGACCCGGCTGTTCGATCACTTTGGCGCCCTGCTGCAGCGGCTGGGCACCGAGCATCCACTGCTATGGCTCATCGACGACCTGCAATGGGCCGACAGGTCCACCCGCGAGTTGCTCGGATTCCTGACTCGCACGCTGCGTGCCTCCCGGGTGCTGGTCGTGGCCGCCTACCGGGACGACGACCTGGACCGTGGTCACCCGCTGCGCGGGTTCCTTGCCGAGCTGCGGCGCCTCGATGGTGTTGCGTTGATCGAGCTGGCCGGATTCTCGAGAGCCGAGACAGCCCAGCTACTCGGCGGTGCGCCAGACGACCTGGTCGATCGGGTCTTCCGACGATCGGGTGGCAACCCGCTGTTCGCCGCCGAACTGGCGCAGGTGAACAACGGGGACAGTCTGCCCGGCAGCCTACGTGACCTGCTACTGCGGAGGGTCGGACAGCTCCCGGCGGATGCCCGCCAGGTCGTGGCTCGCGCGGCGATTTGCGGGCCAACAATCACTCATGGGCTCCTGGCAGCGACCTCCGAGCTGGCAGAACCGGACTTGCTGGCAGCGCTCAGAGCGGCAGCGCATCTCGGTGTCCTGGTCCCAGACCAGACCGGGTATGCATTCCGGCACTCGCTGTTGCGGGACGCGGTGGTCGATGAACTGCTACCCGCTGAGCGAGTTCAGCTACACCGGCGTTGTGCCGAGGTGTTGGTGGCCGACCCCGGTCTGGTGACGCCCGGCTCGCTGGCTGCCACGGTGGCATTTCACTGGCACCAGGCCGGCGATGACGCCAGGGCGCTGCCCGCCCTGCTGCGGGCGGCGCAGGACGCGCAACGGGTACCGGCGTTCGCCGAGCAGGCCCAGCTGCTCGACCGGGCCCTGCGGGTGTGGCCGAAGGTAACCGATGCGGATCAGATCTCCGGAACGAACCGGTTGGTCGTGTTCGAATCCGCGATAACGGCGGCTACCTTGGCTGGCGACGACTTGCTGACACTTGACCTGATCGACCGGGGATTGGAGATCGCCGACCCGGTGGCCGAACCGGTACGGGTGGCGATGCTCTTCGCGGCTCGGGGAATGGCGCTACACCAGCTCGGTCGTGACGGTGCGCTGGTCGCGGTCGATGAGTCGCTGCAGGTGCTGCCGCCGAGCGTCACTGCGGCGCGGGCCCGGGTGCTGGACTTCCTGGCCGCCATCCTCACGTTGCGCGGGCGCCCGCAACGTGCGCAGGCCGCCGCCGACGAGGCGATACGGATCGCCGGGCAGCTGGCTGCTCCCGATCTGGAGGCCGCGGCCCGTACCACCCTGGGTTGGGCGCTGACCCAGGCCGGTGACTACCGCGAGGCGCTGGAAATCCTGGAGACCACTCGCCTGCTTGCCGAGGGTGGTGCGGATCGCTGGCAGCTCGCGAGGATCTATCTCAACCTGGCTGGGGCGCAGCAGGGCCTCGGCCAGTACGAAGCGGCGATCGAGGCCGCACGCACCGGTCTGGACACCGCCAGGGCGGCCGGCGTTGAGCGCATCCTGGGGGTGATCTGCTACGTGCACCTCGCGTCCTCGCTGGCGGCGGTGGGCCACTGGGATGAGGCCGAGACGATGGCGATCAAGGGGCTTGAGCTCGACGCCTCGGCGACGCACGCCGCCGCGTTGCATGCTGTGCGGGCGGAGGTCGCTCTTGCCCGTGGTGATCTCGACGGGGCACGGGACGAGGTGTCGCGCGCGCCGTGGGCGCCGATGGTGGCTCGGCAGCAGGCTGAGACCGCGCTGCACGAGAACCGGATCACTGACGCCCGCCAGGCCGTCGCCGAGGCGTTGCGGATGGCCCGCGAACTCGGTGAACCATCGCAGCTCTGGGCGATCCTGACCACCGGAGCGCGGGTGCAGAGTCAGGCGCGCATCGGCACTCGCGTTGACCGCCATGGCGGAATCGTCAACGAGCTTCGCGCGGCAGCCGACCAGCTCCGGGCCGACTCGCCGGTGCTGTCAGCCTATGCCGCCCAGTTCGTCGCCGACCTGGGCGATGGTGGCTGGCCGGATGCCATCGCTGCCTGGGATGCGATCGGTCAGCCGTACCGGGCGGCATACGCGCGGTTGCGCGGCGCCCAGGCCGCCCTCGGGGATGGTGACCGCGCCACGGCGCTTGATTGGCTGCGGGCCGCCGCGGAGCAGGCTGGCCGGCTGGGTGCCGGGCCCTTACTTGACGAGATCCGGGTGCTCGCCCGCAGCGCGCATCTGCCCATTGACGCCGGGGGAACGGGCGACAAGCTCGGCACCCGGCGCCTCGGACTGACCGACCGCGAGATCGAGGTGCTCCGCCACATCGCCGCCGGACGGTCCAACAAGCAGATCGCCGCGGCGCTGTTCGTCAGCACGAAGACGGTCAGCGTGCACGTCTCCAACATCCTGGCCAAATTCGGCGTCGGCAGCCGGGGCGAGGCCGCCGCCACCGCCCACCGGCTCCGCTTATTCGACTCGGACGCCGCCAGCTGAACCCAGGCTACGACGCCTCGACGGTGACCCCGGCACCCCGAGAGGGAAAGGATAGCCGTTGCTGAGGGTGTGCGGAGTGGGCTTCCCGTGTTCTCGACGGTCCCCCCACGGTCCCGCGGAACACTCGTCGCGCAACGTGATCGCATCGGTGGGGCAGATCTCCACGCATTCGCCGCAGGAGGTGCAGCGCGCCGCGATGACCGTCGGGCGTAGTGGAGCGGGACGCAACGCCCGCTCCGGGCAGGTACGCAAACACCCTCCGCAGGCGGTACACGCTGAGCTGATCGACAGCGGATTCCACGGGGAATCCAACGCCGCGACCGCAACAGTGACGTGCTCGCCGCGCAGCTTGGGTACGATCAGCGACCCCCCGCCGAGGTCCCGAGCCGCGAGCAGGGCGGCAGCCTCGGCAACGCTGCGCGTGCCGACGTGACCGCGGACGCCTTCGCTGGGGTGCGGCACATCGACCGCGTCGAGTTCGGCGGCCGGATAGCAGTGCAATGGCGCACCGTGTTCCCGGATCACGGCGAGTAGCCCAGGCTCGTCGCGGCGCCGGTCGATGGTGCCGAACGCGGCGATCTCACGGAGATTCGCCACCACCAAACGAAGTGCCGACCACACTGCCGCGGTGCGCACACCGCGCGAGGATCCGAGGCCCACGACCAGGCTGGTCACCGCCGCCCCCACAGCAGCAGCACCGGGTTGGTCGCAGCCAACCGCACGGACCCATCGGGCAACTCCACTACGCGGGATGCCGCCAGCTGGACCCCCTCGACCTGATGGCCAGCCTCCCGCAACGCCGAGCGGCACGGCGCAACCCGGTCCAGTGCGGCCAGCGCGACCACGACGCGGCAGCAGACCTGTGCCGCGGCCCGTACGACGTCGGCCCCTCCCCCACCGACGAATACCGCATCGGGTTCGGGCAGCTCACCGAGCACATCCAGCGCTTGCCCCTCGACGACGCGGACGTCCACCTGGTGCGCGCTCGCGTTGGCCACCAACCGGGCGCACTGCGCGGGATCGCGCTCGACGGCGACCACAGCGGCGCCGAGCCGGGCACATTCCACGCCGACCGATCCCGACCCGGCTCCGACGTCCCACACCAACCGGCCCGGTCCGGGGGCCAGCCGCGCCAAGACCAGCGCCCGGATCTCCGACTTCGTGATCATCCCGTCGCGATGCGAGAAGTCCGCCTCGTCCAACGCCCAGCCGGTGGCGGGGGGCACCGGTCGCCCACCGGCGATCCAGCCTCGAGCGGGCACGGCGTGCTCGTCGGCCAGGCACAACACCACGTGCGGATCGCGGACCTGCCCACCATCGAAGCGCCGCATCCGCTCTCCGGGACCGCCGAGGTCCTCGGCGACCAGAACGCTGCGCCGCCAGCCGGCCAGCCCTTGGACGATCTCCGCGGCCCCCGCCCCCGGCCCGGTGAGCACCGCGACCGCGGGATGAGCCCGACACATGTTGACCGCGCAGCGCAGCGACCTGCCGTGCGCCGAGACCACGGCGACATCGTCCCAGGATCGACCCAGCAAGGCGAACGCCCTGGCCACGCTGGACCGTGCCGGCAGCACCACGGGACGTAGACCACGCTTGCACAGCGCCCGCACGATGCCGAAAAATCCGGGATCGCCGCTGGCCAGGACGACCGTGGGAGTGGCGCTGGACAGCTCGTCGAGCTTCACCGGACCAAGCACGGTGGCTCCGGTGGGCAGCGGCACGGCGGCGAGCTGGTGCGGTGCACCGATCACGACCTGCGCGCCCGCCAGCGCCTGCGCCGCGCCCGGCGGCAACGCAGCGCCGTCCAGGCCCACGACGGTGACGCTCATCGCACCCAGTCCGGCTCGGTCGCGGCCACCACCCGCTGCCCGGTGAAGTCGACCATCGCGGTCTTGCTGGGCAGCGGGCGCCCGACCTCGGCGCTGAACCGGCGCAGCGTGTCGGCCACCCGGGCGCAGATGTCATCCCCACAAGCCCGCAACAGCCCACCTGCCTCCCAAATCTCGTAAGCGCGCCGTGCGGTCGGTGCGGCGCGGATCTCCGCGACGTCATCCGGGTCGCCGCCGTGCGCGGCGGTAACCTCCGCCAGCAGGCCGGTGTCCACCTTGGACCTGGTGTAGTGGGTCATCAGGATCCCCGACGCCAACTTGGTCAACTTGCCGATCATGCCGACGAACACCACCTCGACCAGGCCATGCTCCACCGCTCGGCGCAGCGCCGCCCCGGTGAAGTCACCGACCTCCACGAATGCCACCGGCGGCAGGTGCGGGAGCAGTTGCATCGCCCCCCGCTCGGTTCGCCCGCCGGTGGCCAGCACGAGCGTTGGCACGTTCTGCGCGGCCATCACGGCCACCGCTTGCTCAACTGAGGCCCGCCAGGATGCGGTCGAGAACGGGCGGACGATCCCGGTGGTGCCCAGGATGGAGATTCCACCCTCGATGCCCAGCCGGCGGTTGGTGGTCTTGCGCGCCATCCGCTCGCCGCCGGGCACGCTGATCGTCACGTCGACACCCCGTCCGCCGGACGCCTCCCGCACCGCGTCAGTGATCATCTGCCGGGGAACTGGGTTGATCGCGGGCTGCCCGACCGGTAACCCCAGGCCGGGAAGGGTGACCACGCCCACCCCGACGCCACCGTGCAGCACGACCTCGCCGTCGCTGCGCCAGGCGACGGTGACCGTCAGGTGGGCGCCATGCGTGACGTCGGGATCGTCGCCGGCGTCCTTGATCACCACGGCGGTGGCGGTGTTGCCCTCGCAGCGCAGGGAATGCACGTTGAAGGTGTGCCGATCACCGGAAGGGAAGGGGATGTTCACTTCCCGCAGCGGGGTGCCGCCGAGCGCTGCCACGGCGGCCTTGGCCGCAGCCGCTGAGCACGCCCCCGTGCTGAATCCGGTACGCAGCGCATTCGGCCGCGCCTTGGCGGTACGCGGCAGGTCCGGCTCGCGCAGCGGTGGACCCGTGCTCACGCCGCCTCCGCGCGGAGGAGTGCGTCGGCGGCGCTCATTCCGCCTCCGCGCGGAGGAGTGCGTCGGCGGTCACAGCTGGGCCCCTCTGCCGGTGCGCGGTGGCAGGACCACCACCGTCGACAGGTACGCCGCGGCGTCAGTCTGTGCCAGTGGGGTGATCCGCTCGTCGGGGGTGCCGAGGTGTTCTGCGCACCAGGCGCGGTCGAGCGCTCCGGCGGCGGCGACCCGCTCGCGCAGGAGCGCCAACCGGCGGCCACCCTTGTAGGCAACCACCGCCCCGCCCCTGGCCAGCGCGTCATCCAAACCAGCCAGGTCGCGGGACAGCGGTAGCAGCGTGAGCGGTTCGGATCCTTCGACCAGGGTCAGGCCCGCGGTGCTGGCGGCGGCCTGCATCGCTGTGATGCCCGGCACGGTGCGGAGCCGGATGTCGGGTAGCAGCTGACGCACTGTCTTGGCGAGATAGCCGAAGGTGGAGTACACCGCCGGGTCGCCGAGGGTGGCGAAGGCCGCGCTGCCGCCGTGCTCGCGCAGGTGGGCGACCACTCGCGCGGCGGCAGCGTCCCAACAGTCTTGGCGTCGCCGCTGGGGTCCGTCGACGTCGTCGTTGAGCGCGAACACAAGCCGCTCCAGCCGGTCGTGGGTCAGGTGCGCCCGCACCACCATCTCGGCGCGCCCCGCCGTGTCGGGGGCCATCACCGGCACGAACACCCGCCCGGCGCTGGACAACTCACGGACCGCGGCAACGGTCAGCAGGTCCGGGTCGCCCGGACCCACCCCGATCCCGACCAGCTCCACCGTTAAGACCAGCCCTCCGCGTGGCTGCCACGAAGCGTGCCACCGCCGCTGGATGCGCAACCGGGTGGGTATGCAGAAACGATGCATGCACCCCGCCCTGCACGAATCCCTCGGGCTGCGCGCCCACCCACGCCCAGGCCGGTTCGCCCGCACGAGGGGTGACGGTGCTGCGGTGGAACTCGTGCCCAATCACCCTGGTGCCTTCAGGGTGCAACACCGATCCACTCAGCGCCACCGCGTCGCGGTAACCCAGCACCAGATGCCCGGTCATCGTCGCCTCGGCGTCGAGCACCCCACACATCGGTGCACCGTCCACCGAGCGGCACAGGTACAGCAGCCCGCCACACTCCGCGTGCACCGGCATCCCACGGCCGACCAGGTCGGAGACTTCAGCGCGTAGCGCCGCATTGGCTGACAGCGCTTCGGCGTGGCACTCCGGGAACCCGCCCGGCAACACCAGACCCGCTGTTCCTGGTGGCAGTGACTCGTCACGCATCGGGTCGAAGAGTGCAACCGTGGCACCGGCCGCGGCGAGCAGCTCGGCATGCTCGGGGTAGCCGAAGGTGAACGCCGGCCCGGCTGCCACCGCCACCACCGGCTCGCCAGGTGTCTGCGTGACTCCGGTATCCGGTTCCCACCGCGGCACTCCCGGCGCGGCTGTCGCCAGTGACACCACGGCGTCCAGATCAACCTGCGCGGTCACCGCGTCGGCCCAACGCTGCACGGTGCGCGCCGCGACGGCGTGTTCGGCGGTAGTCACCAGTCCCAGATGCCGCGACGGCACCACCAGCGCGTCGTCCCGGCGAAGCGCACCGAGCACAGGTAGGCCCACCTCAGCGCAGGCCTGCCGGCAGACCTGTTCATGGCGCGTTGAGCCGACCTGGTTGAGCACCACCCCAGCGATCCGGACGCTTACCTCGAACGACCGGAACCCGTGTAGCAGCGCAGCGAGGCTGCGGCCCTGACCGCGCACATCGACCACCAGCAGCACCGGGGCGTCCAGCAGGGCGGCGACGTGCGCCGTCGAGCCGTGACCTGGCGTCCCGGTGCGACCGTCGAACAGGCCCATGACCCCCTCCACGACCCCGAGCTGCGCCCCGGCCGCACCGTATGCCGCCAGCGGCGCGATGCGGTGCTCGCCGACCAGTACCGGATCGAGGTTGCGACCTGGCTTTCCGGTGGCCAGTGCGTGGTAACCCGGGTCGATGTAGTCCGGGCCGACCTTGAACCCCGCCACCGCGACGCCCCGCCGCCGCAGCGCGGCCATCAACCCAGTTGCGATCGTGGTCTTGCCGGCGCCAGAGGCGGCGGCTGCCACCACGATCACTCGTGAGTGGTTCACCACTCAATCCCCCGCTGGCCCTTCTGCCCGGCATCCATCGGATGCTTGATCTTGGTCATCTCCACCACCAGGTCGGCGGCGGCGAGGAGCGCAGGCGGGGCGCACCGGCCGGTGACCACCACATGCTGCTTTCCGGGCCGGGCCGCCAGCGCGGAAAGCACGTCGTCGGTGTCCACCCAACCCCAGTGCAGCGGGTAGCTGAACTCGTCGAGCACGTACAGATCATGGGCCTGCGCAGCCAGCCGGCGGGCGATCTCCGCCCAGCCCTGCGCCGCCGCCGCGGCGTGGTCCTGTGCACTGCCTTGCTTGCGCGCCCAGGACCACCCTTCGCCCATCTTGTGCCACTCGACCGGCCCGCCCTGCCCGGTCCGCTGGTGCACCTCGTGCAGCGCTCGGAACGCAGACTCCTCCCCCACTTTCCACTTCGCGGATTTGACGAACTGGAACACCCCGATCGACCAGCCCGCGCTCCACCCGCGTAACGCCAGGCCGAAGGCAGCCGTGGACTTGCCCTTCATCGCACCGGTGTGGATGATCAGCAGCGGCCGGTTGCGCCGCTGCCGGGTGGATAGCCCGTCGTCGGGGACAGTGACGGGTACACCCTGGGGCATCTGGACCCCCTCCGTCTCAGCAACAAAATCTATGCAACAGACCTGGCAGCGCGGACCACCCCGGCAACCGCGTCGGCGGACAGCTCCTCCAGCCGTACGCATCCGCCGCCCAACGCGACCGCCAGCCGGTTGGACAAACCCAGCCGGACCGGCCCGGACTCGCAGTCCACCACGACTGAGGGCACCCCGTCACGACGCAGCAAACCGGCGGCGGCCAGGACGGCGTCCACCCCGCCGTGCGTGGCCCGGCCGTCGGTGAGCACCACGAGCAGCGCCCGCCGGGCGGGATCGCGTAGCCGCTCCGCGGCCAGTACCTGCGCGCTGCGCAGCAGCCCGGCGGCCAGCGGGGTACGCCCCCCGGTGCGCAACGCGCACAACCGCGCGGCGGCGGCATCCACCGCCGACGTCGGTGGCAGCACCAGCTGCGCCTCGGTTCCCCGGAAGCTGATCAGACCCACCTTGTCTCGTCGCTGGTAGGCGTCCAGCAACAGCGACAGCACCGCCCCGCTGACCGCGGACATCCGGGCCCGGGCCGCCATCGAGCCAGATGCGTCGACGGCGAACAGCACCAAGGTGGACTCCCGTCCCTCTCGCACCGCGCGCCGGACGTCGGCCCCGTGCACCACCACGCCCGGGCCACAGCGCCCGCGGTCCCGCTGGTGCGGGACGGCGGCGACCAGCGTGCCAAGCAGGTGCAACCCGCTACCTTGGGAGGTGGACGCCCTGATAGTACGACCGGTGGTGGTCCTGGCCAGGGACCGCCGCCCCGGAGCCCCGGCGCCCACACCGGGCAGCACCAAAAGCCGAGCTCGGAACGGCGCCGCCGGTGCCGACACTGGCGCGTTGGGTGCCGGGCGATCGGGCGCGGCACCGTTACCCATCCCTGCGGGACACTCACCGCTCGTGGGCTTCTCGGCGCCCCCGTCACCGGGCCCGTCGGGGGGGGCGTCTGGGGATTGGTCCGCTGTGCGCAGCGCGTCCTCGAGCTGCTCGGCGTCCAAGCAGGGCTGGTCGAACGGATCGCGACGGCGGCGGTGCGGCAACGCCAGCGCAGCGGCGACCCGGACGTCGTCCGCACTCACCACAGCGCTCCCTCGCCACGCGGCATGCGCCAGGGCGGTACGGGCCAGCACCAGGTCGGCGCGCATCCCGTCCACCTCGAACGCCGCGCACACCGCAGCGATCCGGCGCAGCTCGCCATCCGGCAGCGCGACTCCCGGCAGTGCGGACCGGGCCACCTTGATCCGGTTGGTGAGAGCAACGTCCTCAGCTCGCCAGTGCGCGGCGAAGCCAGCCGGGTCCGCCTCGTAGCGCAGCCGGCGGCGCACCACCTCTGCCCGGGTGTCGACATCACGGGAGGACGCCACCTCGACGGTGAGCCCGAAGCGGTCCAGCAGCTGCGGGCGCAGCTCTCCCTCCTCCGGGTTCATCGTGCCCACCAGCACGAACGACGCGGCATGCGAGACCGACACGCCGTCGCGCTCGACGTGTGCGCGACCCATAGCGGCCGCGTCGAGGAGCAGATCGACGAGATGGTCGGGCAGCAGGTTGACCTCGTCGACGTACAGCACGCCGCGGTGTGCCGCGGCGAGCAGCCCGGGCTGGTATGCCGAGACACCCTCGGTGAGCGCCCGCTGCAGGTCCAGCGAACCCGCCAACCGGTCTTCGGTGGCGCCCACCGGTAGCTCGACCAAGCGGGCCGGTCGGGTCAGCTGTTCCACAACGGTGGCGTGTGGACCGTCCGGGCACGTTGGATCCGGCGTCTCCGGATCACAGCCGAAGCGGCAGCCCGGTACCGCCGTCACCGCGGGCAGCAGCGTTGCCAACGCTCGGACCACGGTCGACTTCGCGGTGCCCTTCTCGCCCCGGACCAGCACACCCCCGATTCCCGGATGCACAGCGGTCAGCAACAATGCCAGCCGGAGATCGTCATGCCCGACGATCGCGGAGAACGGGTAGCGGGCGACACTCATGGTCAACGAATCCGAGCCGACGCGCCGCGCTGCATCGGCACATGCGGGAGGCCGCCCTCGGTGAACTCCTCGCCGCGCACCACAAACCCGTAAGCACGGTAAAGCTCGACGCAGTGCGGCTGCGCGTCGAGCACGCAGGGGTGATCTCCCACCTCGGCCAGCGCCGCCTCGAGTAGCCGCCGAACCGCGCCTTGGCGTCGCGCCCGCGGGGCAGCGCAGACCCGACCGATCCTGAACTGGCCATCGGTGGGCTCCAGCAGCCGCAGGGTCCCCTGCGGCTGCTCCATCGCACCGAAAGGTGCGAGCCAGTAGTGCCGGGTTGTCCGGTCCAGATCATGACCGTCAAGCTCCTGATACGCACAGGCCTGCTCGACCACGAACACCTCCACCCGCAAGCGCAGCAGAGCGTAGATCATTGCGGTCGAAAGATCGGCGGCGAGCCTCCGATGTAACAGGATGTGGTCCACCGGTCCTGCCTACCAGAACGTCTGACATCGTGGCGCGGTGGCGCAGAATTGGCCCTGGCGGCTCATCCTGAGACGGCACCTGATCTGGTTGCTCGCAGGTGCCTTACTGGCGGCATGCGGCACCGCCTCCCGGCAGGTCACCGCCTTCCAGCAAAGTCCCGCGCCGGCTTCGCGGCTTCCGACCGAGTCACCTGCCGCACAGCCGACGACCACCACCGTGGTCCCCAGCCCGGAGCTTCCCTGGATCGTGGGAGCCATCCCGCTACCACGGCGACCAGACGGGTTCGGGGTGATCCGATCCACCCCGCCAGCACTGATGGACCGGCGACTACCCGTGATCGATCGGCTGCCGCCGCCCAAGTCCAGCTCGTTCGAGTCGACGATCAGCCCGGTACCCCCGGAGGTGTTGGCCCGCAGCACCTGGCAACCCAATTGTCCGGTCACCCCCGACCAGCTGCGCTACCTCACGATATCCTTCCGTGGCTTCGACGCCCGCGCGCACACCGGCGAGATGCTGGTCAATGCTGATGTCGCGAAAACCGTGGTCGGCGTGTTCAAGCGGTTGTTCGCAGCCGGATTCCCCATCGAGGAGATGCGGGTGACGAACGCGGCCGAGCTGAATCTGCTACCCACCGGGGACGGCAACAACACCTCGGCATTCGTCTGCCGCGAAACCCGTGGTCAGAAGCAGTGGTCGCAGCATGCCTACGGGCTGGCCATCGACCTCAACCCGTTCAACAACCCTTACGTCAAGGGTGACCTGGTGATACCTGAACTGGCGTCGGCCTATCTCGACCGGGACTGGGTGCGTTCGGGCATGGCGCTGGACGGCGGCCCGGCGGTGATCGCGTTCGAGTCGGCGGGCTGGAAATGGGGCGGGCGGTGGTCGGATCCGGTGGACTTCATGCATTTCAGCGTCAACGGCCAATGAGCTGCCTACGGGCCTTCCAGGTCTCCCTCGAGATCCAGGTAAACCGCCCGCAACGCGTCGAGATCAGCCGGGTCGGGTTGCGCCCACAAGCCCCGGTCGGCGGCCTCGAGCAGCCGCTCGGTCATCCCACGCAGCGCCCACGGGTTGGACTGCCGCAGGAACTGCTGCACACCCGAGTCAAAGATGTAGGAGTCGGCGAGCTGGTGATACATCCAGTCCTCGACCACGCCTGCTGTCGCGTCGAAGCCGAACAGGTAGTCGACGGTAGCGGCCAGCTCGAATGCGCCCTTGTAACCGTGGCGCTGCATGGCGGCGATCCACCGCGGGTTGACCACCCGGGAACGGAACACCCGCCGGGTCTCCTCGGCCAGCGTGCGGGTCTTGACGGCGTGCGGCACCGCGGAGTCACCGACATAGGCCGCCGGGTTGCTACCGGTGAGGGACCGCACCATCGCGACCATCCCACCGTGGTACTGGAAGTAGTCGTCGGAATCGGCGATATCGTGCTCGCGGGTGTCGACGTTCTTGGCCGCCACTGTGATGCGCCGGAAGGCGTGCTCCATGTCGCCGCGCGCCGCGGCACCGTCGAGCCCTCGCCCATAGGCGTAACCACCCCAGGTGGCGTACACCTCGGCGAGATCGGCGTCGGTGCGCCATTCCCGGCTGTCGATCAGCGGCAGCAGCCCGGCCCCGTACGCCCCGGGCTTCGAGCCGAAGATCCGGGTGCGGGCGCGCCGGACGTCGCCGTGCGCCGCGACGTCTGCCCGGTAGTGCGCGGCGACGTAGTTGTCCTCGGCTGGTTCGTCCAAGCCGGCAACGGCGGCCACCGCATCGTCGATGAGCGCGACCACGTGGGGGAAGGCGTCCCGGAAGAAGCCGGAGATGCGCAGTACGACGTCGATCCGGGGTCTACCCAGTTCGGTCAGACCGACCACCTCCAAGCCGGTGACCCGGCGCGACGCGTCGTCCCAGGTGGGTCGGACACCGAGCAACGCCAGCACCTCGGCGATGTCGTCGCCTTGGGTGCGCATCGCCGACGTGCCCCAGACGGTGAGCCCCACCGAGGCGGGCCAGTCACCGGTGTCGGCGCGGTGCCGGGCGAGCAGCGAGTCGGCCAGCGCGGCGCCCACCTCGAAGGCATTGCGCGACGGGATGGCTTTGGGATCCACCGAGTAGAAGTTGCGACCGGTGGGCAGCACAGAGATCAACCCGCGGGTGGGCGAGCCGGACGGGCCGGGCTCGACGAACCGGCCGTCCAGGGCGCGCAGCACGTTGGAGATCTCGGCCGGCGTGCCGGCCAGCCGTGGGATCAGCTCCGCGCAGGCGAACCGCAGCACCGCCGCCACCCGTTCGCTGTCGCGGACAGCGTCGCTGAACACGTCACCGAGGCATTCGATCACGGCGTCATGCGCGAGTTGGGCTGACCACGGATTCCGGCCCGGACCCGGCTCCGCAAGGTAACGCAGCAGGGTGGCGGCCGCTGCCTCCAACCGGTCGATGACCTCACTCGCCCGGACCGCCAGCCTGCCATCCGGGAGCACCTCAGCCATCGTCGACGGATCAGAGACGCCGGTCTGCCGGAACAACGCAGCCCCTACGGTCACCGACGCGCCCGGCTGGTCGAGCAGCACCTGCTCGTCGAGGCCGATCCACTCGGCGATCGCCGCGCGCAGACCCGGCAGGCAATCCCCTGAGCCGAATATCTGGCGGGCCCGCAGCACCGCCAGCACGTCGTTGATCAGCTCCTGCCCGGTGGGGGCCCGGCCCAGCACGTGCAGCCCGTCGCGGATCTGCACGTCCTTGATCTCGCAAAGGTACCCGTCGAGATGCAGCACGAAGTCGTCGAAGTCGTCATCGCCGGGTGGTGCGTCCGCGCCCAGATCCCGGTGCAGCTGGGCACTGGAGATCAGGGTCCAGATCTGCCCACGCAGGGTGGGGAGCTTGTCCGGGTCCAGGGCCGCCACGGTGGCGTACTCGTCGAGCAGCTGCTCGAGTCGGGCGAGGTCGCCGTAGGTGTCGGCTCGGGC
The DNA here is from genome assembly GCA_050699875.1 of Pseudonocardiaceae bacterium. Taxonomy (GTDB): domain Bacteria; phylum Actinomycetota; class Actinomycetes; order Mycobacteriales; family Pseudonocardiaceae. Next base: position 32,945 of record JBOHFX010000013.1, read on the forward strand.
CATCGGCGGGATCATGTGGTCGACGATGGTGGCGTGCGCCCTTCGTTTGGCCTGAGTGCCCTCACCGGGGTCGTTGACGATGAACGGGTACACCAGCGGCAGGTCCCCGAGCACCGCGTCCGGGGCATCGTCAGCGGCCAGCCCCAATCCCTTGCCGGGCAGCCACTCCAGGTTGCCGTGCTTGCCCAGATGCACCACGGCGTGCGCCCCGAAATCCTGCTCCAGCCAGCGGTAGGCGGCCAGATACTGGTGCGAAGGGGGCAACGCGGGATCGTGGTAGATCGCCACCGGGTTTTCACCGAACCCGCGCGGCGGCTGAATGAGCAACACCACGTTGCCGAATCGCAGCGAGCCGACGTAGATATCCTCCCCAGAACCATCCGCTGACACGTACGACTGCCCCGGCGGCTCGCCCCAGACCGCAACGATGGATTCGCGCAGCGGTACGGGCAGTTGCGCGAACCACTGGGCGTACTGCGCGGTGGGCACCCGGATGGCCGCGTCGGCCATCTGGTCCTCGGTGAGCCACTCCACGTCGTGACCACCGGCGGCGATCAACTGGTGGATCAGCGCGTCGCCCGCCAGGGCATCAAGGTCCAGGCTGCCGAGGTCATAGCCGGCCTCGGCCAGCGCACGCAGCAACACCACAGCTGACGCGGGGGTGTCCAGACCGACCGCGTTGCCGATTCGGGAGTGCTTGGTCGGGTATGCCGACAGCACGATCGCCAACCGCTTGTCCGCGGCGGGTAGGGCACGCAGCCGGGCCAGCGCCACGGCGGTACCGGCCACCCTGGCGGCCCGCTCGGGATCGGCCACGTAGACCGGGATCCCGTCTGGCCCGGGCTCCTTGAAGGAGAACGGCACCGACACCAGCCGCCCGTCAAACTCCGGGATGGCAACCTGCATGGCGGCGTCCATCGGGGACAGCGCAGCGTCGCTGGCCTGCCAGTTCGCCCGCGGTGAGGTCAGGCAAAGTCCTTGCAGGACCGGGACGTCCAGCGCGGCCAGCGCTCCCGCGTCCCAGGACTCCTCTTCGGCACCGGCGCTGCCACCCGCCGCGAGCACCGTGGTCACCACGGCGTCGCAGCCACCCAACAGGGCATGCAGTCCCCGTGCCTGCGCACCCCCTAACCCGCGCAGAGAACCGCAGAACACAGGTAGCGCGTTCGCTCCGGCCGCGCGGACTGCGCCGGCCAGAACGTCGACGAAACCGGTGTTGGCGGCCAGCGCATGCGCCCGGTAGAAGACGATGCCGACAGTCGGGCGTGCCGGGTCCGGCTCTCGCGCGTCGTACACGCCGTACTCCGGGGCGGGGGCCGGCGGCTCGAAACCCTCCCCGGTGAGCAGCACCGTGTCGGACAGGAAACGGGCCAGCTGAGCCAGGTTCGCGGGCCCGCCTGCGACCAGGTAGCGCAGCGCCTCCGCCGCCACCCCCGCGGGAACCGTGGAGGTCGCCATCAATTCCGCGTCCGGGATCGCCTCGCCGCCCAGGCACACCAGCGGCAACCGAGCGCGCCGCAGCGCTTCAAGGCCCGGCTCCCAGGCCCGCCGCCCACCGAGCAACCGGAGCACGACGACATCCACCCCGTCGAGCAGCGCGGGCAGCGCGGTGGGCTCGGTCCGTGCCGGGTTGGCGAGCCGGTAGTCGGCCTCGCAGGCCCGGGCGGCGAGCAGGTCGGTGTCGGCGGTGGACAGCAGCAAGATCCGCACGATGACGAGCTTACGAACTCGTTGTCATTGAGGTCGTTGCGGGCCAGCCCGGCCTCCACCTGCTCGAGTAGCTTGGAGAGTTGGGTCTTGGCCTCGTAGACGTTCACTTGCCTTTCCACCAGCGCAGGGTGCTAGGTCAAGTCTGGTCAGACCAACTTCGGTACGGTTCGGGAATGCCCGGTGGGACGAAGGGCAGATCGGGTGGGGGGCCGTGCTGGATCAGATCGGTCAGGGCGGCGGTGTCCAGGTGGTCCGCGACCAGGTCGCCCAGCAGGTCCAGCTGGGCCATTCGAAGGGCCGCGAAGCTGGTGGCCGGTGCCGGCCGAAAACCCGGGCGGCCGGCGAGGCGGGCCACCCGGCTGAGCAGAGCGCGGCGAAAAGCGTCGTTTTCAAGCAAGCCGTGCCAGTGGGTACCCAGCACGTGTCCTCCATCGGATCCCTCGTCGGGTCCGGACACCAAGGCAGGCTCACCACGGTGCACGACCCTGCCGTGGTGGATCTCGTAACCGGTGACGGGCGCGCACAGCGCAGTGCCCGCTGCGCGCCCCAGATGTTTGGCACGGTCGAAGGTCACCTCGAGGTCGAGCAATTCCAGCCCGGTGACGTCGCCAGCACCGGACTCGACCTCGTCGTGGATCCGGCGCCCCAGCATCTGGTAGCCACCGCAGATGCCCAGCACCGGCCGCCCGGCCTCGGCGTGCGCCGTGATCGCATCAGCCAGCCCCGTCCGGCGCAGCCACTCCAGGTCGGCCACGGTGGACTTCGAGCCGGGAAGCACCACCAGGTCGGCGTCGGCCAATCGGGAGGGCTCGGTGACGTAGCGCACCGCCACCCCGGGCTCGCAAGCCAACGCGTCAACGTCGGTGCCGTTGGAGATTCGCGGCAACCGCACTGCGGCCACCCGTAGCCATTGGGTGCCGTGCGGCGGGGTAGGCCGACCTACCGCGCCACCGGCCACGTGAGCCAGCGAGTCCTCGGCGTCCAGCCACAGTCGGTCACAGAACGGCAGCACACCGTAACTGCGGCGGCTGGTCAGCGCGTGCAATTGCGTCAGACCCGGTGCCAGCAGGTCCGGATCACCACGGAACTTGTTGATCACGAACCCGGCCACCAGCGCCTGGTCGGCAGGCGACAGCAAGGCCAGGGTGCCGAACAGATGCGCGAGCACACCCCCCCGGTCGATGTCCCCGACCACGAGCACCGGCAAGCCGGCAGCCCGAGCCAGACCCATGTTCGCGATGTCGGTGGAACGCAGATTGATCTCGGTCGGCGAGCCGGCGCCCTCGCAGATCACCACCTCGTGCTCGGCTCGAAGCGTGGTCAACGCGCTCAGCACGACGTCGAGAAGTTCCGCCTTACGGTGCCGGTACGACGCGGCAGACACCGTGCCGTCGGCCTGCCCCAGCACCACAACCTGTGCGCATCGGTCGCTGCCCGGCTTGAGCAACACCGGGTTGAGCCGCACGTCGGGTTCGATGCCGCACGCCGCAGCCTGCACGGCTTGCGCCCGGCCGATCTCCCCACCATCCGGGGTCACCACCGAGTTGTTGGACATGTTCTGTGCCTTGAACGGCGCCACCGACACCCCGCGACGGGCCAGCCACCGGCAGATCCCGGCGACCAGGACGCTCTTGCCGGCATCCGAGGTGGTGCCAGCGACCAGCAGGGCTCCGCGCACGGTTACGGCAGGGTCAGGATCTCCGCCCCGCCCGCGGTGACGACCAAGGTGTGTTCGAACTGAGCGGTGCGCTGCTTATCCTTGGTGGTGACGGTCCACCCGTCCGGCCACACATCGTAGTCGATCGAGCCCAGCGTGATCATCGGTTCGATCGTGAAGGTCATCCCCGGTTCCATGACAGTGTTCACGGTGGGCTCGTCGTAGTGCAGCACGACCAGGCCGCTGTGGAAGCAACGGCCGATACCGTGGCCGGTGAAGTCGCGGACCACCCCGTACCCGAAACGCTTGGCGTAGGCCTCGATAACCCGGCCGACCACGTTGAGCTGCCGGCCCGCGCGTACCGCACGGATCCCGCGCATCATCGCCTCGTGGGTGCGCTCGACGAGCAGTCGATCTTCCTCGACCACGTCACCGGCGAGGAAGGTCGCGTTGGTGTCCCCGTGCACGCCGCCGATGAAGGCGGTGACGTCGATGTTGACGATGTCCCCGTCCTCGATCACGGTCGAGTCCGGGATGCCGTGGCAGATCACCTCGTTCAACGAGGTGCAGCACGACTTGGGAAAGCCCTTGTAGCCCAGTGTCGAGGGGTAAGCGCCGTGGTCGAGCAAGAACTCGTGCACCACCCGGTCGACGTCGTCGGTGGTGACGCCGGGCGCGACGGCCCGCCCGCCCTCGGCCAGCGCCTGTGCCGCGATCCGTCCGGCCACCCGCATCGCCTCGATCACCTCGGGTGGCTGGATCCACGGGTCGGTGCTGGGCGTCGGCCCGGCTTTCCCGACATATTCCGGCCGCGGAATCCGCAATGGTACGGAACGCATCGGTGTCTGCCGGCCAGGGCGCAGCGAAGTTCTCACGGGCATGCCCCCACTCTATGCCGGTCCCGCTGGTATGCCGGTCACCTGCACCGATTACGTCGGACCCAACGCGGACAGGAAGCGCTCGGAGACCTCCAGGGCCGGTTGGGATGAGCCGGCGCCGACGACGAGGGTCGCGAAGGCGAGGTCACCACGGAACCCGACGAACCAGCCGTGCGCCTCCGAACTGACATCCTCGGCGGTCCCGGTCTTGCCGTGCAGCTGGCCCAGGCTCGCCAAGGCCTTCGCCGTTCCCTGGGTCACCGCTTCGCGCATCATCACCTGCACCGTGTCGGCCACCTCGCGCGGCAGCGGCGCCACCGGCCCGAGCGCGATCCCGGTCTGCATTCCCCTGATCAGCACGGGGGTGGGTAGCTGACCACCAGCCGCGACCGTGGAGGCGACCAACGCCATGCCGAACGGGCTGGCGATCACCCGTCCCTGGCCGAATCCGTTCTCCGCCCGACGCACCGACGACTCCGAGGGCGGCACCTGGCCGGTGACGGTGGTAATGCCGGAGACGTCGTAGTCGATCCCGACGCCCATCTGGTGCGCCGCATCGGTCAGCGCGCCGACTCCCAGCTGAGCCGCCAGCTGCGCGAACGTGGTGTTGCAGGACCGGGCGAAAGCGGTGCGAAGCGGGACGGTACCCAGGTCGAAGAAGCGGTCGTTAGAGATCTCTCGCTCCCCGACCACGGTGGTCGCTGCGCAGGCCACCGGCGAGTCCAGCGCCACCTGTTTGGCTTGCAGCGCCGCCGCCGCGGTCACAATCTTGAATGTGGAGCCCGGCGGGTAACGTCCAGTCAGCGCCAGCGCGCCTTGCGCGTCTGCCGCGCTGTTCTGCGCGACCCCGAGGATTTCCCCGGTGGAAGGCTGGATCGCGACGATCATTGCGGGGTTGGACGCCGCATCCACAGCCCGTTCTCCGGCGGCCTGCACGGCGCGGTCGACCGTGGTGGTCAGGGTCGGAACCGCCCGTGGCTGCTGGTTGGCGAGGGTCTCGACCTCCTCGCCCAACGCGGTCACCGTGACGATGCGCCAGCCTGCGGCGCTCTGCAGCTGTTCCTCGACGACTTTGCGGATGCCCGGCACCAGCTGGGTGGCGAAGTCCCGGTCCGGTCCGAGCAACCGCTGCTGGGTGGGAAAGCTCAGGCCAGGCAGCTCGTAGATCCGATCCCGCACCGATTGGTAATCGGACTCACGAAGTACCGCCACCGCGCTGGGCTTGCCCGGCGGGGCTGAATTCGCCCCAGCGATGATGGACTGCTGGGTGATCTGAGGATCCAAGCTCCCCAGCACGGCCGCCAACTGGGCAGCCGACGCGGACAGGTCGGGCGTCTTGCTGCGGTCCAGCGCAACGGTGACCACGGTTTGCGAGGTGAGCAACGGTGTCCCGGACCGATCGACCACCGGGGCAGATTCGGCCGGTACCTCCCGCAGTGCCAGCCGTTGCTGCGCGGAAAGCCGCGGATGCAGCACCCCTGGACTCCACCGCACCGACCAGCCCTCGTCGATGTCTGCGGGGGTCAGATCGAAGCCTCCTTGATACCGCCACTGCCGGCCGCTACCCAGGTCCCAGTCCGCGGAGAAGGACGCCGAGGCGACGTTGTCGCCGGAACGGGTCTCAGCCAGCACGAGTTTGGCGCCCTGCGGCTTCAGCTCCTCCCGGACCTGCTGAATCAGTGTGGCGGCGGCCGCTGGATCGTCGGTGAGCCGTCCGGCGGCGACGACATCTCCCCTGGCCACCGCGTCCAGGAACGCAGTTGCTGCATCACCCGGGTCAGACCCGAAGATGCCGCACCCTGCCAGCAGCGTCCCCGTCAGGGCCACTGTCAGAGTAACTGCGAGGACCCGGACGGCGGCTACCCGGAGACGTCGTCGTCGGCGCACGGACGCGAGTATGCCCATCGGCGGTTCAGAACAGCACCGTAGCGAAGGAGCCCACCGGAGTGAAACCGACTCGTTGGTACGTAGCCCGGGCCGGGATGTTGTAGGCGTTGACGTACAAGCTGGCGACCCGACCCATCCGGCGTAGTCGCTGCACCACCGCAGCGGTCGCGCCGGCCGCCAGACCCTGCCCACGTCGATCTGGGTGCACCCACACCCCTTGGATCTGACCCACCGTGGACGACATCGCGCCGATCTCAGCCTTATAGATCACGTCACCGGCCTCGAACCGGGCGAACGCTCGACCTGCCGCGATCAACTCCGCGACCCGGGCCCGGTATCCGGCACCGCCGTCGGGCAATCGGGGATCGACTCCGACCTCCTCGGTGAACATCGCCACCGCGGCCGGAAGGTAGCGATCCAGCTCATCGAGGCGAACCGGCCGCACCAGCGGATCCTCGGGCAGTAAGGGCTGCTCAGCCAGCACCATCAGCGGCTGGTTCAGGCGCTCCTCACGGGCCGGTCCCCAGCTCTCGCGCAGCTGTGACCACAGCTCGAGCACCTGATCGGCCGGCCCCACCATCGACGAGCAGGAACGGGTCCGGTCCGCCGCCCGTTCGGCAAAAGCCCGGATCGCCGAACGTCCCCCCCGCAAGGGCACCAGGTTGGCGCCGGAGAAGCACAGACCATCAAGCCCGCCGTCGAACCGACTGCCAAAGCCCCACAGCTCGCCGCCGAGCCGCCATGGTTCCAACCCACCACCTTCGATCCGGGCCGCCACCATGCAGGACATCACCGGGTCAGTAGCCAGCGCCGCCCGGACGCCGCGCACATCGCGGTCATCCAGCAGGCGCGCGCCGGCGTGCTTTAGCACGCCGTCCAGCGTCCCAGAACAGCGGCGCAGCATCACCTCAAAGAACCTCCAGGACAGGCCCTGCTCAAGAACCCTCGGCCAAGCGGAAGGCCTCCTCGATGAGTGTCTCGACGATCTTCGCCTCCGGCACAGTCTTGATCACCTTACCCCGGACGAAGATCTGGCCCTTGCCGTTACCCGATGCCACCCCGAGATCAGCCTCGCGCGCCTCGCCGGGTCCATTGACCACGCAACCCATCACCGCCACCCGCAGCGGCACGTCCATGCCTTGCAGGCCCGCGGTCACCTCATCGGCAAGCTTGTAGACATCAACCTGGGCTCTACCGCAGGACGGGCAGGACACGATCTCCAGCCGGCGGGTCCGCAGGTTCAGCGCCTCCAGGATCTGGAGCCCGACCTTGACCTCCTCGACCGGGGGCGCCGACAGCGAGACCCGGATGGTGTCCCCGATGCCCTGGCTGAGCAACGCACCGAACGCGGTGGCCGACTTGACCGTTCCTTGAAACGCCGGGCCCGCCTCGGTGACCCCGAGGTGCAAGGGGTAGTCGCAGCGCGCGGCGAGCTGCTCGTAGGCCCGAACCATGATCACCGGGTCGTGGTGTTTCACCGAGATCTTGATGTCGTGGAAGTCGTGTTCGGCGAACAGGCTCGCTTCCCACAGCGCGGATTCGACCAGCGCCTCCGGGGTCGCTTTGCCGTACTTGGCCATGACCTTGGGGTCCAGCGAGCCGGCGTTGACGCCGATCCTGATCGGGGTACCCGCGTCCTTGGCGGCTCTGGCAATCTCGGCCACCCGGTCGTCGAACTTCTTGATGTTGCCGGGGTTCACTCGCACCGCCGCGCACCCCGCATCGATGGCGGCGAAGACGTACTTGGGTTGGAAGTGAATATCGGCGATCACCGGGATCTGCGACTTGCGCGCGATCGCCGTCAGCACCTCGGCGTCATCGGCGCTGGGGACGGCCACCCGCACGATGTCGCAGCCCGCCGCGGTGAGCTCGGCGATCTGTTGCAGGGTGGCGTCGATGTTCGCGGTTGGTGTAGTGGTCATCGACTGCACGGAGACGGGGTGCTCGCTGCCCACTCCCACCGGGCCGACCTGCAGTTGGCGGGTCTTGCGGCGCTCCGCGAGCACCTGCGGCGGCAGCGCCGGCATGCCAATCATCATGGGAGCCTCATCAGTACGGCAAGATCGTCATTGCGGCAGGCGAATCGGATTGATGATGTCGGCCGTGATGGCCAGCGCACCCACCCCGATGAGTACGATCATGAACGCGTAGGTCAGCGGGAGCAACCGGGTGTAATCCACCGGCGGCCCGTTGGGTCGGCCGGCGGCTCGGCGAAGGGCGTTGCGGGCACGTTCGTAGAGGTTGACGGCGATGTGCCCGCCATCCAGTGGCAGCAGCGGCAGCAGGTTGAACAGGCCGAAGAACAGGTTCACCGTCGCGAGCAGGAACAGGAAGAACCACCACGCACCCAGACCGACGGCGTCACCACCGAGAACGCTGGCCCCGACCACGCTGACCGGGCTGTCCGGGCGGTCCTCGCCCGCGATCCGATCCAGCAGCAACGGAACCCGCTGCGGGAACTGCTGGAGCGCTTCCCAGGTGTTGACGAACATCGTGCCGGTGAAGGTAACCGTTTGACCCACCGCGTCCACCGGGCCGTACCGCAGCGTCACGGCGGCCGGGCGCTGGGTGGACACGCCGATCGCGCCGACCAGCCTGTCTCCCTGGCCACCCAGGGCCGAGATCGGGACCCGGGCGACGTCGACCAGTACGGTGCGCTGCTGCCCGTCACGCTCGAGCCGGAACTCGGTCGGACCGGAGCGGCTCTGGATCGCTGTGATCAGCTCTGTGGAGTTTTGCACCGGGTTACCCGCCACGGCCAACACCCGGTCACCTGCGCGCAGGCCGGCGTCCCTGGCCGGCGCCGGGGAACCCGGCTGGCAGGCCCCGTCGGTCTGCAGCGCGGCGCATTGATTGACCTGGGCCACTACCGCGGGGGTCGGCTGGCGGTCGAGGTTCGGCAGACCGGTCGACACCGCCATCACGTAGATCAGCACGATGCCCAGCGCGAAGTGGGTCAGCGGACCCGCAGCCAAGACCACCACCCGCTTCCAGGTGGCGAAGCGGAAGAACGCCCGCTTGCGGTCTGCCGGGTCGGGTAGCTCCTCCAGCGCGGTCATCCCGGCGATATCGCAGAAACCTCCGGCCGGGATCAGTTTGAGGCCGTACTCCGTCTCACCCCGGCGGAAGGAGAACAGGGTGGGACCGAAGCCGATGAAGTAGCGACGCACCTTCATCCCGAAGGCCTTCGCGCTGTACATGTGCCCGGCCTCGTGCAGTGCGATGGAGACCCCGAAGGCCACCGCGAACAGCACTACCCCCAGCACGAACGTCACGCTGTGTTCCTCCTCACGTGGGACTGCTCCCCGCCCGGGCGGGTCGACCGCCGAGCAGCTCCGTTGCCCTGCTCCGAGCCCAGTCCTCGGCGGTCAGCACGTCCTCCACCGTAGTGGGGTCGGCGCGCCACCCTTGCGCCTCGCCCAGCACCGTCGCAAGCGTGTCGACGATCCCACGGAAGGAAATGCGGTTGGCGAGGAAGGCCGCTACCGCTTCCTCATTGACCGCGTTGAACACCGCGGGAACGCAACCCCCGGCGGCACCCGCTGCCCTGGCCAGCTCGACGGCCGGGAACGCCTCGGCGTCCACCGGCTCGAAAGTCCAGCTCGCTGGGCTACCGAACTCGCAGGCCGGAGCCGCGTTGGCAACCCGGTCCGGCCAGCCCAGGGCCAGCGCGATCGGCAATCGCATATCCGGCGGGCTGGCCTGGGCGACCGTCGAGCCGTCGGTGAACGTCACCATCGAATGGACCACCGACTGCGGGTGCACCACCACGTCAATGCGGTCGTAGGGCACGCCGAATAGTAGATGCGTCTCGATGAGCTCCAGGCCCTTGTTCACCAAAGTGGCCGAGTTCACCGTCACCACCGGCCCCATCCGCCAGGTCGGGTGCGCCAGGGCCTGCTCGGCGGTGACTCCGTCGAGCTGCTCGCGGCGCCGCCCGCGAAACGGTCCTCCAGAGGCGGTGAGCACCAACCGGGAAACCTCCATGCCACTTCCGGCCCGCAAGCACTGGGCAAGCGCGGAGTGCTCGGAGTCCACCGGAACGATCTGGCCGGGCGCGGCGGCACCAGTGACCAGGGTGCCTCCCGCCACCAAGGACTCCTTGTTGGCCAGCGCCAGCGTGGCACCGCTGCGCAGGGCGGCCAGCGTGGCCGCCAGGCCCCGGGAACCGGTGATGCCGTTGAGCACCACGTCGGCGGGCTGAGTCGCGACCAGCTCGGCCACCGCCTCGGGGCCGGCGAGGATCCGGGGCATCCGGTACCCGCCCTGGTCGTAGCCACATCGTTGCGCCTCAGCAAACAACGCAAGCTGTAGATCCTGCACTGCCCGGGCGCGGGCGACCGCGACGGTGGCTGCGCCGGTTTGCACCACCTGCGCAGCAAGCGCCTGCGGGTCGGCCCCCCCAGCGGCCAGCCCGACCACACGGAAGCGTTGCGGGTTGCGGTGCACCACGTCCAGCGCCTGGACACCGATCGATCCGGTGCTGCCCAGCAGCAGCACAGAGCGGGGCCGGGAGGAGACGTCCATCCAGGTCATTGTTCCCGACGGCGGTGGAGAAGTGCGTGCAAGGTGGCCCGAGCTGGCTCACACTAGTTAGCGCACGCACACGGAGGGAGTAGGGGCATGTGGATCATCTCGTGGATTGTCTTGGGCCTCCTCGCAGGCGCCATCGCTAAGTTGATTCTGCCGGGTGATGACCCGGGCGGGATCATCGTCACGATGCTGATCGGAATCATCGGAGCGATCCTGGGCGGCTTCCTGGGCCGAGCCTTGGGGTTCACCCCGAATGAGGGGTTTTTCAGCTTCGCGACCTGGATTTGGGCCATTATCGGCTCATTGATTCTCCTCGTCATCTACCGGCTCATCTCCCGGAGTAGGGCATTCAAGAGCTACTGACCGCCCTTCGGGCAGGCCGGACCGGCGCGGGTCCGGCCTGCCCAGCCGCGGGTGTGCGATGATGCGGCCGTGGCCTCGACCGACCGGCATCCCGGCGAGCAGCACTCGGCTCCGCACGGCGTGGACCCCTTCGACGTAGACGCGGACCGGGAGCCGTCGGCCGCCTGGGGCTGGCACGGCGGCTTCCCTCGAGCCGGCCCTATCGCGGGCTGGGTCACCGTCATCGCTCTGTTCGCGATGCTCATCGGCAATCACCAAGGTCAGGTTGAGGACGCCTACCTCATCGGCCTCGGCACACTGCTCGCAGTGATGCTGATCGGCAGCCACCTCAAAGCCCGCAAGGCCAGGCGGCGCTGAGGCGCAGTGGCCGGCACCCGCGCCTCACCTGCCGTCGAGTTGGAGGTCGGCGCGCGGACCATCCGGATCACCAATCCGGAGCGAATTTACTTCCCCACCCGCGGCGAGACCAAGCTCGACCTCGCCCGCTACTACCTCTCGGTGGGCGAGGGCATCGTCCGTGTATTGCGCGAACGCCCGTGCATGCTGCACCGGTTCCCGACCGGCGTCACCGGTCCCAAGGTGCACCAGAAGCGGTTGCCCGCCGGTGCTCCGCCGTGGGTGCAGACCGTGCGGGTGGACTTCCCCTCCGGCCGCAACGCGCACGAACTGTGCGTCACCGACCTCGCTGAGGTGATCTGGGCGGTGCAGATGAGCACCGTGGAGTTCCACCCGTGGAATACGCGCAGGACGAGCGTCGAATGCCCTGACGAGTGGCGCATCGATCTCGACCCGCAGCCCGGTACCGGGTTCGCACAGGCTCGCGAGGTGGCCGTGGTGGTGCAGGAGGTGCTCGCCGAGATCGGTGCGGTGGGCTGGCCCAAGACCTCCGGCGGTCGTGGGATGCACATCTACGTGCGGATCGAGCCGCGCTGGGGCTTCGCCGACGTACGCCGGGCGGCCCGCGCCTTCGCCCACGAAGTGGAGCGACGCGCGCCGGATCTGGTCACCACCGCCTGGTGGAAGCGGGACCGGACCGGCGCGGTCTTCGTCGACTGGAACCAGAACACCCGCGATCACACGATCCGTGCCGCCTACTCGGTGCGCGGCGTGCCCGAGGCGGTCGTGTCCACCCCGCTGCGCTGGGACGAAGTGCCCGACGCCGAACCCGACGACTTCACCCTGGCCACCGTGCCCGAGCGGTTCGCGCGTCTGGGCGACGTGCACGCCGGCATCGACGACGCGGTGTTCTCATTGGAGCCGCTGATCGAGTGGGCCGACCGCGACGCCCACCGGACGGGACCACCGTGAACTCGACGCTACCGACGTCCCGGGCTGAAACGTCGATGGCGTCGAGTCACGGGCCCTGGCAGCGGACGTCATGCGCTCGTGAGGACGTCGGCGAGGTTGAACCGGACGGGCCGTTCGAGCTGATCGTAGGTGCAGGAGCGGGGATCGCGGTCCGCACGCCAGCGGACGAACTGCGTGGTGTGCCGGAACCGCACGCCTTCCATGTAGTCGTAGCGGACCTCGACGACGCACTCAGGGCGCAGCGGGATGAAGGACAGGTCCTTGCCGGCGTTCCAGCGGCTGGTCTCTGACTTGCGCGGAGTCCGCTCTCCCTCCTCCTGCCGCGCCCAGGCCCACGGGTGGTCCTCGAATGTGGTGACCAGCGGCTGCAACTCGGTGAACAGCTCCCTGCGCCGGGCCATCGGGAACGCCCCCACCACGCCCACCGACACCAGGACGCCCCGGTCATCGTAGAGACCAAGCAGTAACGAGCCGAGCGCGTCCGGGCCAGACTTGTGCACCCGGTAGCCCGCGACCACGCAGTCGGCGGTGCGCTCGTGCTTGATCTTGGTCATGACCCGTTTGTCGGGCTGGTAGGGCAGGTCGAGCTGCTTGGCGATGAGCCCGTCGAGCCCTGCGCCTTCGAACTGGTCGAACCACCGCCGGGCCAGCTCGAGATCTTGGGTGGCGGGGGTGAGGTGTATCGGCGCCTCGGCGTCGGCGAGCGCGCGGTGCAGCACAGTCCACCGGTCGCTGAAGGGGTGCTCGGTGAGGTCGTCATCTCCTAGCGCGAGCAGGTCGAACGCGACGAAGCTGGCCGGGGTCTGCTCGGACAGCAGCGTCACCCTGCTGGCGGCGGGATGGATTCGCTGCTGCAGGGCCTCGAAGTCGAGGGTGTTGCGTTCGGTATCGGCGATGATGATCTCACCGTCGATCACGGCGCGTCGCGGGAAATTCGCCAGCACGGCCTCGACGACCTCCGGGAAGTAGCGGGTCATCGGCCGCTCCTTGCGGCTGCCGATCTCCACCTCGTCGCCGTCCCGGAAGATGATCGACCGGAAACCGTCCCACTTCGGTTCATAGTGCTGGCCAGGTGGGATGTCCGGTGCCGGCTTGGCCAGCATCGGCGCGACAGGTGGCATGACGGGAAGCTGCACGGGCTTGAGTGTCCCCCGCCGGTCAAGCCGCGCCTGCGGCTGGCGCAAATCGTTGCGAGCTGACTTGCGCCACCATGCGACAGCCATGACCCGGCCTGGATCCCGGACGTCGGTTCCGCAGACGGCGGTGAGCCCGACGCCCCACCGCCCACCACCGCCAGTTACACCCACAAGAGTGATTCTATGGGTGTCAAACCTCGAGTAGCGACCGTCGCGGCTCGCCTCATGGTTGGGGCCGCCGGCCGCAGTGCCTGGGTTCGTGCGTCGTCGACGATGCGATCAACTGGTGAGTCTATCTCTCCGCTCGGGACCAGACCGTAGTCCATGGCGAGCTGCGGGGCGTCAGCTCCTGGATCGGTCTGAGATGCGCCGCAGCGACCGACGCGATCCGGCATGCATCCATGCCGGTGACCAGGAGTCCACCGCCAGGTTGGGCGAGCACCGTCGCGCCCATGCCGGTCAGCACCCTGGTCAGTCCGCCGCGGCGAGGTGAGCGTACGAACACCTCATGCAGGGACTGCTTGGTCAGTTCGCGTACCTCGATCATGCCGACAATGCTGCCCCGGAAGGGACACCCCGCACATCGGAGCAGCGTCCGGGTTTGGTGTCAGACCCTGCTCCGACACCTCAATCCCTGGATCCCGTGATGGCGACCCTGAGCTTCGGTGTGCTAACCGACTGCGGAACTCCGGCCGGTGGGCACCGTGATCATCGATTGTGTGCGTAGGACGACAAAGAATGTCGCGGACGGCACCCAAGCGGTGATCATGTTCTGGAGTCGTCCTCATCACTGGACGGTCAGCAGGAAACCAACGGGCAAGCCGAGCAGTGACATCTGACTGATCGCGCGCGTCCGCGCGGCCGTCAAATGGAGCCATTTGGCGACTTATGGACGGCTGGGACCCGTCAGTTGGAACCTGATGGCGATTTGAGCGACCTGAGGGCCGTCACGCTGGTTCCTGACGTGTCGATGGAGTCTCGAAGACACATCGTGGTCCGGGTGCACGGCTCAATCGAAGGTCGATCGTTGCCAGTGGGGCGTCGAGTGCTTCGGCAAGGGCGACGTAACAGGCGTCGTAGGCAGTGACAGCACCGCGCAGACTCCATGTCCGCTCCGCCACCGGCTCGTAACCGAACAGCACCACTCGCAGCTTGAGCAGGTCCGCATGGGCCAGGTGCGCGCAGGCCCCGTCGATCGTTCCCGCCAGCCAGGCGCGGCGCAGGATATTCGTCGCCTCAACCGGCATCAGGTGCGGCGCGGCCAGGGGTCCGGAGGCCAGCATCGACTCGGCCCACCGGCCGTGTGGGCCGTCGTCGACCAGCGCCGCGACGACGACTCCCGCATCGATGACCAGCGTCATCGTCGATCGGCGTCGCGGTGTTCGAGGATCTCCTCGATGCTCAGGCGGGTGGATGTGGCAGCCTTACGTTCCCGGACGCGATCGAGGAGTTGCTCGATCGATGGCCGCCGGGCGAGCTCTATCAGCTCGCCGCGGAGGTGTTCCTGAAGGGACCGACCTGCGCGAGCGGCCCTGCTCGCGAGCTCGTCGCGGACGTCGTCGGGGACGTTGCGGATGGTGATCGACGTGGCCACAGCAGCATTATGCAGCGATGCACAGCACTTCCGCAATCGTCACTGTTGGGATGCTGCGAGTTGACCGCAGGCGGCGGCGATCTCGCGGCCGCGGGTGTCCCGGACGGTGCAGGCTACACCCGCAGCCCGCACCCGATCGACGAATTCCTCCTGCACCGGCAACGGGCTGGCGTCCCATTCGCTGCCCGGGGTGGGGTTGAGGGGGATGAGGTTCACGTGCACCAAACCACCAAGGCGGTCCCGCAGCAGCCGGCCGAGCAGCTCAGCTCGCCACGGCTGGTCATTGACGTCCCGGATCAGTGCGTACTCGATGGACACCCGGCGCCCTGTGGTGTCCGCATAGTTCCGGGAGGCGTCGAGCACCTCGGCCACCTTCCACCGCCGGTTCACCGGGACGAGGGTGTCGCGCAGCTCGTCGTCCGGGGTGTGCAACGACACCGCGAGGGTGACCTGCAGTCCTTCGACGGCCAGCCGCCGGATCGCCGGCACCAGGCCCACGGTAGACACCGTCACCGACCGCTGGGACACCCCGAACCCATCCGGAGTGGGCTCGGTGATCCGGCGGACAGCGGTGACCACCCGCTGGTAGTTGGCCAGCGGCTCGCCCATGCCCATGAACACGACGTTGGACAGCCGGCCGGGTCCGCCGGCGAGCTCCCCGTCGCGCATCGCGGCCGCAGCAGCTCGCACCTGATCGACGATCTCCGCGGTGGACAGGTTGCGGGTCAGCCCGCCCTGCCCAGTGGCGCAGAACGGGCAGGCCATCCCGCAGCCGGCCTGGCTGGAGACACAGACCGTGGCCCGGTCCGGGTAGCGCATCAGCACGCTTTCGGTGAGGGCTCCGTCGGCTGCCCGCCACAGTGTCTTACGGGTGGTGTCGCCGTCGCAGCAGACGTGCCGCACCGGGGTAGCCAGGTCCGGCAGCAGCGCGGCGACCAGCCGATCCCGGCCTGCCGCAGGTAGGTCGGTCATCGCGGCCGGATCGGTGCTCAGCCGGGCGAAATAGTGCCGGGCCAGTTGGTCTGCCCGAAACGCCGGCTCGCCCAGCTCGGTCACCGCGGTGCGGCGCTGGCCGGGGTCGAGGTCAGCGAGATGCCGCGGCGGCATACCACGGCTTGGAGCCTCGAACACCAAGGGCTTCGCAGTCATGTCAGATTCAGTGTCCCAGGTCTTAATGTCACAGGCCGACGACGGGCTCGCGGCGTAGGTGCAGGCGGTAACGGACCGGGACAGTCAGCCCTGGAGTCTGGGCGATCGCCCGCGCGGCCACTTCAGGGGTGAACTCTATGCGCAGTGCGGCTTCCAGGTCACCGCGCTCGCGGAACCGCCACACCGTGTCCACCCGGCAGCAGTCGAAACCGTGGGCGAGGAAGAATGCTTCGACGGCGGCCGGCCGGTAGCGCGGCGCCGCCGCGCACAGCCACTCGCCGTAAGGAGGGTGGGTGCCGTCCAGGTCGATGATGGCCAGGGTCCCGCCGGCCCGCAGCACTCGTCGGGCCTCGGCCAGGCCGCGTTCGCAGCCCGGACCGAAGAAGTACGCGATGCGGGCATGCACCATATCGGCACTCGAATCGGGCAGCGGCAGCCGTTGAGCGCAACCGGCGAGCACCCGGACGCCGGGCAGGTCGCGAACCCGTCGGCGGGCGCGCATCACCAGCGGAGGATGTGGTTCCACCCCGACCACGCTGCGCGCCTGCTCGGCGAATCGAGGCAGGTGGAACCCGTCCCCGCAGCCGACGTCGACGACGTCTGCGCCACGCCAGCCGATCCGGTCGGCCAGTGCGGCCCACAGCGCCCCGTCGGCGTCGGCAGCCTGATTCTCCCGCTCGTAGACTTCGGGCCAGTTCCAAATGTTGGGGCTGGCCAGCACGCCCGAATCGGTCACCGGTCCATTGTGCCCGCGCGGCACTAACCGCAATCGGATAGTGTCGCTGCGTGACCGAGGAGGCGTCGTTCATCCCAGGGTTGGTGTGCTGGATCGACGTGTCAGCGGCCGATCCAGATACCACCCGGAACTTCTATGCCGGACTGTTCGGCTGGACCTACCAGGTCGATCCAGACCCGGGCAGCGGGCACTACACCACAGCACTGTGTGGTGGGCAACCAGTAGCGGGCCTGGCGGGTGTTGCGGTGCAGGCGGGGCAACCAGTGACCTGGACCCTTTATCTAGCCAGCGCCAACGTGACGCACACCGCCGAGCTGTTCACCCAGTTCGGCGGTCAGGTGCTCTACGGGCCGGCGGATGTTCCCGGGCAGGGCAGCGTGCTCATCGGGGCGGATCCGACCGGTGGTGTCATCGGCTTCTGGCAACCCGCGATGCCCAGGACGTTCTATACACGCGACCCCGGGTCGCTGATCTGGGCCGAGTTGAACACCTGGGACGGCGCGCGCGCCGACGACTTCTTCGCGAACCTGTTCGGCTACCACCAGCAACAGATCGGCGACGGCCGCTACGTGGACTACACCACCTGGTCCCGAGGCGGACCGACGATGCTGGGCCGGCTCCAGCTGAAGGAGGACTGGGCTGCCGGCATCCCGTCGCACTGGATGCTTCACTTCGCAGTGGACCCGCAGGAGGGTACCGACGCTGCAGTCAGCCGGCTGCTCGACCTGGGGGGCCGCGTGGAGGTCTATCCCTACGACACCGAATTGGGCCGGATTGCCCGGGTTACCGACCCGTCGGGGGCGCGCTTCGCGCTGATCGACCCCACCACGCGGGTCGAAGAGGCACCTCACAGCATTGCTGATGAGGTGGACTGACTGCGGAGTTCAGCCGCCAGCCGGGACGAGCAGGCTCAGCAGCAGCCAGGACACGACCGCCGACGGCAGCAGTGAGTCGAGACGGTCCAGGAAACCGCCATGGCCGGGCAACACGGTCCCCATGTCCTTGACGCCAAGGTCACGCTTGATCAAGGACTCGATCAGGTCACCTCCGGTAGCCGTCAGCACGATCGCCGCCCCGAACAGCACCCCGTGCCAGAACTGGCCACCCAGCAGGTAGGTCACCGACAGCGCACCCGCGGCGATGCCGGCCACCAGCGATCCGACGAATCCCTCCCAGGACTTCTTCGGGCTGATCGAAGGGGCCATCGGGTGCCGCCCGCCCAGCACACCAGCGGCGTAACCTCCGACGTCCGATGCCACCGCGGCGGTCATCAAGCACAGCACCCGCGCGGTGCCGTCGGGCGGCAGCACCAGCATCGTTGCGAAGGCCGCGAATCCGGGGACGTACGCAGCGGCGAACACCGAGGCGCTGACGTCCCGGACAAACCCTGCGGCGCCCCCGGGGAAGCGCCACACCAGGCAGGCCAGCGCAGTGATCACGAACGCGACGACTATCCCGCCCAGCCCGAACGGCCACGGCAGCCACACCATTGCCTGCCCACCGAGCAGCACCGGCGGTAGCGCGACCCGGATCCCTGCCCGGCGCATCGCCCCGGCCAACTCCCAGCTGGACACCGCCACCGTAACGGCCACGATCCCGATGAACACGTGGCGCACGGTGACCAGCGCTACCACGATCCCGGCAGCCATCAGCAGCCCGACGGTGATGGCGGCCCTCAAATTGCGGCCGGCCCGCGAAGCACGGGCAGGCTCAACCGGGTGCACAGCGAAAGTGGAATGCTCTGGCGGTCCGCTGGCCGACACTCAGACCTCGAGCAGTTCGGATTCCTTGTGTTTGACGAGCTCGTCGACCTGCCCCACGTAGCGGTGCGTGGTGGTCTCGAGCTCCTTCTCGGCCCGGGTCACGTCGTCCTCACCGGCCGCACCGTCGCGCGCGATGCGGCTGAGCTGTTCCTTGGCCTTGCGGCGAATGTTACGGATGGACACCTTGGCGTCCTCGCCTTTGCCGTGCGCGACCTTGACCAGATCTCGGCGCCGCTCCTCGGACAGATGCGGGATGACCACCCGGATGATCAGTCCGTCATTGGTCGGGTTGACGCCGAGGTCGGAGTCCCGGATCGCCTTCTCCATCGGCCGCAGCTGGCTGGGGTCGTAAGGCTTGATCACCGCCATCCTGGCCTCCGGTACGGTCACACTGGCCAGCTGGATCAGCGGAGTGGCCGCACCGTAGTAGTCCACGACGATCTTGGAGAACATCGCGGGGTTGGCACGACCGGTACGCACCGTGGCGAGGTCCTCCTTGGCCACCGACACGGCCTTCTCCATTTTCTCCTCTGCGTCGAGGAGGGTGTCGTCGATCACGGTTGCTCCTTGTGAAATAGCTTTGCCCGTTATGCCGCCGCGCTAACCAAAGTCCCGATCGGCTCACCACGCACCGCGCGGGCAATATTTCCTTCGGTAAGCAAATTAAACACGATGATCGGAAGCTTGTTGTCCATGCACAGGCTGAACGCGGTCGAATCCGCCACTTTAAGTCCGCGCTCGAGGACTTCACGATGTGTGATATGGGTGAACATCGTGGCGGACGGATCGGTCCGGGGGTCGGCGGTGTATACCCCGTCAACCGCCTTACCCATCAACAGGACCTCACAACCTATCTCCAGCGCCCGTTGGGCTCCGGTGGTGTCGGTGGAGAAGTAAGGCATTCCGACGCCGGCTCCAAAGATCACCACTCGGCCCTTCTCAAGATGCCGGATGGCCCGTCGCGGGATGTAGGGCTCTGCGACCTGTCCCATGGTGATGGCGGTCTGTACGCGGGTGTCGAACTTGTATTCCCGTTCCAGGAAGTCCTGCAGGGCCAAGCAGTTCATCACGGTACCGAGCATTCCCATGTAATCGGCCCGGGACCGTTCCATCCCGCCCTGCTGGAGTTCTTCGCCGCGGAAGAAGTTCCCACCGCCGATCACCACGGCCATCTGGACCCCGGTGGCGACCACGTCGGCGATCTGCCGTGCGACGGTCTTCACCACCTCGGGGTCTACCCCGACTTTGCCGCCGCCGAACATCTCACCGCCGAGCTTGAGGAGCACTCTGCGGTATCCGGGGCCATCCAGCCGGTCAACGTTCATCGGCGTGTCAGGGTTGGCCGACCTCGAAGCGGGCGAACCGCCGCACCGTCACTCCCGCCTCATCCAGAACGGCCTTCACGGTCTTCTTGGAATCCTGCACAGAGGACTGCTCCAGCAGCACGGTGTCCTTGAAGAAGCCGTTGAGGCGGCCCTCGACGATTCTCGGTAGCGCCTGTTCGGGCTTGCCCTCCTCGCGAGCAGTCTCCTCGGCGATACGCCGTTCGTCGGCCAGCACCTCGGCAGGTACCTCGTCCCGGGTGACGTAACGTGGCTTCATCGCGGCCACCTGCATCGCCACCGCACGCGCCGTATCGAGGGAATCACCGTCATATTCGACCAGCACGCCCACTGCTGGGGGCAGGTCGGAGGCGCGACGGTGCAGGTAGGTCGCCACCTCACCGTCGAAGGACACGGCTCGGCGCAGCTGCAGCTTTTCGCCGATCTTGGCTGAGACGGCGTACACGGCGTCAGCTACCGTGCCGCCGTTCAGCTGCGCCTGGGCAAGCTCTCCGGCATCGACAGGGCGGGTGCTGATCGCTTCGGCGACGATCTTGCTCGCGAGCTCCTGGAAGTCGGCGCCCTTTGCCACGAAGTCGGTCTCGCAGTTGAGCTCGATCATCACCCCGCTCTCGGCGGCCACCAGGCCGTTGGCGGTGGTGCGTTCGGCGCGCTTGCCGACGTCCTTCGCACCTTTGATGCGTAGAATTTCGACCGCCCGGTCGAAGTCGCCGCCGGATTCTTCCAGCGCCTTCTTGCAGTCCATCATTCCGGCACCAGTCATGTCCCGGATTCGCTTGACGTCGGCGGCGGAGTAATTCGCCATTGTGGCTTTACCGTCCTGGAGTTCGTTGTCGGATCGGGTAGGGTTGTGCGGTTGATCCCTCAGCTGTGCGACAGACCGTTGTTGGCAGCCATCGGTTCCGGCTGCGGGGGTGCGGGTTCCCGCTCCGCCGCATCACCGGGGACAGAATCACCGGAGGCTGGTTGGCCGGAGACCATCAGCTCCTGCTCCCACTCAGCCAGCGGCTGGTCGACACCGACCCCGGCCTCGGGCTTGTCCGAGCCGTCCGCCCCGGCGGAGCGTCCGGCCCGCGACATCAATCCGTTCGCGGTGGCGTCGGCAACGACCCGGGTGAGCAGCGCCGCGGAGCGGATTGCGTCATCGTTGCCCGGGATGGGGTAGTCGACCTCGTCGGGGTCGCAGTTGGTGTCCAGGATGGCCACCACCGGGATGCCAAGCTTGCGGGCCTCGCCGACGGCGATCTGCTCCTTCTTCGTGTCCACAATCCACACTGCGCTGGGAACGCGCTGCATGTCCCGGATGCCACCCAGGGTCTTCTCCAGCTTGTCCTTCTCCCGGGTGCGCATCAGGATCTCTTTTTTGGTCAGCCCGGAAAAACCGCCGGTCTGCTCCATGGATTCGAGCTCCTTGAGGCGCTGCAGGCGCTTGTGCACGGTGGAGAAGTTCGTGAGCATGCCACCCAACCAGCGGTGGTTCACAAAAGGCATGCCGACTCGCTGCGCGTGGTGTGAGATTGCTTCCTGAGCCTGTTTCTTGGTCCCGATGAACAGGATCGAACCGCCGTGGGCCACGGTCTGCTTGATGAATTCATAGGCCCGGTCGATGTAGGTGAGCGTCTGCTGCAAGTCGATGATGTAGATGCCGTTGCGCTCGGTGAAGATGTAACGCTTCATCTTCGGGTTCCAGCGGCGGGTCTGGTGCCCGAAATGCACGCCGGAGTCGAGCAGCTCTTTCATGGTGACGACGGCCATGGCCGGTTGCACACCTCGATGTGTCCGGCACGTCGGCGTCTGCCGGCGTGCACATGCGGTTGTCGCGACGGGCCGGGTCAGACCGCCGCCCTGGTACCAGGCCGGTGACCGGACCCCGTGCGATCGAGACCGCGCCGGGGACCGCCGGACGCCGAGGCCCCTGGCGGGACGCAGCGCTGGCACGCGAAGTCGACCCGCATGCGGGTCGCTGTTCCAGTGTACGGCCTGCCCGGCGCCCGACCCAGCCGAGGTAGGGTGCGCCGCCGGCAGCTGTCCACATCATCCCCCGCTATCCCCAACGGTGGCACTCGCCGCTGGGCAACCCGGGTCGATCCGGAGACGCTACCGGCGTGCCTCGGATTCTGATCTGCACCATTCTCATGACAGCCCTGTTCGGAGGGTTGTCCGGAGAACCGCTGGCCGCCCTGAGGTTAACGGGCCCGGAGGCAACGGATCCGGAGGCCGCTTTGGCGATTCCGACCGGCCTGGCCGTCCGGCACGGGTCTAACCCCGTTGGTGAGACTCCCGGGCGGCAATTCGGCTGGCCGCTGGCCGGTTCGCCGACCGTAGTTCGAGCTTTCCACCCGCCGACTTTCCGGTACGGACCCGGACATCGCGGCGTCGACCTGGCCGCAGTACCCGAAGCTCCGGTGCTCGCCGCCGGCGCCGGCACGGTGGTGTTCGCCGGAATCGTGGCCAGCCGCAGGGTGATCTCGGTGGACCATCCAGGGGGCCTGCGCACGACCTATGAACCGGTGTCGCCGATGGTCACCGCGGGTGACCGGGTCATCAAGGGTCAGCGGATCGGTACCGTGGCGCTCGACCATCCTGGCTGCCCCGTCTCGGTGTGCCTGCACTGGGGCGTGCTCCGCGGTCCAGCGCGCGACGGGGATTATCTGGATCCGCTTCGGCTGCTCGCTACGGGACGGGTTCGCCTGCTACCGGTCGACGGCCTGCCCTACCGCCAGCGATGCCTGCGCCCGTCACCCGGCGGAGGCTTCCAGCATCTTGCTCCGCAGCCGTAGCACCGCCCTCGTGTGCAGCTGGCACACCCGGGACTCGGTGACCCCGAGCACCCGACCGATCTCGGCAAGGGTGAGATTTTCGAAGTAATAGAGCGATACCACCACCCGATCCCGGTCGGTCAGCTGTGAGACCGCCTCAGCGAGCAGGCGCCTACTCTCGATCGAATCAAGGAAGGCGCCCGGTTCTTGCACGGTGTCGTCGGGCAGCGTCTCGGCGAGCGACGTGCCGCCGCAGCCCGCGGCGATGAGTTCGTCCAGCGCGACCACGCTGGTCAACTGCAGCTGAGCGTAAAGCTCCCGCAGGTCGGCAACGGTGATACCGAGCTCGGTGGCCACCTCGGCATCGGTGGCCGAACGCTGCAACCGGCTCTCCAAGCGTTCCAGTGCACGCTCCACTTCGCGGGCCCGGCTGCGCACCGTACGGGGCACCCAGTCCTGAGCGCGAAGCTCGTCCAGGATCGCTCCCCGGATCCGCTGCATCGCGTAGGTCTCAAACTTCAGACCCCGCTCGGGCTGGAACCGGTCGATGGCGTCCCAGAGGCCGAAGACCCCCGACTGCACCAGGTCCGCGATGTCGATGTGGGCGGGCAGGCCGGTTCCGACCCGCCCGGCCACGTACTTCACCAAAGGCGCGTAGTGCAGAACCAACCGGTCACGCAAGGTGGCATCGCGCTCCCGCCCGTAGGCCTGCCACAGCGAAACAATGCCTGCCTCTACCTCTTCGGCCCTGGCCTCGCCAGTCCCGTTGCAGGTCCAGGAATCAGCCGGGGGGACAGCGGTCAGGATGCCGTCACGACCCCCGGAATGCTCAGGAACGGGGGTGGCTCCGGTCATGGATGGCCTTCAGCCTCTCGACAGTGACATGCGTGTAGAGCTGCGTGGTTGCGAGCGTAGCGTGACCAAGTAACTCCTGTACGGTGCGTAGATCGGCGCCGCCCTCCAGCAAATGAGTCGCAGCGCTGTGCCGCAGCCCGTGCGGCCCCATGTCCGCGGCTCCGGGCACCGCGGCGACCGCATCGTGCACGACGGTCCGGATAATCCGCTGATCGATGCGGCGGCCACGGGCTCCGAGGAATAGCGCCGCCGCCGAATGAGGCTGCGCAAGCGCAGGACGCCCCTGTTCGAGCCAGCGACACACGGCGCGTTCGGCGGGTACCCCGTACGGCACCGCGCGTTCCTTGGCACCCTTTCCAAGCACCCGGACCAGGCGCCGCTGGTTGTCGAGATCACCGAGATCAAGGCCGCATAGCTCGGCAACACGGATGCCGGTCGCATACAACAGCTCCACGGCGGCGTGATCGCGCAGCGCGATCGGATCCGCCTGGGCAGCACCCTGTTGCGCGGCGTGCAGTGCCGCGGCGGCCTGCTCCGGGTGCAGCACTGCGGGCAGGGTGCGGTGCGGACGCGGTGCGATCAGACGCAGCCCGGGGTCACTGCGCAGCACACCGGTTCGAGTGGCCCAAGCGGTGAAGGCACGCGCTGCCGCCACCCGTCGCGCCAGCGTGCTGCGCTGATGTCCGCTGCGGTGCTGGGCGCCCAGCCAGCTGCGCAACAGCTGGAGGTCCAGCAAAGCGAGATCGTCGCGGCCCGCATTCACCAGGTACTGCAACAGAGCTGTCACATCGCCGCGGTAGGCCTGCACGGTGTGCGGTGACAGTCCGCGAACAGACCGCAGGTGGGCCGCGAAGCGCTCCCGATGCGCACTCAGGTCGTCCGGCAGCGAATCGGGTGCCGGCGAGTCCTTGCTCACCGGCAGGACGCTGCGCCTCCGACAGCGTCACGTCAAGCACCGCCACGCCCGGAGTTGGAAGGCAACCGGCGCCAACCGCATACCCCGCACTCCACCAATCCCTGCAATTCCAGCAACGGCAACGCGGCACGCACCCGGTGTAGCGGCACTCCGGAGTCACGTACCAGCTGCTCGGGATGCCGGGACGACCGCGCGGGCAGCGCCTCGTACACGGCCAGCAGCTCGGGACTCAGCCCGTCAGTGCGCCGGCGGGGAGTGGCCAACGGCGGCGCGAGGTCCGCGCCGATCCGCCCCACCGCCTCCACCACCTCCGCGGCCCGAGTGACCAACATCGCCTGCTCTTCGCGTACCAACAGATGACAGCCGGCAGACAGCGCCGACGTGATCGGACCTGGCACCGCCATCACGACCCGCCCCAGCGCGGCTGCCGCCGCAGCGGTGCGTCGCGCGCCACTGCGAACCCCTGCCTCGACCACGACGGTGCCGGCCGCGAACGCGGCGATCAAGCGGTTGCGCACCAGGAAGCGATGTCGCGCGGGCCGTACACCCGGCGGATACTCACTGATCACCGCGCCGTGCTGAGCGATCCGGTCCAACAGCCCTTGGTGGCCTGCCGGGTAGGCCCGGTCCAGCCCGCAGGCCTGCACCGCGACGGTGCGACCCTCTGCGCTCAGTGCACCCCGGTGCGCGGCACCGTCGATGCCGAACGCAGCGCCGGAGACTACGGCGAGCTCGCCGGCGGCAAGCTCGTAGCCGAGCTCAGCGGCGACGTGCTCTCCGTATCCGGTCGCAGCCCTGGCCCCGACCACCGCCACCGCCCGCTGTGCGAGTTCGTCGAGGCGGCCGACTCCCCGCGCCCAGAGCGCCACCGGAGCGCGCCAGCGCGCATCGGCCTGCGCAGTGGGTGTGGCGAAACAGCTGAACGCCTCGGTAGGCCACTCGGCATCCTCCGGAACCACCAACCGGCCTCCGAGCGCAGCAATCGCGGACAGGTCGGACTCGGCGCGATCCTCCGATCGTCGGGCATCGGTTTCCGCGGCCACCCGATAGGGAACCTGTCCCGCGGCCACTAGCCGGGCAGCTCGTACCGCACCGACCGCGGTGATCAGCTCAAACAGCGCGGGGGCCGGGGGCTCCGCCACTCGGTTGAGGTACGCCCGAGCTCGGCGGAGCTGCCATTCTCCCGGCTTCACGCCGCCCTCCGGTCCCGCAGGCCGATCGCGATGCTCACGTCCTCGAATAGCGGTCGATCCCGTCCTGCCAGATCGGCCACCGTCCACGCCAATCGCAACGTGCGATCTGCCCCTCTGGCGGTCACCATGCCTTGATGCAGCGCCGCCGCGATCGGCTCGGTCACCGCCCGCGGCAGCCGGAACCGCCGCCGCAACACCGGACCAGGGACCTCGGCGTTGGTGTTCCAACCGGTGCCCGCCCACCGGGCGCCAGCGGCCGCGCGGGCACGGAGCACCCGTTCACGCACAGTTGCGGTGCTCTCCGGCTCCGCGTCGGCTTGGCCCATGTCCTTGAGGGGGCGCATCGCCACTCGCAGGTCAACCCGGTCCAGCAGGGGCCCGGACAATCGACCCAGGTAGCGCCTGCGAGCCGATGGGGCGCAGCTGCAGTCCCGCTCGTCGGGCGGAGCGCAGGGGCACGGGTTTGCGGCAAGCACGAGCTGGCACCGCGCCGGGTATCGCACGACCCCATCCCGGCGGGCTAGCCGGACCTCGCCGTCCTCCAGCGGGGTGCGCAGTGCCTCCAGCGACCGTGGCCCGAACTCAGCGACCTCGTCGAGGAAGAGCACCCCCCGGTGCGCTCGGCTCACCGCGCCGGGTTTGGCCAATCCCGAACCACCACCGACCAGCGCGGCCACCGAGGTTGTGTGGTGCGGCGCGACGAACGGGGGTACCGCGATCAGCGGAGCCTCCGGGGCGAG
This sequence comes from Pseudonocardiaceae bacterium, assembly GCA_050699875.1. Lineage (GTDB taxonomy): Bacteria > Actinomycetota > Actinomycetes > Mycobacteriales > Pseudonocardiaceae. Next base: position 59,465 of record JBOHFX010000013.1, read on the forward strand.
CAGGCCGGCCACCGAGTGCACCGCAGTGACCTCGAGTGCTTCCTCCTCGGTGAGCGCAGGCAGCAGCCCCACCATCCGCTGAGCCAGCATGGTCTTGCCCGTCCCCGGCGGTCCGGTCAGCAACAGATGGTGACCGCCTGCCGCGGCGACCTCGACGGCCCAGCGGGCGTCGCCCTGTTTCAACACGTCGGCGAGGTCGGGGACTGCTGCTGGCGGTGCCGGCTGCGGCGGACCAGGGAGCGCTAACCCGCCAGATGGATCTCGCAACCAGCTGACCACCTCCTCCAAGCAGGTCGCGCCATACACCCGCACCCCATCGACCAGCGCCGCCTCGGCAAGTGATGCGGTCGGCACCACCACCTCGCCGATGCCCACCCGCCGAGCGGCCAGCACGGCCGGCAGCACTCCGCGCACCGGACGCAACCGACCATCCAGAGCGAGCTCTCCGATCAGCACCAGTCCGCGAAGCCGGTCGTGCGGAATCCGGCGATCGGCGGCCAGCAACGCGCAGGCGAGCGCGAGGTCGTAACTGCTGCCGCCTTTGGGGAGCGTGGCCGGCGACAGCGCGAGGGTCATCCGCCGCGGAGGCCACCGTTGGCCCGAATTGAGCACCGCCGCCCGCACCCGGTCCCGGGCCTCGGACAACGCGGTGTCGGGCAGACCCACTATCTGCAGCCCCGGCAGGCCTGGACCGATATGGGCCTCGATCTCCACCAGTACCCCGTCGATCCCGTGCAGCGCCACCGCCCAGGCGCTAGCCAACGGCATCAGAACGCACCCTTGAGGTGTTCCAGGGTGACCGGTCCACCTTGCGGGACCAGCACCGCCACCACGTCGAAACGGACCTCGCACCAACCGACCCGGTGAACCCGCAGCCACTCCGCCGCGATCCGCCGGATCCGAGCGGCCTTGGCCGATGTCACGCCCTCGGATGGTTCTCCATAGCCGGTCGCCGACCGGGTCTTCACCTCACACACCACCACGCGCTCGCCATCGGTCGCAATGAGATCGACCTCGCCCTCCCGGCAACGCCAGTTGCGCGAGAGCACCACGAGCCCGGTGCCGGTCAGGTACTCCGCCGCCACATCCTCACCGCGCTTGCCCAACGCGTCGCTACGGCGGCTCGCCGCCTGCGCCGTCGTCTCCATTCCGACCTCCCGTCCCTCGGCGATCTGCAGCCATGAGGTTGCCGAGTCGAGGCGGCGCGGTCGACCTCGCGCAAGCGGACCTGTGGACAAGCAAGGTCGTTGTGGACAAGCAAGTCCGCAAAACAGGTATTTTGACGTTGAGTGTCAGAGCAGCGTGCTACCGCCGACGCAGCGTTACCACTCGTTGATAATTCGTGCAGCTCAGCCCACACGTGCATCACTCGTGCGTCATGGGTAGGACGCAGGTGCCTCAGCGATGCTGTAGCTCCGACCGGAAGAACCGTCTTGACTTGTGACCAAGCCCAGAGCTGGGTTGACCGCCGGGGTTGTGTTCCTTCCACAGGACTCGCCCTGCTTCTACCAGTCCCACGCCCCGGCCCTGGCTGCCATCGATCTGGTGTGCTCGCAGACGGAGCTGAACATATGCATTCCCAGCGCGGCGGCGTCACCGGCCATGACGCCGACGAGCGACGTCACGCCATCGGGCCCAGCATCCAGCCCACGGCCGTGCCACCCACGGTGCTTGTTGCCATGGGCGACGAGCCGTTGCTCCTCCAGAGCTGGCACGACGGGCGTCGGAGTCCGGCCGAGGCCCTGCCGCTCAGATGGAGCTGACCACGGAGCCGAGCTTGACGTCCTGTGATCCGGGAAGTTCGCTAACGTGGCCTGGCCAGTAGCCACTATTTGTTGTCGCAGATCGGTGGACCTGACCAGCCGAATGCGGTCTCCGTGCTAAGTAGATCACCGTGAAAGTTAGGTATCGCTACCGATTGCCGCTGACGCTTTGTCTGGTCATCGTATGTGGTGCTGCGCCAAAACTACGGTCGTTGAGTTTCCCGTAATGAATGCTGGTCAATCTGCAAGGAGGGTTTGATGTCCGACGCGCCGAACATTACCGAGCTCGACGGGCAGCACGTGGAGCTGCTTCCGGCCCGTACCGTTATGTCGCTGTTCGGCGCCAGCGGGGACGCCGGTACTCCCGGCTCCGGCGGTCAAGGAGAAGCCGGCAGCGGTGACAATGAAGGCAACCTCAGCACGGGCAACCGGATTGATCTCGAGAGCATGGGCATTCCCGGTGCCGACGGCAGCGCTAATCCTGGTCGCTGATTCGCCTTCACAATTGAGTTGCGGCGAACAGTCCCTGGCTGACGGCACCGCCCTGGCTCGCCCGGCGTGGAGAGTGGGCACCTGGTGAGGGCGCTGGCCACACACTGCCGCGGTTGTGGCGGTCAGCCGCCGAACGGCCCACCTTCGGGCAGCCGCAGATCCGGTTTGTCCACTTCCTCGATGTTGACGTCCTTGAACGTAAGCACTCGGACATTCTTGACGAAACGAGCCGGACGGTACATGTCCCACACCCAGGAATCGGACATCCGCACCTCGAAGTACACCTCACCGTCGGCGTTGCGGGCCTGCACGTCCACTGCGTTGGCCAGGTAAAAGCGCCGCTCGGTCTCTACGACGTAGGCGAACTGACCGACGACGTCGCGGTACTCCTTGTAGAGCGACAGCTCCATCTCGGTCTCGTACTTCTCGAGATCCTCGGCGCTCATCGACGGCCCATCGGTCGCTTCATGGGGTGCTGGCTCCTCCTGCTCGTGCCCATACGCGGTCGGTGATCTCCCCATTCTGAACCACTACTGGCGCCACTACCGAGCCTACTTCGAGTCCCACGTCGTGCTCCACGTCCGGCCCCACCTCAGGCCCTCCTCAGGCCCCCCCTCAGGCCCCCCCTCAGGCCAAGGTCTTGCCCTTGCCGTCCTGCGCGGTAACCCGCTCCCAGCGTGCTTGCGCGCCGCCAGCGCGACGTTGACGTAGCCGAACCGGTGTTCGGTGCAAGGGCCATGCGTAAGTAACGACGCGTTGTGCTCGGGCGTGCAGTAGCCCTTGTGCTCGTCGAAGCCATACCACGGCATCCGCTCGTGCAGATCGACCATGATGCGGTCACGGGTCACTTTGGCCAGCACCGATGCCGCTGCCACGCATGCGGTGGCCCGGTCGCCGCCGATCACTGCCATGTTCGGGGCGGTCAGGCCGGGCACCCGGAACCCGTCGGTGAGCACGTAGCCGGGATGCACAGCAAGCCCGGCGACAGCGCGACGCATGCCTTCCAGGTTGGCCACGTGCAGGCCGATGTCGTCGACCTCTTCGGGTGGGATCACCACCACACTTCGGGCCACAGCCCTAGCGGTAATCAGGCCGTAGTAGTACTCCCGGCGCGGCGCGGTGAGCAGCTTGGAATCGGTGAGCCCGTCCAGAGCCGCCGCGTCGGCCGGCCGCAGCACACACGCCGCGACCACCAGCGGCCCGGCGCAGGCCCCTCGACCGGCCTCGTCCACCCCAGCGACCGGGCTCAGGCCCTTGCGGTGCAGGGCGGCTTGCAGGGTCCACGTGCCACCGTCCCTGCGCACCACCGCCCTCGGCGGCCGCGGCAGGACCGGACGGGTGTGAGGCGCCGCGGCTGGCACGGTTTTCAGCTGCGTCTCCCGGCGACCACCCGCTCCCGCAGGACCCGACCGCCTCGCACCACCGGCCGGCTCAGTACCAGTCCGGCACCCAATGGCAGTCTAGATGGTCCGAAGGGTTCAGAGAGCCCCGCGGCTGCGACCGCCGGGGTTTGCTGCGGGTCAGGGTCGGCGATGCCTTGCCAGCGCTTCACCGGAAGCACGACGACGCGAGCCTTACCGATGACGTTGTCCACCGGCACCGTGCCCGACCTAGCGTCTGTCACGTGCTGCCGCGAGTCCGCGCTGTTGTTCCGGTTGTCTCCCATCACCCACAACCCGCCTTGGGGCACCGTGACAGGGCCGAATTCATCCTGGAGCTCGGACCCGGTGAAGACGGCATAGGGCTCGGCCAGCGCAGTGCCCTCGACGGTGACCCGGTTCTGCTGATCACAGCACTGCACGGTCTGGCCACCCACCGCGATCACCCGCTTGACGAAGTCACGCTCGTCAGGCGGGGCGAGGCCGATTACGGAGCCGGCCTGCTGAAGCCCGCGCACCAGCACGTTGTCCGACCGCTGGCTGGAGAACTCACTACCCCAGGAGTCGGTGCCACGGAAGACCACCACGTCGCCCGGTCGCGGATCACGAAACCGGTAGGTCAGCTTGTCCACCAGTACCCGGTCGTTGGTGCAGCCCGGGCAGCCGTGCAGCGTCGGTTCCATGGACGCAGAGGGAATCACGTATACCCGCGCCAAGAACGTTTGGATGAGGAATGTGAGCACCAGCGCGGTGAGTACCAAGATCGGCACCTCACGCCAGAACGAGCTCTTCTTCCGCTTGGACAGGCGATGCCGGTGCACGCGCCGGCCCGCGGGGTCATCGGGATCGTCGCCCGGAGCGGGTTCGCTCGAGCGAGCCAGGCGGGCCACGTCCTCAGGCTATCGACACACGGCGGGTTGGGGGAGATCAGGACGCAGAAGGCGTCTCACGCTTTTCCTTGATCTTGGCGGCCTTACCTCGGAGGTCGCGGAGGTAGTACAGCTTGGCGCGCCGGACATCACCGCGAGTGACGACCTCGATCTTTGCGATGTTGGGTGTGTGCACCGGGAAGGTACGCTCCACACCCACGCCGAAGGACACCTTACGCACGGTGAACGTTTCCCGGATACCGCCGCCCTGACGGCGGATGACCGCACCTTGGAACACCTGTACCCGCTGACGCGAGCCTTCAATGACGCGGACGTGCACCTTGACCGTGTCACCGGGCCGGAAGTCCGGGATGTCGGACCGCAGAGACTTCGCGTCCAAGGCGTCCAGGGTGTTCATCGCGGTCCGTCCTCGTCATCGTGTGCCTTGCCCGGTCTGGGGCGCCCCGGATGGGCGCGAACAGCGGCGTTGGTGCAGCAGCGGTCTTCCGCCCTGGGCGCGGCTGTGGTAACCAGTTCAGTGTGCCAGACGGTCCCACCCGCGACGAAACCGGGCAGTTGATATTCAAGGGTGGTTCGTCAGGTTATTCGGGTGGAGTGACATGGCCCTCGATCAGGGCGCGATCCGCGCTGTCCAACGCTTCGGGCGGCAGCGCGGCCAGCAGGTCGGGACGCCGCAGCGCGGTGCGCTCCACCGCACGGTCCCGCCGCCAGCGGGCGATCGCGGCGTGGTTGCCCGAGCGGAGCACCGTGGGGACCTCCCGGCCCCGCCACACCTCGGGACGGGTGTAACAAGGACCCTCCAGCAGGCCGTCGGAGAACGAGTCCTGCGACGCCGACGCGGGGTTGCCCAGCACGCCAGGCAGTAGCCGAGCAATCGCCTCGACCATCACCAGAGCGGCGACCTCACCCCCGACCAGTACGTAGTCGCCGATCGAGATCTCGTCGACGTCCACCCGATCGGCCGCGTCGTCCATCACTCGTTGGTCGATGCCCTCGTAGCGACCGCAGGCGAAAACCAGACGGGGTTGAGCGGCCAGCTCGGTGGCCAGCTGCTGGGTGAAGGGTCGTCCGGCGGGGCTGGGCACCACCAATCGTGGCGGCGGCTCTCCGGCGAGTACCTCGTCCAGTGCGTCGCCCCAGACATCTGGGCGCATCACCATGCCCGGTCCACCTCCGTAGGGCGCATCATCTACCGACCGGTGCACATCGTGGGTCCAGTCCCGCAGGTCGTGGACCGTGAAGGCGATCAAGTTCCGCTGGATGGCCCGGCCGAGCAGTGCCTCCCTGGCCGGGGTCAGGTACTCGGGAAAAATCGTTACAACCTGGATAAGCACAACGCAGCGCCCCTACTCAGCCGATCAGCTTAGTCGAGCAGACCAGCAGGTGGGTCGAGCACTACCAGGCCGCTGGCCAGGTCCACCTCGGGCACGATCGCCCGCACGAAGGGCACCAGTGCTTCGCCGCGGTCGGTCGCGAGCACCAGCAGGTCACCGGCTGGGGCGTGCACCACATCGCGAACCGTGCCCAACGGCGCACCATCGGGGCCCACTGCGGCCAGACCCTCGAGCTGATGGTCGTAGAATTCGTCCGGGTCGTCGAGATCGGGCAGTTGGGTGGCGTCGACGGTCAATACGAGGCCACCCAGTTCCGCCGCCGCCGCTCGATCGGGTACCCCGACGAAGCGCACAAGTAGAGCTTCCCGATGCGGACGGACGGTCTCCACCGTGAGGGTGCGGCCAGCGGCACTCTCGAGTTGAGCGCCAGCAACGAACCGCTGCTCGGGGAAATCGGTGCGCACCTGCACGGTGACCTCCCCACGGAGGCCGTGCGGCCTGCCGATCCGGCCGACCACCCGCTGCGTGTCGTCACCCGGCTGCACGGACATCCCAAGCCAGCACGCGGTCTCAGCGGTCGGTGTCGACTACGTCGACGCGAACCCCACGCCCGCCGATACCACCCATCACCGTGCGCAGCGCCGTGGCGGTGCGCCCGCCCCTGCCGATGACTTTTCCGAGATCATCGGGGTGGACGTGCACCTCCAGGGTGCGGCCTCGGCGCGTGGTGACCAGTTGGACGCGCACGTCGTCGGGATTGTCGACGATGCCCCGCACGAGGTGCTCGAGCGCGTCCGCCAGCATGCTCACACCCGGCCGTCCGCGGCGACCGTCGCAGTGTCCTCCCGGTCGTCAGCTCCGGCGGACGCCGCCTCCGGGGCCGTGTCCAGTGCCTTTTCAGGGGCCTTTCCGGAAGCAGGGTTGGTGTCCGCCGCCGGGCGACCGGCTTTCTTCCGCGGCGTGGTGGCCTCGGTGGTCGGCACCTCGCCGGCCTGCGCCAACGCCCGGTTGAACAGTTCAGCCTTGTCCGGCTTGGGGTCGACGCGCTTGAGGGTGCCCTCCGCGCCCGGCTGGCCGGTGAAGCGCTGCCAGTCACCCGTGATCTGGAGGATGTGCTGGACCGGCTCGGTGGGTTGCGCTCCGACGCCGAGCCAGTACTGCACCCGTTCGGAGTCGACCTCGATGAGGCTCGGCTCCTGCTTGGGGTGGTACTTGCCGATCGTCTCGATCGCTTTGCCGTTGCGGCGGGTGCGGGCGTCGGCGACAACGATCCGGTAGTGCGGCTGGCGAATCTTGCCGAGCCTCATGAGCTTTATCTTGACAGCCACGGGTCGAGCTACTCCTGTCAACGCGCGAGTGTTCACGGTGAACGCCTACGGTCCATGGTGGGGACACGAGCCGGCAGCGGTCAGGGTCAGTTGTCACAGCAGGTCAGTGTTCGCAGCGCGACGGGAGGGCCCGCCGCGGCAGCAGTCGCCCTATTGTGCCAGAACCATCCCGGGCGTCCGTATCACCCGTCCCCAATCGGCAGGCGCGCTGGTCACCAGCCGCCGACGCAGTGGAGCCGCACAGCCGGATACGCCGGCCGGGTCACCCCGGCATGGCACCCTGAGTGATCAGCAGCAACCCTACCGCGGGCAGGAAATTGTTCGCCTGATGAGCGACGATGCTGGTCAGCAGGTTGCCGGTAAGCACCCGTGCCAGCGCGATCGGCAACGAGATCACCACCAGCAGTGGGGTGCGCAGCAGCTCGAAGTGCGCGACGGAGAATATCAGTGTGGTCAGCCCAAAGATTACCCAACGGTTCCACTGCCAGTACTCCATCGCCCGCCACAGCACTCCGCGGTAGAGCAGCTCCTCGCACAACGGTGCGACCAGCCACACCGCGAAGAACAGCGTGAGGGCCAACTCGAGAGGCAACCGTTGACCATCGAACACCTCCCCCACCGCTGAGTTCGCCTCGCTCTTGCCGACCCAGCGCGCCCACACCGCTGCGGCCGGCACAGTGATGACCAGACCAACAATGCCCATCGCCAACCCGATGCCGACGTCGGACAGTCGCCACCGCAGCGACAGCTGGCTGCGCAGCCGTTCCGAAAGAGTCCCCCGGCCCAGCAGCACGGCACCGACGGTGGCCACCACGCCGGCCGCCACCGTGGGTACCACGAGCGCGGCGACCAACGCCGTACCAGGCAGCCGGATACCGGCATCCTGCTCCGGGGATGCCAGCACGGAGGGCAGCAGGATCAGCACCGAGGCCGCGAGGAAGATCGCTTCTGCGACCATGAAACAGCCGAACATCAGCCAGCCCCGGCGGGTGTCCCGCACCAGAATGCTCACAGCGCCCGACCGCGCAGCAGCAGCAATGCCGGATCCCGCAGGGTGTTCGGATCCAGCCGCGGATCGGTGCGCGTAACCAGGAGGTCTGCCGGCGCTCCGGGCACCAGGCCGGGGACACCCAGCCAGTCGCGGGCCGCCCAGCTCGCCGCCGCCAGCGCCTGCACACCGCTGAGGCCGACGGTGCGCAAGGCGCTGATCTCGTCCACCAGGCGGCCGTGCCGGATACCACCGCCGGCATCGCTACCGGCGTACACCGGAATCCCCGCTTCAACAGCGGCGCTGACGGCGCCGGCAGCATTGGCATGCAGCGCACGCATATGGGCTGCGTAACGCGGATACTTGCCGGCGCGGTCGGCGATCGCCGGAAAGGTCTCGATGTTGATCAGAGTGGGCACCAGGGCGGTTCCGCGAGCGGCCATCTCGGTGATGGTGTCGTCGGACAGGCCAGGACCGTGCTCGATGCAGTCGATCCCGGCAGCGATCAGACCCGGCAGCGCGTCGCCGCCGAAGACGTGCGCGGTGACCCTGGCTCCGGCGCCGTGGGCGGCGGCGATCGCTTCGACCAGCACGTCATCGGGCCACAGCGGGGCGAGATCCCCCGTCGACCGATCGATCCAGTCGCCGACCAGCTTGACCCAGCCGTCCCCGTCCGCGGCCTGTTCCGCGACCGCCTGCGGGAGCAACGTGGGCTCGTCCAGCTCGACCCCGATGGTGGGGATGTACCGCTTCGGACGGGCCAGGTGGCGGCCTGCGCGGATGATGCGCGGCAGGTCGTCGCGAGCTTGCAGTGGTCGCGTGTCGATCGGGACCCCGCAGTCCCGGATCAGCAGGGTACCGGCGTCCCGGTCGGTGGCAGCCTGCTCGGCGGCCTCCTCCAGGCTCGCGGGGCCTCGGGCGCCGATACCGACGTGGCAGTGCGCGTCGACCAGTCCGGGGAGCATGTAACCGCCGTCGCAGACAGTGGTCGCGCCGGGCACCGGCTCGGCGCAGATCACGCCGTCGGACACCCACAGCTCTCCGGGTTCACCCGTGGGCAGCAGTACACCGCGCAAGTGCAGGACCTGGGTGCCCCGCTTCGCGGGACACCCAGCAGAAGGCACCGTCATTTCTTGGGGAACTTCAACTTCGACGGGTCGAAACCGGGCGGCAGTTGGTCCAGCCCAGACAGACGGGTGAGGTCAGGCAGCCCGGGCATACCTCCGGGCATCCCCTCCGGCAGCCCAGCGCGCGTCTTCGGCGGCGTTGGCCCCCGTCCCTTGCCCTTCTTTGCCTTGCGGCCCTTGCGGCTTCGGCGTCCCGGCCCGGTCCCCGGGAAGCCGAACCGCCCGGCCATCTGCTGCATCATCTTGCGAGCCTCGAAGAAGCGCTCGACCAGCTGGTTCACATCGCTGACGGTCACCCCGGAGCCACGGGCGATGCGCTGCCGTCGGGACGCATTGATAATCTTCGGATCGGCCCGCTCGGCGGGGGTCATGCCGCAGATGATGGCCTGCAGCCGGTCCAGCTGCTTGTCATCGACCTGGGCGAGTTGCTCTTTCATCCCAGCCGCGCCGGGCAGCATCCCGAGCAGGTTGGCGATCGGCCCCATCTTGCGGATCGCCTGCATCTGCTCGAGGAAGTCCTCCAGGGTCAGCGCCCCGCTGCCGATCTTGGCGGCGGCCTGCTCGGCCTGGTCGGCGTCGAAGGCATGCTCGGCCTGCTCGATCAGGGTCAGGAGATCGCCCATGCCCAGGATCCGGCTGGCCATCCGGTCGGGGTGGAAGACATCGAAGTCCTCCAGCTTCTCCCCGTTGGAGGCAAACAGAATCGGGGCACCGGTGACCTGCCGCACCGACAGTGCTGCGCCACCGCGGGCGTCGCCGTCGAGCTTGGTGAGCACGACACCGGTGAAACCGACGCCATCGCGGAACGCCTCGGACGTGGACACCGCGTCCTGGCCGATCATGGCGTCGATGACGAACAAAATCTCAGTGGGCTGCACAGCATCGCGGATGTCGACGGCCTGGCGCATCATCTCGGCATCGATACCGAGCCGTCCGGCGGTGTCCACCACGACGATGTCGTGCTGGCGGGCGCGCGCCTCGACCACCCCGCGGCGCGCCACATCGACCGGGTCGCCGACACCGTTGCCAGGTTCTGGTGCGTACACCTGCACCCCGGCCTGTGCGCCGACGATCTGGAGCTGGTTCACCGCGTTGGGCCGCTGCAGATCAGCGGCGACGAGCAACGGGGTATGACCTTGGTTGCCCAGCCAACGGGCCAGCTTGCCGGCCAGCGTCGTCTTGCCGGAGCCCTGCAGGCCAGCCAACATGATCACAGTCGGAGGTGTCTTGGCCAGCTCGAGACGCCGGGTCTCGCCGCCCAGGATGCTGATGAGCTCCTCATTGACGATCTTGATGACCTGCTGGGCCGGGTTCAGCGCACCGGAGACCTCGGCGCCCTTGGCGCGCTCCTTGATCTGGGCGATGAACTGGCGGACCACCGGCAGCGCGACATCGGCTTCAAGCAGTGCGATCCGGATCTCCCGGGCGGTGGCATCGATATCGGCATCGGAGAGCCGGCCCTTGCCACGTAGGCCGGACAGCGCCGCCGTGAGCCGGTCGGAGAGGGTGTCGAACACGCCGGTCGCACTCCCTTCGGGGTCCGGTGGGGTGATGGCCCCGGAGTCTGGCTGCTTCAGCGCCAGCCTAGCCGCGCCACCGCGCGCGGGAGAGCCTGGACCACCGGCGCCCCGGGCCCCACCCCGGTTGCGCCGGCGGTCCAGCATGGGCTCCTGCGGTCGGCACGGCACACCCGCCGCCTGACTCCGGTGCAGGCGGCAGCCCCGCGACCGTCCGACCTCTCGGCCGAGCCACCCGACCAGCGTGCCGTTGCCGGGCACCGCCGGGCAGCGTGAATACCCGCGAATGCGGCTAGGTAGGAGTACTTACGGATGGAGCCCGAACCTGGCCGTGGGTGGGTGGTCTGCTTGACGGGGCCGGTCTGCAGGGCCGAACCGTTCCCGCCGCCGAGGTACGCGGGAACCATCGGAGCCGCCGGCATCCGCTGCCGGCTCCCGCGGCGGTGAGCTATCCGGCGGCTCAGCGTGCGCGGCAGACTCGGCCAGCTCTGCGGCAGTGGGCTGATCAACCACGCCGAGCGCCTCGGCCAGCAAGCGGTACACGTCAGACAGCTGACCGGTGACCTCGCTGCGTAGCTGTCTCGCTGCGGTGACCTGCCGCTGAACCTTGGTCATCCGGCTGCTCAGTCGCTCGCCCGCGATCTGCAGGATCACGTAGACAGAGGCGATGCTGCGGGTCTGGTACTCGCGGATCGAGGCCTCCGTCTCGGCACGGCGGCAGGCGATGTCCTGCTCGGTCTGCTGCTGCGCCTGCTTGCGTCGAGTTGCAGTTTCAGCGTCAGTGTTCTGACGCAGGCTCTCGGACTCCTCCTCCATGCGCTCGCACTGCCGTCTGGTCTCCTCGAGCATCCGCTCGGCCTCGGCGCGGGCCCTCTGGGTCAGCGAGGCGGTTTCCTTCTCCACGCTGTTCTGCAGCTCAGCGGCCTCATCCTCGGCCATCTGCAGCATGCGCTGGATCCGCGCGGTCGCTGCGGCCAGCGGGGACCGCTGTAGGCGATCGACTTCAGCGGCTGCTTCCGTGACTTCTTGACGCAGACGATCAAGCTGTCGGTTCACGTCCGTCGTTTCCCGACGTAGCTGTTCGACTGTGTCGTTGAGGTCAGCGGCCCGCTGCAGAGCAGCGTCGCGTTCGGTCCCGATGGTCGCGACGCGAGCCTTGAGGGCATTGACGTGGTCGATGACCTGCTGACGGTCGAACCCACGCAACACGATCTCGAACGGCGGGCGTACTGGGCCAATGTCGTCCCGGGTTCCGTGCATGCGGCCGGATGGTAGACCGGGCTCACCGGGCGGCGCTGAGCACCGCACCCTCGATCCGCTCGCGTGCGTCGGGCGGCAGCGCACTGTGACCAGTCGCCCCGGTCAGGCAGAAGGAATCCACAACTGAGCTACCCAGCGTGACGATCCGGGCCCAACGGACGGCGACCGCATTGCCTTCCAAGGCCGCGGCAACCCGATGCAGCAATCCGATCCGGTCGCTGGTGCGAAGCTCGAGAACCACAGCTCCGCTGGCTTCGTCGTCGAACCACAGCACTTTCGCCTCGGCATAGGGGCAACCCGTTTCGGACGCCGGTTTCTCGCCGTAATCGCGCTCCTTGGCCGCCAGCGCTTCGGCCAGCTGCAGTGAGCCGTCCAGCGCCCGCACCAGATCCTGACGCAGTAGCGCAACATCGGGGGGGCGGCCAAAGCGAGGGGAGACGGTGAAGGTGTCCACCGCCGCAGAGCCTCCCGGCAGTTCGACGACCCGGATATCGGCGGAGTGCACCTGCAGCGAATGCAGCGCGAGCACCCCGGCGGCCAGCGCGAGAACGCCGGGCCGGCCAGGGGTCACAACCATGACAACGGTAGTCGGGCCCGGCCCCGCCGCGGTGTTCGCCGTCACGTGCAGCGAGCCGCTGGCGACGCACTGCTGCGCCAGCGCGTGGCGCTCTTCGGTGAGCGGCTCCGGGACCGATACGGGCCGGCCGGCCAGCACTGCACGGCAGCGCTCGGCGAGGTCGGAGATCAGCGCGGCACGCCATTCGGTCCAGACCCCAGGGCCGGTGGCCAGCGCATCGGCCTCGGCCAACGCGACCAGCAGCTCCAGCAGGGTCGGGTCCCGACCGAGGGTGTCGACCACTCGCTGGGCGGTCGTGGGATCGTCGAGGTCCCGGCGAGTCGCCGTATGGGGCAGCAGGAGGTGGTGGCGCACCATCGCACGCAACGTCTCGACGTCCGAGGGCCACAGCCCGAGCCGGTGCCCGATCTGCTCGGCGAGCGCCGCACCGACGATGGAGTGATCGCCACCGCGACCCTTGCCCAGATCGTGCAGCAGCGCGCCGAGCAGCAAAAGATCAGGGCGGGCAACCGTCGTGGTCAGCCGGCCCGCCTGCGCCACAGCCTCCATCAGGTGCCGGTCCACGGTCCAGATGTGTGCCCGGTCCCGGGGAGGGAGATCACGCACCGCTCCCCACTCCGGGAACAGCCGTCCCCACAGACCGGTACGGTCCATCGCCTCGATCACATCCACCGCCGGCTGGCCAGTACCCAGCAGCGACAGCAGCTCCTCCAGCGCTGGCCGCGGCCATGGTCGGCGCAGCTCCGGAGCGGTGTCCGCGAGAGTGGCCAGTGTGCCGGTAGCAACCGGCAGCCCGGTCCGCGCGGCCGTCGCCGCGACCCGCAGCGCCAGCGCCGGATCCCGTGCCGGGTTGGCGTCCCGGGCCAGCGCCACCTGACCGCCGTGCTCGACGACTCCCTCGTCCAGTGGGCGGCGCACCGGTCCCCGTCCGAGAGTGCGCAGCCCGGTCAGCCGGGCGCGCCCGCGGGGGGGCAGTGCGGCTCGAGCGGCGCGCAACCCGACATCCACCGCGTAGACCACGGTCCGCGCCGCTCCAGACAGGTTTCTGGCCAGATCGAAGCGGTCGCCGAGTGCCAGCGCCGCGGCCACGTCATCGGAGTCCTGCGCGCGGAGCACGTCGCGGCCTCTGCCAGCGAGCCGGTGGAGTTCGGTGCGCACGTCAAGCAGCAGGTCACGGGCGGCGCGTACGTCCGGCCCGGCCCGATCCAGGAGTTGGCCCGCGGTCAGTGCGTCAAGCAGCTGCACGTCGCGTAGCCCGCCGTGACCGTTCTTGAGGTCCGGTTCCACCCGGTGCGCGATGTCACCACTGCGTAGCCAGCGCTGCTGCGTTGACTCGACGAGCTCGTCGAGCCGGCTGCGGATGCCACTGCGCCAGGCCCGCCGAACTGCGGTGTCCATCGCGGTGAACAGCACGTCATCGCCGGCGATCAGGCGGGCATCCAGCAGCCCAAGCGCGGCGCGTAGGTCGGTGGCGGCCACCTGCACGGCTTGCCCGACCGTTCGCACACTGTGGTCGAGGTCGATGCGGGCGTCCCACAGCGGGTACCACAGTGAATTTGCGAGCTCGGCCACGTCGCGCTTGCCGTCGTACAGCAGGACGAGGTCCAGATCGGAGTGCGGTACCACCTCACGGCGGCCCAACGCGCCCACCGCAACCAGCGCACTACCGGGGCCGACCTCCGCCGCGGTGCAACGGGAAGTGAGCCACAATTCGTAGAGATCAGCCAGCGCGTCCCGCAGCGCCGGCGCCGACAGCTGGCGGGGTCGGGAGTTCTCACCGAGAAGCGCGGCGCGGGCCCTGACCAGGTCGTCTGCGGGGTTGTTCGAGCCCCCGGCGTGGGAGAGGCTCCCAGGAGGCTTCATCGCTCCCCTTTCGTGCCAGCAGTCGCCGTCGCCGCCCAGCAGCGCCTGGGACCTGAGGTTTCGCGAAGCCTGTTTCGCGCATTGAAAGGGCGCGTTTCAGAAGCGTGAACCCCGGCGCCTCCCGCATGGCGAGCAGGGTGCGCAGGTGGGCCGCTCGGCGGGGGTACCAACGGCGGGCAGCGGTACCCCCGCCGAGCGTCAGCACGTCACAGCCCGATCACAGGGCGTCCAGGCCACGCTCCCCGGTCCGCACCCGGACCACGGTCTCCACCGGGGTGACCCAGACCTTCCCATCGCCGATCTTCCCCGTTCGGGCCGCCTCGACCAGCACGTCAATGGTCTTGTCCAGCTGCGCGTCGTCCACCACAACCTCAACCCGAATCTTGGGCACGAAGTCCACCGAGTACTCCGCCCCCCGGTAGACCTCGGTGTGCCCCTTCTGCCGACCGTAGCCCTGCACCTCGCTGACGGTCATCCCGAGCACGCCGATCTGCTCCAGGGCAGTCTTGACATCTTCCAGCGTGAACGGCTTGACGATCGCGGTCACCAACTTCATCGCCCACTCACCCTTCCTGGCCCGCTGAGGCCGGGACCTTGCCTCCCGGAGCCTCCTGAGCGACCCGACTGTTCGACGATCCGCCACCGGTGTAGATCGAGCTGAACTCGTAACCGGCCTCGGCGTGCTCCGTCTCGTCGATACCGGTCAGCTCGGCTTCCCTGTCCAGCCGCAGACCGATGGTGAACTTCAGCAACATGGCGATGATCACAGCCCCGGTGAACGAGTAGATCATCACAACGCCTGCCGCCACGGCCTGCCGCCACAGTTGGTTGGTGCCGCCGCCATAGAACAGGCCGTCGACCCCAGCGGGTGCCGCGGCGGTAGCCAGGAAACCGATCAGCAGCGTGCCCACCAGACCGCCGACGAGGTGTACGGCGACCACGTCCAGCGAGTCGTCGAACCCGAGCCGGAACTTGAGGCTGACCGCGAGCGCACAAAACGCGCCGGCGATGGCTCCCACCATGATCGCCCCCAGCGGGGAAACCGCCGAGCAGGCCGGGGTAATGGCGACCAGACCGGCCACCACACCGGAGGCGGCGCCCAGGCTGGTGGGCCGCCCGTCCCGGACGCGTTCAACCAGCAGCCAGCTCAGCATTGCCGCGCACGTCGCCACCAAGGTGTTGACGAAGGCGAGACCTGCGACGCCGTTCGAGCCGACGGCTGATCCGGCGTTAAAGCCGAACCACCCGAACCACAGCAGCCCCGCCCCGAGCATCACAAAAGGCAAGTTGTGCGGGCGCATCGCCTCCCGCGGCCAGCCGCGGCGTTTGCCCAGCACCAAGCACAGCGCAAGCGCCGCAGCACCCGCGTTGATGTGCACCGCCGTCCCGCCGGCGAAGTCGATCGCTTTCAGGTCGTTGGCGATCCAGCCACCCACCGGAGCGGTGACCTCGTCGAAGGCGAACACCCAGTGCGCGACCGGGAAGTACACCACCGTCGCCCACAGCCCGGCGAAGACCAGCCACGGGACGAAACGCATCCGATCGGCCACGGCACCGGAGACCAGCGCCACCGTAATGATCGCAAACATCGCCTGGAAGGCGACGAACACCGTCGCCGGGATGGTCCCCACCAGCGGGATCGCGGCCGGGACGCCGTCGGCGGCGAGGTAGGTGCCGCCAAAGGTTCCGTTGAGTCCCGCGAATTCCGCCGGGTTGCCGATCAGGCCGGAGCCGACGTCGTTGCCGAACGCCTCCGAGTAGCCGTACAACACCCAGAGAAGGCCAACGAGCCCCATCGCGGACAGACTCATCATCATCATGTTCAGCACGCTCTTCGAGCGGACCATGCCGCCGTAGAAGAACGCCAGGCCCGGAGTCATCAGCAGCACAAGAGCGGAACTAACGAGCATCCAGGCAGTGTCACCGGTGTCTGGCACGGGTTCACTCCTCTGTGTCGACCGCTGCACCACTTCGAGTGGCGCGTGGAAAGAGTGAGCAGCAGGTGTTTCGACCGGAGGCACGGTATGTATCGGCCACGTTAACTGTCATGGCTGTGCCGTGACGTCCGGGTTGCAGGAGCTGTTGAGGGTCCCCAGCAGTGCCCGCGCGCCGGGAATCTAGTCCAGCAACGCATCCACGAAAGCTTCGGGTTCGAAAGGCGCAAGGTCGTCAACGCCCTCGCCGAGGCCCACCAGCTTGACCGGCACGCCGAGCTCGCGCTGTACATGGAAGACGATGCCGCCCTTGGCGGTACCGTCCAGCTTGGTCAGCACGATGCCGGTGACATCGACGACCTCGCGGAAGACTCTGGCCTGGATCAATCCGTTCTGACCGGTGGTGGCATCGAGAACCAGCAAGACTTCATCTACCTCGGTCTGCTTGGACACCACCCGCTTGACCTTGCCTAGCTCATCCATCAGGCCAGTCTTGGTGTGCAGCCGGCCGGCGGTATCGATCAACACGGTGTCCACACCATCAGCGCTGCCCTGCTTGACCGCCTCGAATGCCACGCTTGCCGGGTCGGCGCCCTCGGCGCCCCGCACGACCTCCGCGCCGGCGCGCTCGCCCCAAGTAGCCAGTTGGTCCACCGCGGCGGCCCGGAAGGTGTCAGCGGCGCCGAGTAGCACCCGCCGGCCGTCGGCGACCAGTACACGGGCCAGCTTGCCCGTCGTGGTGGTCTTACCGGTTCCGTTCACCCCCGCGACCAGCACCACGCCGGGCGTGCGAGCACCGTTGTCGCCATTGTGCGGCAACGCCCGAACGGCTCGGTCCAGCTCCGGGCGCAGTGCCTCGATCAGTACGTCCCGCAGAGCGGCACGGGCCTGGTCGGTTGTGCGTACACCGCGCTGTGCGAGCTCTTCACGCAGCCGAGCCACGATTTCGGCCGTCGTGGTCGCACCGAGATCGGCCAGCAGCAGGGTGTCCTCCACGTCGGTCCAGGAGTCCTCGTCGAGGTCGCCCGCACCCAGTAAGCCCAGCAGGCTCTGCCCAAGCGCGGACCTGGACCGGGACAGCCGCCCGCGCAGCCGCACCAGCCGACCGGCCGGAGCGTCGATCGGCTCGATCGGCGCGACGGCTGGTTGTGGTTCAGCAGGTGGTTCAGGGGTAACCGGTAGTGGTGTTACCGGTTCGGCCGGAGGCGGTTTAACAACAGCGGGTTTGACCGGAGCCGGGGCCGCCGCCGGTGGCGCTGGCGGCTGTGGCGCAGCGGGCGCAGGTGGCGCCGTCGCGGGCGGTTTCGGCGGTGCGGGCGGCGCTTTCGCGGAC
>JBOHFX010000014.1:0-16656 GCA_050699875.1 Pseudonocardiaceae bacterium
ATCAAGCCACTGGTGCGTCACAGGCGACGGTTCGGCGTGGCATGACCGAGCTCGCTGACAATCCCGCGGGACGATCATCTGATCGAGTCCGGGCGCCAGGAGGCGGTCGCTAGAAAGCCGAGATCGCTAATCCTGAACTGGTGGCTGTACTGGATGGCTTGATTGAACCGGAGACGCGGGGCGATCCGGAATCGCCGTTGCGGTGGACCACGAAATCGACGCGTCATCTCGCTGCGGAGTTAAGCGGGATGGGACACGCCGTCAGTCACGACGTCGTCGCGAAAATCCTCCGTTCCCTTCGCTACAGATTAAAAGGCACCCGCAAGAAGCTGGAGGGAAGCCAGCACCCCGACCGGGATGATCAGTTCCGGTACATCAACGAGCTAGCCAAGGAGTTCCTCGCCGCCGGCGATCCTGTGATCAGCGTCGATACCAAGAAAAGGAATTAGTCGGCCGCTTCGCCCAAGCCGGTAAGAATGGCATCCACAGGGCGATCCTGTCGAGGTGTCCACCTACGACTTTCCCGGTGATGCCGACGGTAAAGCAATCCCGTACGGAGTCTACGATGTGACCGACGACAGCGCCTGGGTCTCTGTGGGTATCGACCACGACACCTCGGTATTCGCTGTCGCCACTATCTTCATCACTGCTGACGGTGGCGGATCCAACGGACGCCGGCCCTGCTCTGGGAACACGAACTCGCACGATTGGCCGCCGCGACTTGACTGGACTGGACTGGACTGGACTGGACTGGACTGGACTGGACTGGACTGGAAATCATCGTGTCCCATTATCCGCCTGGTACCAGCAAATGGAATAAGATCGAGCACCGGCTCTTCTCCCGGATTACTCAGAACTGGCGCGGAAGACCACTGGAGACCTACCAAACGATCGTTAATCTCATCGCCAGCACCACAACCACAACCGGATTAACCGTCCGTTGCGAACTCGACTCCAACCTCTACCCCACAAAAGTCAAACTCACAGACCAGCAGAAAGAATCGATACCCCTCACTCGGCACCTCTTTCACGGTGACTGGAATTACACCATGACACCGCCGATCAAATAGGTTATTTCGTTACGGCTCCTTAGCCCAGCCGGGTCGAACTCAGGATCACCGACCGCCGCCGCTCATCGTGCGCCACGGCCGTAGTCTGCCAACCGTGACGATCGATGTTCCCAACGAGTTCGATGCCGCCGCGACCAGTTACGACCGGTTGGTCGGTGCGAGCCCGGGCTATCACACCAATCTGGCCCGGTCTGCCCGCCGGATGCAGCTTCCCGGTGACGGCGCCGGATTGCATTTGCTGGATCTGGGATGCGGGACCGGGGCGTCGACGGCCGCGCTGCTGGCGGCCGTACCCCAGGCGAGGATCACCGCGGTAGACGCGTCAGCCGGCATGCTCGCCCAGGCACGGCAGGCCGACTGGCCACAGCGGGTGTCATTCGTGCACTCCCGCGCTGAGGATCTCGCGGCGGCCGGCGTGCATGGCCCGTTCGACGGGATCTTCGCCGCGTACCTGGTGCGCAACCTGCCCGACCCGGACCCGGTGCTGGGGCAGCTGTGCGACCTGCTGGCGCCAGGGGCGCCCCTGGCGGTGCACGACTACGCACTGGACGGTCGGGCGCGCAGCCGGGCGATCTGGACCGCGGTGTGCTGGGCAGTGATCATCCCTGCCGGCAAGGTCATCACCGGCAGGGCCCAGCTCTACCGCTACCTGTGGCGAAGTGTGCTGCGCTTCGACACTGTCGACGCGCTGGCCGGCCGGCTAGGCAGGCACGGCCTGGTCGATGCCCGGATCGCCGCCATGCCGGGTTGGGAACGCGGCATCGTGCACACCGTGGTGGCCAGGCGGGCCGCATGACAACGCCAGGTGAGAACGGGCAACGGCCGGGCCGAGATCGCCGCGCCGTGCTGCATCCTGCGCGTCACGGCCGGCTGCAACCCGAGGGCGCGCCTGCCCGGGTCGCCGTGGTCGGCGGTGGGATCGCCGGCATCGCGGCCGCCGTGGCGCTGGCCGAACGGGGCGTTCAGGTGCAAATGCTGGAGCGGGAGCGCCAGCTCGGCGGCCGGCTGCGCGGCTGGCCGACGACCCTCGCCGACGGGTCCACGGTGACCATGAGCCGAGGCTTCCACGCTTTCTTCCGGCAGTACTACAACCTGCGCGCGCTGCTGCGCCGAGCCGATCCGCTGGGCAAGGCGCTGGTGCAGATGGCGGACTACCCGCTGGTCGACGCCGACGGCCATCGGGACACCTTCAAGGGCCTGCCGCGCACGCCACCGTGGAACGCGCTGGCTTTCGCGCTGGCCAGTCCCACCTTCCCGTTGCGGCATCTGGTCACCCGGATCGACCCGATAGCCGCGCTGCCGCTGGTCGACGTGTCGGTCCCGGAGGTCTACCGGCGGTTGGACCACCAGGACGCGATGACGTTCCTGGAGCGGGTGCGCTTCCCGCATGCCGCGCGGCACCTGGCGTTCTCGGTGTTCTCCCGCAGCTTCTTCGCCGATCCCCGGGATCTGTCGGCGGCCGAGCTGGCCACGATGTTCCACATCTACTTCCTGGGCTCGGCAGAGGGCCTGGTGTTCGACGTGACCGCGGAACCGTTCCCGCAGGCGCTGTGGGAGCCGATGGGCGACTACCTGGCCGAGATCGGTGTGACGGTGCGGGCCGGTGTAACCGTCGAACAGGTGACGCCCGGGCAGGGCCGCCGGTTCGCCGTACACGCCGGCGGCGACCAGGACGAGGTCGACGCAGTGGTGCTGGCCACCGACGTGCGTGGGCTGCAGGACCTGCTCGCCGCGTCACCTGAGCTCGGTGAGCCGCCCTGGCGGGAACGCATCTCTCTGCTGCGAACCGCCCCCCCGTTCCTGGTGTCCAGGTTGTGGCTGGACCGCCCAATCCGTCCCGATCGGCCCGGGTTCCTCGGCACCAGCGGATTCGGGCCGCTGGACAACGTCAGCGTGCTGGAACGCTTCGAGGGCGAGGCGGCCCGCTGGGTGCGCCGCACCGGCGGTTCGGTGGTGGAACTGCACGCCTACGCGCTGACTTCAGACCCAGAACAGGCCAAGCGCCAGCTCATCGAGCAGCTGCGGCGGATCTACCCGGAGACGGCGACCGCCGGCATCATCGACGAGCGCCACGAGCTACGCGCCGACTGCCCGCTGTTCGCGCCCGGGACCTTCGGCGACCGGCCCACCATCACCACACCGGACCCCGCCGTAGTGCTCGCGGGCGACCTCACCCGGGTGGACCTGCCGGTTGCCCTGATGGAGCGCGCCGCCACCAGCGGGTTACTCGCCGCCGACGCACTGCTGGCCAGCTGGGGGCTGCGTGGCCACCCACTGTGGACGGTTCCCACCCGAGGCCGGCTCGCCCCGCTGCGCGCCGTCGCAGCCCGCTTCGGCCGAGACCCGGGTCTTGCTCACGATCGTGGCAAGAGGTGAGGTCTTGTCGTGTCACGGCCACGGCGGGTGTTTCTGAGCCACACCTCGGAGTTGCGTCGGCTCCCCGCCGGACGCTTATTCGTCGCAGCCGCGGAGCAGGCCGTGACCAGGGCCGGCGACGCCATCAGCGACATGGCGTATTTCGGCCCGCGGGATGAGCAGTCGGCGCAGGCGTGCCGGGAGGCGGTGCTCGACGCCGACGTGTACGTCGCGCTGATCGGGTTCCGGTAAGGGTCGCCAGTGCGGGATCGCCCGGAGCTGTCCTACACGGAACTGGAGTTCGAGGCGGCCGGCGAGGCTGGCCTCCCCCGGCTGGTGCTGCTGCTCGGCGACGACGCGGAAGGCCCCCAAGGATCTGTTCGTCGATGTGGAGTACGCCGCTCGGCAGGAGGCGTTCCGGGCGCGATTGACCGCCGAGAGCGGTGCGCGTGACCTGCAACCGGGGCATCGATGCCCGACCGCACGTGACGTCCGCGGTGAGGCAGTCGTGTGACTGTTCCGTCTCTGTTCCGTGGACCAGGCGAACGCGGGTCGGGCCCGGCGGCCGACTTACTCCGATGACGGCGGCGCCACCGCTGTCCGATAGGGCTCGCTTCACCGGCTTGGCGCTGCCGTTCGACCCGTCTGGCCTCCGACCAGCCGGCCGGGTTGGCGCTGCTGGGGACGGCGGTTGCCCGCCATGCCTCGCGTCTCGTCGCACATGACGTGCACGGACGAGGGGAAAGCATCCACAGTCCGCCTCCACGGCGGATGGTGGAGCGTGTGCACGCGGAGTGCTGTTCAACAACCCCACTGAAATGCAGGACTGTGGTGGTTCAGTGCCGGAGTGGGTTATGTAATGGTTTGCGGCGAGGGTCAAGAATGGCGGGTGGCCGGAACTCGACGAGATTCCCATGGATGGTGATGTCCCATCCGGTAGCATGCACCCAGCGATGGTGAGTCGGACACAGCAGTACGCAGTTGTTCACTTCGGTGTGACCGTCGTGATGCCACTCGCGAACATGGTGGGCATGGCACAATGCGGGAGCCCGGTCGCAGCCGGGAAATCGACATCCGCGGTCTCGGGCGACAAGTGCCCGGCGGATACCCAGCGGTACGGTGCGTTGGGCGCGGCCGACGTCGAGTGGTTCGCCATCGCCGCCCATCACCACGGGGATGATCTTGCAGTCGCAGACCGCCAACCTGGCTTGGGCCGCCGACAACCGCTGACCGTAGTCCAGGGTAGCTCCAGCCAATTCCTTGAGCAGGGTCTCATAGTCCACGGTGACGGTGACGTGCGCTGGTTCCCCACCCGCGGTCGACATCTGGTCGTTGGTGCGAGCCAGGTCGCACAGCTCAATTAGTGCGTCGGCGTTGCGCTGAGCTGCGGTGCGCGGGTCGGGGATGTTCTCGGTGAGCGAGCGGGGCGCGGCGAGTTGCTCGATCAGCCCGCGAAACGCGGTGCCGTGGAGTGCGTCGAGCCAGCCCTCGATGCGTATCCCGCCGTCGCGGCGATCCCGGATCCGCAGCTCACCGGACGCGGGCCAGGGGTCATCCGGCTCAGCAGGCGGTGGTCCGTCGGGATCGAGCTGGTCCACGATCCGGCGCGCGATCACCCTCAACCGTCGCGGGTCAAAATTTTGGGCGTGCTCAGCCAGCGTCGCCTCGGCCCAGTCGCGATCCTGCTGACTGGCTGTGGAGGGCAACGCCGCCATAGTCTGGGTGATCACCGTCAGCTGCCCGGTACCGATCGCGCCCGATGCCAGTGCTGCGGCGGTGGCCGGTAAGCGGGCCGGTAGCGCGTCGCCGGTCAGGGTGCGCCGGGTGGCGAGCTGCTCGCCGTCGCGTACCCGGGACCGGGCCTGACCGGCACTCAAATCCAGCATTGCCGACAGCAGCCGCCAGGTGGTACCGAATCCCTGTTCTCCCGCCACCTTCGCGGCATCCACACCGGCGACGAGTTCCAGCATCGTCGCGTGAACCTTACGGGCCAGCACCTCGATACCGCACACCGCATCGAGCAATTCTTGCGGGCGCAGCGAAGGGACCGACTCGCGCAGTGCGTCAAGGCAGCCCAATGCCGCCTGCAGATCGTCGCAACTGGCCGGTCTCATACCCAATTTTCTCGGGTCACCCTGACAAAAACGCCGCCCAGGAGAGCCGGAAAGAAAGCCATGCGACGAACGGTCGAAATACGGCGATCAACGGCGCCATCGTCTTCGACATGTGTTGCCACTCGAATGAGCCCGATCATTCACGGGTAGCGCAGGCTCCGCTGTCGGGCGGCTTGCCACCACGCATCTGCGCGCCTCGCGCCAAACGCTGGCTGGTGCCCGAAAGGATCAATCGCCGGTCCAGGCACCGTCCGCGGCCGGATTGGCGCTGCTGTGGCTGGCGGCAATGCTCGGGCGGAACCGCTGCCCCTGGTCACCGCCTACGCCGACCGGCTACCGCCGGTGTTGGCACAGGCGGGTGCGATCCCATCCGTATCCGCGTTTGAGGCTGCTGATCCTGCCTTCGCAGCCGGTTCGCCACTTTCCCTTTTTGCGGAACGCCGGCCGGTGTTCGACGTGTTGTCGGGCCTTGCCCGGTTTGCCCTTGCGGGGGATCACGACGTCACGTATCCCGAGGTCGTGTAGGTCGTCCTCGATCGAATCCGACACCGCACGGCACAACGACTCATACCCCAGCCGGTACCGGAACTTCAGAAACATCAACCGCAGATAGGACTCCATCGGCGTCGACGGTCGACCCCTCCGCGGATCAAAGAACGGGCACGAACGGCGCGAAGAACGCCGGATCGTCCAGCAACCCATCGACCCGGGCCAGCTCCTCAGATAGCCGGCGCACGTCCTCTGGGAGCACCGCTTCCCACAAGCTCACCTCAGGAGCCCGTGTCCGCAACATCGCGCCTCGTTTCCCCTGCTCAGCAGTGCGAGGCCATTCTCCCGGCCAACCGACCGCGATCGTGGGCGGCACGCGGATCCATTCGCCCAGGTCAGAAGCTCAGCAGCCGGCTACTTTTCAGGTCGAAGTAGCTAGGGTCAGCCTGGCCAGCGGCCGGTGGTGCGGAGGTCGTAGCGGCGTGCGGCGTAAGCCAGGTCGTCACGCCACAGCCGGGCGGCGGCCCAGCGCATGGCAGGGCGCATCAGCGGCGCCCCGCGGCGGGCGACGGCGAATCCCGGGCGAGGTGAGCTCGCGATACTCGCCTCGATCACCGCGGTTCGCGGATGACCGGCGTCATCGACACCTAAAGGCAGGGCGTGGGTCTCGACGACGCTGCCAGCGCCCTCTCCCTCCAGGATGTCCATCACCACCGTCCGCGGTTCGGGACAGCTGAACGCGGCACGGACCGGGACCCCGACCCGTCGGGTGAGCCGGAAGGCGACGTCGACCACGAACCGATCGACGTCCTCGCTCGGTTCCTCCACGACGCGGAGCCCGACGAAGGAGTAGGGATGAAACCAGCTGCCGTGCCACGGGTCGAGCCGGTTGGCTATGACGTCCTCCGGTTCGCAGCGCCCGACCCCGGTGAACACAGCGTCCAGGCTGGTCGCTGGATCGGGTCGGCGATGCAGCACTGGCGCAGGTAGGGGGTCCTCCCCGCCCACCGAGTCCAGCCGCACCCAGGTCAATACCCCGTCGTCATAAGCCGGGAACGGATCCCACCCCGGGACACCGCGGGCCCCGATCGCCAGCCCGTGCCAGCGGCACACCAGCTGCCCGCCTGCCACCGCCGCCGTGCACAGTGGTGCGCCAAGGTGTGGGCACTCACCGGGGCCGGCGTGCAGCACGCCGTCGGGCGTGCGCCAGGCGACCGTCTCGACTCCTGCGATGGTGCGCCCGAAGGGCTGATCAGCACGGATCTCACGGCTCGCGGCGAGCACGTACCAGTTGCCCGACGGCCGGGCCTGCGCCCGTTTGAGCGCTGCCTCGATCAGGCCAGGCCGGGCGTCGCGCCAGGTGGGCTGCTGGCCTGCCCAGGTCCAGGCCGGCAGCCGCCGCAGCGGTATCCGGTCCCCCACCATCGTCACCCCTTCCGGTCACGTCCCGGACCGCCAACAGCGTTCCATTCGGCTGACCCGCACCCGTCTGACGGTATCTCGCTTTGCGTTGCCGGGCTCGGGCCGGTACGACTGGATGGCGACCAGTTGAGTACCTCCGAAGTCGAGTACCTCCGACCCGCGCAGCAACGTCGTTCACCCTCCCACGAAGGCCGAACCTTGATGTCTGTTGAGCTACGCGCCGAGTCCCACCCCGACCTGGAAGGGATCCCCCATACGGGTGAAGCCTTTCTTCCTGACGGCCATTTGGTTGAGCCGCAAGCCGACGACTTCGAGCATGCAAAAGCTGCCCCTATCGACCGCCAATGGTATAAGCGGGCGGTCTTCTATGAAGTGCTGGTTCGGGCCTTTCACGACCACGACGGGAACGGCACCGGCGATCTCACCGGGCTGACCCAGAAGCTGGACTATCTGGAGTGGCTGGGCATCGACTGCCTGTGGCTACCGCCGTTCTACGCCTCGCCCTTGCGTGACGGTGGTTACGACATCTCCGATTTCCGGGCCGTACTGCCCGAGTTCGGCACGGTCGAGGATTTCGTGGTACTGCTCGACGAGGCCCACAAGCGGGGGATCCGAGTGGTCACCGACCTGGTGATGAACCACACCTCCGATCAGCACCCGTGGTTTCAGGAATCGCGCCGTGATCCGGATGGGCCCTACGGTGATTTCTACGTCTGGAGCGACAAGGACACCGCCTATCCGGAGGCCCGGGTCATCTTCGTCGACACCGAAACCTCGAACTGGACCCATGACCCGGTACGTGGGCAGTTCTACTGGCACCGGTTCTTCTCCCACCAGCCCGACCTCAACTACGAAAACGCCGAGGTCGGCGAGGCGATGCTCGACGTACTCCGTTTCTGGTTGGATCTGGGTATCGACGGCTTCCGGCTGGACGCGGTGCCATACCTCTTCGAGGAGGAGGGGACCAACTGCGAGAACCTGCCCCGAACCCACGAGTTCCTCAAGCGCTGCCGCAAGGTGGTCGACGATGAATACCCTGACCGGGTCTTGCTGGCCGAGGCCAACCAATGGCCTGCCGACGTGGTCGCGTATTTTGGCGACCCCGCGGTAGGTGGCGATGAATGCCATATGGCATTTCATTTCCCGTTGATGCCGCGCATCTTCATGGCGGTCCGTCGTGAGTCCCGCTTTCCGATCTCGGAGATCCTCGCCCAGACCCCACCGATCCCGTCCGGCGCCCAGTGGGGAATTTTCCTGCGCAACCACGACGAGTTGACCCTGGAGATGGTCACCGACGAAGAGCGCGACTACATGTACAGCGAGTACGTCAAGGATCCTCGGATGCGGGCGAATATCGGCATTCGCCGGCGGCTGGCGCCGCTGCTGGACAACGATCGAAATCAGCTAGAGCTGTTCACGGCGTTGCTGCTGTCGCTGCCCGGCTCCCCCGTGCTGTACTACGGCGACGAGATCGGAATGGGGGACAACATCTGGCTGGGTGATCGGGATGGGGTGCGTACCCCGATGCAGTGGACCCCGGACCGCAACGCGGGATTCTCCGGCTGCGACCCGGGCCGTATCCACCTGCCGGTGATCATGGATCCGGTGTACGGCTACCAGGCGATCAACGTCGAGGCGCAGTCGGCGTCGTCGCAGTCTTTACTGAACTGGACCCGGCGGATGATCCAGGTACGGCGTGAGCACCCGGCCTTCGGGCTGGGCGCCTTCATCGAACTCGGCTCGTCCAATCCCAGCGTGCTGGCCTATTGCCGCAGCCATGCCGACGACCCCGATACCGGGGACGACCTCGTCCTCTGCGTCAATAACATGTCCCGCTTCCCGCAGCCGGTGGAGCTTGACTTGTCCGAGCACGAGGGGGGCGTCCCGGTCGAGCTGACCGGCGGCGTCCGCTTTCCGCCGATCGGTGAACTGCCCTACCTGCTCACGCTGCCCGGCCACGGCTTCTACTGGTTCCAGATCATCCCTCCGGACACCGGGCGTGACCTGTGATCAGTGCTGGCGAGCTGCTCGCGAACATCGCCGACTCGCTGGCGGCGGTGCTTCCCGAGCAGCGCTGGTTCGCCGGCAAGGACCGTCCGGTGCACGCGGTCATCCCAGTACGCGCCACCGATCTCGCCGGGGAGGATCCCCGGCTGGTACACGCCGTCGTCGAGGTCGACCAGGGTCAGCAGCCCAGAGACCGGTACCAAGTGCTGCTCGGGGCGCGCGGCGACCTACCCGAGAACCTCGGGCACGCCTGGGTCGCCGCATGTGGCGACCTGGCGGTGTACCAAGCAGTACACGACGCAGAACTCACCGCGGTGCTGCTGGACCTGATGGCCCAGGGCGCTGAGGTGCAAGGCCTGCGCTTCGCCACCGAGCCGGGTGTCACGCTGGACACCGAGCAGCGCTCCCGCCCGGTCGGGGGGGAACAGTCCAACACCTCGCTGATCTACGGGCAGACCTACATCCTGAAGCTGTTCCGCAAGCTGGCCGCGGGCCGCAGCCCGGACCTGGAGTTGCACCGGGCGTTGGCCGCCGTGGGCTGTACACACATCGCGGCCCCGCTGGGCAGCATCGAGGGCGCCCTGGATTCCGGCAGCGACAGCAGCGATACGGCCACGTACGGCATGCTCAGCGAATTCCTGCGCAACGCCGCCGACGGCTGGGCGATGGCGACGGCGAGCGTGCGGGATCTGCTCGCTGCGGACTTGCTCTCGGACAGCGCGGGCGGACCGGTGGAGCACGCCGATCCCGCGGATGTCGGCGGCGATTTCGCTTCCGAGGCCTACCGGCTCGGCCAGGCGGTGGCCACCGTGCATGCCGACTTGGCCGCCGCGCTGGGCAGTTCCCCGGCCCCCGGCGGTTATCTCGACATGGTGGCCGACGGCATGCAGCGCAGGCTGGACACCATCCTTGGGCAGGTTCCTGAGCTGCGCCCATACTCCGACGCAGTGCGGTCGGCCTTCGATGAGGTGCGCACTCTTGACAGCCCGGTGCTGCTCCAGCGGATACACGGCGATCTGCACCTCGGTCAGGTGCTACGTAGTGTCACCGGCTGGGTGCTGATCGACTTCGAGGGCGAGCCGATGGTTCCGCTGGCTGCCCGCGTCGCCCCCGCGTCTGCACTGCGTGACGTCGCCGGGATGCTGCGCTCGTTCGATTACGCCGCCAACCATTTGCCCTTGGGCGAGGCCGATCACGAGCATCACTCAGCGGTGGCACTGGCCTGGGCGACCCGCAACCAGGACGCGTTCTGCAACGGTTATGCCCAGGCCGCACCGGACCCCCGCAAGCAGGGCGTTCTGCTCCGCGCCTTCGAGCTGGACAAGGCCCTCTACGAGGTCGGTTACGAGCACAGCAACCGCCCGCCTTGGCTTCCGATCCCGCTGGCCGCCATCGCACGGCTCACCGCCACCCCCCAGCCTTGATCGGCTAGGACTGCGGTCGGCCGGTTCCCCGATTGTTCGCACCTCTGCCACTGGCTGTTCACCAAATGCGGGTATGTCACCTCATCTCGTCCGAAATTCAGGCAGGAAAGCCTCGATGGATCTCACGCTGCTCGCCGTCGTGGCAATTATCGGGCTCGCGCTGTTTTTCGATTTCACCAATGGGTTTCACGACGCGGCCAACTCGGTCGCCACAGTCGTCGCCACCCGGGTGTTGCGGCCGCGGTTCGCCGTCGCATGGGCGGCGTTGTTCAACTTCATCGCTTTTCTGGTCTTCGGCACCCAGGTCGCAAACACGATCGGCGAGACGGTGCGGACCGAGAACGCCGGGATCGCGGTGGTGTTCGCCGCGCTGGTCGGTGCGATCGTGTGGAACGTGTTCACCTGGTGGCTGGGGCTGCCGAGCTCGTCGTCGCATGCCCTGGTCGGTGGCCTGGTCGGGGCAGGCCTTGCCGCCGCGGGTACCGGGGCGATCGAATGGTCGAACGTGCAGAAGACCGCAGTGTTCATCGTGGTGTCGCCCCTGGTCGGGTTCGCACTCGCGGCCGGACTGATGTCAGTGGTGCGCCTGCTGGAGCGCCAGGCCGGAGTCACCGACGACCACCGGGCGTTCAAGGTGCTGCAGCTGGCCTCGTCGGCGGCAGTGTCGTTGGGGCACGGAAGCAACGACGCACAGAAAACGATGGGGGTGATCGCGGCGCTGCTGGTCGCGACAGGTTACTTGCAGGGCGGCGGCCAGGAGCTCCCCATCCCGCTGTGGGTGGTGCTCGCCGCCCACGCTGCGATTGCACTCGGGACACTGTCGGGAGGCTGGAACATCATCCGCACGATGGGCATCCGGATCACCGAACTGCGACCCGCCGGTGGATTCTCCGCCGAGACCGGTGCCGCGGTGGCGCTGTTCGGCTCCACCCTGGTGGGGGCTCCCGTGTCCACCACACATACCACCGCGGGCGCGATCACAGGAGTCGGTGTGGCCGCCCGCGGCCAGAAAGTCAGCTGGACCATCGCTCGCCGAATGGTGCTGACCTGGGTGGTCACCCTGCCGGCGGCTGCGGCGTGTGCCGCGGCGATCTACGGCGTGACCCGGCTGCCGTTACCGGGCGCCGCGGCGGTGTTGGCCGTGCTCGGTGCTCTCGGGCTCGTCATTGGCTTCCACGTCTGGCGTGGGGCGGCCCGCTCGACTGACATCGCCCAGGAAGTCGCTCGGCGCTACGGACAGATCCAGCCGACGCCCGCATCAACCTGATTTGTGCGGCTGGATGTGATTTCTCACCCAGCGCATCTGCGCGCGAGCCGACACACTGGAGCAGAGACGAACCCCGGGGAGGACGTGACCGTGCACGCGGCAGACCATGCCATCTCAGCACCACCGGCCGACGAGCTGCACCGGCTGCTGGCCGGCGAACACCACGACCCGCATTCGGTGCTCGGTGCCCACACGCATCCAGACGGCACCGTAGTGCGGGTGCTGCTCCCGCATGCCGATGAGGTGACGGTGCTCGCCGACGAGCGGGAATACTCCCTGGAACGCTGCACCGGGGGCCTTTTCCACGGCGTGACACATGATCCCGGCGACTATCGCCTGCGGGTCCGCTACGGCGACCACACGGAGATCACCGATGACCCGTACCGCTGGCTACCCACGCTCGGTGAGGTCGACCTGCACCTCATCGGGGAGGGCCGTCACGAGCGGCTGTGGGACGTGCTCGGGGCGCACCTGCGCACCTACCCCACCCCGGGCGGCGTCGTGTTGGGAACCTCGTTCGCAGTGTGGGCCCCGCACGCCCGCGGAGTCCGGGTATGCGGAGACTTCGACGGCTGGTCGGGAGTAGCCACCCCGCTGCGCTCGCTGGGCTCGACCGGAGTATGGGAGATCTTCCTGCCGGGCGTCGGCCCCGGTGCCCGCTACAAGTTCCGCCTGCTGGGTCCGGACGGGAACTGGCATGAGAAGGCCGACCCGATGGCCCGTGCCACCGAGGTTTCGCCGAGCACAGCATCTGTGGTCGCCGCCGCGTCGAGCCACGAGTGGAGCGACGCCTCGTGGCTCGCCAAGCGGGCGCAGAGCCAGCCGACGACCCAGCCGATGAGCATCTATGAGGTCCACTTGGGCTCTTGGAGGCAGGGCCTGGGATATCGCGAGCTGGCCCATCAGCTGGTCGACTACCTACGGACGACCGGCTTCACCCACGTTGAGTTACTGCCGGTGGCTGAGCACCCGTTCGGCGGCTCCTGGGGTTACCAGGTGACGTCCTATTACGCGCCGACATCGCGGTACGGCTCCCCGGACGACTTCCGCTACTTCGTCGACACGCTGCACGCTGCCGGGATCGGGGTGCTCATGGACTGGGTGCCCGCACACTTTCCACGCGACGAGTGGGCACTGGCTCGGTTCGACGGCGCCCCGTGCTACGAACACCCCGATCCCCAGCGTGCGGCGCACCCGGAGTGGGGGACGCTGATCTTCGATTACGGGCGCAACGAGGTCCGCAACTTTCTGGTGGCCAATGCCCTGTACTGGATTGAGGAGTTCCACCTCGACGGACTCCGGGTGGACGCCGTGGCCTCGATGCTCTACCTCGACTATTCGCGCCAGCCGGGCGAATGGTCGCCCAATGTTCACGGCGGGCGGGAGAACCTGGACGCAGTGGCATTCCTGCAGGAGATGAATGCCACCGTCTACAAGCGCCACCCAGGGGTGGTGACGATTGCAGAGGAGTCCACTGCCTGGCCCGGTGTCACCCGCGCTACGCATGTGGGCGGCCTGGGCTTTGGTTTCAAATGGAATATGGGCTGGATGCACGACACCCTCGGCTATTTCGGCCATGATCCGGTGCACCGCACCTACCACCACAACGCAATGACCTTTTCCCTGATGTACGCCTGGAGCGAGAACTACACGCTGCCGCTGTCGCACGACGAGGTGGTGCATGGCAAGGGCTCGTTGTGGGGTCGGATGCCGGGCGACGAGTGGAGCAAGGCCGCCAACCTGCGTGCCCTGTTCGCCTACATGTGGGCCCATCCCGGCAAGCAACTGCTATTCATGGGCGGCGAGTTCGGGCAGCCTGCCGAGTGGGCGGAGACCCGATCACTGGACTGGAACCTGCGCCATCACCCGCTGCACGGCGGGTTGTTGCAGTTGATGGGCGACCTCAACGCCACTTACCGGTCGCATCGAGCGCTCTACAGCCAGGACACGATCCCTGCCGGCTTCGAATGGATCGACGCCAACGACGCGTGGGGCAACGTGCTGACTTTTCTGCGCTGGGGCGACGACGGATCGGTGCTGGCCTGCCTGGCGAACTTCGCCGGTAACCCACATGAGAGTTACCGGATCGGGTTACCACGCCCCGGCCGCTGGCGGGAAGTGCTCAACACTGACGCCGAGGGATACGGCGGCTCCGGCGTCGGAAACCTCGGAGAGGTGCTCGCCGGTGACAAGCCGTGGCACGGACGGCCCTACTCCGCGGTGCTCCGGCTACCCCCGGCCGGCGTGTTGTGGCTCACTCCGGCTGAACCGTGATGTCCACACTGTGTGGTCGCTTGTCGACGCACGGGGTCACCCGAATGGCCTGAACCTCGACGAGCGTACGAGCGTAAGGTGATACGCGCCCTGAGTACATGCCGATCTTGCGGGGTCGTTGAGCGGTGGGTCGACAAGGTGGGACAGCACCACACTGACAAACCCGGTGGCGCCCCGCCGTCACTTGACGATGTCGTCGTGGAGTGGGTCCACGCCATCACCGATACGTCCTCCCCGCCGATGTCATTCGCCGACGCCCGGCAATTCCTGGGCAATCTCGCCGAGCAACTGGTGGCCGCGCTGTCCGCTGCTTCGGTAGACACTCAGGCCGCATCCGATGTAGGGGCTCGGCTCGTCGCCGGCGGTTTCACCGGGGCGCAGAGCCTGCCTCGGACCTTCGACGTTCTCGGCCAGGCTTTGCCGGCAGCCGGCGCGGCGGTGGACCGCCCCTGCGGCCGTATCATCGAGTTGCTCGGTGCGATGGCGGCCGGCTACACGTGGGCGCTGCGCAACCGGGATTTGCGGGCCTGTGAGGCTCGGTTCCGGGCAATGTTCGACTCGTCGCCGGTGGGTATCGCGATCAGCCGACGCAGCGGGCGGATCGTCGAGACCAACCGATCGCTCGAGAACACCCTCGGCTACTCCTCGGGTGACCTGACCGGGCGCAAACTCAGCGAACTGCTTCCACCGGGTGACCTGTCCGTCGTGGAGCAGCACCACGATCTGGCCACCGGCCAGGATGCGCGGTTTCGGATTCGCTTGCCGCTGTGCCGCGCAGATGGTGAGACCGCATGGGTCCATGTGGCCTCCTCGGTCCTCCTCGACCACGAGCAGACGGCCCAGGAGGTCGTCACCATGGTCGAGGACCTCACCGATCTGCACCTCCTGGAGCAGCGGCTGAACCACCAGACGTTGCATGACGTGCAGACCGGCCTGCCGAATCGGCAGTACCTCATCACCTACTTGGAAAAGGTGCTCGCACGGCTCGAGCCGCCGGCCATGGTCACCCTGATGCACCTCGATTTGGACGGCTTCTCCGCGGTCAACGACGGGCTGGGCCACCACGCCGGGGACCAGTTGCTGGACCTGGTGGCCAGGCGGCTGGAGAGCGTGGTCGCCCGCCAGCGGGCGATGGTTGCCCGGCTCGGCGCGGACGACTACGCGATCGTCATCGAATCAGACGATTCGGTGTTGGACGTCGGCGCGTTGGCAGAGATCATCAACACCGAGCTGGCCAAGCCGGTCAGCCTGGATGGAGTCGGGGTTGCCGTTACCGCCAGCATCGGCGTCGCGCAAACTCGGGTCGCCGCGACCTCGCCCGCCAAGCTGATGCGCGCCGCCAGTGCCACGCTGCGCCGAGTACGCGACTGGAGCAAACGGCAGTGGGATCTGTTCGATCCGGAGATCGATGCCGCCGACCGTGCCGAACGCCGGCTGGCCGCGGCGATGCCCGGCGCCTTGAAGACCGGCGAGCTGGCCGTGGCATACCAGCCGGTGGTGACACTTCGTGGTGAACGGCTGGTGGGCATCGAAGCGGGGCTGTGCTGGCAGCACCCGCAACTGGGCGTGCTGTCCCACGAGCAGTGCGTGCAAGCCGCTGAGCGGACCGGGGTGGTGCACGAGGTTGGCCAGTGGTTGCTGCGCAATGCCGCCGAACAGGCGGTGTCCTGGCGGCAACGCATCGGTTGCAGTGTGGCGCCGGTGGTGGTCGACCTCACGCCCTCCCAGGCGCAGGACCCCGATCTGGTGGCGAGGGTCACAGCGGTCCTGGACGAGACCGGACTTACGCCGGCCGAGCTGGAGCTGCGGGCCCCGGCAGCCGCGGTCCGCACGGTCGCCGGTGAACTCGCTGGAGAAGGTGGCGCGCACGCCGAGGACAACCTGCGGGTAATGATCGAGCTTGGCGTTCGCGCAGGGCTCCACGACTTCGGCGGCGGCATGGGCGCGCTGCGCTGCGTGGCGGACCTCAAGGTGTGCGTGGTGAAGGTGGCCCAGCCGGTGTCCTACCAGGTGCGCTTCGATCAGTCTCGAATTCTCTCCCAGGCGGCACAAGCTTTGGTGCACAACCTCCGCGCCGCCGGAGTTGACGTGGTCGCCTTCCCGGTGGACTGCGCCGAGCAGGCCGCGTGCTGGCCTTGGATCGGCGCCAACTGGGGGGTCGGCGCGCTGTTCGGCCAGCCGGGGCCACCGTGGCACATCGAGGCGCTGCTCGACGCCCAGGCAAGGTCGTGAGT
>JBOHFX010000015.1:0-22888 GCA_050699875.1 Pseudonocardiaceae bacterium
GCTCAAGGACGCTGGGTTCCACTGGGCTACCCGCTCTGGTGTGACGCTGTCCAGCTCCGATGTCGTGGTACCGGCCGCCAAGCAGGAGATCCTCGATCAATACGAGGCCAAGGCCGACCAGGTGGAGAAGCGTTACCAGCGTGGTGTGCTCTCGCACGAGGAGCGCAACGGCGAGCTGGTGAAGATCTGGTCGCAGGCCACCGACGATGTCGCCAAGGCGATGGAGGCCAACTTCCCCGAGGACAACCCGGTATTCACGATCGTGTCGTCCGGGGCGGCCGGCAACATGACGCAGGTCCGGTCCCTGGCCGGGATGCGGGGCCTGGTGTCCAACCCCAAGGGTGAGTACATCCCGCGGCCCATCAAGCACAACTTCCGCGAGGGCCTGTCCGTGCTGGAGTACTTCATCGCCACGCACGGCGCCCGCAAGGGACTGGCCGACACCGCGTTGCGGACGGCGGACTCCGGGTACCTGACCCGCCGTCTGGTGGACGTCTCGCAGGACGTCATCGTGCGCGAGCACGACTGCGGCACCGAGCGCGGGATCCATATGCCGGTCACCGAGACCGGCCCAGACGGCCGGGCGATGAAGCACCGTTACGTGCAGACCGGCCTGTACGCCCGCTGCTCCGCAGAGGACGTGCTGGACGGCTCCGGCTCAGTGATCATGCCTCGGGGCGCGGACCTGGGCGATCCGGCGATCGACACGCTGCTGGCCGCCGGCGTCCCGCGCGTCAAGGTTCGCTCGGTATTGACCTGCGAGTCCGCCAGCGGTGTGTGTGCGGTGTGCTACGGACGTTCGATGGCCACCGGCAAGCTCGTCGACGTGGGCGAGGCGGTCGGCATCGTGGCCGCGCAGTCCATCGGCGAGCCCGGCACCCAGCTGACTATGCGCACGTTCCACCAGGGCGGGATTGCCGGCGAGGACATCACCACCGGTTTGCCCCGCGTGCAGGAGTTGTTCGAGGCCCGGGTGCCCAAAGGCATGGCGCCGATCGCGGATGCCGACGGCCGGGTGCGCATCGAGGACGGCGAGAAGTTCTGGAAGATCACGATCATTCCGGACGACGGCAGTGAGGAGATCGTCTACGACAAGCTGTCCAAGCGGCAGCGGCTTGCTGTGATCTCCGTCGACGGCACCGAACGACCGGTGGCCGACGAGGACCACGTCACCGTCGGGCAGAAGCTGCTCGAGGGAGTGGTGGACCCGCACGAGGTGTTGCGCGTGATGGGGCCGCGGGAGGTGCAGCTGCACCTGGTCCGCGAGGTCCAGCAGGTGTACCGGTCGCAGGGGGTGGACATCCACGACAAGCACATCGAGGTCATCGTCCGGCAGATGCTGCGCCGGGTGACGATCATCGAGTCGGGCGCTACCGAGTTCCTGCCCGGTGGGCTGGCCGAGCGTGGCGAGTTCGAGTCGGAGAACCGCAGGGTGGTCGCCGAGGGTGCTGAGCCCGCCTCAGGTCGCCCGGTCTTGATGGGCATCACCAAGGCGTCCCTGGCCACCGAGTCGTGGTTGTCCGCCGCATCGTTCCAGGAGACCACCAAGATCCTCACCGACGCGGCGATTCAGGGCAAGAGCGACAAGCTGCTGGGCTTGAAGGAGAATGTGATCATCGGCAAGTTGATCCCGGCCGGCACCGGGATCAACCGGTACCGCAACATCGAGGTGCAGCCGACCGAGGAGGCCAGGGCCGCGGCGTACGCGATCCCGTCCTACGACGACGGCTACTACTCGCCAGACGTGTTCGGTACCGGGACCGGAGCAGCCGTGCCCTTGGACGACTACGACTTCGGTCGCGACTACCGCTGACCCGGGCGGCGTTGGTGGTCCTTCATGGATCACCAACGCCCCAGTCGGCGAGTACTGCGGCGGTGTCGGCGCCGGGTTGTGGCGGCGGTGTCGGGTTGTCGGGTGGGGTGCGGGAGAACCGCGGTGCAGGAGCGGCCTGTGGCACTCCGCCGACCTCGATGACGGTGCCGCGAGCCGCAATATGCGGGTGCGCGGGCACCTCGGCGAACGACAGCACCGGTGTCACGCAGGCGTCGGTGCCTTCGAACACAGCCATCCACTCGTCGCGGCTGCGGCTGGCGAACGCGTCGGTGAACCGTTGGCGCAACACCGGCCACCCCTTCTGGTCCAGCTGTCCGGGGAGATCCTGGCCGGCGAGCCCGAGGCCGTCCAACAGCGCCGCATAGAACCGCGGTTCCAGCGCTCCGACGGCGACGTAACGGCCGTCGGAGCAGATGTAGGTGTCGTAGAAGGGAGCACCCGAATCGAGCAGGTTGCCGCCCCTTCGGTCGCTCCACAGCCCCACAGCCCGCAACGACCAGAACATCTGGGCCAGCACGCTGACCCCGTCCACCATGGCGGCGTCGATAACCTGACCGGTGCCAGATCGCTCCCGCTCCCACAGCGCCGCCAACACACCCACCACCAGGAACATGGAGCCACCGCCGAAGTCCGCGACCAGGTTCAGCGGCGGCACCGGCTTACCTTCCGCGTTTCCCAGTGCGTGCAGGATGCCCGACAGCGCGATGTAGTTGATGTCGTGCCCGACGTGGTCGGCCAGCGGGCCGTGCTGGCCCCAGCCCGTCATCCGGGCGTACACCAGCCGCGGGTTGCGCGCGTGGCAGTCGGCCGGACCGACACCCAATCGCTCGGTGACGCCGGGACGCATGCCTTCGACCAGAACGTCGGCCCGCTCCACCAGCCGTAATGCAGTTTCCCGACCGGAGGGATCCTTGAGATCGAGGGTTATCGAGCGCCGGCTGCGATACAGCTGATTTTCTGCACCCTGGGCCAGCGGCGGGCCACCTGAGGGTCGTTCCACCCGAACCACGTCGGCGCCCAGATCAGCCAGCAACATCGCCGCATGAGGGACCGGACCGATCCCTCCCAGCTCGATCACCCGAAGACCCGCCAGGGGGCCAGGCACTGGTCACCTCCTCGGGGCCGCCGGGCGGCTCCAATGTCTGCGGCAGGCCACCAGGGGGGCCCATTTTGACCTCGGGGAATGCCCCCGGTATCCTAATGGCGGAGCCCGACTCCGGTCGGGCGACTCCGTGTGCCTGCCGACAGTGCACCACAGGCGAGGCGGGTCCAGTGGACGCCAGCGAAGTCCTCAGGGCTCCCATCTCCGGGTCGGCGTAGGTGGCGCCCAGCTCCAGTCGGGACCGACTCCCGATCGGCCGGGTCAGCAGCGACACGCCCGACCGCGGGATACGGAGTGACCGGCCGCGTAGCATGCACTGTCGGCCGGCAGTACAGACGAGCCACCAGATGACAGAGCACCACCAGGAGAACGAGGAAAGCTGGTCCATGCCTACTATCCAGCAGCTGGTCCGCAAGGGCCGCGAGGACAAGGTCGCGAAGACCAAGACTGCGGCGCTGAAGGGGTCTCCGCAGCGACGCGGCGTGTGCACCCGGGTGTACACGACGACCCCGAAGAAGCCGAACTCGGCGCTGCGCAAGGTCGCCCGCGTCCGGCTCACCAGCCAGGTCGAGGTGACGGCTTACATTCCCGGTGAGGGCCATAACCTGCAGGAACACTCGATGGTCTTGGTGCGCGGCGGCCGAGTGAAGGATCTTCCCGGAGTTCGTTACAAGATCATCCGTGGCTCGCTGGACACCCAGGGCGTGAAGGGTCGTAAGCAGGCCCGCAGCCGCTACGGTGCGAAGAAGGAGAAGGGCTGATGCCTCGCAAGGGTCCCGCCCCGAAGCGACCGCTGCACTCCGACCCGGTCTACGGATCCCCGGTGGTCACCCAGCTCGTGAACAAGGTCCTTGTCCGCGGCAAGCGCTCGGTCGCCGAAAAGATCGTCTACGAGGCGTTGGAGGGCTGCCGGGACAAGACCGGTACCGACCCCGTGGTCACCCTCAAGCGCGCGCTGGACAACGTCAAGCCCGCAATCGAGGTGAAGAGCCGCCGCGTCGGTGGCGCTACTTACCAGGTTCCGGTCGAAGTGCGTCCGGTGCGCTCCACCACACTCGCGCTTCGCTGGCTCATCACGTTCTCCCGGCAGCGGCGGGAGAAGACCATGGTCGACCGGCTGATGAATGAACTGCTCGACGCCAGCAACGGCCTCGGGGCAAGCGTGAAGCGCCGCGAGGACACCCACAAGATGGCCGAGTCGAACAAGGCCTTCGCGCACTACCGCTGGTGACGAACCACTTCAAGACACCTAGGGAATGAGTCTCGTGGCACGTGAAGTGCTGACCGACCTCGCCAGGGTCCGCAACATCGGGATCATGGCGCACATCGACGCGGGCAAGACCACCACCACCGAGCGGGTCCTGTTCTACACCGGGATCAACTACAAGATCGGTCAGGTGCATGACGGCGCCGCCACCATGGACTGGATGGAGGAGGAGCAGAAGCGCGGTATCACCATCACCTCCGCCGCGACCACGACCTTCTGGAACAACCACCAGATCAATATCATCGACACCCCGGGCCACGTCGATTTCACCGTCGAGGTGGAGCGATCGCTACGGGTGCTCGATGGCGCCGTCGCAGTCTTCGACGGCAAGGAGGGCGTGGAGCCCCAGTCCGAGACGGTGTGGCGGCAGGCCGACAAGTACGACGTCCCGCGCATCTGCTTCGTCAACAAGATGGACAAGCTGGGCGCTGACTTCTACTTCACCGTCCGGACCATCCGAGAGCGGCTCGGCGCCACCCCGCTGGTCCTCCAGCTGCCCATCGGCTCAGAGTCCGACTTCCAGGGCGTCGTCGACCTGGTCGAGATGCGGGCGTTGACCTGGCGTGGAGAGGTTCAGAAGGGCGAGGATTACACCGTCGAGGAGATCCCGGCAAACCTGGTCGAGAAGGCGAACGAGTACCGGGAACAACTGCTCGAGGCCGTCGCTGAGGCCGACGACGAGCTCATGGAGCTCTACCTCGGCGGTCAGGAACTCAGCACCGAACAGATCAAGGCAGGCATCCGCAAGCTCACGGTGCACAGCCAGGTCTACCCGGTGCTGTGCGGCTCGGCCTTCAAGAACAAAGGCGTGCAGCCGATGCTGGACGCGGTGATCGACTACCTGCC
Organism: Pseudonocardiaceae bacterium; assembly: GCA_050699875.1. Classification (GTDB taxonomy): domain Bacteria; phylum Actinomycetota; class Actinomycetes; order Mycobacteriales; family Pseudonocardiaceae. Next base: position 5,050 of record JBOHFX010000015.1, read on the forward strand.
CTCACCGCTGGATGTACCTCCGATGGAGGGTCTGCTGCCGGACGGCACGTCGGCCATCCGGGAGCCGTCGACCTCCGAACCGTTCTCCGCACTGGCATTCAAGATCGCTGCGCACCCGTTCTTCGGGAAACTGACCTATGTTCGGGTGTACTCCGGACGGGTCGCCGCGGGATCGCAGGTGATCAACTCGACCAAGGAGCGCAAGGAGCGCATCGGCAAGCTGTTCCAGATGCATTCCAACAAGGAGAACCCGGTCGATGAGGCCCGAGCCGGTCACATCTACGCGATGATCGGTCTGAAGGAGACGACCACCGGCGACACACTCTGCGACCCACAGTCGCCGATCATCCTGGAGTCGATGACCTTCCCGGAACCGGTGATCCAGGTCGCCATCGAGCCCAAGACCAAGAGCGATCAGGAGAAGCTGGGCACGGCCATCCAAAAGCTGGCCGAGGAGGATCCCACCTTCCAGGTCAAGCAGGACGACGAGACCGGTCAGACGATCATCGCGGGGATGGGTGAGCTGCACCTCGAGGTGCTGGTGAACCGGATGCGCAGTGATTACAAGGTCGAGGCGAACATCGGCAAGCCGCAGGTGGCCTACCGCGAGACGATCCGCAAGACGGTGGCCAAGCACGAGTACACCCACCGCAAGCAGACGGGTGGGTCGGGCCAGTTCGCCCGGGTGCTCATCAAGCTGGAGCCGCTGCAGACCACCGATGGCGCGCTCTACGAGTTCGACAACAAAGTCACCGGGGGACGGATTCCCAAGGAATACATCCCGTCGGTGGATGCTGGAGCGCAGGACGCCATGCAGTACGGCGTACTTGCGGGTTATCCACTCGTCGGGCTGAAGGTCACCTTGCTGGATGGCGCGTACCACGAGGTGGATTCCTCGGAGATGGCGTTCAAGATCGCCGGATCGATGGCGCTCAAGGAGGCGGCGCGCAAGGCCGGTCCGGTGATCTTGGAGCCGATGATGGCGGTCGAAGTGACCACGCCCGAGGACTACATGGGCGATGTCATTGGTGACCTCAACTCCCGGCGCGGCCATATCCAGCAGATGGAGGAGCGCAGCGGCTCGCGGATCATCAAGGCTTTGGTGCCGCTATCAGAGATGTTCGGATATGTCGGGGACCTGCGGTCACGGACTCAAGGCCGGGCGAACTACACCATGCAGTTCGACTCTTACGCCGAGGTCCCGACCAACGTCTCCAAGGAGATTATCGCCAAGGCGACGGGCGAGTGAGCAGGGCCTAGTTATATCTGACAGCATGCCGCTACATCAGGACCGCCAGCGGTCCAGCGGATTACGAGAACGAGTCCAGGAGGACGAGACCAGTGGCGAAGGCGAAGTTCCAGCGGACCAAGCCGCACGTCAACATCGGGACCATCGGTCATATCGACCACGGGAAGACCACGCTGACCGCGGCGATCACCAAGGTGTTGCACGAGAAATTCCCGGACCTCAATGAGGTATCGGCGTTCGACTCGATCGATAAGGCCCCCGAGGAGCGACAGCGGGGCATCACGATCTCGATCGCCCACGTCGAGTATCAGACCGAGAAGCGTCACTACGCCCATGTCGACTGCCCCGGGCACGCCGACTACATCAAGAACATGATCACCGGCGCGGCGCAGATGGACGGTGCCATCCTGGTGGTGGCCGCTACCGACGGCCCGATGCCGCAGACCCGCGAGCACGTACTGCTGGCCCGCCAGGTCGGCGTGCCCTACATCGTCGTCGCGCTGAACAAGGCCGACATGGTCGACGATGAGGAGATCATGGAGCTGGTCGAGCTCGAGGTCCGTGAGCTGCTGTCCAACCAGGACTATCCAGGCGACGACCTGCCGATCGTCCGGGTGTCGGCGCTCAAAGCGCTCGAGGGCGACGCCGAATGGGGTGCAAAGCTCCTGGAGCTGATGGAAGCCGTGGACGACAACGTCCCCGAGCCGGTGCGCGAGATCGAGAAGCCGTTCTTGATGCCGATCGAGGACGTCTTCACCATCACCGGCCGGGGCACCGTGGTCACCGGCCGGGTGGAGCGCGGCATCGTCAAGGTGAGCGAGGAGGTGGAAATCATCGGCATCAAGGACAAGTCGGCGAAGACCACCGTCACTGGCGTCGAGATGTTCCGCAAGCTGCTCGACGAGGGCCGGGCCGGCGACAACGTGGGCCTGCTGCTTCGCGGCATCAAGCGCGAGGATGTGGAGCGCGGCCAGGTCGTCATCAAGCCCGGCACCAACACCCCGCACACCCAGTTCGAGGCGCAGGTGTACATCCTGTCCAAGGACGAGGGTGGACGGCACACGCCGTTCTTCAACAACTACCGTCCGCAGTTCTACTTCCGTACCACCGACGTGACCGGTGTCGTCACGCTGCCCGAGGGCACTGAGATGGTCATGCCGGGCGACAACACCGAGATGTCGGTGCAGCTCATCCAGCCGGTGGCAATGGATGAGAACCTGAAGTTCGCGATCCGCGAGGGTGGCCGAACCGTCGGCGCCGGCCGGGTCATCAAGATCCTCAAGTGAACAGGGGACCCGCCGGCGCAAACGGTGCCGGCGGGTCTTCCGGGCAGCTTCCGGGCTTCCCGGTGGCGCCCCCGATTTGGACAGCGATCAAGCGTCGCTTACCATGGAGGGGTTGCTCGGCAGGATCGGTTTGGCACGGCCACTTCGGTCCGCTGCGATGCGCACACCTTCCGCGGATGGCATGGCATAGCACCGGTCTGGGCATCGAGCGCGACACACCCGACCGCGGGGACCGGTGCGCCGGGCAGGCCCACACCGGGTCAGGCCAGCCGGTATGAGGCCACTACGACGACACCAGCGCCACGAGACTGACAGGACGGCAAGCCACCATGGCGGGACAGAAGATCCGCATCCGGCTCAAAGCCTATGACCACGAGGCGATCGACGCGTCTGCGCGCAAGATCGTCGAGACCGTGACGCGCACGGGTGCTCGGGTCGTCGGACCGGTGCCGCTGCCGACCGAGAAGAACGTGTACTGCGTCATCCGCTCGCCGCACAAGTACAAGGACTCGCGGGAGCACTTCGAGATGCGCACGCACAAGCGGCTCATCGACATTCTCGACCCGACGCCCAAGACGGTGGACGCGTTGATGCGCATCGACCTGCCGGCCAGCGTCGACGTCAACATCCAGTAAGGCCGGGACAATGACAGCGACTGATTCGGAACGTCAGGTGAAGGCCATCCTGGGCACCAAACTCGGGATGACCCAGGTCTTCGACGAGAACAACAGGATCGTCCCGGTCACCGTCGTGGCGGCCGGGCCTTGCGTGGTGACCCGGATCCGCACCCCGGAGAAGGACGGCTATCCCGCGGTACAGCTGGCCTACGGCGCTATCGACCCGCGCAAGGTGACCAAACCGGTGGCCGGCCACTACGCCGCGGCGGGAGTGACGCCACGGCGTCACCTGGTCGAGCTGCGCACCGCCGACGCGGCGGACTACCAGGTGGGCCAGGAGGTCACCGCAGAGGTCTTCACCGACGGGGCCGTGGTGGACGTGGTGGGCACCAGCAAGGGCAAAGGCACCGCCGGGGTGATGAAGCGGCACGGTTTCCACGGCCTCGGTGCCAGCCACGGTACCCAGCGCAAGCATCGCTCGCCGGGCTCGATCGGCGGCTGCGCAACGCCGAGCCGGGTGTTCAAGGGCACCCGGATGGCCGGCCGGATGGGCAACGTCCGGGTGACGACCCAGAACCTCACCGTGCACCGGGTCGACGTGGAGTCCGGGTTGCTGCTGATCAAAGGCGCGCTGCCCGGCCCCAAGGGCGGCCTGGTACTGGTCAAGACGGCTGCGAAGGGTGGTGCGCAGCAGTGAGTCCAGAAGCGAGCGCTGAAGTGCGAACGGTTGATATCCGAACACCCGAAGGCGGCACAGCCGGCACCGCCGAGCTGCCCGCAAAGGTTTTCGATGCGCCGGCGAACATCCCGCTGATGCACCAAGTGGTGGTGGCCCAGCTCGCCGCGGCGAGGCAGGGCACGCACAGCACCAAGACGCGGGGAGAGGTTGCAGGCGGGGGGAGTAAGCCCTACCGGCAGAAGGGCACCGGGCGGGCCCGCCAGGGTTCGATCCGCGCCCCTCAGTTCACCGGTGGCGGCGTCGTGCACGGCCCCATCCCGCGGGACTACAGCCAGCGCACCCCGAAGAAGATGAAGGTGGCCGCGCTGCGCGGCGCGCTATCGGACCGGGCCCGCGCCGGACGGGTACACGTGGTCTCCGCCCTGGTCGAGGGCGAGACGCCGTCCACCAAGGCGGCTCGCACGGTCCTCGATGCGCTGGCGGATCGTGGCACCAAGTTGCTGGTCGTGGTCAGCCGAGCCGACGAGGTGAGCCGCCGCAGCGTGCGCAACCTTCCTGCGGTCCACGTGCTGACGCCAGACCAGCTCAACACCTACGACGTGCTGGTCAGTGACGAGGTGGTCTTCACCACAGAGGCTCTGCAGGCGTTTCTGGCGGGCTCGAGATCCGCCACCGCGGGCCAGGAGGTAGCCCGATGATCCCCGACCCCCGTGACGTGATCCTCAAGCCGGTCATCTCGGAAAAGAGCTACGGGCTGCTGGGCCACAACAAGTACACCTTTGTGGTCGCGCCGGACGCCAACAAGACCGAGATCAAGATCGCCGTACAGAAGATCTTCGGCGTACAGGTGGTCAGCGTCAACACCCTCAACCGGCCGGGCAAGCGCAAGCGCACCCGGTTTGGCTACGGCAAGCGCAAGAACACCAAGCGGGCGATCGTGACGCTGTCCGCGGACAGCAAGCCTATCGAGATCTTCGGCGGACCGGCCGCGTGAGCGAGGACGGATAGACATGGGCATCCGCAAATACAAGCCGACGACCTCGGGTCGCCGCGGCGCCAGCGTCTCCGACTTCGTCGAAATCACCCGGGACCACCCGGAGAAGTCGCTGGTCCGGCCATTGCACGGCAGGGGCGGGCGCAACGCCCACGGTCGGATCACCACCCGGCACCAGGGTGGTGGGCACAAGCGTGCCTACCGCTTGATCGATTTCCGGCGGGCGGACAAGGACGGTGTGCCGGCGAAGGTCGCGCACATCGAGTACGACCCGAACCGCACCGCGCGGATCGCCCTGCTGCACTACGCCGACGGCGAGAAGCGCTACATCATCGCGCCGGAGCGGCTGCGCCAGGGCGACATGGTGGAAAACGGTCCGAGGGCCGACATCAAGCCGGGCAACAACCTGCCGTTGCGCAACATCCCGGTCGGGACGGTGGTCCACGCGATCGAACTCCGTCCCGGTGGCGGGGCGAAGATCGCTCGCTCGGCCGGTGCACGAGTTCAGCTGGTGGCCAAAGACGGCCCCTTTGGCCAGCTGCGGATGCCCTCAGGAGAGATCCGCAACGTCGACGTCCGGTGCCGGGCCACGGTCGGCGAGGTCGGCAACTCCGAGCAAGGCAACATCAACTGGGGTAAGGCCGGCCGGATGCGGTGGAAGGGCAAGCGCCCCACGGTTCGTGGTGTGGTGATGAACCCTGTCGACCACCCGCACGGCGGTGGTGAGGGCAAGACATCCGGTGGGCGTCACCCGGTGAACCCGGCCGGCAAGCCTGAAGGTCGAACCCGGCGCCATAAGGCCAGCGACAAGCTGATCGTGCGCCGCCGCCGCACCGGCAAGAAGCGCTGAGCAGGTAGGGAGGAACAATGCCACGCAGCCTGAAGAAGGGCCCGTTCGTCGACGACCATCTGCTCAAGAAGGTGGACGCGCACAACGAGGCCGGCACCAAGCAGGTCATCAGGACCTGGTCGCGCCGCTCCACCGTCATCCCCGACATGATCGGCCACACCATCGCGGTGCACGACGGGCGCAAGCATGTCCCGGTGTTCGTCACCGAATCGATGGTCGGTCACAAGCTTGGCGAGTTCGCCCCGACCCGCACGTTTCGGGGTCACGTGAAGGACGATCGGCGGGCCCGGCGCCGCTGAAGCAGACATGAACACCCGACGGCTGAGCCGTCAATCAACACCGACTGCTCAGCCGTCAACCGGACACAGCCAGACGAACCGAAAAGACTGAAGAGGTAGCAGCGCATGGACCCCCGTAACCAGGCCGGTGCGACGGCCGCGCAGGAGCCGGCCCGCGCCGTGGCGCGGGCCCGGTACATCCGCGTGACGCCGATGAAGGCGCGCCGGGTGGTAGAGCTCATCCGGGGCCGTGGTGCGCGCGAGGCGCTCGCGATGCTCGCGTTCGCGCCGCAGGCCGCTTCCGACTCGGTGTCCAAAGTGCTGGCCAGCGCGATGGCCAACGCGGAGAACAACCTTGAGCTGGATCCCGACACCCTCGTCGTGTCCCGGGCGTTTGTGGACGAGGGTCCCACGCTCAAGCGGTTCCGTCCCCGGGCGCAAGGTCGGGCCTACCGGATCCGCAAGCGCACCAGCCATATCACCGTGGAGGTCGAAGCGGTACTGGAGCGTCGCGCCGGCCGGTCTCGCGGCGGGCAGGCCTCGGGTCGGCAGGCAGGCACCAGCAAGAAGGCCACCCAGACAAGGAGCGCCCGCTAGTGGGTCAGAAGATCAACCCGCACGGTTTCCGGCTCGGTATCTCGACCGACTGGAAGTCCCGCTGGTATGCGGACAAGCAGTACAAGGAGTACGTCAAGGAAGACGTCGCGATCCGCAGGCTGCTGTCCAAGGGTATGGAGCGAGCGGGTATCGCCAAGGTCGAGATTGAGCGCACCCGGGACCGCGTTCGGGTGGACATCCATACCGCCCGCCCCGGCATCGTGATCGGCCGTCGCGGCGCGGAGGCCGACCGGATCCGTGGTGAGCTGGAGAAGCTGTCCGGCAAGCAGGTGCAACTCAACATCCTTGAGGTCAAGAACCCCGAGGCAGAGGCCCAGCTGGTGGCTCAGGGCGTGGCCGAGCAGCTGTCGAACCGGGTCGCCTTCCGGCGCGCGATGCGCAAGGCGATCCAATCGGCGATGCGCTCGCCTCAGGTCAAGGGCATCCGAGTGCAGTGTTCGGGGCGGCTGGGTGGCGCCGAGATGTCTCGCTCGGAGTTCTACCGCGAGGGCCGCGTTCCGCTGCACACATTGCGGGCCGACATCGACTACGGGCTGTTTGAAGCTCGGACCACCTTCGGCCGCATCGGCGTGAAGGTATGGATCTACAAGGGTGACGTGGTCGGCGGGCGGCGGGAGCGTGACGTAGAGAACGCTGCAAACGCCGCCGCCAGAGCGCCTCGGCGGGAACGCCCCGCCCGGCGTCGCTCCGGAGCCGCCGGGACCACCGGGACCTCGACCGAGGCAGGCCGCGCCGCGGCGGCGCAGCTTGCTGGGGCGCCCACCGACGGCCCGGAGCCAGCCCTGGCCGAGCCGGTCAGGAGCCCGGCAGAGCACACCGCCAGCACGACCGAGGCGGATACCGCAGGACACAGGGAGGGCTGAGACGTGCTCGTCCCACGTAAGGTCAAGCACCGCAAGCAGCATTCGCCAGGCCGGTCGGGCATGGCCACCGGTGGCACCCGGGTCAGCTTCGGGGACCTCGGGATCCAGGCCCTGGAGCCGGCCTATGTGACAAACCGGCAGATCGAATCCGCCCGGATCGCGATCAACCGGCACATCCGCCGGGGCGGCAAGGTCTGGATCACCATTTTCCCGGATCGGCCCCTGACCAAGAAGCCGGCCGAGACCCGGATGGGGTCCGGCAAGGGCTCGCCCGAGTACTGGGTGGCCAACGTCAAACCGGGTCGAATCATGTTCGAGATGACCTACCCGAACGAATCGGTGGCTCGCGAGGCGTTGCGCCGTGCGATGCACAAGCTGCCGATGAAGTGCCGGATCGTGACCCGCGAGGGGGTGGACCACTGATGGCAACCACCACCACCACCACCACCGCTGCGAGCGAGCTGCGCGAGCTCACCGACGACGAGCTGGTCCTGCGGCTGCGCGAGTCCAAAGAGGAGCTGTTCAACCTGCGCTTCCAAATGGCGACCGGTCAGATGGACAACAACCGCCGGCTGCGCACGGTCCGGCGGGACATCGCCCGCGTCTACACCGTGATGCGCGAACGGGAGCTGGGTCTGTCGGGGTCTCCGGACGCCGTTGCGGAAGGTGAGGGTGCGGCATGAATGACACCGAAGCTCAGCCCGAAGGGCAAAACCCAGCGGCCCAGCCCGAAGGGCGAAATTTAGCGGCCCAGCCCGAAGGGCGAAATAAGAGGAAGGTCCGCGAGGGTTACGTCGTGTCGGACAAGATGGACAAGACCGTCGTGGTGGCCCTCGAGGACCGCAAGAAGCATCCGTTGTACGGCAAGGTGATGCGGTCCACCACCAAGGTGAAGGCGCACGACGAGGCCAATGTCGCCGGAATTGGCGACCGGGTGCTGTTGATGGAGACCCGTCCGCTGTCGGCCACCAAGCGCTGGCGGCTGGTCCAGATCCTCGAGAAGGCCAAGTGATCGACTGCGCGTCGGTGAGGAGTTGACGTGATCCAGCAGGAGTCGCGACTGCGGGTCGCCGACAACACGGGTGCCAAGGAGATCTTGTGCATTCGGGTCCTCGGCGGCAGCTCACGCCGCTATGCCGGGATCGGGGACATCATCGTGGCGACTGTCAAGGAAGCCATCCCCGGCGCGAACGTCAAGCGGGGCGATGTGGTCAAGGCCGTCATCGTGCGCACCGTGAAGGAGAAGCGCCGTCCGGACGGCTCCTACATCCGGTTCGACGAGAACGCGGCGGTACTGATCAAGCCGGATGGTGAACCGCGCGGCACCCGGATCTTCGGACCGGTGGGCCGGGAGCTGCGAGACAAGCGATTCATGAAGATCATCTCGCTGGCGCCGGAGGTGCTCTAGACATGAGCGAGCGCAGCGAGCGAATCATCGGACACAGCGGGCTAGTGCCTCATGTGGCCGACGACCGGAGGAGTCGGCTGCATGAGAATCCGTAAGGGCGACATGGTCCTGGTCATCGCAGGCAAGGACAAAGGCGCCAAGGGCCGGGTGATTCAGGCCTACCCGGACTCCGGCCGGGTGCTCGTGGAAGGCGTCAACCGGATCAAGAAGCACACCCGGGTCAGCCGCACCCAGCGCGGTGCACAAAGCGGCGGGATTGTCACCCAGGAGGCCGCCATCGACGTCTCGAACGTCATGGTCGTGGACTCCGACGGCAAGCCGACCAGGGTGGGTTACCGCACTGACGACGAGGGCAAGCGCCTTCGGGTATCGCGGCGCACCGGCAAGGACGTTTGACATGACTGTGACAGCTGCAGGGACGTCGGCAAGCAGCGATCGTGCTGTGCCGGTGCCCAGACTGAAGACCCGGTACCGCGAGGAGATCACCGCTGCACTGCGCGAGCAATTCGACTACACCAACCCGATGCAGGTACCCGGGATGGTCAAGGTCGTGGTGAACATGGGCGTCGGCGACGCCGCCCGGGACGCCAAACTGATGGACGGCGCGGTGCGGGACCTGACGGCGATCACCGGCCAGAAACCCTTGGTGCGGCGCGCCCGCAAATCCGTAGCGCAGTTCAAACTGCGCGAGGGTATGCCGATCGGTGCCAAGGTAACACTGCGCGGTAACCGGATGTGGGAGTTTCTGGACCGCCTTCTGACGATCGCATTACCCCGTATCCGAGACTTTCGTGGTCTGTCGCCGGGCCAGTTCGACGGTCACGGTAATTACACCTTCGGACTCACCGAGCAGTCGATGTTCCATGAGATCAACCCGGACAATATCGACCGCCAGCGCGGCATGGATATCACCGTGGTCACCTCCGCGACCACCGACGAGGAGGGCCGGGCGCTGCTGCGTCGTCTGGGCTTCCCCTTCAAGGAGAGCTGATGGCGAAGAAGGCGCTGATCATCAAGGCCGCGCGCAAGCCCAAGTTCGCGGTGCGGGGCTACACCCGCTGCCAGCGCTGCGGTCGACCCAAGGCGGTCTACCGGAAGTTCGGGCTGTGCCGGATCTGCCTGCGCCAGATGGCTCACCGGGGCGAGCTTCCCGGCGTGAGCAAGAGCAGCTGGTAGGAGATCGCTATGACGATGACCGATCCGATCGCAGACATGCTGACCCGTCTGCGCAACGCGAACTCGGCCTATCACGATCAGGTCGTGATGCCGCACTCCAAGATCAAGGCGAATATCGCCGAGATCCTGCAGCGGGAGGGCTATATCTCAGGATTCCGCACTGAAGACGCAGCGGTGGGTAGATCGCTGGTGGTGGACCTGAAGTTCGGCCCCAACCGGGAGCGCAGCATCGCCGGCCTGCGTCGGGTGTCCAAGCCCGGCCTGCGGGTGTACGCGAAGTCGACCTCGCTGCCCAAGGTGCTCGGCGGCCTGGGCGTGGCGATCATCTCCACGTCCACCGGGTTGCTCACCGACCGGCAGGCCGCCAAGCAGCGCGTGGGCGGGGAAGTCCTCGCCTTCGTCTGGTGAAAGGGGAGCAGACGAGATGTCGCGAATCGGGAAGCAGCCGATCACCGTGCCGTCCGGCGTCGAGGTGGTCCTCGACGGGCGCACTGTGACGGTGCGCGGTCCCAAGGGCACTCTGTCGCACACCGTGCCCGAGCCGATCACTGTGCAGCGGGAGCAGGACGGTACCCTGCTGGTCGCGCGCCCCGACGACGAGCGGCGCAGCAAGTCGCTGCACGGACTGTCTCGGACTCTGGTGAACAACATGGTCATCGGTGTCAGCCAGGGCTACGAGAAGCGGATGGAGATCCACGGCGTCGGTTACCGGGTGCTGGCCAAGGGCTCGGATCTGGAGTTCTCGCTGGGCTACAGCCACCCGGTGCCGGTCAAGGCTCCTGACGGCATCACCTTCACGGTGGAGAGCCCGACGCGGTTCTCCGTGGCCGGCATCAACAAGCAGACGGTCGGCGAGGTCGCGGCCACTATTCGTAAGCTGCGACGTCCTGATCCGTACAAGGGCAAGGGCGTGCGCTACGCGGGCGAGAAGGTCCGGCGCAAGGTCGGGAAGACGGGTAAGTGATCATGGCTGAGGCAGCGACTACCGCAGTAAAGAAGCGGCTCCCGGTCGGCAAGGACGTCTCGACGCGGCGCCGATTGGCCAGGGCACGGCGGCACTTCCGGCTGCGCAAGCGGGTCAGCGGTTCCCCGGAGCGACCGCGCCTGGTGGTCAACCGCTCGTCCCGGCACATCGCCGTGCAGTTGGTGGACGACCTGGCTGGGCACACGCTGGCGGCGGCATCGAGTATCGAACCGGACATCCGCGCCGTGGACGGGGACAAGAAGGCGAGGGCGGCCATGGTCGGCGAGCTGATCGCCGCCCGGGCTCGGGCGGTCGGTGTCGGTCGGGTGGTCTTCGACCGCGGCGGCTATGACTACCACGGTCGGATCGCGGCCTTGGCCGACGCCGCCCGCAAAGCCGGCCTGGAGTTCTGAGGCGATGATGAGCGCCAGACGGCGACAGCAGCAACACCTGAGCAACGGAAGGAACGCCTGATGCCTGGACGCATGCGGCGGGAAGGCGGAGGCGGCGAGCGTAGCGATCGTCGGGACCGCCGCGAAGGAGGCCGCGGCGGGGCGGCCCCACCGGAGAAGAGCCCGCACCTGGAGCGCGTGGTCGCGATCAACCGGGTGGCCAAGGTGGTCAAGGGCGGCCGGCGGTTCAGTTTCACCGCGTTGGTCGTAGTGGGGGATGGCGACGGCATGGTCGGCATCGGTTACGGCAAGGCCAAGGAGGTGCCGGCGGCGATCCAGAAGGGCGTCGAGGAAGCCAAGAAGAACTTCTTCCGGGTGCCCCGGATTGCCAGCACCATCCCGCATCCGATCACTGGTGAGGCGGCGGCAGGCGTTGTGTTGCTTCGCCCGGCGTCCCCGGGTACCGGGGTCATCGCGGGCGGTCCGGTTCGCGCGGTGTTGGAGTGTGCCGGTGTGCACGATGTGCTGTCCAAGTCGCTGGGCAGCGACAACGCGATCAATATCGTGCATGCAACGGTGGCGGCGCTGAAGGGCCTGCAGCGCCCCGAGGAGGTAGCCGCGCGCCGCGGTCTGCCTCTGGAGGACGTGGCACCAGCTGGCATGTTGCGGGCCCGCGCCGCCGCGCAGGGGGCGTGAGATGGCTGAGCCGAAACCGTCCTTGAAGATCACGCAGAGTCGGAGCACTATCGGCGGGCTGCGCAACCAGCGTGAGACGCTGCGCTCATTGGGGCTACGCAAGATCCGGCAGTCCGTGGTCAAGGAGGACACCCCTCAGGTCCGCGGCATGATTGCCACCGTCCGTCATCTGGTGACGGTGGAGGAAGTCCCGAACGGGGTGACTGCGAAGTGACTATCAAGGTGCACCACCTGCGTCCGGCGGCCGGCGCGACGACCGCAAAGACACGGGTCGGTCGCGGTGCGGGGTCCAAAGGCAAGACCGCGGGACGCGGTACCAAGGGCACCAAGGCTCGCAAGAACGTGCCTGCAGCATTCGAGGGCGGGCAGATGCCGATCCACATGCGGCTGCCCAAGCTCAAGGGTTTCCGTAACCGGTTCCGCACCGAATACCAGGTGGTCAACGTCGGTGATCTGGCCAGGCTGTTCCCTGCCGGCGGCACCGTGGGCCCCGACCAACTGGTAGCCGTTGGCGCGGTGCGGAAGGGCCTGCCGGTGAAGGTCCTCGGCGATGGGGACCTTGGCGGGGTGGCGCTGCAGGTCAGTGCTCAAGCATTCTCCGGTTCCGCGCGGGACAAGATTGCGGCGGCGGGCGGCAGCAGCACCGAGCTGTAGGCGGGGCAGCCTGCTGGCCTTTGCGGGCTCTATCACCACTGTCGAGCTCTGCTGTTACAGTCGGCCAGAGTGCATGGGCGAGCCGCTGGCATCCGCCGTCGCGCCGCTCTGCACTGCTCGGTCGCCGCCCCTGGCCATGCGACCGCCGGTCCACGATCGACGGCCACCCCATGGCCGTGCCCAGGAGGTAGGAGTGCTCGGCGCGTTCCGCTCGGCCCTTGCGACGCCGGATCTGCGCCGCAAGATCCTGTTCACCCTCGGTATTGTGGTGGTCTACCGGATCGGCGCCACGTTGCCCTCGCCCGGGGTGTCTTACGTCAATATCCAGCAGTGTCTGGATCGGGTGCAGCAAGGGGAAAATCAAAATCTCTACTCGCTGATCAATCTGTTCAGTGGTGGGGCGTTGTTGCAGCTGGCCGTGTTCGCGTTGGGAATCATGCCCTATATCACCGCGAGCATCATCATTCAGCTGCTCACTGTCGTGATACCTCGCTTCGAGCAACTGAAGAAGGAGGGTCAGACCGGTCAGAACAAACTCACGCAATACACCCGGTATCTGACCATAGCGTTGGCCGTGTTGCAGTCGACCGGCATCGTGGCGCTGGCGGTTCGCGGCCAACTCTTCGCGGACTGTCCGTTGCCGCCGATCCCGGACCAATCGGTGTTTAACCTGGTAGTCATCGTCGTGGTGATGACCGCTGGCACCGCGGTGATCATGTGGTTGGGCGAGCTGATCACCGAGCGGGGTGTCGGTAACGGCATGTCGCTGCTGATCTTCACCTCGATCGCTGCGCGCATCCCTGCAGAGGGAAAGAACATTCTCGATTCTCAGGGCGGGCTGATCTTCGTGTTCGTCTGCCTTTTCGGCTTGGCGATCATCGCCAGCGTGGTGTTCGTCGAGCAGGGCCAGCGCCGTATCCCTGTGCAGTACGCCAAGCGGATGATCGGTCGTCGGATGTATGGCGGCACCTCAACGTATCTACCGTTGAAGGTGAACCAAGCCGGTGTTATTCCGGTCATCTTCGGGTCGTCGTTGCTTTACCTGCCCGACCTCATTGCGCGGCTGACCACCTCGTCCACCGGTGAGCAGAGCTGGTGGCAGACCTTCATCACCCGCTACCTCGTCGACCAGTCCAGCTGGGTACATATCTCGCTGTACTTCTTGATGATTATCTTCTTCACCTACTTCTACGTAGCGATCACGTTCAATCCTGAAGAGCGCGCCGAGGAGATGAGGAAGTTCGGCGGGTTCATCCCCGGTATCCGGCCTGGCCGCCCGACCGCTGAGTACCTGGGTTTCGTGCTCAACCGCATCACCTTGCCCGGCTCGCTGTACCTGGGCATCGTGGCCGTACTGCCCAACTTGTTCCTCGACTTGACCGGTGATGGTCAGAATCAGAACTTCCCCTTCGGTGGCACTGCTGTGCTGATCATGGTAGGTGTCGGGTTAGACACCGTGAAGCAGATCGAAAGCCAGCTGATGCAGCGTAACTACGAAGGGTTCCTGCGCTAGTGCGAATCCTCATCGTCGGCCCACCAGGAGCGGGCAAGGGTACCCAGGCCGCTGTGCTGGGTGCGGAGCTCGGCGTGGAGCACATCTCCACCGGAGATTTGTTCCGGTCGCATGTGGATGGCGAGACTGAGCTGGGCCGGCAGGTCAGCAAGTACCTGGAGGCCGGCGCGCTGGTACCCGACGAGATCACCAACGCGATGGTCGCGCAGCGGCTTACCGAGGACGTCTGCCGAGCCGGCTTCCTGCTCGACGGATTTCCCCGCACAGTCGGCCAGGCCCGGGTGTTGGAGGATCTCCTGCACGATCGTGACTGCGAGATCGGCACGGTGATCGAGCTCGACGCGCCTGAAGACGAGCTGGTGCAGCGCCTGTTGGCCCGTGGGCGTGGCGACGACACCGAGGACGTGATCCGGCGCCGGCAGCAGGTGTATCGCGAGAACACCGCGCCCTTGCTCGACTTCTACTTCGACCGGTTGGTCACCGTGCCTGCGGTCGGTTCGGTAGCGGACGTCACGGCTCGGGCGCTGGACGCGTTGCGAACCCGGGCGTGACGAGCGTGCGATGACCGGGGGCGGGGTGCGTGCCGTGGTGCGACGCTTGCGAGCCAAGACCACCATCGAACTCAAATCTCCTGGCGAGATCGAGGCCATGCAGGCCGCAGGCGCGGTCGTGGCACGCACACTGCGGCTGCTTGAGGCCCACGCCAGGGTCGGGATGAGCACCGGCGACCTGGACGAGTTGGCTGAGCAAGCGATCCGGAACGCCGGTGCGGTGCCGTCGTTCAAGGGCTACCACGGCTTCCCCGGGTCGATCTGCAGCTCGGTGAACCACCAGGTGGTGCACGGGATACCGAGCCGCGAGCAGGTGCTCGCCGACGGTGACCTGCTGTCCATCGACTGCGGGGCGATCCTGGACGGCTGGCACGGCGACGCCGCGGTGACGGTGCACATCGGGACCGTTGCCGGGTGCGACGCCCGGTTGTCCGCAGCCTGCCGGACGGCGCTGGAGGCCGGAATCGCCGCGGCGAAACCCGGTGGCAGGCTGACCGATATCTCGCATGCTGTGGAGTCGGCGGCGCTGGCAGCGGCCGCCGCACACGGGACGTCTTACGGCATCGTGGCCGACTACGGCGGTCACGGCATCGGTACGGCCATGCACATGGACCCGTTTCTGCCCAACGTGGGGCGGCCCGGCCGCGGCCCCCGGCTGGTGCCTGGCATGACCCTGGCGATCGAGCCGATGCTCACCGCGGGTAGTGACAAGACCGAGGAACTCCAAGACGGCTGGACAGTAGTGACCGTGGACGGGTCCCGCGCCGCGCACTGGGAGCATTCGGTGGCCGTCACCGAGAACGGACCGCTGTTACTCACCGTTGAGTGTTAGTGCAGGTCGTCGGCGTCGATGATGCGGTAGGCGTAGCCTTGCTCCGCGAGGAAGCGTTGGCGGTGGGCTGCGTAGTCGGTGTCCAGGGTGTCCCGGGAGACTACCGAGTAGAAATGCGCCTGCCTTCCGTCGCCCTTGGGGCGCAACAGTCGGCCCAGGCGTTGGGCTTCCTCCTGCCGGGAGCCGAACGTGCCGGAGACCTGCACCGCTACCGAGGCCTCCGGTAGGTCGATGGAGAAGTTGGCCACCTTGGACACGACCAGCCTGCGTACCTCACCCCGGCGGAAGGCGTCGTAGAGGCTCTCCCGCTCGGAGTTCCGGGTAGAGCCTTGCACGACCGGTGCCTCCAAGGCCTCGCCGAGTTCCTCCAACTGGTCGAGGTACGCGCCGATCACCAGGGTCGGTTCGTCGGGGTGGCGGTCCATGATGGCACGGACGACCGGCAGCTTGCTGCGCGCGGTGGAGCACACCCTGTAACGCTCCTCCGCCTCGGCAGTGGCGTAGCTCAGCCGCTCTGCGTCGGTCAGGGTGACCCGTACCTCGACGCAGTCCGCAGGCGCGATCCAGCCCTGCGACTCGATGTCGCGCCAGGGCGCGTCATAGCGCTTGGGCCCGATCAGGGAAAACACGTCGCCTTCGCGACCGTCCTCGCGTACCAGGGTGGCGGTCAACCCGAGCCGCCGGCGGGACTGAAGGTCGGCGGTCATCCGGAAAACCGGCGCAGGCAGCAGGTGCACCTCGTCGTAGATGATCAATCCCCAGTCCCGTGAGTCGAACAGATCCAGGTGCCGATACTCGCCTTTGGATTTCCGGGTCATGATCTGGTAAGTAGCGATCGTTACCGGGCGGATCTCCTTGCGCTCACCGGAATACTCGCCTACCTCGTCGTCGGACAGCGAGGTGCGCGCGACCAATTCCCGTTTCCATTGCCGGCCGGCGACGGTGTTGGTGACCAAGATGAGCGTGGTGGCTCGGGCTTGGGCCATGGCGGCAATCCCGATCAGCGTCTTACCTGCCCCGCACGGCAACACGACGACCCCGGAGCCGCCGGCCCAGAAGCCGGTCACCGCGTCGCGCTGGTAATCGCGCAGCGACCATCCGTTCTCGGCGAGATCGATCGGGTGCGCCTCGCCGTCGACGTAGCCGGCCAGATCCTCCGCCGGCCAGCCGACCTTGAGCAGTGCTTGCTTGAGCCGTCCCCGCTCGGAAGGGTGTACCAGCAAGGTGTCGTCGTCGACCCGGGCGCCCAGCATCGGGGAGATCTTGCGGTGTCGGAGTACTTCTTCGAGAACGGCGCGGTCCAGCGACGCCAGCACCAACCCGTGGGTTGGATGATGCATCAGCTGCAGCCGGCCGTAGCGGCTCATGGTGTCCACCACGTCGACCAGCAACGGCTGCGGCACTGCGTATCGGGAGAAGCGCACCAGCGCGTCGACGACCTGTTCAGCGTCATGCCCCGCGGCTCGCGCGTTCCACAATGCCAGCGGCGTGACCCGGTAGGTGTGCACATGTTCGGGGGCGCGCTCGAGCTCGGCGAAGGGTGCGATCGCGGCGCGAGCCTGCCTGGCTGCCGGATGGTCGACCTCCAGCAGCAGCGTCTTGTCGGACTGAATGATGAGCGGTCCGGTTTCGGGCGTTGAGCTCAACGGGTTTCTCCGCTCTTGAAGCATCGCGGCTGGCGATCGTTTCGGCTCCAGTCAGTGTCTCAGGTGCTTTGGCGCACACGTGGCGGAGCTGATCGGTTGGACGACACGACCCGTTCGGGCGTGCGATACCCACGCTTAGTAGTTCGTTCACCAGCCATAGGGGTTGTCCGGTCTGGGCCGGGCGAGTGTTGTCCCTCCGGGACTCTGGCGCCCTCGGCGGTTCAAGAGCACGGTAACCAAGACCCGCGGAACGGCCCGGCCCAGCCCGTCGTATCGTCCGTGCCCTACATCGGCGTATCCGGCTCGGTGCCGAAGGCGTTCCGTCTGTGCGATGCGGATCGCCCGCGACCGCGGTGACCTGTGGCGAGCCGGATGCCCGGCCGCCGTCGAACCCTGGGGAGGGACCCCACCGTGCCAGCGAGTAGCTCGCGACTCGGGAGGCTGGTCATGACCGCCGACGCAGTTCGTCCCGCGGAGGCGGCAGCATGACCGCCGACGCAGTTCGTCCCGCGGAGGCGGCAGCATGACCGCCGACGCAGTTCGTCCCGCGGAGGCGGCAGCATGACCGCCGAC
>JBOHFX010000016.1:0-40504 GCA_050699875.1 Pseudonocardiaceae bacterium
CACCGCAGGGACAGGCGGAGCCAGGGCCGGCCACGGTCACGCTCGTCGAGGACGTCGCGGTCCATCCGGGCGCCGGCCGGATTCGGACATTGCTGCAGAGATACTTCGATGCGATCAACGCAGGTGACTACCGGCTGTGGAGCGGTGCCGTCATCCCGCAATGGGCCCGGGACACCGGAGAGAGCACTTGGCGCAGCCAGTACCGATCCGCCTTGGACAGCAGCATCGTGGTGCACCGGTTGGAGCCTCGGGCCGGCGGTGGGCTCGTCGCGCTCACATCGTTCACCCGCGTGCAGAATCCCGCGGACGCCCCGCCCGAGCTGCCGGTGAGGTGCCTTCGCTGGTGGGTGTCCTTCCCGCTCATCGGTGAGGGAGACCAGCTACGGATGGGGCCGCCGTCACCTGGCGCAAACGTGCTGGCGGCCTGCTGAGGGTTGGTGGCTCTTCAAGGCCACCAACTACAGCGGGATGTTGCCGTGCGCGCCGCGACCTGCGGGTGCAGCAGCCAGCGCTTCGGCTAGCCGTCGCCGGGTCTGCGATGGCTTGATCACCTCGTCCACCACGCCGATCGCCACAGCACGGTCAACCCCGCCGGCGATCTGCTCGTGATGCTCGGCGAGCTTGGCGTGCAACGCCTCTCGCTCGTCCTCCGCCGCCGCAGCCAACGCCTTGCGGTGCAGGATGCCCACCGCGGCCTTGGCGCCCATCACGGCGACCTCGGCGTCCGGCCAAGCGAAGACCTGGGTGGCACCCAGCGACCGGGAGTTCATGGCGATGTACGCGCCGCCGAAGGCCTTGCGAGTCACCAGGGTGACTCGGGGAACGATCGCTTCGGCGAAGGCATGCAGCAGCTTGGCCCCGCGACGCACCACGCCGTCCCACTCCTGGCCGACGCCGGGCAGGTACCCCGGCACGTCGACCAGAACGAGCAGGGGCACCCCGAACGCGTCACACATCCGCACGAAGCGCGACGCCTTCTCCGCCGACGCCGAATCGAGGCAACCCGCCAAGCGCAGCGGGTTGTTCGCGATCACTCCGATGGTCCGCCCGGCCAACCTGCCCAGCCCGACCACGATGTTGGGCGCCCACTTGGGCTGCAGCTCGGCGAAACCACCGATCGAATCGAACTCATCAGAGTCGGACCCATCCAGCACGGCGTGCAGAAATGGGCGAACGTCGTAGGCTCGTTGACGCTCCACGGGTAGGTACTCCGAGAGGTCGAGCTCCTCGCTTATCGAATGCACGTCGAACATCCCAGGGCGGGCGAACAAGCAGGCGATATGGCGAGCCCGCAACAACGCGTCGGACTCGGATTGGGCCACCACGTGGGCGACGCCGGACTTCTTGCCGTGTGCACCGGGGCCGCCCAAGGCCTCCATGTCGATCTGCTCACCGGTGACGCTGCGGACTACGTCCGGACCGGTGACGAAGACCCGCCCCTGTGGTGCCATGATCACGATGTCGGTGAGCGCGGGACCGTATGCGGCACCTCCCGCCGCGGGGCCGAGCACGACGGAAATCTGCGGCACCCGACCGGACGCCCGGACCATGGCGGCGAACACCTGGCCGACGGCGTCGAGCGCCTCCACGCCCTCGGCCAGCCGCGCCCCGCCGGAGTGCCATATCCCGATGACCGGCGCTCGCTCGCGGATCGCGGTGTCGATGGCCTCCACGATGTGCAGACAGCCCTCCGAGCCCATGGCCCCGCCCATCGTGGTCGCGTCGGTGCAGTAGGCGATCGCCCTGGCCCCGTCGATGCGGCCACGAGCGGCGAGGGCTCCACTGCAGTCGCGGGGCCGCAGCGACACCATCGTGCCCGGATCGAACAGGCACTTCAGGCGCACTTCCGGATCTCGTGGATCCGTTGCTTCGCCATTCGATCGGGCATCGGTGCGGGCACGATGAGCCGAAGCTGCCATCGGCATGATCTCCTCGAGAACCAGTGCCTTTACCTGTGGCCGGTCAAGCCGAGGTGAAGGCGAGCGCGACGTTGTGCCCACCGAATCCGAATGAATCGTTGACTGCGGCGCGAACCTGTAGCTCACGAGCGGAGCCGGTCACGACGT
Organism: Pseudonocardiaceae bacterium; assembly: GCA_050699875.1. GTDB lineage: Bacteria > Actinomycetota > Actinomycetes > Mycobacteriales > Pseudonocardiaceae. The sequence goes on from JBOHFX010000016.1 coordinate 2,067, forward strand.
CGAGCTGTACGCCCGGGTCCAAGTCCTCCAGGTTGAGGGTCGGGGGCACGACACCGTCCCTTATCGCCAGCAGGCAGGCCAGGCTTTCAACCGCGCCGGCGGCGCCGAGCAAGTGGCCCAACGCGCCTTTGGGTGCGGTGACCACCACATGGTCACCGACGGCGGCCCGGATGGCGGCGGCCTCGGCGACGTCACCGACCGGGGTGGCGGTGGCGTGCGCGTTGACGTGCTCGATGTCGGCCTTGTCCAGTCCCGCGGTACGCAGCGCAGCCGAGATGGCTCGGCCGGCTCCGACTCCTTCGGGCTCGGGCGCGGTGATGTGGTGACCATCGGAGCTGGTGCCCACGCCCGCCAGCCGCCCGTGCCGGATCGCCCCTCGAGCCGCCGCGAACTCTGCTCGCTCGAGCACCATCGCCCCGGCGCCCTCACCCAGCACGAAGCCGTCCCGCGCGATGTCGAACGGGCGAGAGGCCTGTTCGGGCTCGTTGTTGCGGGTGCTCATGGCCCGCATCTGGGCGAAGCCGGCAAGGGTGATCGGTATGATACATGCCTCGGCCCCACCGGCCACCACCACATCGACCTCCCCGGCCCGGAGCATCCGCCACGCGATGGCCAGCGCCTCAGCCCCCGATGCGCAGGCGGCTACCGGGGCATGCACACCGCCTCGCGCACCCAGATCCAGACCGACATGTGCGGCCGGCCCATTCGGCATGAGCATCGGGATGGTCAGCGGCGAGACCTTGCGCATACCCGCGGTCTCCAGCAGGTCATCCTGCCCGAGCAGGGTCAGCGCACCCCCGATGCCGGTGCCGATCACCACGGCCAGCCGCTCGGGCTCGACGTCCGGGGCGCCGGCGTGCCGCCAGGCCTCGCGCGCGGCGATCACCGCGACCTGCTCGCAACGGTCCCAGCGGCGAGCCTCCACCCGCGGGAGCGAGTCGGCCGGATCGACCGCCAGCTTCGCGGCGATCCGGACAGGCAGGTCGAAGCGATCGATCCAGTCTTCGGTCAGCGCGACGACCCCGCTCTTCCCGGACCGTAGGGCGTCCCAGGTCGATGCGACGTCCCCGCCGAGCGGAGTGGTCGCCCCGAGCCCGGTGACGACAACCTCAGTGACCATTTGGCGCCTCCGCGGAGACGAGTGCGTCGGCACGCGTCATGTGGTCTTGGCGACGTAGTCCACCGCGTCACCGACGGTCTTGAGGTTGGCCAGGACGTCGTCAGGCACCTTGACGCCGAACCGGTCTTCCACCTGTACGGCGATCTCCACCATGGACAGGGAGTCGATGTCCAGCTCGTCCACGAAGGACTTCTCCGGCGTGATCTCGGTGGTCTCGACTCCCGCCACCTCGTTCACAATCTCGGCGAGGCCTTTGAGGATCTCCTCATTCGTCACTGACCTGTGTCCCTTCTTTCGATCATTAGAGATCGGGGCCGACGGCCCCACAATGCGTGCATTCTCCCGATGCGGGGTATGGGGTTCACGGCAGGACCACTGCCTGGGCCGCGTAGGACAGTCCGGCACCGAACCCGACCAGCAACGCGAGGTCCCCGGAACGGACTCGACCTTCGGCTCGCATGTGGTCCAGCGCCAGCGGTATCGACGCCGAGGACGTGTTACCCGAGTGGACGATGTCGTCGGCCACCACCAGGTCCTCGCGGGCGCCCGCGGCCCGCAGGCGTTTGGCGATGGCTTCAACGATGCGCAGGTTGGCCTGGTGGGGCACCAGCACGTCGACATCGGCTGGGGTGAGCCCGGCGAGTTCCAACGCCCGCAGCGCGACCGGTGCGATCTTCGTGATCGCCCACCGGTACACCTCCCGACCCTCTTGGCGGATGAAGGAGTTACGGTCGGCCACCACGATGGTGTCGACCAGATCCCCGGCGGTGCCGGCAGAAATCGGACCGATCCCCGGGCGCTCGTGGTGGTCGGCGGGACCGACCACCGCCGCGCCCGCGCCGTCGGCGAAGATGATGCACGTGGAGCGGTCCATGGGATCTACCCAGTCGGACAGCTTCTCCGCGCCGATCACCAGCACGTGCCGCGCGGAACCGGCGCGGATCATGTCAGATGCGGTTCCCAGCCCGTAGCAGAAGCCGGCGCAGGCGGCGTTGATGTCGAAGGCGGGAGCGCCGTGCACCCCGATCCGGTCTGCGGTCTGGCCGGCCGCGTTGGGTATGTGCGAGGGCATCGTGCACGTCGCGACCAGCACTACGTCGATCTCCGACGGGGCCAGCCCGGCGTCGGCCAGCGCCTTGGAGCCCGCGTCGACTGCCATGTCGACCACCGACTCGTCGCGGGCGAAGCGCCGTTCGACGATGCCCACCCGGTTGCGGATCCACTGGTCTGTGGTGTCCACGCCGCGGGCGGCGATGTCGGCGTTGGTCACGATCTGCTCAGGTTGCCTGCTGCCCAAGCCGAGGATGCGGGCGCCAGCGGTCGGGGTGAGCTGGCGGAGCCTGGGGCTCACGCCGGCGATCCTGAGTGGACGACTGCTGGGTGCGCACGTATCAAATCGGCGACCTTGTCGAAGTCCTCGGGAGCCTTCAACTCCAGCGTGACGGCGCCCCTCAAGTCGCGTCTGACCAAACCGGACAGTGTGCCGGCAGGGGGGAGCTCAACCGTTGCAGTGACGGCCAAGGCGTGCAGCGCCACCATGCAGGAATTCCAGCGAACCGGCTTGGTCACCTGGGCCACCAGCCGGCGCAGCATTTCCGCGCCGTCGGCCACCACCTCCCCGTCGGCGTTGGACAGCAGCGGCCGCGAGGGGTCCTTGGCGGTGAGCTGGGCGGCGGACTCGGCGAGCGCGTGCTCGGCGTGGATCATAAACCGGGTGTGGAAAGCGCCGGCAACGGGCAGCGGTTTCACCCGCGCCCTGGGAGGCTTGTGCTGTTCCAGTGCCGCCAGCGAGTCCAGCCGGCCCGCGGCGACGATCTGCCCGGCGCCGTTGTGGTTGGCGGCATCCAATCCCAGCTTGGCCAGCATCGCCGCGACGTCATCGGGGTCGCCCCCGAGCACCGCGGACATCCCGGTCGGTTCCAGGGCGCACGCTGCGGCCATCTCCCGGCCACGGACGGCGGCGAGGGCGACAGCCTCGTCGGCGGTGAGTACCCCGGCGACGGCTGCTGCGGTGAGTTCGCCGACCGAGTGCCCGGCGACCGGAGCGTCGGGTGGCAGGTCCACTCTCCGGACCAACTCCTCGGCCACCAGCAGCGACAACGCCACCACCAGCGGCTGAGTCACTGCGGTGTCCTTGATCTCCTCGGCGTGCGCCGTGGTGCCCAGCCGATGAAGATCTAGTCCGGTCGCCTCCGACCACAACGCGATCCGGTCCGCCGCACCGTCCAGCGCCAGCCAGGGCGACAGCATGCCAACGGACTGAGCGCCTTGTCCGGGTGCGAGCAGCGCGATCACCCGGTCCACTGAACACCTTGTCCGGCTGCGGCCGTGATGCTGCCGTGCACGAAGTCCACCGCGGCATTCTTGTGGAATACCTACAACCGCCAGACTCAGCCCCCCGACCGAAAGGGCTCAGTGCGTCAGCGGTGACAACGCCGCTTCCGCGGGATCAAGTGCAGTGCGGTCATCGCACCGCCTCAGCGGGACCAAGTGCGTCAACGGTCAAAAATGCAGGCGCTGCACGGGCTACCAGAGGCCGCGGGAACGGGCCAGCCGACCGACCGCCAGGCCCACTCGCAGCACCAGCCCGTCCCTCGGGTGACCTGGTGCTCGCCCAGTGATGTCCGCGATCCGGCGCAGCCGGTAGCGCACCGTGTTGGGATGGACGAACAGCCGGCGGGCACAAGCTTCCAGTACTGCGCCGGCGTCGAAGAATGCGTCGAGCGTCTCGACCAGCCCACCGCTGGCTTCCGCCAACGGGCGCATCACCTCATCGACCAGCAGCCGCTCGGCTTGCGGGTCCCCGGCCAGCGCGCGCTCGGGCAGCAGCTCGGCGGCCGGTACCGGGCGCGGAGCGGTAGGCCAGGCCGCCACGGCGCGTAACCCGGACAGGGCGTCGGCGGCGCTGCGGTGCGCCTCCGCCAACGACGGGACGGTCGGCCCGACGACCACCGGGCCGTCACCGAACGCCTCGATCATCCAGCTGAAATCCTCTGGTACGTCGGGGCGACCGCTGACGACCAGCACCAAGCGCGACCCCTGCACACCGACGAGAACGCCGCGTCCGGTGCGGACGGCGAGGCCCCGGATGTCGGCGAGCAGCTCCGGGGGCTCGTCCGGCGGTGGATTGCCCACCAGCACCGTCGCCGGAGCTGCTGGCTCCAGACCCAGGGCGGCCGCGCGGGACAGCAGTGACTCTTCGCCGTCGCCCCGCATGATGCCGTCCACCACCAGCGCTTCCAGCCGAGCGTCCCAGGCACCTCGGGCCTCGGCGACACCGGCGTAGGTGCTGGCTGCGGCGAAGGCGACCTCGCGCCCATAGCGCAGCGAAGCCTCGGTGAGCACGGCACGTTCGGCGTCGTCGGCAGCGAGCTCGGGCAGCTGCTGCTCGAACACCAGGGAAGCGACCCGGACCAGCTCAACGGTCTGGCGGAGGCTGACCCAACGGGCTAGATCACGCGGGGCGGTGCGGAACGCGCCGACGGTGAGCTTGACCGAGTGCTGTGGATCCTTGAGCCACTCGACGAAGTTCGCCACGCTGGTTTGGGTGACCAGCAGGACACCGGCCCGCTGGTCGGCCGGCAGCCGCCGAAACCACGGATAACGCCGCTCCATCTCGGCAACGCTGGCCGTGGCGAGACCACCCGAGGCCCGTGCCAGTCTGCGCAGCGTGCTGGCCGGCAGTGGGTGGTTGCCGGCCTCGATGGTCATGGGGCCAGCATCGCACGGCGACGTCATGGACAACGGAAGGGCAACTGCCGGAGAACGAGAGGACAACAGGGAATGGCTGTCGCGAGATAGGCTCTGGGACAGCGATGAACGGGTAGTTGTCAGTTGTCAATAACCAGCCCATCCCAGAAAGAGACGGTCAAGGAGAGACGATGGTCAGCTCGAAACTTGCACCCCAGGTCGACGTGCGCCGGGCGGGGCAACGCAAGCACACCGCCATCGGCTGGCTGGACTCCCGGCACAGCTTTTCCTTCGGTCGCCACTTCGACCCGGCAAACACCCACTTCGGCCTGCTGCTGGTGAACAACGACGACGTCGTGCAGGCCGGAATGGGGTTCGAAACCCATCCGCACCGCGATATGGAGATCGTCACCTGGGTGCTGGACGGATCGCTGGTGCACCAGGACTCCGAGGGCAATTCCGGGGTGATCTACCCCGGGCTAGCTCAGCGGATGAGTGCGGGCACCGGGATCCAGCATTCCGAGAAGAACGACTCCTGGCGCTTGGACGGCGAGCGACACGAGCACGACGTGCGTTTTGTTCAGATGTGGATTCCACCGGACACCCGCTCGATCGACCCCGGTTACGAGCAGCTGGACATCACCAGTGAGTTGGGTTCGGCCGACGCGGGGTCGGGCAATCTCGTGGTGGTGGCGTCTGGGATGGACGCCCACCGGGACCGCAGGGCCATCTCCATCCGGCAGCAGCATGCGGCTTTGCATGCCGGTCGGCTGCAACCAGGCGCTTGGGTCGAGCTGCCGGCTGCTGCGTTCGTGCATCTGTTCGTCGCTCGTGGGACGGTGGCTCTGGAGGGCACCGGGTCTCTCGACACCGGTGACGCGGCGCGGATGACGGCCGCCGGTGGCCAGCGCGTCACTGCCACCGCCGGTGGCGCCGAGGTGCTGGTCTGGGAAATGGCCGCGCGACTCGCTGGCTAACCCACACCGTTGAGTGCCGTGAACTCGACGTCACCGACATTCCGAGCGTTCGTAACGTTCGTGGCGTCGAGTTCACGACACAGACAATTGATACGGGTGATGGGGGGCCATGCAGTTCTGGGGCGAGAGTGAGGTTGCCGAGAGGGGTGACCGTTTAGTTCCGGCCACCCCTCCGCATTCATGGCACCGTACGCGAGCAGATAATTGCGTGTGGCGCCACTCAGCTCCTGTTGGCGCCGCCGTTGCCGCCGTTAGCGCTGCCGCCGTCGCCGCCGGTGCCGTTACCAGCGCTGTTGGTTTGGTCACCGAACAGGTTGATGTTCAAGAGGTTGACGCCAAGGCCACCCCGGCCGGTGCCGCCGTCGCCGCCGACGCCACCGTCGCCACCCCGGCCGCCGTCGCCGTGGCCGCCGTGGCCACCGCCATCGCAGCCACAGCCGCTGAACAGGGACATGACGGTACGGGCCGGGAGCAGCTCGACGTGCTGGCCGTCAATCTCGGCAAAGCTCAGTGCGTGAGTCATGAAATCCTCCTAGGGAAGGGCCCAGTGGGCCGGGAATAAGAGCGCCTCATCGACGGCAGCGCCGATTCGGCTATCCCCACCATGGCCAGCAGAAGGTCGCATGACAACATGCATTCGCCCCTAACTTTGTCGGCTGCTACTTAAGCTGATTTTCAGTTACTTAGTCAGTGTCAACCTATTACCTGATTCGGTCGAACAGTTACGCGGAATGCGGGCGAGCAGTTACGCGATTTTCGAAACCGAGTACCTAGGCGACACCCGGGTCGGATGTTTGCGGGCCGGCGGCCTGCGGATCGTCGATGCAGTAATGCCGGGCAGCGTCGGTGACGACGGACTGGTCCACTTCGCCACGGCGGGCCAGCGCGGCCAATGCGGCCACCGTGATGGACTCGGCATCAACGAGGAAGTGTCGGCGCGCTGCCGGACGGGTGTCTGAGAAGCCGAAGCCGTCGGTTCCCAGGGTGACCAGGTCGGTGGGCACCCAGGGACGGATGAGGTCGGGCACCGCGCGCATCCAGTCCGACACGGCGATCAGCGGGCCCGCACCGCCCTGCAACGCCCGAGTCACATGCGGCACCCGGGGCTCAGCGTCGGGATGCAGCATGTTGTGCCGATCCACCTCGACGGCCTCGCGGCGCAGCTCCGTCCACGACGTCGCCGACCACACTTCGGCCTGCACGTCCCACTCCTGGGCCAGCATCTCCTGGGCTCGCAGGGCCCACGGCAGCGCCACCCCCGAGGCGGCGAGCTGTATTCGTGACCCAGTGCCCCCCGGTGCTGGTGCATACCGGTACAGGCCACGCAGCAGAGCCTCGACGTCGAGGTCTGCGGGCTCTGCCGGTTGGCGGTAGGGCTCGTTGTAGATGGTGAGGTAGTAGAAGACGTTGGGATCGCGCGCTGCGTCGTCGCCGTACATCCGGCGCAGCCCGTCGCGGACGATATGCGCGATCTCGAAGCCCCAAGCCGGGTCGTAGGCCACCACGGCGGGGTTGGACGCGGCGAGCAGCAGCGAGTGTCCGTCGTTGTGCTGCAGCCCCTCGCCGACCAGCGTGGTGCGCCCGGCGGTTGCGCCGAGCAGGAACCCGCGGGCCATCTGGTCACCCGCGGCCCACAGGCCGTCGCCGGTCCGCTGGAAGCCGAACATCGAGTAGAAGATGTAGACCGGGATCAGCGGCTCGTTATGCGTGGCGTAGGAGGTACCCGCCGCGGTGAACGACGCGGTGGAGCCCGCCTCGTTGATGCCCTCGTGCAGGATCTGGCCCTGCTCGCTCTCCCGGTAGGCCAGCATCAACTCGGCGTCCACCGAGGTGTAAAGCTGCCCGTGCGGGTTGTAGATCTTCTGCGTGGGGAACATCGAGTCCATGCCGAACGTGCGCGCCTCGTCCGGGATGATCGGGACGAATCGGGACCCGATTTCCGGATCCTTGATCAGCTCACGGAGCTGCCGGACGAACGCCATCGTGGTGGCGACATCCTGCTTGCCCGAGCCGCGGCGCAGCACGTCGTAGACCTTGTCACCGGGCAGCACCAGGGTTTTGGACTTGGTCCGCCGCTCGGGGAGGAATCCGCCCAGCGCGCGGCGGCGCTCGCACATGTACTGGAGCTCCGGCGCGTCCGGTCCCGGGTGGTAGTACGGCGGCAGCGCTGGGTCCTCCTCGAGCTGCGCGTCGGTGATGGGGATGCGCTGGGCGTCGCGGACGATCTTGAGGTCTTCCAGGGAGAGCTTCTTCATCTGGTGGGTGGCGTTTCGGGCTTCGAAATGCTTGCCCAGGCCGTAGCCCTTGATGGTCTTGGCCAGGATCACCGTGGGCTGGCCGTGGTGCTGGGTGGCGGCCTGGTAGGCGGCGTAGACCTTGCGGTAGTCGTGCCCACCACGCTTGAGGTTCCAGATGTCGGTGTCAGACAGGTCCTTGACGAGCTCCTTGGTGCGCGGGTCACGACCGAAGAAGTGGTCCCGCACGTATCCGCCGTCGTTGGCCTTGTAGGTCTGGTAGTCACCGTCGGGCGTGACGTTCATCAGGTTCACCAGCGCGCCCTGCCGGTCGGCGTGCAGCAGGCCGTCCCACTCGCGGCCCCAGATGACCTTGATGACGTTCCAGCCCGCGCCGCGGAAGTAGGACTCCAGCTCCTGGATGATCTTGCCGTTGCCCCGGACCGGGCCGTCGAGGCGCTGCAGGTTGCAGTTCACCACGAAGGTGAGGTTGTCCAACCCCTCGATGGCCCCAACCTGGATCTGCCCGCGGGACTCCGGCTCGTCCATCTCACCGTCGCCCAGGAAGGCCCACACGTGCTGGTCGGAGGTGTCCTTGAGGCCTCGGGCCTGCAGGTAGCGGTTCAGCCGGGCCTGGAAGATCGCGTTGATCGGGCCCAGCCCCATCGACACGGTGGGGAACTCCCAGAAGTCCGGCATCAGCCGCGGATGCGGGTAGGACGGCAGGCCACCGCCCGGGCCGGCGTGCGAGAACTCCTGGCGGAACCCGTCGAGCTGGTCGGCGGACAGGCGGCCCTCCAGGAATGCCCGGGCGTAGATGCCGGGAGATGCGTGGCCCTGGATAAAGACCTGGTCACCGCCGCTGGGATGGTCTTTGCCTCGAAAGAAGTGGTTGAAGCCCACTTCATAGAGCGCCGCCGAGGAGGCGTAGGTGGAGATGTGACCGCCGACGCCGACCCCGGGACGCTGCGCCCGGTGCACCATCATCGCCGCGTTCCACCGGATCCAGGCGCGGTAGCGTCGCTCGATGTCCTCGTCGCCTGGGAACCACGGCTCATTCTCAGTAGGAATGGTGTTGACGTAGTCCGTGCTGGTCAGCGCCGGCACACCGACGCCGGTCTCGCGGGCCCGTTCGAGCAGACGCAGCATCAGGTACCGAGCACGCTGCTTGCCCCCGGACAGCACCGCGGAGTCGAAGGCTTCCAGCCACTCCGCGGTCTCCTCCGGGTCGATGTCCGGCAGGTGAGCTGCCACTCCATCGCGGATGACCCGCACCCGGGCTGGTGTGCGATCCTGCTGCGTGGCCAAGGGATCTCCTCGCCTCGAACTGTCGTGGTCCGCCCTGTTCCAGGGCACTGCGGCGGGGCTGGTGTGCGGTAGCGTCCAGCCGGGCTTGTAGCCATCGTGCCCCATACTCGTTGGCCTCGCGATCCGCTACCCCCAGCTGCCTCTGGCAAGCTCAGATCGGCGTGTCCCGCTGCTGGCAGTTGCGCTCTGGCCGGACTGCAGTGTTCGCTTGGACGCCATCGAGTAATAGATCGCCGGGCGGGCCGCCGCCGGGCTCGACGTTTGTGGAGGGGTGAACACCGTGGTCGCCGCCGCGGCGGGAGACGCCGGCAAGTTCGGGGTTGCCGGGAGGCTCGGAATCGAATCGGACATGGTCGTGCAGGAGCTCGGCTGGGACAACGACGTTGACGACGAGGTACGCGCGGCCGTTGAGGAGGTGACCGGTGCTGACCTGCTCGATGAGGACTCTGATGAGATCGTCGACGTGGTGCTGCTGTGGTGGCGCGACCAGGACGGCGATCTCGTGGACACCCTCGTCGACGCGCGGGTGCCGTTGGCTGATAACGGCGTAATCTGGGTGCTCACGCCCAAGACCGGCCGCGACGGTCATGTCGAGCCCTCGGACATCGCCGAGGCGGCTCCCACTGTGGGCCTGGCGCAGACGTCCAACATCAGCCTTTGCGACGACTGGACTGCTACCAGGCTGGCTACGCCGAAGGCGGCGAGGTCTAAACGCTGATCACTGCGCAGGGACAGCTCGCGCCACCGGCGCGAGCTGTCGATGGTCGAGGAGGGTTGGGTTAGATGCCGCTGGAAGTCGGGGACCGAGCGCCGGATCTCACCCTGAAGGATCAAAACAATCAGAGGTGGACACTATCGAAGCTCCACGGTGACCGTAACGTACTCCTGGTGTTCTACCCGCTGGCCTTCAGCGGTATCTGCACCGGTGAGCTCGACAAGCTCCGCGAGGATCTCACCGAATACCAGAACTTCAACGTGCAGGTGCTCGGGGTGTCGGTGGACTCTGTGTTCACGCTCAAGGCCTGGTCAGCAAAGCAGGGTTACGACTTTCCGCTGCTGTCCGACTTCTGGCCGCACGGCACGGCCGCGCAGGCTTATGGGGTGTTCAACGAGAGGGCAGGTGTCGCCCACCGGGCTACCTTCCTGATCGACACCGACGGCGTGATCCGCTTCGCGGAAATGAACGGTCCCGGCGAGCCTCGGGACCAGACCGTCTGGAAGAAGGCGCTGGCGACATTGCCTTCCTGAGGCCACACCACCCGGGAGGGGTGGGGCGCATAGCTCAGTGGTAGAGCGCTCGCCTTACAAGCGAGAGGTCGCAGGTTCGAACCCTGCTGCGCCCACCAGCTCGAGTATCTTTGCCGATCTTGTATCGGGTGCGGGGATCGGCATGAGTTGGCAACGTTGCGGGTGATGACCTCGTCAAATTCGGCGTTGCTGAGGGCGTTGGTTAGGCCGTGTAATACGGCGCTCAATAATAGGCGGCGCTGCCGACCGCCAGTTGCTCACTGGCCAGCGCTGCTGGTGAATCTCCTCAGGACTCTTTTATCTTGTCATCGGGTTGCGTGACACTTGTCTTGTTCGTATCCGTCTCACTTTCGACTTCGGGTGCCTTGCCGGGGGCCAATCCAACCTTTTCTCGGGTCTCACCGACGGACTGTTCGATCTTGTCCACTGCCTTGTCAAGCGCACTCATTGCGTCTCCTTTAACACGTCAACCATATCCAACGCCCACGAGCCATATGGGGTACAAGCGGGGTGCAGCTATTTAATCGCCTCGTCGGCGCTTATTAACCTCACTGCTCCGCGCTGTGCTTCTCCGATTGCTGCTGGCCCGCATCCTCATGGCTGTATGGATCATCGGAGGTGGCAAAGTTACTAGTGGCGGCCGTTTCCGATGTACTAACGTCCTGGGTCAGGTCGCCGAGCGACCCTGCGTTCCGTTCCTCTCTTGTTGGATCCGGTTCGGAAGAAACGAACTCACCAGGAGGCCGGGTTCCCGGGACGTCGTCAATGCCGACGCCCCCGCGACCACCCTCTGTGATGTTGTCGCGTTCGTTGGTGGGATATTGATCTCCTGTGGGAACCCCTCGATCCCCAGGCTCTCCCAGTCCCTGCTGGTCATAGGATGTGCCTGACTCGCTGCCTGGCCCCGAGCCCAGATCGGGCTCCGGCATCCCACGCGTATCCGACGTATTGTCCATGCCCAATCCTCTCCCTTACCTAAGCTAACCTTGCGCCACCTATGTACCCTAGATTGTCGAGTGATAAACAATAAGCGTGCACAAGGCCACCAGGTGGCGGCGCGTTCGGTCGGAGAGACTGCGGGGTGAGCCAGTCCAGCAGCCGCCCGCACGGTGAGGTCAGTCAGGCAGCTGGCGAGGACCTCCCGTTCGGCCTCACTGATGGCCCGAGTGGTCAGCGAAGGGGGCACGTACTCAGCGCGGTCGGAGGAGTGGCGCGTGACCGTCGCGTGCGGCGGTCACGGTGGGTTACGGCTCGGCTCAGGTCGTGCCAACCGCCTCACTCGGTACGGGCGAACCGGGCCACTGCGGCGGCCAGGAACACGACGCTGGCGGCCATCACGAGGACGACCTGCAGCCCGACCGGCACCTGCCACCCGTTCCAGAAGAGGCACTTCGTCCTCGGGTCGGCGTTGGAGCATCAGGCCGAGGCCGCCCGGGGCGCAGCCACCGAGACGGACACTGCGCCGGCCATCCGGATGCGCGACGACGCCGACTTCCCCAACCTGGCCGCGGCGAGCCGGGCCGGGCCGCCCGATCCTGACTCGACTTTCCGGCACGGCTTGGCCCTTATCGTGGCGGGGCTACGTGCTCGCCACGCCGAGCTGACCGGTACCCGTGCTGAGCGCGCCTGATGGCGCCACAGCACTGCGGGCGATCTCGCCAGTCCCGATGAGGTCTTACCCCCCTCTGAAAGAGCTTCTCAGTTGGGCATCTGGTCCAGCCGCTGGAGGAGTTGCTGGACGGCGATGGGCACGGTGAAACCTGTGGGTCCGATGCTGACGCAGGACCAGCGGCCGTCGCTGACGACCGGCACGCCGGCTTTGGCCATGCTCTCCACGAGGTCGCCGGCGAGGTAGCTGTGGCGGGCGTCCCAGACTCGTTGACGGTCGGCCTGGTCGAGGGTCGCCCACCACTCACGGGCCAGTTGCAGGGAAGAACTCATCGCGGAACCACCTTCTGGGTAGTCGTTGCTGAGGTCGTTGGTAGGAATTGCTGAACGAGGGCGCGACTTTGTCGACCCGTTGAGAAGGTCGCAATCACGCGCGTGTTACTCCGGTTTGCTCACGAATTGAAAGCAATTGCCCTCGGTGCATACTTCGAATTCGCCGCTCGACCCTATATGCCGGTATGCCACGGTGCTTGTGTGTGCCGCCGAGGTCGCCTACCGGGGGGCGATGTCGTCGTCGACGGTGGAGACGGTCGCCGTGGTGCCGAACAATTGGTGCGCGAGTTGACGCTGGGTGGCCACGAGCTCGTCGACGACCTCGCGCTGAGCCTCAAGCAACTTCTCGAAGAGGTCGTAGGCCAGAGAGATCATCGCCGGGTTGGCGGGAGAGCGCATCGCCGTCGGGCCGAGTTGACGGGCCAGATCGCCCCACACCTGGACGGATCTGAGTGACATGTCCAGTCCCTGGCGTACGAGCTGGACCATCAAGTCGACCGGCTGGTTGGTTGTGTCGGTGGCGGCGCGGGCCTGCGCAGTGGTGGTGTCTGCGGCATCGACCTGCTGCCCGTTCGTGGTCTGAGTGGGCATCTCGGTGCTCCCGGGGGGTCTCGGGTCTCGGGGATGCTGGATATGCCTTCGAGTAATAACCGTTCTCGCCATCCGCACAAGGCGCAACCGCCGTCACGAGAAAAGTGGGGGTGACCTGCGCCACAGCACAACGACAGTGTGTAACGGCGGTCGGCATTGGTGGATGCCTTTCTCGGTGGCTTCACCGACAATGTCAAATTAATGTTTATTTGATAGGTGCGGTAGCCGGCCAGGGATGTCTCGCAGGGGTGGGCCGCCGTCCCGCAGGCCGCGGTCCCGGCGCGGAACATGGGAAGGGCCCGCCGGTGCGCGGTGCGCCAAGGGGGCCCAGATGCGTGCCCGACGGCTGGCCGCCCAGCGGCTAGCTGGGGGTGCCGGGCCGGCGGGCAATCGTGCTCACTGCCTGATCAGGCCGCGTCTCTTCTTAGCCGTTTAAGGTTCTCGGGTCGCTCGGCGACGTTGGCATCCCCTTTTCGTCCTTCCACGCGTTGACAACGTTGAATCAGCTCCGCCCAGAGCGCGGCAACCGTTCTCGCCTCTCCTAAGCTGTCGATCCTCGAGGACCAGTTCACATAGCGGCGCTCGTTGCGGTCGATGGATTGATAGGGTGGCTGTAGGCTGTCCTGGTCCTCATAGAGGGGCTGAAATATGATGTAGATTCGCCATCCCACGTCCAATTCGAATTCGATCGAGAAGCCGTAGTAAGCGAGCCCGTCCTGCGTTCGGTAATCCATGACGGTCATTACTTTCCTTTCATGCTGTGTCGAGGTAACTGGCGTGTGACCGGTGCCGCGGGCAGGGCGAAGGACCGGTACCCCGCCCCGCGCGCCCCGCTGGAGATGCGGCTGGCGGCAACGGGCGAATCGGTCACGTAGATCATGTTCGCAGAAGCTACCGCGCGTGTCACTCACGCCTGGTGGAGAGTTTTCCTCACCCGGCTGGTCGGGCTTGACCTGGGGAAATAATCGCTTTTGGTGCAGAGAACTCCCCGCACAGCGGCCGGATCGCTTCCGGTGTGCACCGACAAGTCCGGCCATTACCTACCGTGTTTTCGATCAAGGTGTATAAAGGTGGCTTAGAAAGGCGAGAGGGGCATGTCGCGCAAACGAGGTAGCAAGGCGTACCGCGATCAACAGCGGGAGCGTCTGGTCAGGCTCGGAGTGGGCGGCCGCCAACTCATCGAACAGGTTATGACCGACTTGCTTCGCTGCGGATGCCGGCCGCGAGAAGCTTGGCGGTTGGCCTACGAACTGACCCAGGCTGAGGTCGCGGCCCGATTTAACCAGATCAGAGACGATCCTGCAATACGGATGCGCGGCAGTCGTATCTGTGAGTATGAGAAGTGGCCGATGGGGGGTGTGCGGCCGTCGGTACGGGCTTTGAAGATTCTGGCGGCTATCTATCAGACAACCTGGGATCGCCTTGTCGACGTCAACGATCTGGAGGGAATGCCCGCCCACGACCTGCAGGCGTTCCTCGAAATTGGTGGCCAGCACGTCGGTGATTCGACCGTGCACGAACGACCCATACCGTCGCCTCGGCCGCCATCCGAGCGGTCGGGAGGCTGGCTGCCCGGCGAGGTTACGCACTTCACCGGGCGGGACGGTCCCATGGCCGAGTTGCGCGCTCGGATCGCCGAACAGGCTCCCCAGGGCACCGTGGTGACCATCTATGCCATCGATGGCATGGCAGGGGTGGGCAAGACGGCGTTTGCCCGGCACGCCGCCCAGGAATTCGCCGAGCGTTACCCGGACGGGGCGATCTGGGTGGACCTTCATGGCCATACCCCTGGCATGCAGCCCCGCGAGCCCTTCGGCGCGTTAGAGCAAATGCTGCTTCAACTCGGCGTATCGCCGGAGGCGATCAAAGCCGACCTGGCCGAGCGGCAAGATCAGTGGCGCCACCACATCCACGCCCGGCGCAAGCTGATCGTGCTGGACAACGCCCTGACCAGTGACCAGGTGCTGCCGCTGCTCCCAGAGGCGCCCGGGTGCCTGGTGCTGATCACCAGTAGGCGCAAGCTCACCGGCTTGACCGATGCCTACCCGCTGTCCCTTGACGTCTTGGGGTGGGACGAGGCGGAGCGGTTGTTCATCAAGCTGGTCGGCGCGCAACGCTGCAATGACCGCGATGCCGTTCGGAAGATCCTTGCCGCGTGTGGTCGGCTGCCGTTGGCGATCAGGCTCATCGCCGGGCGGTTACGCCACCACCGCGGTGAGCTTCTCACAGATGTCGCCGCAGACCTGACCGACCAGACCGCGGCGCTGGACGCGCTGGTGGCCGAACACCTTTCGGTGCGGGCGGCTTTCGAGTGGTCCTACCAGCTCCTTACCGATGAGCAGCGTCGAGGCTTCCGGCTGCTGGGCTGGCATCCCGGACCTGAGATCACCCCGGTGGTGATCGCCGCCCTGGCCGACGTGCCGACCAGCCGGGGGAGGCAACTGTTGCGCGAGCTGGTCGACCACAACCTGCTCGACCAGCTGTCGGTCGCTGGTGTCCCGGGCGGCCCGCGTTACCGCATGCACGACCTGGGCCGCCTCTACGCTCGGGAACGTGCCGACGCTCAGGAGCCGCCGGCCGAGCGAGCGGCAGCGGTGGATCGCCTGGCTGCCAGCTACCTGGCGATCACACGGGAGGCCGACCGGTTGCTGCGGCCCTACCTTTCGGGCGATCGCGGTAACGGTGCCGCTCGGGGAACTGTTCTGGCGTTTGGCGACGCTCCGCAGGCGCGGACCTGGCTGACCGTCGAGCGGCACAACCTGCTCGGCTGCGTGCGGGCGATGGGCCCGACCACCGAAGCTGCGGACCTGTCGGCGGTGCTGGCTGTGCATTTCCTGGCCTTCGGCTTCTGGTCCGACGTCCGGTACCTCTACGGCCAAGCCCTGACGGGCTACCGGCATCTCGATGACCGGCGCGGTGAAGTCGAAGCCCTGTGGGGTCTGGGCGAGGTTGAGCGGCGCGTTGGTGAGTACGGCCAGGCTCGGCAGTACCACACCCAGGCCCTGGAACTCGCCCGGCAAGTCGGTTGCCGGCGCGGGGAAGCCGACGCGCTGTGGGCGCTGGGCCAGGTTGAGCGGCGCGTTGGTGAGTACGGCCAGGCACGCCAGTACCACACCCAGGCACTGACCCTCGCCCGGCAAGTCGGCTACCGGCGCGCGGAAGCCGAGGCGTTGCGCGGGTTGGGCGAAGTGGCGCGGCGCGCTGGTGAGTACGGCCAGGCTCGGCAGTACCACACCGAAGCTCTGATCCTTGCTCGGCAAGTGGGTTACCGGCGCGGTGAGGTCCTGGCGCTGTGGGGACTGGGTCACGTTGAGCGGTTTGTCGGGGAGTACGGCCAGGCGCGCGATTACCATCACGAGGCATTGGCCCTCGCCCGGCGCCTCGGTGACCGATCCGGCGAAGTCTTGGCGCTGTGGGGGCTGGGCGAGGTTGAGCGGCTCGTCGGCGAGTGCGGCCAGGCTCGGGAGTACCACACCAGGGCCTTGGCGCTTGCTCGGCACCTTAGTGATCGGCCCGGTGAAGTTGACGCGCTGCGAGGGTTGGGCGAGGTCGAGCGGCGCGTTGGTGAGTACGGCCAGGCTCGCGAGCACCACGCCCACGCCTTGTCCCTCGCTCTGCAGCTCGGTTACCGGCGCGGCGAGGTTGACGCACTGCGAGGGCTTGGTCACGTTGAGCGGCTCGTCGGCGCATACGGGCATGCTGGCGAGTACTACACGCAGGCCTTGGTCCTCGCCCGGCGCCTCGGTGACCGGCCCGGCGAAGTCTCGGCGCTGGGGGGGTTGGGTGAGGTCGCGCGGCTTGTCGGTGATTACGGCCAGGCCCGCGAGTACTCCACCAAGGCCTTGACCCTCGCCCGGCAACTCGGTGACCGACGCGCTGAGGCCGAGGCACTGTGGGGGTTGGGCAACATCGCTGCGGATATCGCAGAACCGGGTGATGCCCGTGAGCAGTGGCGGACCGCGCTTGAAATCTATGAAGAGCTCGGCATTCCGTTCGCTGAAACCGTTCGCGCGGCGATGTGCCAGCTCGCCTGTTGACGACGGTGCCGTGGACCTGAGCGGGACGGTGGCTGCTGATTGGGTCACCGGGCAGGATCTCGTGGTTGACGGCGGAGTCTCAGCGCACCCGACGTGGTAGCCAGCACTCAGGTTCTCGTCAGGGCACGAATAGCGGTTGCCGCGACCGGCCAGCCGGCGAGCAGTTCGGCGCGCTCGCCCAGGCGGAAGGCCTGCCACTCGAATGCCGGCGCCATGGTGGTACCCGTCAAGCTCCACTCGCCAAGCGGGCTGGAACCCTGCCACACTCCCGCCGGCACGACGATCTGCGGGCTCGCCCCCGCTGCGAGATCTGGTCCTAAGACTGGTTGCTCGATATGCCCTTCCGGGTGGAGCAGCAGCATCTGCAGCGGCGATCCGGCATACCAGTGATGAGTTTCGGCACCGTCCAGCGCGTGCAGTGCCGAGAAGTCCGGCGCGAGCAGCATGAAATAGATCACCGAGCTGTACCCATCGGCGTAGGTCCTGCGGAAAAGACCGCCCTCCTCGGGCAGTGGCTCCAACCCGAGCAGTTGCGCGATCCGCATCCCCTCAGCGCGGGAGCTCATCGCCAGACGCGACATCCGGCTAAGCCGGTCACGAGCGCACCGGGCTAGGCGACGCGGCAAGCAAGATACGTGTGGAACGCGCTGCCTTGCGGGCCTGGACGATCCAGGCAATCGCGGGGGTCGACTCCAGCACCAGGAACGCGGCCACCATGACGAGATAGGGCTCCGCGCGCATGAGGCCCAGCACGCCGAGGACGACGCCGCCAGCTCCCCGCAAGGCGTGGCCGGTCGCCCACACCAGGCCTGGGGCCGATCGGGCCATCCAACAACTGGCAAGCAAGTACAAACCGATGCCGACCAGGCCCGACATCATCAGCATCGTCGACAGCTGCGCCTCGAGCGTGGTATTGCCGAGCAACTGCGCAACCACCGGGACACCGAACAGTGACAGCAGCAGCGTCCTCCACGACACGACAGTGCCCGGCTCGCTCCCCGCGATGGCATCGATTTCCGGGCGGCGAACCCGGGCGGCCGCGCGGCGACTGGTCATCCACACCAGCACGCCGAGCAGACCCATGACGATCCCGCCGACCCGGAACTGGGCGTGGATCGGCAGCTTCGCCGTCGCCATCCCACCGAGTAGCAACCCTCCCACGATCTTGCCCAGGTCCAAGTTGAGCTGCAGCCAGGCCAACTGCCGGGCCTGCATGTCCGCGGTCATGTCGGTGCCCACGATGAAAATAGGAGCGGCGATTGCCACCGCCGCCGCTCCGACACCCATGACGGCGATGGCAAGCACGATTAACAGTGAGTCACCGTTGGACAGTGCCAGCCCTACGAGACCAATAGCCATCCCTGACATGCCCAGCACCTGTACCAGCCGGTGCGCCCGGTACCGTCCCGCGAGCCGCCCGATTGACGGCCCCAACAGGGCGAGCAGCCCGGCCATCGACATAGCTACCCAGATATCGGTGGCTGTTCCCCCCACTGACAGCACGTAGGACGGCAGCAGCACGGGAAGGAAGCAGGTGAATGTCAAGCCCAAGGCGAGGTTGGAAGTCATCCACCATTCGAATGGCCTAACCGTGCCAACGCCAGTGGTAGCCCGCTTGATCATGCTGGGGACATTACCTTAATGACGACCTCAATTAGGACCTCAAAAAGGAGTGGCCGAGTGGGCAAATCGCCATTATTGCCGGCATTGCACCAACCCACCGACGTCGAGGCGCTGCAATTCGGGCAGCGTTCGGTGACCTATCGGGAGCTGGCTGTGGTGATTGCATCGCTTGCGCCTCGGTTGTCGGATTTCCGGCGCGTCGCGGTGTGGGCCGAACCGGGGATGGAGACCTGCGTCGCGATGGTGGCAGCGCTTGCGGCCGGCGTGCCTGCGGTGCCCGTCAATGCCAAATTGGGTGTTCGCGAGCTGCATCACCTCCTCTGCGACGCGACACCCGACCTGGTGCTCACCGCTCCGCAAGCCGCCCTGCCGGCGGCGATGCGTGCGTTACCGCGGCTCGACGTCGACCTGCGAGCGGGGCGGGCAATGATGCCGCCCGAACCGGATCCCGAGTCCCCGGCACTGATCGTCTACACCTCGGGCACCACCGGGTCACCCAAGGGTGTGGTGCTACCGCGCCGCGCGCTTGCCGCAGACCTCGACGCGCTCGCTATCGCCTGGGAATGGACCGCCCAGGACGTCCTGGTGCACGCGCTGCCGCTGTTCCACGTGCACGGCCTTGTGCTTGGCGTGCTGGGACCGCTACGGCTCGGGGGCGCCGTGCATCATCTCGGCTCGTTCTCAGTTGGCGGGGTGGCCAAGGAACTGGCTGGCTCCGCGACGATGCTGTTCGGGGTGCCGACGATGTACCACCGGTTGGCCGCAGCCGCCGAGCAGCATCCTCCGGTCGCCGCCGCGTTGAGCCGGGCCCGGTTGCTCGTCTCGGGCTCGGCGGCGCTATCTGGTTCAGATCACCAGCGGATCGCGGCCGCCACCGGTCAGTACGTGCTGCAGCGGTACGGGATGACCGAGTCGCTGATCACTTGTGCCGAACGGGTCGACACGCTGCGCAGGCCGGGTACCGTCGGGCCGCCGTTGGACGGGGTGTCACTGCGGCTGGTGGACGACCACGGCGGGCTTCTCGAGAGCACAGACGACGCCATCGGCGAGATCGAGGTAGCCGGCCCGACGTTGTTCCTCGGTTACCTCAACCGGCCGGACGCCACTGCAGAGGCAATGCACGACGGCTGGTTTCGCACCGGCGACCTCGCCATCCGGGGCCCGGACGGCCACCTGCGGCTGGTCGGACGTCGCGACACGGACCTGATCTCCAGCGGTGGATACCGGATCGGTGCAGGGGAGATCGAAGAAGCCCTGCTGGAGCACCCTGGGGTCGCTGAGGTAGCTGTCACCGGGGAGGCGGATCCCGACCTCGGAGCACGGGTGGTGGCCTGGGTGGTCGTGACCGGAGATCCGCAGCCCACCGCGGAGGAGCTGGCGGACCACGTCGCGGGCCTGCTCGCCCCACACAAGCGGCCCCGGGTGGTGCGCTACCTTGCCGCGCTGCCCCGCAATGAGATGGGCAAGGTGCGCAAAAGCGAACTCCTGGTGAACACCCGTCCGCTGGGACCGATGGAGCCACAGTAGGGTGACCGCTTCAGTCGGAGAGATCTGGGAGTCGAGGAGTGGGCGCAGCGCGGGCGGTCGGACTGCTGCTCGGGGTCGCTGCCGACGCGGCGTTCGGTGATCCGCGGCGCCATCACCCAGTGGCTGCTTTCGGGCGGCTCGCCGCGACCGCCGAGCGCGCGTGCTACGCCGAGCACCGGCTGGCGGGGCTGGTCCACACCGGCGCCCTGGTCGGGGCTGCGGTCGCGGTCGGCGGCCTGCTGGAACGGGTCGGGCACGGGCGGGCTGCCGTACAGGTGACGGGAACCGCGCTGGCCACCTGGATCGCGCTCGGTGGAGCGTCGCTGGCAGAGGAAGGCGCCGCGATGGCTCGCGCGCTGGACGCCGGGGACCTCGATACCGCCCGGACCCGGCTCCCGAACCTGTGCGGCCGCGATCCCAACGATCTTGACCTGGCCGGTATGGCTAGAGCGAGCGTGGAGTCGATCGCCGAGAACACCTCTGACGCGGTCGTCGCACCGCTGGTCTGGGGCGCGGTGGCTGGAGCGCCTGGGCTGCTTGCCTACCGCGCGATCAACACCCTCGATGCCATGGTCGGGTACCGCTCACCGCGGTACCGGCGCTTCGGTTGGGCTGCGGCGCGGCTGGACGACCTGGCCAACCTGCTGCCGTCCCGGGCTGCCGCCGCGCTGACCGCCCTGTGCGCGCCGCTGGTGGGCGGTTCAGCCCGGGGGGCCTGGCAATCCTGGCGGCGCGACGCCGGTGCGCATCCCAGCCCTAACGCGGGCCAGGTCGAGGCGGCGTTCGCGGGTGCACTGCACGTCCGGCTGGGTGGGCGCACGGTCTACCCGCATGGCACCGAGCAGCGCCCGGTGCTGGGCCACGGCCGCACGCCCGACGCCGGGGACCTCACCAGAGGAGTCGAGTTGTCCCGGGTCATCGGGCTCGCCGCGGCAGCCCTGTGCGCGGCGCTGGCTGCCGTGGCTCAGCGGCCGTACCGGTCGGCGAGCGCGGCCAGCGGTGGATCGCGCGGGTCGTCGGCATCGGCATCCTCGCGGCGCCGCTGGGTCGCTTCCCGCCAGGTGAAGTAGGCCAACCCCAACGGGGCCATCGTGCCGAAAGCGATCCATTGCAGCGCGTAGGCGAACGACGGTCCGGCGCCCAGCTGCGGCAGCGGCAGCGCGGACAGCACCCCAGGGGCACCCTCCACCAGCTGCACGTGACCCGGCTCCAGTGGCACCCCTGTGACAGCGCTCACGGTACGAGTACTCACCGCGTACACCTGCCGGTGACCATCTCGTTGCACCACCTCGCCGTCGTGCGGGTCCGGCTTATCGGCTCGCAGCCGGCCGATCACAGTCACCTCGCCATCCGGCACGGGGGAGTAATCAGGTACCCGCACTCCCTCCGCGGGGCGCAGGTAACCGCGGTTCACCAGCATGGTCGATCCGTCCATCAGGCGAAGCGGCACCACCACCTCGTACGCCGGCTCACCCTGCACGGTTCGCAGCCGCACGACCAACTCGGCGTCGGGTAGGTAGCGCCCGGTGAGCTGAACCCGCCGCCACTCGGTGGCCTGAGTCGGCGCGGCTTGAGCGGCGAGCACGTCGCGCAGCGGCCGCGGCGGGGTGCTGAAGGAGCTCTCAATGGCGGCGTTGCGTTCGGCACGTTCCGCCGCACGGCGGAATTGCCACGGCGCGAGCAGGGTGAACGCCACCACGGCGAAGCAGACCACCACCGCCGTGAGCGCCAGCCAGCTGGGGCGCAGCAGGAACCGCCACTGCATGGCACCACGGTAACCGGTCCCTTAACGACCGCGGTTCAGCCCATTGCCGCCCGTGCGGCGGCGGCAGCGCGCGCACCGTAGCCGCCACCGAACAGGATCGCGTGCACCAGCAGCGGGAACAGCTGATGCAGTGGGACGCGTTGCCTCCAACCGGAGGCGAGCGGGGCGACGTCGGTGTAGCCGGCAAGCAACCGCTCCAGATGCGGGTAGCCGAACAGCGCGAGCATCGCCAGGTCGGTTTCCCGGTGCCCGCCGTGCGCGGCCGGATCCAGCAGCCACACCCGCCGGTCCACACCGGTGTGAACGTTGCCCGACCACAGGTCGCCGTGCAGCCGCGCCGGCGGCTCAGCTGGTCCGGCCAGCTCGCTGATCCGCTCGCAGGTCCTATGCACGGCACGAGCCCCGGCGGCGTCCACGGCGCCGCGGTCCACCGCAGTGCGTAGATAGCGCTGCACCCGGTGCTCGGCGTACCACTGCGGCCACTGCGGCCCGGTGACGTTCGCCATCGGGGCGGCGCCGATCCACGCCTGCTCCGGTCCACCCGGCGGCGCGGCCCCGAAGGCGGGAGCGCCCGCAGCGTGTAGCACGGCGAGCTCACGTCCGAGTTGCTCGACCATGGCGCCGTCCGTTCGGCCGGCAGGGACGTATTCGGTGACCAGCCAGTGCTCGTCATGTCCGTGCACCATCGGCACTGGCGGGCCACCGGCTACCCGCAACCAGCGCAGCCCGGCCGCCTCGGCCAGAGCCTGCCCGGAGGCTCCCCGCTTGGCCACCACGGTGCGCCCGTCACTCAGCTCGACCAGCCAGATTTCGCCGCTGGACGTTGTGGATCGTGCCGGCTGGCCGGTAATCGAGGCGACGGACTCGGCGGGCCCGCTCGGGCTCATAGCCGCTCGCGCACCCATGCCAACAACCCGGGTACCGCCGCGTGCACCATGCTCAGGACATCGTCGAAGCCGTGGTTGCCGCCGTAGTACGGGTCGGGCACGTCGAGATCTCTCCCAGCGGCCCGGTCGAACGATCGCAGCAGCACCACCCGCTCCGGGTCGCGCGCCAACCGGCGCAGCGCCGCGAAGTGCCCGTAGTCCAGCGCCACCAGCAGGTCAGCCGACAGGTGTTGGGTGCCGATCTGTGCGGCGACATGCTCGCACTGGTAACCAGCCCGGCGCAGCGCCTCGACGGCGCGCGGATCCGCAGGGTTGCCGACGTGCCAGCCACCGGTCCCCGCACTGCGAACCCGCACCCGGTGTTGCAGGCCCTCCCGGCGCAGCGCGTCGGCGAAGACCTTCTCGGCCATCGGCGAGCGGCAGATGTTCCCGCTGCACACGAAGACGACAGACAGCTTCTCTTTCGTGGTGCTCACAATCCCAGTCTGAACCGTCAGCCGCCGGGAAGTTCACGGTGGGAAGTGGAAATGGCCGAGCTGCTCAGCTGGAAAGCCATGGACGCCGCAGGGAGCATGGTTTGCGTGGGCGATAGGTGGGGGGCCGAAGGGCTGTCAGAGGATGGGTTGGATGCCTGGCCTGAGAGGGGCATGCGATGACGGCGCGGGTGCCCCGGATCGTCTCGCTGCTCCCGTCCGCGACCGAGATCGTCTGCGCGCTGGGGTTGGCCGATTCGCTGGTCGGCGTGACCCACGAATGCGATTACCCCAGCGGTGTCGACCGCAAGCCCCGGCTGACCGCCAGCCGCATCTCGCACCAGACCATGAGCAGCGTGGAGATCGACCACGCGGTGCGCTCGCAGCTCGACGGGCACGGTTGCATCTACGACCTCGACGAGGCCCGGCTGCGAACGCTGGCGCCCGACTTGATCCTGACCCAGGAGCTCTGCGACGTCTGTGCGGTCAGCTACCAGACAGTGCAGCGGGCGGCGCGCCGGCTGGACACCGAGGTCACTGTCGTCTCGCTGGAGCCGACCACGCTCGCCGACATCCTGGCCAACATCGTCGTCGTCGGTGAGCTGACCGGCCGTCAGGCCGAGGCAGAGGTGCTGGTGCACGGCTTGCGCGCCCGCATCGACGCGCTGACGGTATCGCTGTCCGGGGTCACCTACCGCCCGCGCACCCTGGTCATCGAGTGGTTGGAGCCGCCCTTCGCGCCGGGCCACTGGGTGCCCGAGCAGGTCGGTGTCGCGGGCGGCGATCCAGGGTTCGGCACCTCAGGCGGTGTCTCCCGGACAACCACGGCCGAGGAGATCTGCGCCTACGCCCCGGAGGCGATCGTGCTGGCGCCCTGCGGGTTCTACGCGGCCGACACGCTGCGTCAGTTGCCGAGGGCACGGCTGCCCGCCGGCTGGGGGGAGCTGCCCGCGGTCCGGGACGGCAACGTGTGGGCAGTCGACGCGACCTCCTACTTCAGCCGACCGGGCCCACGGGTGATCGACGGCGCCGAGATCCTCGCGCACATCCTGCACCCCGACGTGGTCGGCCCGCCGGAGGAGTGGCACGCCGTTCGGGTACCGCCCGAGTTGATGCACACCTGACCCAACCGGGGTTGTAATCCTCGTCGCGATCCTGAGCCTTGCTGGCGCCTGCGGGTGCCGGCTCAGGGAGCGGTGTACTCGGCTTCCGGTAGTTGCACCTCGACGGTGGATTCGGCACCCTCGGCCATCTCCACCGTGATCAGTTCCCGCACGTTGCCCGCGCTGCGCAGATCACCGAGAACAGCCTGCACAGCGGCGATACTGGGCCTGGAGTCCATGATGGTCACCGAGGTGGCCTCGGCCCGAACCGAACGTTTGGCGTCGGACTTGGCCTTGCGAATCTGCCGCAGCACGTCGGCCGCGATGGCCAGCACGGACGGATCCCCTTCGGGCAGCGCGGCCGCCTCGGTCAGGGTGCGCAGCTCGGCGGCGTCCGGCCAGCCTGCCCGGTGCACCGACCCAGCGGTGAAGCCGGGCAGCGGCCCGTCATCCGTCCGCGCCCACGACCAGGCCTCTTCGGTGACGTAGGGCAGGAACGGCGCGAACAGCCGCAGCAGGGTGGAGACGGCGATGCGCAGCGCTGCCCGCGCCGAGGCGGAATCCGTACCGTCGCGGTAGGCGCGGACCTTGACCAGCTCAAGGTAGTCGTCGCAGAACCGCCAGAAGAACTCCTCCGTAGCCTGCAACGCCTTCGCATAGTCGTAGTTCTCGAAGGAACCGGTGGCGTCGTCGACCAGGGTGGCCAGCTGGGCCAGCATCGCCCGGTCGACCGCCTCGGTCACCTCCGCGTCGGCCGGTGCCGGAGGCAGCCCGAGGGCGAACTTGGACGCATTGAGCACCTTGACGGCGAGCCGCCGGCCGATCTTCATCTGACCGGGGTCGAAGGCGGTGTCAATACCGGGTCGGGCGCTCGTCGCCCAGTAACGGACCGCGTCGGCGCCGTGTTGCTGCAGCAGGTCGGTCGGCACCACGACGTTTCCGCGGGACTTCGACATCTTCTTGCGGTCCGGATCGAGGATCCAGCCGGAAATCGCGACGTGCTGCCATGGCAGGCTGCCGTGCTCGAAATGGCTGCGGACCACGGTCGCGAACAACCACGTGCGGATGATGTCGTGGCCCTGCGGGCGCAGGTCCATCGGGAAGGTCCGGTCGAACAGGTCGGCGTCCGTACCCCAGCCGCAGGCGATCTGGGGTGTCAGCGACGACGTCGCCCAGGTGTCCATCACGTCGGGGTCACCGGTGAACCCGCCCGGCTGGTCCCGTTGCTGTGCGGTGTAGCCCGGCGGAACATGCGACTGCGGATCGACGGGCAGCGTGGTGTCGTCAGGCACGATCGGGTGCTCGTAGTCGGCACAGCCCTCTCTGTCGAGCCGGTACCACAGCGGGATCGGCACGCCGAAGAACCGCTGGCGGGAGACCAGCCAGTCACCGTTGAGCCCATTCACCCAGTTCTCATAACGGTGGCGCATGTGGTCTGGGTGCCAGTTCAGGTCCTGGCCCCGGGCGATCAGCTCGGCGCGCAGCTCCGGCGAGCGGCCGCCGTTGCGGATGTACCACTGCCGGGTCGTGACGATCTCCAGCGGCCGGTCACCCTTCTCGAAGAACTTGACCGGGTGGGTGATCGTTCGTGGTTCCCCCAGCAGATCACCGGACTCGCGCAACAGGCCGGCCATCTCCCGCTGGGCGCCGAAGCTCGACTTGCCTGCCAGCCGCGCATAGGCCGTCCGAGCCGCCTCCGTCATCAGCCAGGGCGGTGTCTCGGCAGTGAGCCGACCGGTCTTCTCGATCACCGCGCGGGTGTCCAGTTCGAGCTCGCGCCACCACATCACATCCGCGAGGTCACCGAAGGTGCACACCATGGCAATGCCGGTGCCCTTGTCCGGCTCTGCCCGATGGTGCGCCAGGACCGGCACCTCGACGTCGAACACCGGCGTGCGGACCGTCGATCCGAACAGCGGCTGATACCGCTGGTCATCCGGATGCGCGACCAGCGCGACGCACGACACCAGCAACTCCGGCCGGGTTGTGGAGATGACGATGTCACCGTGCCCGGCGGTGCCATGGAACCGCAGGTCATGGTAGGCGCCCGAGCGGTCCCGGTCCTCCAACTCGGCTTGGGCCACGGCGGTCTGGAAGGTGGTGTCCCACAGGCAGGGCGCCTCGGACGAGTACGCCTCACCGCGGGCCAGGTTGCGCAAGAACGCCCGCTGGCTCACTTGTTGCGAGCGCTGGGACACCGTGGTGTACGTCAGTGACCAGTCCACCGACAGGCCCAACAGGCGCCACAGCTCCTCGAATGCCTTCTCGTCGGTCTCGGTCAGCCGCTCGCACAGTTCGATGAAGTTGCGGCGGCTGATCGCGACGTAGTCCTGCCGCTTTGACGGTGCTTTGGCCGGCGCGACGAAGTTCTCCTGATAGGAGACGGACGGATCGCAACGCACGCCGAAGTAGTTCTCCACCCGTCGCTCGGTGGGCAGCCCGTTATCGTCCCAGCCCATCGGGTAGAACACCTCGCGGCCACGCATCCGCTGGAAACGGGCGATCGTGTCGGTGTGCGTGTAGCTGAAGACGTGGCCGACGTGCAGGGAGCCCGATACGGTGGGAGGCGGCGTATCGATCGAGTAGATCTCGGCGCAGGGGCGGGTGCGGTCGAAGCGGAAAGTGCCGTCACGTTCCCACCGCTCGCCCCACCGGGCTTCGAGATCATCGAGTGCAGATAGCGGGCTGGCCATACCCTGACTCTATCGGCCCCACCGTCCCGGTCTGTTCCGAGCCGCGCCCGTGAACTCTGCGGCACAGACGTTTGTGGCCAGGCGGAACGTCGATGGGGTCGAGTTGACGACGTGCCCGGCAGCACACGGGTCAGTGCGGACACGGCGCGCGTAGCGTTCATCTCCCATGGACCATCTGCTGCAACATCACGGCGACGTCGACGCCGAACCGGGGTTGCTCGACTTCGCGGTGAACGTGCGCGGCAGCCGGCCCCCGACGTGGTTGCGCGAGCGGCTGATCGCAGCGGTGGACGGGCTCGGCCGCTACCCCTCCGCTGCGCAGGACGCTGCTGCCCGCGCGGTGGTGGCTGCCCGGCACGGCCGTGAGCCGGCCGAGGTCCTCGTGCTCGGCGGAGTCGCGGACGGTTTCGCCCTGTTGCCGGCGCTGGCACCCCGGTCGGCTGCGGTGGTGCACCCGTCGTTCACCGAACCCGAGGTGGCGCTGCGCCGGGCAGGCATCCCCGTCACCAGAGTTTTCACCGACACCGCACACCGGCTGCAACCGGCGCGCATCCCCACCGACGCCGACCTCGTCGTGCTCGGCAATCCGACCAACCCGACCTCCGTGTTGCACCCGGCGGGGATGGTGCGCGGGCTGGCCCGGCCCGGTCGGGTGCTCGTGGTGGATGAGGCCTTCGCCGACTCGGAGCCAGGGGAGCGGGAATCATTGGCAACCGATCGCGACACTCCCGGCCTGCTGGTGTTCCGCAGCCTCACCAAGACCTGGGCGTTGCCGGGTCTGCGGGCCGGCTACGCCATGGGTGCGCCGGGGCTGCTCGCACGGCTGGCGGCACCGCGCCCGCCGTGGCCGGTCAGCACGCTGGTACTGGAGGCCGTGCGGGCCTGCAGTGCCCCGGCCGCGGTCGCCGAAGCCTCGGCCGCGGCGGCGCAGACCGTGCGGCACCGGAACTGGATGCTCCGCCACCTGACGGGCCTGCCCGGTGTCACGGTCCACCAGCCGGCGGCGGCACCGTTCCTGCTGCTGCGCGTGCCAGATGGCGAACGGGTCCGGTCCGTGCTTGCCGGCGCCGGTATCGCGGTGCGACGTGCTGACACATTTCCCGGCCTGTCTCCCGACCACCTGCGAGTCGCGGTCCGCCCTCCTGAGATCGCCGCTTCGCTCGTGGACGCGCTTCGTGTCGCGCTGGTAGTGCCATGACCGCCGACGCGATTGGGAGCCGAATCGCGGTTCGTGGATGGGTGCGATGACTGCAACGGTGCGAGACGTGGTCGCTGCATTGGAGGCCGCCTACCCCCCGGCGCTGGCCGAGAGCTGGGATGCCGTCGGGCTGATCTGCGGTGATCCGGCAGAGCCGGTGCGACGGGTGCTGGTAGCGGTCGACCCGGTCGCCGAGATCGTCGCCGAGGCGTTGGAGCGGGACGCCCAGCTGCTCGTCACGCACCATCCGCTGCTGCTACGCGGGGTGCACGGGGTGCCCGCCGACGATCCGAAAGGCGGCCTGGTGCACCGGCTGGTGCGCGCCAGGATCGGGCTGTTCTGCGCGCACACCAACGCTGACGTGGCCGATCCGGGCGTCTCCGACGCTCTGGCCCACGCGCTGGGACTGGCGGTCACCGGCGTGCTGGCTGGTCGTGACGAGCTCGCACGCACCGGGCTCGGACGGATCTGCGAGCTGCCCCGACCCGAATCGCTACGGGCCTTCACCGGTCGGGTGTACGACGCGCTGCCCGAGACCGCATGGGGCGTGCGGGCCGCCGGTGACCCGCAACGACTGGTACGCATGGTGGCGGTTTGTGGCGGCGCCGGCGACTCGCTGCTCGGCGCCGCCAGCGCTGCGGGTGTCGACTCTTTCGTCACCGCCGACCTGCGGCACCACCTGGCATCGGAGCACCTGGCCGCTGGTGGTCCGGCTCTGGTGGATGTTGCGCATTGGGCCAGCGAGCATCCGTGGTGCGCGCAGGCCGCAGCGGTGATGTCGACGGCTCTCGGCGGTACGGTCGATGTCCACATTTCGCATCGCCGCACCGATCCCTGGACGATCGGCTCGGCGCAACCGTCTGGGAGGCCCTCGCGGTGAACGCCGATCCCGCCGCACAACGCCGGCTGCTTGATCTGGCCGCGGTGGACGCCGAGCTGACCCGCGCCGCGCATCGCCGCCGATCGCTACCTGAGCTCGCCGAGATCGAGCAGGTCGACAAGGATTTGCTCGCGTGCCGGGACTCGCTGGTCGCCGCGGAGACGGCGGCGTCGGACTTGGACCGCGAGATCCGCAAGCTGGAGGGCGAGATCGATCAGGTGCGGGCCCGGGAGGACCGGGACCGCGGCCTGCTCGACTCCGGTTCGATCTCCTCGGGCAAGCAGCTGGAAGACCTGCAACATGAACTGGCGACCCTGAGGCGCCGGCAGACCGTCCTGGAGGACGATCTGCTCGAGGTGATGGAGCGTCGTGAGGCCACCGGCGCCGATGTCGACCGGGGCCGTGCCGCGGTGGCCGACGTTGAGCAGCGACATCTCGATGTCGCTCGCCGCCGGGATGAGGCACTGGCGGAACTGGAGTCCACCGAGGAGCACGGTAGGCAGGAGCGTCGCACCCTTCTCGGCGAGCTGCCTGCGGAGCTGGTGGCGCTCTACGAGCGGATCCGGGCCCGCAACGGCACTGGCGCGGCGTTGCTGCGTGAGCGCCGCTGCGGCGCATGCCGGCTGGAGCTGGACCGCACCGCGATCGGGCGCCTGCGGGATGCAGCACCCGACGAGGTACTGCGATGCGAGGAGTGTGGTGTCGTCCTGGTGCGTACGCCGGAGTCCGGCTTGTGACCCGACGGGTGATCATCGAGGCCGACGGTGGCTCGCGGGGCAACCCTGGTCCGGCCGGGTACGGGGCGGTGGTGCGCGACGCCGACACCGGGGAGCTGCTCGCTGAGGTCTCCGGGGGGCTGGGTACCACCACCAACAACGTCGCTGAGTATTCGGGACTCCTCGCCGGGCTACGCGCGGCGATCAAGGAGGGCGCCCAGTCCGCCGAGGCACGGATGGATTCCAAGCTGGTCGTCGAGCAGATGAGCGGCCGCTGGCAGGTCAAGCAACCGCACCTGCGACCGCTGGCCAGTGAGGCGGCCGGGCTGGCCCGCCGGCTCGGCGACGTCAGATACACCTGGGTGCCCCGGGCCCGCAACGCCCACGCCGACCGGCTGGCCAACGAAGCCATGGACGCCCAGGCCGGCGTCACCGGTAACCCTGGAGCGTTGACCGGTGCCCAAACCGCGCCGCCGTCGCACTGGACCGGCGCCACCGGTTCCCCGACCCGGCTGCGGATGCTGCGGCACGGGCAGACCGAGCATTCCGTGCAGCGCCGCTATTCCGGGCGCGCAGATCTGCCACTGACCGAGCTGGGGGAGCGCCAAGCCGCCGCTGCCGCCGCCCGGCTGGCCACTACAGACGGTGTCGCTGCCGTGGTCAGCTCGCCGCTGTTGCGGGCCAGACAAACCGCCAAGCCGGTGGCCGCCGCGCTGGGCGTGCCCCTCGATGTCCATGATGGACTGATCGAGACCGACTTCGGGGACTGGGAGGGACTGACCTTCGACGAGGCCCGAGCGCGGGATCCAGAGCTGCACGCCAGGTGGCTCACCGACACCTCACTGCCGCCTCCGGGCGGCGAGAGCATGGACGCGGTACACCGGAGGGTGCGGCGGGTGCGTGACCAGCTGATCGCCGAGCACGGCGCCGCCAACCTGGTCGTGGTCACTCACGTCACGCCGATCAAGGCGCTGCTGCGGATGGCCCTGGACGCTGGGCCTTCGCTGCTGTACCGGCTGCACCTGGACGTCGCCTCACTGTCGGTGGCGGAGTTCTATCCCGACGGCCCGGCCACGGTGCGGCTGGTCAACGACACCTCCCACCTACCGCACGAATAGATAGATCGACACCGCCAGGCCCACCACGACCACCGCGACCCTTAACACCGGTGCGGGCAGCCGACCGGCAAGTTTGGCGCCTAGGAATCCTCCGACCAGGTTCACCGGGGCCAGCAGCGCGACGGCCAGCCAGCCCACCGGTGCCCCGATCGCGAACACCACCGCGCTGACCACACTGATGATCAGCGAGAGCACCCCCTTGACGGCATTGAGGCTGCGCAGGTCGTCATGCGCGGTGAGGGCCAGCACCGCGATCAAGATGACGCCGAGCGCCCCGCCGAAGTAGCCGCCGTAAATTGCGCCGAGGAACACCGCAGGAAGCAGGATCAGCCGTCGGTCCGGGGCATCGGGTCCGGGCTCGCCAATCCACCGGGTGAGCCAGGGTTGAACCCCGAGCAGCACGCTGGCCAGCGCCACCAACGCAGGTACCACCGCGTTGAACACCTCCGCCGGTAACACCAGCAGCAGCAGGCTGCCCACCAGCGAGCCCGCCACCGCCACGCCGGCCGTCGACAGCACCCGACCTCGCTGGCCGCGCAGCTGCCTGCGGCTGCCCAGTGCCAGGCCCGCGCTGCCGGCGGCCTGGATGACCGAGTTGGTGACGTTCGCCGCCAGCGGGGGGAAGCCGACCGCCAGCAGCGCAGGGAACAGCAGCAGCGACCCACCACCGGCCACCGCGTTGACCATGCCCGACAAGACGCCAGCGGCGACCAGCAAGGCAAGGTCGGCAGCCTGCACGAGGCGCCACGCTAACCACGTCCGGGGCGATCTATCCTGGTGGGGCGGACGAGCTGGCCGGGCGGTCGCGTCGGGCTCGGTGACGGGCCTGTCGAGGAAAGTCCGGACTCCTCAGGGCAGGGTGGTTGCTAACGGCAACCCGGGGTGACCCGCGGGACAGTGCCACAGAAAACAGACCGCCCCGCGTGAGCGGGGTAAGGGTGAAACGGTGGTGTAAGAGACCACCAGCGTCCCGGGTGATCGGGACGGCTCGGTAAACCCCACCTGGAGCAAGGCCAAGAGGCACTCCGGTTTCCGGAGTGCTGCGCAGGCGATTGAGGGTGGCCCGCCCGATGCCTGCGGGTAGGCCGCTGGAGCCTGCCGGTGACGGCAGGCCGAGATGGATGACCGCCGGCCGGGACGCCGCGAGGTGCCCGGTGCACAGGATCCGGCTTATAGGCCAGCTCGTCCGCCCCGCACTTCGCCACCTGCCCCAACGGAAGGATCCGTCGGCTTCACGAGGAGGAATGCTCTCGCTACTTCTCCGGGTTTCTCACTGCTTCCCGACGTCTCACGGCCCGGTGACGGCCCGAGGGATTGATCTTGCACGTTGGGTGTTGTGTGGCATCCCGTCAGCGTGGCGCAGCCCGACCACGCGCTGCCCCGGGGGCAACATCCGTCAGCCGAGTGTGCCAGGCTTGCCCCCGGGGCAGCACGTGGTAGCCCTCGGGGAGGCTGACGGGATGCCACACACATACCCCCGGCTTATACCGAGCTGGGCACAGGTGTCGGCCATCCTGGAGGCCTGCCGGGGTGCGGGGCGGCGAGCGCCCGCAGTTGGCTTTGCTGAACCTGTGGCACCTGGCTCGGTGCAGGGCGTCAACCTGCTAGCTAGCGATTATCAGGAACCACTACCGGACAGTGCCGGCCATGACCGAACAGTTCATCTGACCAGCGCAGACGCTTCTCGACGGTACGCGCTGGTACCGGACGTTAGCGGTTGTTTCAGGTAGGTAAAGAGTGGAGATGATCACGGGCTGATTGTCCCTGGCCCAGGCCGGATGGTGCCGGAGCGGGTATCCCGTCGCGTCGGCAGGCTTGTCACGAAGCGGGCCTGGGGCAGGGGTCCATGTGGAGCACCCGGCGGCTGAACGACATGGACCCCTGCCCCAGGTTTGCTACGTCTTCGCTGCCGACGCGACGGGACACCCGCGCAGATGGTGACCCCCACTTTCAGGCCTCGCCCGGGTGACCTTGTGCGCTGGGGTTTGTGTGGCAGCCCATCGGCCTAGCCCGACCACCTAGCCCGACCACGCGGTGCCGGAGGCAGCCCTCGACGCATGGGGTGATCAGGTGCCGTCACGACGGCGCCTGCAATACCCGGACAATCCCGTCGACTCCCTGCTGGTGGGCCAAATCCGACTGCCGCTGTGTCCGCCGCACCTCGTTCTCGCGGCTCAGCAGGTCAGCCAAGGTTACTTTCGTCCTGCTCGGACCCGTTGGTACCGCGCCCGTTATGATCGCCTCTCAGGCCGCACAACTGGAGCAGACATGAGCAATAGGCAGACTGGCACAGTGAAGTGGTTCAACGACGAGAAGGGGTTCGGTTTCATTACCCCGCAGGGTGGAGGAGACGATCTCTTCGTGCACTTCAAGGCGATCGAATCGGATGGTTTCAAGTCGCTCAAGGAGGGACAGACTGTCATTCGTTGCTGAAAAAGGGCAAAAGGGTATGCAGGCGGCGCAGGTTCGGCCTGAATGAAACGCTGATGGTTTGGAGCTCAGCGCACCGCGTTGCGGCGGCCAGGGGCGGGGTCGAGCCGCCGACCTTCCGATTTTCAGGAGTTAGTATAACAGTTCGCCGAAGACCGTTAACGTCCGCGATCTGCGCCAATACATCGATCCGAACACCGATGAACGCAGGCGAACGTAGATGGATGAGACCAAAGATGAGACCACTAGGGCCCCCACGCGTCCGCCGGAAACAGACCCCGACCAGGTAGTCATTCAGCATCAGGTGAGGGTACTGGCCAGCCCGGAGAGGCAGTCATATTCGTGAAACGGCTGGGTGAGGAACAGAGTCCTCCACTGCCGGGCAGTGTGGTTGCCTCGACGCTTCGCTTGTGTACGTACATTTGTTTCGTGTGTATGCACGAGCATATGCCTGTGCAACGGCTTCCACTGTCCATTTGTGAACATGTTTAGTTCACGAAGAGATCCCCTTTCGATTTCGCGCTGTAAGCACTGTGAGTGATGTAGAGTCTTGAGTGTCACGGTCAGTGGCGACGCCCGAAAGATGATGGGTAAGAGGTGGGCCGCTCGATGCACTGGGGTCACCTGGTAGTGTTTTCTTGATGCTAGCGTTTGACTTACTAGAGCGTTGCGTTAAGAATCCAAGAGTACGGGTATGTGCTTACTCGAATGGCACTGTACTACTGCGGAGAATTGTTCGCCGGAAGGCGTGAAGTTGTATTGCTTTGATGTCGTGCATCCGGCCCAACGGATCCTCGCCGTAACGTCGTCGGCTGTACTTTTATGGCAGCTCGACCATCAGTGGTCGTGAATCCTTTGGCGAGGTTGGCGAAGGTCGCGTTGTTGCGACTACGTCCGGCGTGGGAGAACGACACGATCGCCTGCGCGGCGGTGACCGGGCCGATCCCTCGGATCTCGGCATGGCGCACGGCCTGCTATCGGCTCGCCTCGCGGGGCAATCGGCGTCGGGCCAAACTAGTCAGGGGTGGTGTCGGTGAGCCACGCTCGGACCAGGTGCTGCAAAGACCAGGAAGAGGCTTGCTATTAGCCCCTTTGCGTCAACTAGGCTAGGAAGATAATGAACCATGAAAACTGAAGAGTTTGATTTCAATACTGAGTCAAGAGTCATACCATCCGATCCCGTTGAAATGCGCGGCAAGCGTCGCGAGGATGGAAGGATGGTCGTGCTCGAACGTTCTACGGCGACGATCAAGCACACGGTATTTTCGACTATTTACAACTATCTTCAACCGGGCGATCTACTAGTATTGAATGATAGCTATATACTGTCGAACACGCTATCGTTTCAGTATGTTAATGAAACTGTGGACGTGATCTTATACGGTCACGAGCCCGACGGCGCCACCATTGTCAGAATGGAGGACAGGCCACGATTGAGGCCGGGGCTCACCCTGACGTCAATCGACGATAGCCAGCTTACCTGCACCTTACTTGAATCGCAGCCCGACCAGCTCTGGAAAGTGGAGTTCGAGTCCACCGAGCGATTAATGGGGGCACTCGATCAATACGGACGGCGCGTCGACGAGACAATTCACCTCGATTCGACTTACTGGCGGAAGGCGCCCGAGGCTTACCGCTCGGTTTACGCCAAGAAACCCGGTTCGCTGGATATTCCGTCGGCGGGCCTTCATTTCTCTAAAGAGTCGTTAACTCACATTTCCGACAAGGGGGTTGAGCTTGCTTACGTTACGCTGCACGTGGGGGCCACCGAGGTGCTCGCAGTTCGTCATATCAGCGCGGAAGAGGTCGAGAATCACAACGTGAGACCCGAATTCTTCGAAGTTGGAGCCGAGGCCGCTACACAAATCAATCGAGCCCTGACTGAGGAGCGACACATCATCGCTGTTGGCACAACGGTCATGCGAACTCTCGAGTCACTAGCGGTCCACAACGAGCCCAAGGCTCCTGTTCGGCCCCAAACGGCGTGGACAGATCTCTATATTTATCCAGGATTCCAGTTCAAGATCGTGGATGTATTGCTAACGAACCTCCACCGGCCACGGTCCAGCCACATTGTACTCACGGCGGCTTTCGCCGGCAAAGATCTCGTTATGCGGTCCTACGCCGAGATCTTGGAGAAGGGCGGATACGAGTTCGACATGTTCGGTGACAGCATGCTAATTTTATAGCCGCGCAGACACGCAAATAAACATCACGGAACGCGCAGAATGCATCGACACAGTCGTGATTGGCGGTGGTCATGCGGTCTTTGTATGAGCTATGTCCTACAGCGCAAGGGGCCCGAGCATGTGGTTCTAGAAAAGGCGCGCGCGCTCGAACAATGGCGGTCTGCACGGTGGGACTCATTTAGGACCAACTCTCCCATCGCTTAAAATAGCCTCATCGGAGCCGCTGCCCTGCACCATCCCGACCCCGCGATAACCAGTTCGCCAGTCTGACACCAGGGGACCAGAACGCGCCCAGCAACAGGCCATCACCAGGTGATCCGCCCCGACATGTAAGCGCTGGCCAGCCGCATACCTCCCGACTGCCTGATGGCGGACGGTATACAGAACGCCATGCGGTTAGCGCTGCCAGACCGGTACAAAAGCGTCATACCCCTCGGCGCCGGTTGCGGCCTACGGCAAGGAGAGTTTTTCGCGCTCGCTCCGGAAGATTTAGACCGCGACGACATGACCGTGCACGTCGTTCGGCAAATAAGGATCATCGACGGGCAACAGGTTTACGCCCTGCCCAAGCGCAACAAAACCCGCGACGTCCCACTGCCACCCAGCGTGCTGCGACTGCTGGATGAACACATGAAGCGCTTCCCACCCACAGCCGTCACATTGCCCTGGCGCATCCCCAGCGGAGATCCCATCACCGTGCGCTTGATCCTGACCACACCCGACGGCGGATCCCTCCTACGCAGCCGCTTCAACGACCGGATCTGGGCACCGGCCAGAACAGCAGCCGGTATCACCCACCCAACCCGACAAGACGGAACACACGCACTACGCCACCACTACGCGTCGGTGCTCAAAATGAGCGGAATTGCATCTGATGCATCATTCGGCGATTTGTGTGATTGCCGCGTGGCCAGGACCTGCGGTTTTGGGTTGGCCGTGTTCGCAGGTTGACGGGTGGAGTGACACGCGGGCTGACCTGCGGGTGATTGCTGGCTGTTGCATTGAATGCCACGATGCGTCATCTGATTTCGTTGCATCTGATGCCACGGTGTGGCATCTGATGTCAGTCCGCGAGGGGCCGCTGGTGGGTGACGGGACGCGGGTCGCGGGATCGGCGGCGCTTGCACTGGTGACGGGGGCGACGCCGCTGCGGCCGGAGCCGGTGTTGTTTGAGGCGATGCTGGCGGGGTGGCGGTGCCAGCAGCAGTCGCGGCGGTTGAGCGAGTCGATGATCGGGGGGCGGGAACGTACGGTGCGCCGGTTCGCGGAGTTCACCGGTGGGTGGCCGTGGGGCTGGGACCCGGCGCAGCTGGAGTCCTGGATCGCCTCGGGTGGGTGGGCGCATTCCACGGTGCGCGCCTATCAGGGGGCGCTGGCGACGTTCCTGGACTACGTGTGCGACCCGCGGTATGGGTGGGTGCCTGAGTGTGAGCAGCAGCTCGGGATGCGGCCTGTGCAGATCTGCCACGAGGGCAACACCGCGGTCCACGTGGCGGACTATGAGGGCCGTCCGGCGCGCCGTCCGTTGACCCGGATGGAGTTGCAGTCGTTGTTCGACGCCGCTGATGACCGGGTGGAGCAGCTTGTCGCGGCGGGGCGCAAGGGGTGGCTGGCGGCGTTTCGCGATGCCACCCTGTTCAAGGTGTGTTATGCGTTCGGGCTGCGTCGCCGGGAGCTCGCCATGCTCGATGTCGCCGACTTCACCGCCAACCCGGCCGCGCCGGCGCTGGGCGGGTTGGGGATCTGCCAGGTCCGATATGGCAAGGCGATGCGCGGGTCCCCACCGCGGCGGCGCGCGGTGGCCGCGGTGATGCCCTGGGCGGTCGAGGTACTCGAGCAGTACCTGGGCGAGGTCCGGCCCCGCTATGGCGCGGCGGCGCATCCGGCGCTGTGGCTGACCGAGCGGGGCGAGCGGATCTCACCCCGCCAGGTCGATGACCGGTTCGCGTTGTGGCGGGCCGTGGCCGGGCTACCAGCCGAGTTGTCGGTGCACAGCCTGCGCCATTCCTATGTCTCGCATCTGATCGAGGATGGGGTGGATCCGTTGTTCGTCCAGCAGCAGGTCGGGCATTCCTGGGCCTCGACCACCGCGGTCTACACCACCGTGGGAACCGATGCGAAGAATCGGATGCTGGCCGCGGCGCTGGACCGCGCCTTCGCCACCGACACGACCGGCGGGACGGCGCGGTGAGCGCACGGGTGAGCTATCACTGGCACCTGCGTCGGGTGATGGCCGAACACGGCATGTTCGCGACCTCGGAGCTGATGCCACGCCTGGCCGAGCGCGGCGTGGCCCTGTCCCGTGAGCAGGTCTACCGGCTGGTCGCCGGCACCCCGCAGCGGTTGTCGCTGGCCACCCTGGCCGCGCTGTGCGACATCCTGGACTGCGCCCCCGGGGACCTGGTTGAGCCCTACCGCGCCACCCGGACACCGAGTGCCGTTCGGGCCAAGGCGACCGATCCGCCGCCGGCCCCGCGGCGGGCCCGGGTGGCCCCACCAGCTGAGCGGGGCTAAAGGATGGACCGCCGCGAACAGATCCTCGCCGCGGTGGCAGCGGCTGACCCGAGCCTGTCATTTTTTCCGTGTAAGCCACGGATGACTAATGCCGTTAATCTATCATATGGGAAGCCGCCCTGGGAAGAGGACAGCCAAAGTATTCAGAGCCATTGTCCAGCCCGCCGTTCCTGTCC
>JBOHFX010000017.1:0-56677 GCA_050699875.1 Pseudonocardiaceae bacterium
CTCCTCCCCCCACCGACGCCGCCGGGCTCGCGGCATGGCTTCGCCGGGGTAGCTCGTCGGTGACCTCGACACACTTCACCCTCGACATGTCGACAACGGGCCAGACGATCAAGGGCGAGGGTGACCAGAAGCTCGACAACGGCACTGTGCAGGCCATGGACCTGAGCGAGGAGGTCGGATCCCTTGGCCGGGTGCGGGTCATCATCGTCGACCGGTCGACCTATGCGCAGCTGCCACCTGCCCTGAACCAGTCCGGCAAACCCTGGGTGCTGGTCACGCCGAACAGCAGCAACCCGTCCGTGCGCACGATGGCGACGGCGATCGAGTCGGTGCAGAGTTCGGCTTCCCTCAACCAGCTCGCAGCGTTCACCGCCGCCGCGAAGCGCCTCACGCTCGTCGGCAGCGAGTCGCTCGACGGCGTTCCGGTCACCCATTACTTGATCGACATGGACGTCGCCAAACTCCCGAGCAGCACACCGGGCCAGCAGGCGCTGCTCGCCGCCGGCATCACCACCGTGCCGATAGAGATGTACATCGATGGCGAGGGCCGGCCGGTCAAGGTCGCCACGACCTTCACCGCGCAAGGGCAGCCCGTCTCCACCGTCATCACGCTCAGCAGGTTCAACGCGCCTGTTTCGATCAGCGCACCGCCGGCTGACGAGGTAAGCACCTCCTGATATTCCCATCCTCAGCTGAAGTAGAGACGGCTCGCGTAGGCAGGGCCGTAGTAGCTCTCCAGGTGTTCAAGGGACTCATCGGGTTGTTCGAGACGCTGGGCGATCCGGGGACGGGATGGCACCGCCTCCGGTTCCCAGGTGGCCGGTTGCCACAGCTTTGACCGCAGGAACGCCTTTGAACAGTGGTAGAACACCTGGTCGATCTCGACGACGACCGCCAACAGCGGCCGGTGGCCCTGCACCACCATCCGATCGAAAAATGGGGCCTCGCTGATCAGGCGCGACCTGCCGTTGATCCGCAGGGTGTCCGGGCGTCCCGGGATCACATAGATCAGCCCGACGTGCGGGTTGGCCAGAATGTTCCGGAAGCCGTCCGCGCGGCGGTTGCCTGGTCGTTCCGGGATGGCGATGGTGGTGTCGTCGAGCACGAGCGTGAAGCCCGGCGGGTCGCCCTTCGGCGAGACGTCGCAGCTGCCATCCGCGCCCGACGTGGCCATGAGACACAACGGTGAGCTGGCGAGCCATTGCTTATCGTATTCGTGCAATACAGGCCGGTCCTTGGCGGCAACTCTGGGGAGCGGCTCGCCGAGGAGCTCCCGGAGTTGCACCTCCGAGGTGATCTCGGTCATGCATCCAGTGTCCATGAAATCACCTACCCTCGCCCGCATGCACCCGAGACTGGCCCGACTCGCTGGAACCTTCGGGCTGCTGTTCGAGGTGTTGGGCTACGCCTGCTGGCTTGTGATCGACCTCGGCATCGCGATGTCCAGACCGCTGACTTGGACAGATCCCGGGCTGGTCGGGCCGATCGTAGGAGCGGTGCTGGCCGTGCTGGTCCTGGCGCGCCGGTGGTCGCCACGGTTGGCTCAGCTCAGTGCGGCGGCGCTGGGATTGTCGGTGCTGGTCACAGCCTTGGCAGCGACATTCGACCTGCCAGGTGTGCGGATGAGCTGCACCGAGCAGTTGGCGCTGGCCGTGCTGGTGATCGCGGTGTTACGCAGCTGCTCGCCACGCCTTGCGTTCGGCGTGGCCGTGGTCGCCGCGGTGGCGATCGTCGGCTCGCCGATACTGCGCACGCACGATGGGATCGGCACCTTCTTGGCGGTGCTGTCCGCGATCGGGTGGGGCGGCGCGGTCGCGATCGGTCTCACGTTGCGAAACATGGCCATCCTCCGCAGCGCCACGGAGGAGGAGGTCCGATCCGCGGAGCGGATGGAGCTGGCCCGCGAGCTGCACGATGTGGTGGCGCACCACGTCACCGGCATCGTCGTGCAGGCCCAGGCCGCCCGGGTGGTGGTGCCCAACCAGCCGGCCGTGATCGATGAGGCAATGGCTTCGATCGAGCGGGCCGGCGAGGACGCGTTGAGCGCGATGCGGCGGATGGTGGGGGTGCTGCGCGACCAAGCTGCCTTGCGCGCCGGTGACGAGACCTCCCGCAACCCCGGCACGGCCCTGGCCGACATCACCGTTCTGGCGCAACGGTTCGACGCGAACTCCGGCCGTGTCACGCTGGGGCTGTCGGACGAGGCTGCGGCGCTCGCCGCGCCACCAGGAGTCGCGATGACCGCCTACCGGGTAGTACAGGAGGCGTTGACGAATGTGCGCCGGCATGCCCCGGAGGCGAACTGGGTGCGCATCGAGCTCGCCGTTGACTCCGCCGTCGACGGCCATGAGCTCACCGTTTCGGTGCGCAACGACGGCGTGGTCGGCGGCGGTCGATCCTTCGGTGGCGGGTACGGTCTGGTGGGAATGGCCGAGAGGGTCGCCGCGCTGGGTGGCGACCTGCATGCCGCTCCGGGACCGGATCACACCTGGGTGGTCACCGCGCGACTGCCGCTGACCGCGAAGCGAGGGTGGGCGTGACGATCAGTGTGCTGCTCGCTGACGACCAGGAGATGGTGCGCACCGGATTCCGGCACATCCTGTCCGCCGAACCGGACATCACGGTCGTCGGCGAGGCCGCCACTGGCGTGGAGGCGGTCCGGCTTGCCCGGGAATTACGCCCCGACGTCGTGTTGATGGATATCCGGATGCCCGAGCTGGACGGTCTTGAGGCCACCCGCCAACTGGCCGGACCTCGGGCGACCGACCCGCTGCGGGTAGTGGTGGTGACCACCTTCGACCTTGACGAGTACGTGTACGGTGCGCTGCGCGGCGGCGCCTGCGGCTTTCTCCTGAAAGACGCCGGTCCCCGCTTGCTCATCGAGGCGGTACGAGCGGCGGCCGCTGGGGACGCGCTGGTCTCGCCCTCGGTCACGGTGCGGCTGCTGCAACGGATGACGCGTTCGGTGAGCTCGCGCAAACTGGTTGACCAGCTGTCCGCCCGAGAACTCGAGGTGGTGCGAGCGGTCGCCGGAGGCCGGACCAATGCCGAGATAGCAGCCGAGCTGTTCGTTTCGTTGTCCACCGTCAAGTCCCATGTCGCGAGCGCAGCGCACAAGCTCAACGCCCGCAATCGGGTGGAGATTGCCGCCTGGGTCTGGGAGGCCGGTTTGATGCATGACCGACCGCAAGGTCAACCTCGTCCGGACCGGCGACCGCCAGGGCATTAGGGCGCGTCGTGGGTGACTGCCCGGTCTTCCACGGAAGGGGTGTCGCCGCGTGCGGACGTGCCAGCGGCGGCAACTGCGCGGCAGAAGTTGCCGCCTGTGGCACGTCCGCAGAAATTCCCGTGCCTCCCGGTGAGACCAACGTGGTGGAATAAGGGCGGAAGGCGGGATCGTGGCACTACGCACGGAAATGATGCGTGCTGCTCTCGAGCGGTTCCTGACGACAGAGCTTGATGACATTCTCGTCCGCCCGGCCCCGGGCGAGGCGGAGCAACGCGCGCTGACACTGTTCGAATCGGTGGTGGCGACGGTGCCGGCCTACCGCGCATCCCTCGCCGAGTACGACGTCGATCCGGAGGCGATCCGGACCATCGACGACTTCCCGGCGCTGCCGATGCTCACCAAGGACAACTACCTGCGCCGGTATCCGCTGGCACTGCTGTGCCGCGGCGGCGAATTGGTGGGTTGCGACATGGTCGCGGTCTCCTCCGGCTCGACCGGTGAACCGACTTTCTGGCCGCGGTCAGTGGCCGACGAGCTCGCCGTGACCGTCCGGTTCGAGCAAGTCTTCCACGACAGCTTCGGCGCTGATCAGCACGCGACGCTAGCCGTGGTGTGCTTCGCGCTGGGCACCTGGGTCGGCGGGATGTACACGGCCGGCTGCTGCCGGCACCTGGCCGCCAAGGGCTACCCGATCACAGTGATCACCCCCGGCAGCAATGTCGAGGAAATCCTACGGGTGGTCACCGCGCTGGGCCCGCAGTTCGAGCAGGTGGTGTTGCTGGGATACCCGCCGTTTCTCAAGGGCGTCATCGACATCGGCCGAGCCCGTGGCGTGCCGTGGCCGGACTATCGCATCAAGCTGGTGCTGGCCGGTGAGGTGTTCAGTGAGGAGTGGCGCACGCTGGTGGGCGAACGCCTCGGCGGTGGGCGGGCTTGCTTCGACTCGGCTTCGCTCTACGGCACCGCCGACGCGGGAGTGCTGGCCACCGAGACACCGCTGTCGATCCGCATCCGCCGCTACCTGGCGGCCCATCCGAATATCGCGCGGGAGCTGTTCGGCGAATCGCGGCTACCGACCTTGGCCCAGTACGACCCCCGCAGCCGGCTGTTCGAGACGTACGAGGGCACCCTGCTGTTCACCGGTGACAACGGGATTCCGCTGATCCGGTACCACATCGCCGATACCGGTGGGTTGACGTCGTTCGACACCATGCTCGCCTTCCTCGCCGGCCACGGTTTCGACCCGGTCACCGAGCTCGGCCGGGACCATTCCGGTGGCCAGATCCGCGAGCTGCCATTCGTGCACGTGTTCGGGCGCTCGCAGTTCACCGTGTCGTACTTCGGCGCGAACATCTACCCGGAGAACATCACCGTCGGCCTGGAGAGGTCACCGATCGCGGCGTGGGTCACCGGCAAGTTCGTGATGGAGTCCAGGGAAGGCGCCGACCGTGACCGTCACCTGGCCATCGCGATCGAGCTGGCACCGGGGATAACTGGCACCGAGGAGATGCGGCAGGCAATCGCCCAGTCGATCGCCGGCCAGCTCCGTCGGCTGAACAGCGAATTCGCCCACTACACTCCGCGGGAACACCAGCTCCCGCAGGTGAGTTTGTACGCGGCCGGTGACCCGGAGTACTTTCCGTCCGGCGTCAAACACCGATACTCCCGATAGCGAGAACGTTCGCCGTTACGTTTGGTATTCGGCCTTTCACATTCTGCTATACCGGGACCTAGATTTCTGAAGGTTTCCAAAAAACTTGCCGGCGAGCGTTTCAATCGGGCCGAATAGCGCGACACCATAAGTGTGAAGCGCCTAC
The DNA here is from genome assembly GCA_050699875.1 of Pseudonocardiaceae bacterium. Taxonomy (GTDB): domain Bacteria; phylum Actinomycetota; class Actinomycetes; order Mycobacteriales; family Pseudonocardiaceae. Next base: position 5,047 of record JBOHFX010000017.1, read on the forward strand.
TGGCATTAGTAGCGGTAGCGCTACTCTGCGCTGCTGGTGCCGAGTGGGCTTCTTCGACGGCGACCGCAACAAATGCCCACCTATCATTTTCAGCGGAGCACGTCACAGCGCCCCGGCCCGGGCAGCCGCCCGCCACCGCCGCACCCTCTCGTCCTGATCAGGCCGTAGCGTCGGCAGAAGCGAAGCAGGCAATGCATGCGGTCCTGCCGGACGCCGAGGTCGGCTTCACGGTCTTCGACCGGCAGGCCGACGCGGTGCTGGCCAGTCACAACGCTGACCAGCAGTTCGCGTCCATGTCGGTGGTCAAGCTTCTCATCGCGCTGGACGCGCTGGCGGGCAGCGTCCAGGGCGCCCCGGACGGCGCGGCACGCCAGCAACTGCACCAGATGCTCGCGTACAGTGACGACAAGATCGCCAACGAGCTGTGGTCCAGCAATGGGGGCCCGGCCATTGTGACCAGGATGGTGGGTCTGCTCGGGCTCCCCGGCACCCAACCCCCGGGAAACCCGCACCAGTGGGGCGACACGCTGACCACACCGCAGGACCTGGTAACGGTGTATCGCTACATCACCGATCAGCTGCCCAGCTCTCAGCGGGATCTCGTGCTCGGCGCCCTCGGTGTCGCCCCGCAGGTCGCTGCGGACGGTTTCGATCAGTACTTCGGCATTCCGGACGGGATGCCGAACGGCAGTTGGGCGATCAAGCAAGGCTGGGGCACCAGCGGCTCTCAGGCAGTGATGAACAGTACCGGTGTGGTCGGAGCGGATTCCCGGTACGTCGTGGTGGTGCTGGCCTCTGCGTCGGCGCGCTCCTACTCCAAGGTCCCCGCGTTGGTCACCGCCGGAGCCGGCGCATTGGCAGGCCTGGTCGGCACGGCCCCGTCATGACCGGGTCCTATCCGCCAAGTTGGTGGGCTAGGGCAGCGAGGGGTTGAAGGGCTCGGTGCCCAGCGCAAGTTCGATGGCGCCCAAACCACCGTGAGAGTTGGCGTAATCCAGCGCCCGGGACATATCCCCAACGCCGTTGCTGCCGGCCAACGGCGCCAACGCCAGGGTGGCCAGCACACCCAGCGCTTTGCCGTCTTCGGTCAGGACACCACTACCGGAGTCGCCAGGGACGCCGGGCGTCGCCGTGTAGCAGGTGTGCGACCAACCATCACCTTCACCGCCGACGCTGAACCCCTCCTTCGGAGACAACTGTTCGACACCGGCCCGCAACGGTGAGTTACCATAGGTCAGTACCCGACCGAGGAATGCGGGCGGTGTCGTTGCAATTCCGGTGGGACCGCCGAAGTGGGGCATGGTCGGATTGACCTTGCCCACATCGGCGGGGTCGATCTTGACCAGTGCGAAGTCGTTGTAGGCACAGGCATTGGAGTCCTGCTCGCCGCGCTCGCGCATGGCGATCCACGAGCTGTAGACGAGCGTGCCCGGCTTGCTCGCCCCGCCGATGACGACCGGCGTACCCAGCGGCTTGCTCTCTGCCGTGCAGCCACTGGTCTCGGTCGGTGCTCCAGTACCCGCACAGTGTGCGGCTTGCCCGATGAACACGTCTCTGGCGTTGTAGAAGATGAAGTTGGCGGTGCACTCGCCGCCTTCGGTGTCGGTCTGTACCCCAGGGTGAACGGTGGCCTGACCGGCGGGTGCCCAGGTCGGTACCGCGGCGGAGGCGGTGCCGGGCGGCAGCACTGCGGCCAACGCGATCGCCGCGACAGCGCCCAACTTCACCGCGCCTGCGGTCCCAACGCGGACTGCGCGGCGGTGGCCATCCACGGTGCGGTGGTGCATGTCAGCTTTCCTCCCCATTTGACCCCGACTCAGGTGTGTCGCCCTTCACGCCCCGCTGATCCACACACGTTCCGGACGCGAGTCACGAAGAGGTGGTGAAGGGTACACAATGGGCGACCTCACGCGGACCGGCGGCCTAGCCCTGTTGCAGAGGGGGAACCGTCGGGGCGAGCTGCGTACCAGGATGGGCCCCGCGACGAGCGGCCGGACGTCGGTAGCAGCGAGTTCACGGCCAAACCACAGCAACCGCTCCGACACCCACTCACCCGTGGGATGCAGGGCGATCCAGGGCAGCTCGTCGGCACACGGGCGGCGACCCCGTCAGAACGGCGGGGTATCGTCGCTGGGATCCAGTGCCGGCTGCGGTGGGCTTCCGGGTCAGGTTGCGGGGGTGACTGTTCCCAAATCTCGGAGTTTTCCCCAGCAGCTGTCGACGGGATCCGGAGTGGGATCGAAGGCCGGCCGCCGATGATGGGATCGGGTAGCGGTTCAAGGATTGGAGGTGGTCGCCGCCGGTAGCGGTGGCCCAATCGGCTGATCCAATAGAAGTGACCGGGCTGGGGCTGGTACAGCGTCCAACCGAACGGCGCAGCGCCCATTGCGGGTCAAGAGCGATGGCGAGTTCACCTCGCTCTCGCTGCGGGTGACACTCGACAGACGGAGCAGTGTAGAGAGCCGATCGTGATCAATCACAGGCGAAAGACCCAGCGAATGGAGTACTTCTCCGATACTTCTCCGCCTCTATACCTGTAGGCCTGGCACTCATCGCTAACCAGCAGGAGCCGGACATGACCGAGAACCGTTACGACGCGATCGTGGTGGGCGCGCGCTGCGCGGGATCACCGACTGCGATGCTGCTGGCCAGGTCCGGTTACCGCGTCCTGGTCGTCGACCGGGCGACCTTCCCCAGCGACACGATCTCCACGCACCTCATCCACCCACCGGGCGTGGCAGCGCTGCGCAGGTGGGGTTTGCTCGAACGGGTCACGGCGACGGGATGCCCGCCGATCGACACCTATTCGTTCGATCTCGGTCCCTTCACCATCTCCGGGACGCCCGGCACCGACGACAGTCCGGTCGCCTACGGCCCTCGCCGGACCGTGCTGGACAAGCTGCTCGTAGACGCCGCAGCCGAGGCGGGAGTCGAGGTGCGGGAGGCCTTCACCGTTTCCGATGTCGTGTTCGAGGACGGCCGCGTGACCGGAGTTCGCGGGCACAGCCGCAACGGCCCGACCGTTACCGAACGCGCCCGGGTGGTCGTCGGGGCAGACGGCTGGCACTCCCTGGTCGCGCAGTCCGTGCGGCCCGGCCAGTACCACGACAAGCCGCGACTGTCGTGCGGTTACTACACCTACTACAGCGGGCTGCCGATCGAGGGCCGCTTTGAGGGCTACATCCGTCCCCACCGGGCATTCGCGGCGTGGCCCACCAACGACGACCTGACACTGGTCATCGGTGGATGGCCGTTCGTAGAGTTCGAGACCAACAAGAAGGACGTCGAGAGCAACTACCTCAAGATGTTCGAACTGGCGCCGGCCTTCGCCGAACGGATCCTGGCCGCCAACCGCGAAGAGCGCTTCGCCGGCATGGCCGTGCCGAACTTCTTCCGCAAGCCCTTCGGCTCCGGCTGGGCGCTAGTGGGAGATGCCGGCTACAACAAGGATCCCATCACCGCCCAGGGGATCAGCGACGCCTTCCGGGACGCCGAGCTGTGCGCCACGGCACTGGATGAGACGTTCTCCGGGGTGCGCTCCTTCGAGGTCGCGATGGCCACCTACCAATCCACCCGCGATCAGCAGGTCCTGCCGATGTATGAGTTCACCACGCAGTTCGCGATGCTCGAGCCCCCGTCGCCCGAGCTCCAGAAGTTGCTGGAGGCGGTGCACGGCAATTCCGAAGCGATGGACGCCTTCGCGCGAGTCAACGCCGGGGTCATGTCCCCCGCCGAGTTCTTCTCCGACGAGAACGTCGAGCGCATCACCGCCACAGCCGCGGGGTTGACGCCCCGCGGAGACCCGTTCAACGTCGCGCTCGAGGCTCGCTCCTGAATCGCAGTAAACCCCTTGCGTAAAACACCTTTAGCCGGTTATGTCATGAAGAATGGGCCTGCGGGAAGCGGTACGTATCGCGTTGCGCGGATTACGAGCCAATCGGTTACGCTCCGCGTTGACCATGCTCGGCATCATTATCGGCGTTTCAGCGGTGATCTTGCTGGTCGCCATCGGCAACGGAGTCCAGAGATCGGTCAACGAGGAAGTCCAACCGCTGGCCAACCTGATCACCATTGTGCCGTCGGTCGGCAACGTCCCCGGCGGCACCGCCCCGAAAGATCTGATCGACGCCGACGTCACGGCCCTGCAGGAGCAGGTACCCGAGGCCGCCACGGTCGTCCCCGCCGTCACCGGTCAAGCCCTGGCCGAGACCGCGACCACACAGTTTCGCGCGGACATGATCGGTTCCACTGCAAACTGGCTCGACGTGAACAACCGGGATCTTCAGGCTGGGTCTTTTTTCGGCGAGTCCCAGGTTCGCTCCACCGCCAGAGTGGTAGTCCTCGGCTCTACCGTCGCGGAGACGCTGTTCGATGGCGCCGACGCTGCGGTGGGTCAGACAGTCCGGATCAATCGGCAGGACTTCGACGTCATCGGGGTGATGGAGGCTGCTGGGCAGCCCGGCGACGACGACGCGGTCATGCCGCTGCAGACCGCGCGCCGTTACATTTTCGGCGGCGGTGACGTGATCAATCAAATCACCGTGCAAGCCACCCAAGCCGCCGCCGTACCCGCCGCCGAGAATGACGTGATCCGCGTCCTATCCGACCGGCACCGGATCAAGGATCCAGCGAAGCGGGACTTCGAGGTCCAGTCCCTACGCAGCCAGCTCGACACCTTCAACCAGATCCTGCAGCTTCTCACCCTGTTCACCGCGTGCGTCGCGGCGATCTCGCTGGTTGTCGGCGCTATCGGCGTTCTGAACATCATGCTGGTCTCAGTCACCGAACGAACCCGCGAGATCGGCATCCGCAAAGCGATCGGCGCCACCCGCCGCGCGATACTCCAACAATTCCTCATCGAGTCTCTCGTCCTGGCAGGCATGGGTGGGATCATCGGCGTCGGAGTCGGCATCGGGCTGGCGGTGCTCCTCGCGGCCATCGCGCCGGCTCTGGGCCCCGTGCTCAGCACATTCGCCCCTGACGTGAGCATCCCCGCGGTGCTGCTCTCGTTTGCGATCAGCCTCGTGATCGGCTTGATCGCAGGCGGTTATCCGGCTAACCGCGCCGCCCGGTTACGGCCCGTCGACGCCCTGCGATACGAGTAACCAACGGGCCCTGTTTCGCGCGCACTCGCTGACGACTTCCGGTCGGGTTGTATCAGCGGGGTCTCAGCGGGCCTCTCATTCACACCACACCGACTGACCTGGCCAAGGAAGCCCGCGATGCGCACGTACCACCTCTTGGGTGGTGACCCGCTGCGACGAGGAGACTGGAGATGATTGCTCGTCTGTCGTCACCGATCGAGGACCTGAAAGACCATTACGAGGTGGTCGTGGTCGGCTCCGGCTACGGCGGGGCGATCGCCGCTTCCCGGCTGGCTCGGGCCGGTAGGCAGGTGTGCCTGCTGGAGCGCGGCAAGGAGCTGCGGCCGGGCGAGTACCCGGACACCGGTCCGGAAGTTCTCGGGGAGATGCAGATCGATTTCCCTGGCCACCGCTTCGGGTCGCGAACCGCCCTGTACGACATGCGAGTGAATGACGACCTCAGCGTCTTCCTAGGGTGTGGCCTGGGCGGTACCTCGCTGGTCAACGCCAACGTCAGCCTGCGGGCCGACCCGCGGATCTTCGAGGACCCGCGTTGGCCCGGGGCGCTGCGGGACGATCTGGGGACGCTCATGGAGGTCGGCTACCAGCGCGCCGAGGAGATGCTCCGGCCCATGCCGCTACCGGACAGGGTGGTGGGTTTGAAGAAACTTGAAGCCCTGGCCGATTCGTCCACCGCGCTGCCCGGGCAGTTCAGCCGGGTGCCGATCAACGTGACATTCGCCGACCACGTCAATCAGGTGGGAGTCGCGCAGCACGAGTGCACGCTGTGCGGGGACTGCGTGTCCGGGTGCAACTACGGAGCCAAGAATTCCGTGTTGATGAACTACCTGCCGGACGCGAGAAACCATGGCGCCACGATCTTCACGCGGATCGCGGTCCGTTTCGTGAAACGTCAGGACGACCGCTGGCGGGTGCACTATCAGGTGCTGGACACCGGCCAGGAGCGCTTCGACGCTCCGCCACTGTCCATCAGCGCCGACATCGTGGTGCTCGCTGCGGGCGCTCTCGGGACCACGGAGATCCTGCTGCGCTCGGCCGAGAACGGCTTGCCGCTGTCCGATCATGTCGGGCAGCGGATGACCGGAAACGGCGACGTGCTGGCGTTCAGTTACAACAGCGACCACGAGGTGAACGGGATCGGGTGGGGCCACCGCGACAGCGACGAGAGTGCGGACGAAGTAGGGCCGGTCGGACCGTGCATCACCGGGATGATCGACGATCGCGCCCAGTCCGACGTGGAGCTGGGAATGGTGATTGAAGAAGGCTCCATCCCTGGTGCGCTGGCCAACCAGCTGCCGCTGTCCCTGATCGCCGTGGCCCGGGCCAGTGGTATCGACACCGACCCCGACGACGTGGCCGACCGCCTCAAGGAACTTGCACGAGAGCAGGAGAGCCTGCTGCTGGGGCCCTACCGGGGAGCGGTCCGCAACACCCAGACCTACCTCGTCATGTCGCACGACGACGGGAACGGTCAGGCCGTGCTCGAAGATGACCGGCTGCGCATTCATTGGCCTGACGTGGGCGGTCAAGAAGTCTTCACAAGGATCAGCAACGCGTTGCAGCGCGCCACGACGGCCCTGGGTGGCACCTACCTGACGTCCCCGATCTGGAACAAATTGCTGGGCCAGCGGCTGGTCACTGTCCATCCGCTGGGCGGTTGCGTGATGGCCGAGGACGCTCAACACGGCGCGGTGAACCACCAGGGCCAGCCCTTCAGGGGACCCGACGGCGACGCCGTGCACGAGGGACTCTATGTTGCCGACGGCTCGGTGATACCCCGCCCGTTGGGCGTGAACCCGCTGCTCACGATCTCGGCCCTGGCCGAGCGCAGCTGCGCACTGCTCGCCCAGAACAGGGACTGGACGATCAACTACGAGCTGCCGTCGCCACCGGTACCGGCTGCGCCGCTGCCACCCCAAGCCCTGGGCATCCAGTTCACCGAGACCATGGCGGGCTACATCTCCACCCAGGTCACCGGCGACTACCAGGCAGCCGCTCAGCGGGGCAAAGACGACGACTCGCGCTTCTCCTTCACCCTCACCATCGTCAGTGCCGACCTGGACCGCATGCTGGCCGACCCGGCGTGCCAGGCGCGCATGATCGGTACCGTCACCGCCCCGGCGCTGTCGCCCGACCCGATCACCGTGACCGCCGGGGTGTTCAACCTGTTCGTCGATGACCCCGATCGAGTTGACGCGCGCCAGATGCGCTACCGCATGAAGCTGACCACCGAACAAGGCCGGCATTACTACTTCGTCGGATTCAAGAGCATCCACAACGATCAAGGGTTGGACATATGGCCGGACACCACGACCCTCTATGTCACGGTGTACGACGGCTACGACGATGCCGGCCCGGTGGCGGCGAAGGGAATTCTGACGATCCGCCCCGAAGACTTCATGAAGCAGCTCACCACCATGACAGTGCTCAACGCCACCAGCACTCAGCAGCGGCTGGCCGCAACGGCGCGTTTCGGGCAGTTCTTCGCCGGCGCATTGTTCGACGTCTTCGGCGGTGTGGCCCGCCCGCTCGACAGATTCGACTCGGCCGGTCCGGTTCGTAAGAAGCGGCCGCTGAGGATCGGCATTCCGGAGATCTATCCCGTCGTCACCGATGACAGAGTAGAGCTTCGGCTGACCCGTTACCAGGGCGGTTCCAAGGGCCCGGTGATCCTGGCCCACGGCTTAGGCGTTTCCAGCCGTATCTTCTCCATCGACACAATCGAGACCAACCTCGTTGAATTCCTCTACGCTTACGGCTACGACGTCTGGCTGATCGACCTCCGGGCCAGCATCGAACTGCCGGTGGCAGCCGAGCGATTCAGCGCCGACGATGTCGCGCGATACGACTACCCGGCCGCGGTCGCCAAGGTCCGCGAGGTGACTGCCAGCCCTTCGGTGCAGATGGTGGCCCACTGTTACGGGTCGACGACTTTCTTCATGGCGATGCTGGCCGGCCTGGAAGGAGTGCGATCGGTCGTCTCCTCGCAAATCGCGACTCACGCGGTGTGCCCGCCCATGACCCGGCTCAAATCGGGACTGCACCTGCCCACCTTGCTCGACAAGCTCGGCATAGAATCCCTCACCGCCTACACCGACACCAACGCCAACTGGTTCAGCCGGCTGTACGACCGATTCCTCGACGCCTTCCCCGACGACAAGGAAGAGGAATGCAATAGTGCGGTGTGCCATCGCATCACCTTCATGTACTCCCTGCTCTACGAGCACGACCAACTCAACACCGCCACCCACGACGCCCTGCACGAGATGTTCGGGATAGCCAACATCCACGCGATGGACCACCTGGCGCTCATGGTCCGCAGCGGCGGGCTGCGGACCGTTGACGGGCAGGACCTCTACCTTCCGCACCTGGAGCGGCTTGCCATCCCGATCACTTTCATCCATGGCGCGGAGAACGCTTGTTTCCTCCCGGAGAGCACAGCGAAGACGATGGAACTGTTGCAGCGGCGCAACGGCTCATCCTGGTACCGGCGCCATGTCGTCCCGGGCTATGGCCATATCGACTGCATGTTCGGCAAGCGCGCCGCTCTTGACGTGTATCCCCTCATTCTGCAGCAGCTAGAAGCGACCAGGTAGGGAGAAAGGAGCCGATCGTGTCCGTACCTACCGATCTTGATCTCACTACGGGTCTGCCTGAGTCTTCCCGGAAAAGCGAGGAAGGCGCCGGTTGGCGACGCTGCGCAGGGCCAGGGAGCTGGGCACAAGACGTGCCGGAAGGGACGAAGTCACTGTCGTGGCTGCGACCGTCGACACTGTGGCAGTCGCGCAACGACTTCATCGCGAAGGTTATTGCGGATCCCACCAACACGGCCCGGGACCGATGGGTTGAGCTGGCCCGCCGGCGCGCACAGCGAACCGGCGCACACCCGGACTTCGTGATTTCGCGGGCGGCAGGCGATACCGTCTCCGTGCTGGTCATCGGGGACACCGGCGAAGGTGACAAGTCACAGTACGCGATAGCGGGTTCGCTGCTCGAAACGTCAAAAGATGCGGACTTCGCAGTGATCTGTAGTGACGTTGTCTACCCCACCGGCGCGATGGACGACTACGGTCGCGTGTTCCATCACCCCTTCCGGAACCTCGAGCTGCCCATCTATGCGGTCCCAGGAAATCACGATTGGTATGACGGCCTGCATGGCTTCATGCACTACTTCTGCAAGCTCGACGATCCTGGATACCTACCCGAATTCGGTCGTCGCCCGGCAGCTCGGCTGGCCAAGATGCTGTGGCGCAGGTCGCCGCAGCCAGGCGCGCAGAAGAGATCCTTGACCGATGGCGTCGTCATCAAAGAACGCCCGCGGCCCGACCCGCTCCAGCCCGCACCGTACTTCGCCATCGACGCAGGCCCGGTACGGTTCATCGGGATCGACACCGGGATCACCGGTGAGATAGACGAGCAGCAATACGACTGGCTACAGCGCGTTTCCTTGGACGCGCCGCAGCGTCCCAAAATCCTGCTCACCGGCAAACCGATCTACGTCGACGGTGAGCATCGCCCTGGACGGGTCAGGGGGACGACGAAGACGATCGACGACGTCGTGACCGATCCCCGGACCAATTTCGTGATGGCGATAGGTGGCGACATCCACAACTACCAGCGTTACCCAGTTCCGGCGCCGGGACCACGCACGATCCATTACATCGTCAGCGGCGGGGGCGGTGCCTACATGCATGCCACGCACCGTATCCCGCCGGTAGACGTCAACGGGGTCGACGAATCGGCATTCCGCTGCTACCCGTTGCGGCGTGACTCACTTGCACGGTTCTCCCAGGTGATCGACAAGAAGCTGTTCGGCTGTAGCGGAACGGTCGCCATCGACGCGCCTGCCGCCGGGAAATACTACGAACAACAAGGTGTCAGCACCACTGGATCCAAACGGCCCGTCGCGAGCCGACTGTCATTGACCGAGCGGGTCAAGGCCGCTGTGGTGCAAGCCATCCCGGCGGGCCGCGTGTTCCACCGGGTCGGCTCCGAGGCGTTCGATTTCGAGGACCCGCCGTTCTTCAAGCAGTTCTTACGCATCGACGCCGGCCAGAGCAAGATCACAGTAACTTGTTTCGGCGTCACCGGGTGCGCGGACACCGAACATGCACCCCCCGTTGAGGATCAGTTCACCATCCCGCTGTCCCGCGCAGCGCCGTAGGCCGAGACTGCGGTTCGGGCGCCTGCCGACCGGTAGCCTTCAGGCTCGTGCCGACCAGAGAAGTAGTGATCTTGATGCTCGCCGCGATGACGCTGGCCGGGTGTGGGGGTGCGCAGCAGCAGTTTTCGCCCGGCACAGAGATGGCACGGTCGGCTGATCCGGTGCTCGCTCAGGCGCTGTCTGGCGAGCAGCCGCAGGCAGCGGCCGAGCCGCTGGCGTTGGCCCAACAAATCACCGTCGCCGAGACCGCCGTGCGAGACCAGGCGACCTCGCCCGAGTTGGTTGCCGCAGCCGGTCGAACTGCGCAGGTCGCATACGACGCTTTCGCCAACCGGCCGGACTGGGACGCCGCTGTGCTGGCCGCGGCTCCCGCAGCGTTGCAGGACACGGTCCGGCGCAACGTCGCGGCCCGGCGGGAATTGCGCGCGATGAGCACCCGGACGCTCACCACTCTCCCGGCCTGGCGGATCGTCGAGCCGCTCACCGCGCCGCAGCTACGAGGCTACTACGACGAGGCGCAACAGCGTTTCGGCGTGCCGTGGACGGTGCTCGCCGCGGTACATCTGGTCGAGACCAGGATGGGACGGATCATCGGGCTGTCCTCCGCAGGCGCGCAGGGCCCGATGCAGTTCATTCCTGCGACGTGGGCGCGGTACGGCCTCGGGGGCGACGTGTGGAACGCCCGCGACGCGATCCTCGGCGCAGCCAACTACCTGGCCGCCAACGGCGCCGCCGAGGGCACCGATGCCCGCCTCGACAACGCTCTGTTCCGCTATAACAACGACTCTCGTTACGTCCGGGCCGTGCGGCACTACGCCGCGCAGATGCAGGCTGACGAGCGCGCCTACCTTGGCTACCACGCCTGGCAGGTGTACTACCGCACCCACCTCGGAGAGATTCTGCTGCCGACCGGGTACGAGTCCTCCCGGAGCCTGCCCGCGGAGGAGTGGCTGGCTACCCGGCCGCGGTGACATGACATAACTCCGGGCTTCGCGTCAGAAGGGCTCGACACCGGAGAGATCGACGGGCTCGCCGACGTTCAGGCCGGCCGTGCGGACCCTCGCTGAGACGACCTCGATGCCGCGCTCCAGCTGGCAGTGGTCGATCTCGAAGGTGGCACTGGCAAAGTACCCGGAACGTGCCTTGTCGGGATCAGGGTGCGGGTTGTGGTAGAGCTGCTCGGCGAGGTCGCGCAGGCGGAGCATCGCGGGCACGCCGAGGATCATCGCGCGGGGCCTGCCGTTGAAAGCGATCTCCAAGTGGGCGAGCAGCTCGGCGTAGGCGTCGTTGAAGGCCATCGCGTGCTTGTACACCGCTTTGTCCTCGTGCCGGGCGTAGTCGGCAACCGAGGCCTTGGGATCGATCAGGTAGGCATCGTCCCACCGTACGTCGATCCCCGGACCGGTAGGAAGCGCCTCGGGGGTGTCGTGTGGTCCGTAGGAGCGCCTGGCGAGGATTTCCTTGAGCCGGAAGTAATGGGCGACCTCGCGTTCCTCGCCGAACAGCAGGTCGTCGCTGTCGAAGATGGAGTCGTTGAATCCCTCCCCCTGCTCAGTGATCACGCGCAGCGCGAGGAGCGCTGACTCCAGGCCAGTGACCGGTAACACCTCGCCGCCCGAATTGTAGAAGTCCTCCGGGCCGACCTGCAGCTGTCGGGATCCGCTGAAAACCCGGGGCTCACCGAGTTGCTCGACCACCCCGAGCAGCCCCTCGCGGATGAAGTCATAGAACTGCCCCATCGAGGTCCAACCCTGCTCTGACTGCGGCCGGGCATCGTCCCGCCGTGGGTTTTCCATCAGCATGAACGCCTGCATCGCCGCCGGGGAGAAGTGCAGCAGCGAGATCTCGTCGTCCAGGGCGCTGTAGGGAAGCTTCGCCGGATAGCGGCGGACGAAATTCGGATGGGCCACCATCGGCCGACCACCGACGGCGTTGAGCACATTTGCGACGAGGGTCATGTGCAGCATCTCCTCCAGAACGATGCTGCGGATAGCGTGATAGGCGGTCTTGTTGGTGCCGGCCCGGATTGTGTACATCGCCGTCAGATACGGCGGGATGGTCAGGTGCTCGATCTCCAGCGCTCCCTGCAGGTACTTTCGCAGTTCAGGCAGCGTCTCGGGGACCTTGAAACGTGGCGGCTCGTCGCCAAGGACGAGACCGGGGGGCTCACTGCGCACCGCGACCGCCCCTGACGTACGCCGGGCGGTGCAGCTCGACAAGGTCGTGGTGAATCTGCTCGGCGCTTCGCAGCGCGAGGGCCGCCATGGTCAGCGAGGGGTTGGAGGTGCCGATCGACGGCATGCTGCCGCAACCCACCGCATACAGGTTCGGGTGGTCCCAGCAGCGTTGAAAGGAGTTGACGACCGAGCTGGCCGGGTCATCGCCCATGATGTGGGTGCCCGCGCCGTGCCCGGCTCCCTTGTACGAGTAATCCTGGTTGCCGTAGCAGAAGTGGCCCAGCGGGGCGACGCCGTCGCGGGGGCTGTGGTTGGTGTGCTCCTGGGCCTTGAGCATGGCGAAGATGTCCGACGCGACACAGCCCGCCGCCGCCAGGCCATCCTTGACATGGTCGCAGAGGTTGTAGGTCAGCACCGGGCGCGGGTTGCCCATCGCGTCGCGGTACCGGTCGTCGATCGTCACGCGATTGTCGCGATCGGCAGGCTGCTCGACGGCGAGCTGGAGCTGGAGCTGGCGGCCGATCTGATCGCCCAGGGTCTGCCGCAGCTTCGTTCCGAAGACGGCTGCAGGGATGATGTTTCCCTGCCGGTCGCCGCCGACGCCCAGCGCGGTGCCTACGTTGCTCATCGGCGCTCCGGTGGCCCAACCCCAGCCCCAGTTGCTGATCTCGATCCGGAACGGTGCACGCCTGCGACGTGCGGTGCCGAAGCGGAACGCTTCCCAGCCGGAGGTGGAGGCGGGCCCACGGAACGGGCCGATCTGGCCGCCGCCGGGGGATGTGAGAGCCCAGGCGAGCATCGTCGGATGGTCCATCAGGTTGCGGCCCAGCTCGCCACTGCGCGCCGCCAGGCGCGAGACGAGCAACAATCGGGCGTTCTCGATGGCGTGGGCGGCTACCACGACGATGTCGGCCTCGGCCCGGTACGGCTGGCTCGCCGCCGATACCGGATCATCGTACGTGCGGTACTCGACGCCCCTGATGCGCCCGTCGTTCCCGTTGATCACCCGGGTGACGACGCAACGAGTGGCGAGCGTGACGGATTGGGCGAATTGCGCCTGGGTGCGTAGCGGCGTCCATTTGGCCTGGGCAGGGCAGAAGGGCACGCAACTGGCATTGCCGACGCAGCGTTCGCCGTAGTTCGGCAGGCCGACAGCGCCCTTGGGCCGGTAGCCGCGGCCGCCGGCGTAGCGCGGATTGGGGGTGCTGTTGCGGCCCTGCGGCGTGCTGACGACTTTCAGCGTGAAGTCCTCGACTGCGACCGGATCGGAAATCCTGTTCCCATCGAGGCGCCGGCAGACATTGTCGATGTAGCTTGGCGGGATCTTGTGCATCGGATAGACGTAGTGCGGATCCGATGTGAAGCCCAGCTCTCGCTGTTCTTGGGCATCGCCCGCAACGCCGATCTCCAGCTCGGCCGCGGTGTAGTACGGCTCCAGGTCGCGATAGCCGATCGGCCAGTCGCGACCGTAGCCATACCGGGTCTTGACGGCGAAATCGTCGGGGTGCATGCGCAGGCAGAGACCGGTCCAGTGCATGCCGCTGCCGCCGACCGCGCGAAGGTAGTCGGTGCTGTAGGGCAACGGGCCGCGCTGAACGAGGTAGCCGTTGGCGGTGAAGCCCGAGCCATCGGGTGCCAGGTCGAGGACGTCAGGTGACAGCGCAGCGGAATTGCGCCGGAACGCAGAGTTGGGCACTTTCCACACCGCCGAGCGGAAAGTGTCGACCGCATCGAGGTGACCTTCCCAGACCTGGCGCCCACCGGTGCCCGCCTCCAGGACGAGCACCTGCCAACCCCGCCGGCCGAGCTGCTTGGCCAACAAGCTTCCGGCGACGCCCGCGCCGACGACGATGACGTCGTATCGCCGCCGGTGGGCGACCGTGGCGGTCGCCGTGCTGATCGTCACGTGGGTGACTCCTCGGGGCTCTGCGCGTTTCCGGCGCTGCGCAGGTCAGTAGATTGGCCGGCGGGAAAGATGGACGGTGGCAGCGCCGAAGGGAAGTCCGACCACATCAGGAGTGGCCCGGGCGCGGCGACGGACACTGGCGGTTCCGGCCAGGACAGTGGTGGCGGCGTAAGTTCCCAGGTGGCGAAGCCCGGTGCCTTGGCGCCGCCTGGGTGGCCGTTGAATGTTCGCCACACGAGCCCCTCGGTGTAGGCCTCCGGCGAGACGACGAATTCGATGTTGGCCGTCTCCCGGCGCAGCAGCCCGTGGGCCTGCGGCGCAAGCCGCGGCCAGGCGCCGGTGTACCAGAGGTAGGTCAGCGCACGCGCCACCTCCAGGTGCGCGCCGCTGAGGCTGTCAAGGTCTCGGTCCACCGCGGCGAGGACCTCTTCGAGGGCCTCGGCTCCGACCTGCTCGCGCGCCGTGGCGACGTACAGGTCGGCCATACCGGTCGCCAGAAGGTCATAGAGCTCGAAGCCGGTGAGGACCGCACAGTACTCCGCGAATCGACGCCCTTCGCTGCTTAACCGCACAGTTCGAACGTCACTGTTATCATTCAACTGATTGTTGTCGCTAATCATCTCTCACACCGCCCCCCAAAGATGATAGGGCAACGCTGACCGTGCGCCAAGAGCGTAGCGGACGAAATTTGCATACCGCAAGGAGTGGCACACTCAACACCGCTCACTCGCCTGCACTATCTACACGATCGCGCTTTCACAGTTCACACGATCGTGGATACGCATGCGGTATTTGCCGGGCGCTGCCCGTACTCCTTCATGTGCGACCGGCTGGTCATGCACGGGACACGGCTGCACGGGACAGGATATCGAGGTGCCGAAACTGCGGTTGAGATCAAACGCTCCCATGAGGGTGCGAGGAAACCGAGAGACGCCTTCCAAGGGTGTTCTCGGAGTACAGATCGCAATCCTGACGATCGGCTACTTCGTACTGGCCCGGTTCGGCCACACAATCGGCTCGCTTTCTCCGGGCGTTGTTGTCGCGTGGCCGGCGATTGGATTCGCAGTGGCAGGCCTGGTGTTCTTCGGCAGGCGTGCATGGCCAGGCATAGCCATGGGAGGACTTCTGGCGAGGTTGTCCGTCGAACCCTCGGTGCTGCAGGCGGTGGGGTGGACGGTGGCCGGCACGGTAGCACCGCTTGCAGCGGCGTGGCTGCTTGAGCGGTACGCTTTCGACACCGCCATGACCCGGCTGCGAGATGTGCTCGCAGTCGTCATTCTAGGCGGCGGTGTAAGCGGTTTTCTGAGTGCCATCCTCGCATCGACCATCGTCGCGGCAAGCGGGGATCTCTCCCGGGGTAATCCGATCGTGTTTGGGTTGTCCTGGTGGCAAACCGACGGCATGAGCGTCGTCATCGTCGCTCCCCTACTGCTCGTGCTGGGAACCGCGGCTCGCTCGCGCGTCAACCCTTTCGCGCACCGCGGGGTGGAGATGCCGGCCTCGATCGTCGTTGGGGCGATCGCCACGTATATTCTGTTTGGTTTCACTTTACCGGTCATCTTCCTCGTCTTTCCCTTCGTCCTGTGGACGGCGTTACGGCTGGGCGTACCCGGAGTCGCCACTCTCAACGTCCTCGTGGCCGGAATAGCCGATTGGGCGGCCATTGAGCAGCGCGGCCCATTTTCGCAGCTACCCCCGACGCAGAGTCTGATCGTCGTGCAATCCTTCTGCGCCAGCGTGGCCATCACCTCTTTGGTGCTCGCCGCGATCACGGCTGAGCGCAAGCGGGCTACTGAGGACGCCCGGGCCTCACGGGCCCGGATCGTGGAAGCGGCGGATGCGGAGCGACGCCGGGTGGAACGCAACCTGCACGACGGCGCCCAGCAACGCCTGGTGTCCCTGTCGTTGTTGTTACGCCTGGCCCAGATGCGTCTTGATGCTGCACCCAACCCCGAGTTGAAGGCTGCGCTAAGTCACGCGTCTGATGAGTTGCAAGTTGCCTTGACCGAACTGCGGGAGCTGGCGCGGGGCCTGCACCCAGCCATCCTCGCCCACGAGGGCCTGGGAGCCGCCGCGCAATCCTTGGCAGAACAAGCTCCCCTGCCGGTGACCGTGACCGTTCCGGCCAGACGCTTCTCCGCCGCCGTAGAGACAACCGCCTACTTCGTGGTGTGTGAAGCACTGGTGAACGTGGCCAAGTATGCGCAAGCATCAGCAGCGACCGTTGACGTCAAGCACCTCGACGGGTGCCTGGTCATAGCAGTCACCGACGACGGCATCGGCGGTGCCGATCCCCGTAACGGGTCGGGGTTGGGTGGGTTGGCCGACCGGGTGGCCGCACTCGGTGGGCAGCTACAGGTCAACAGCCCTGCAGGAGGGGGCACCCGCGTGCGAGCCGAGCTGCCATGCGCCTGATCCTGGCCGACGATTCAGTCCTGTTACGGCAGGGGCTGGTCAGTCTGCTGACTGAAGCCGGCTTTGAGGTCATCGGCCAGGCAGGCGACCCCAGCGCCCTGCTGGAGCTGGTCCGCAGCGATCGCCCCGACGTGGCCGTGGTCGACATCCGGATGCCTCCCACCCACACCGATGAGGGGCTGCGGGCTGCCCATGACATCCGCGCCGATCACCCGGACGTCGGGGTGCTGGTGCTGTCCCAATACGTCGACACCGGCTACGCGGTCACACTGCTCGCCGAAGGTGCGCAAGGATTGGGATACCTGCTCAAGGACCGGGTTTGTGATGTGCAGGAGCTCACCGAAGCCATCAGACGAGTAGGCGCCGGCGGATCGGTGATCGACCCCGAAGTCGTCGCTCGGCTGCTTCAACGCCGCCGGCACAGCGATCCCCTTGAAGCGCTGACCGAGCGGGAACACGACGTCCTTGCGCTCATGGCCGAGGGGCGCTCCAACCAGGCACTCTGCGAGCGGCTCTCGCTGAGCCCAAAGACCATCGAGGCGCACATCCGCAGCATCTTCACCAAGCTGGAGCTGATGCCCGCAGCTGA
The DNA here is from genome assembly GCA_050699875.1 of Pseudonocardiaceae bacterium. GTDB lineage: Bacteria > Actinomycetota > Actinomycetes > Mycobacteriales > Pseudonocardiaceae. Next base: position 22,403 of record JBOHFX010000017.1, read on the forward strand.
CGATCACCGACGGGTCTTGGCAGTCCTGACCTACCTGCGCGCATTGCCCGACGTCGCCGGCCGGTGACTTTCCGGCAGAGGTAGGCGCTCGTGCCGAAGCTTCAATCGGCCGTTTTCAGCAACTTGGTCAGGGCGGCTGGGGAGAACTCCCCCTTGGTAATGAACCCTCGTACACCACTTTGGTGAATCCGGCGTCCGTAGTCGCGCGCATCACGGGTGGAGATCAACACAATTTGCGTTCCAGGGCAGTGTTCGATCAGCTGCCGGGCGACGTCAAAGCCATCGCGGTCGGGCAGCTGAATATCCAACAACACCAGCTCAGGCCTGAGTACGCCCGCTGCGGTGATCGCGGAGACACCGTCGGCCACCTCGCCCACCACGACGTAACCTCCAGCCTCCAGCAGCTCACGGGCGAGCGACCGGAAGCCAAAGTGGTCATCGACGATTAATACCCTTGCGCACACATCACCACCTTATCAAGTCCCGGCCGTATTTACACCATGAATCAGCCAAACAGCGGTTGGCGAAGTCGGCATTGCCGGTCCGGCGCCATGGTCGCTAAGGGTTAGCCCTGAGTACTAGTCCAGGGCTAGGACCGATGATAAACGGAATCACGGCCCCTACATTGTTATCTTGCGATCAGCGTATTCCCGCCCAAGGCGATGACAGGCTATTCCGACGGCCCACCAGGGGGCAGCGATGGCGGTGACAATCGTTAACACCGGCTGCACCCCTGCGAGCACCGCACCAAGCGTCGCCGACCTGCTGCGGCGGGTCGGCCAGCAGGATCCGGCTGCCTGGGACGAAATCATCCGCCGGTACGGCCCGCTTGTCGCCGGGGCGGTGCGCTCATTCCGGCTGCAGGACGCCGACGCGCTCGACGCCGCGCAGACGACCTGGTTACGGCTGGCCGAGTACGCCCATCAGATCCGGGACCCAGAACAGCTGGGCGGCTGGCTGGTCACCACCGCGCGCCGCGCGTGCCTGCATATTCTGCGCCAAGCCAAGCTCACCTCGGAGCGCTTCGAACCGATGGCCGACACGATCGCCGATCCCTCAGGCGGCCCCGAGCCGCATGCCATCGACGCCGACACCACCGCGATACTGTGGACGTTCGTCAGCGAGTTGTCGCCTCGTCGGAGGATTCTGCTGCGGGCACTGTTCGCGGACCACCCTCGCCCATACGCCGAAATTGCCTGCATCGCCGGAATCCCGCCCGGCGGGATCGGACCCACCCGAGCGCGGGCCCTGTCACAGCTTCGAATCAGGCTCGAACAACACGGGCTTGGGCCGGAATCGTGGCGATGACGAGCGCCGAACGGCCGAACTCGTTCCAGCATGACGCTGCCCGGGTCGGTGCAGCCGCTCCCCAGGGATAGCCCTAGCGCAGGTCCAGGGCACGGCCCGATGAATAATAGGTCCACATGCCCTACGTTGTTGTCTGTAGGTCAGCGACTGTTTCCGATGACGCGAACACCCGCTACCCCACGAATCCTACTTCGCCTTTTCTATTCGTCTATGGCAAAGAGGTTCACCCATGCCTGTCACCCAACACTCTCGAGAAACCGGGAAGGGCATCCCCGACTGGGTGAAGTGCCCCGGATGCGGTCGGCTGCAGTATGCGAAGCGTTTGGCCCGCTGCCTTCTCGTATGTTCTGAGTGCGGTCACCACGCGCGGCTGACCGCACGAGAGCGGATCGCGCAGATCGCCGATGTGGACAGTTTTGCTGAGTATGGCGATGACATCGGGACGGCGGACCCGCTCGGTTTCACCGATCGGCGCCCCTACCGGCAGCGACTCGACGAGGCTGTCGGCGCGACCGGGGAGCGTGAGGCCGCCGTATTCGGCACCGCTGCGGTCGAGGGCCACCAAATCGTCCTGCTGGCCATGGACTTCAGGTTCATGGGCGGGAGCATGGGCAACGCTGTCGGCGAGGCGGTCACCCGGGCCGCCGAGATGGCGTACCAGACCCGGCGCCCGTTTGTCCTGGTCTGCGCGTCCGGCGGGGCCCGCATGCAGGAAGGCGTCATCTCACTGCTGCAGATGGTGAAGACGAGCCAAGCACTCGCCCGTCTGCACGAGACCGGAGTGCTCTCGGTGTGCATCTTGAGCGATCCGACGTTCGGCGGGGTCACCGCCTCGTTTGCGATGCTGGGCAGCATCGTCGTCGCCGAATCTGGCGCGCTTATCGGCTTCGCCGGTCCACGGGTCATCGAGCAGACCATTCGGCAGACGCTGCCACCGGGTTTTCAGACCAGCGAATTCCTTTTTCGGCACGGGCTCGTCGACCGGGTCGAGAGCCGGGCCGGGCTGCGGTCGCTGCTTGCGCGGCTACTCGCGTTTCATGCACCGGTGAGCGAGACCACGCCACGGCACACCGCGGGGAAAGCGGTCGTCGAGAAGACCACGGAGACCGCGGTGCACTCGCGGTCACCCGACCCATGGGCGGTGGTCCAGATCGCGCGACACATCGAGCGTCCCACGGCGCTTGACTACCTGCGCGACTCGTTCGACGAGTTCGTCGAGCTTCACGGGGATCGCTGCTTTGCCGACGACCCGGCGTTGGTTGGTGGTATCGCGCGCATCGACGGCGGGCGGGCGGTCGTGGTCATCGGCCACCAGAAGGGCCACAGCACCAGGGAACTGGTAGCCCGCAACTTCGGCATGCCGCATCCCGAGGGGTACCGGAAGGCGCTGCGGCTGCTGGAACACGCCGAGCGGTTCGGCATGCCGGTCGTGACGCTGGTCGACACACCCGGTGCCTATCCCGGCGTGCAGGCCGAAGAGCGCGGGCAGGCCGGCGCGATCGCCCAGCTCATCATGCGGTCCAGTCGTTTGCGGGTGCCCGTCGTCTCCGTGGTGACCGGCGAGGGCGGCAGTGGCGGCGCGTTGGCGCTGGCCACCGGCGACCGGCTGCTCATGTTCGAGAACAGCTTCTACTCGGTCATCAGCCCGGAGGGCTGTGCGTCGATCCTGTGGCGCACCGCCGACGCTGCTCCCGCTGCGGCCCGCGCACTTCGCGTCACAGCCGCGGATCTCCTCCAACTGGGTGTCGCCGACGCTGTCATCCCTGAGCCGCCCGGTGGTGCGCACGAGGACACCCTCGCCGCCGCCGCCAGCCTCCGCCGCAGCGTCTCGACGGCACTCGCCGAACTCACAGCTGTCGACATCCCGTCGCTTCTCGCCGCACGATACGAGCGGTTCCGCCTGGTCGGCGCGGCTGTGACAGCTCCCTCGCGAGCAAAGGTGCGCAGCGTATGAACGACGACATCCGCAGCGGGAGCGAGGAAGAGCTGCGGGCTCTGTGCCAGGAGGCCATCTCGCTCGTCCAGCGCCTCCCGGGTCCCGTGCGGCGGGTTGTCGTACGAAGCTCTGATCACACCGTCGAGGTGGAGTGGCCGGTCGGCGATGCCACTCCAGTGCCGGTGGTGGGCGCTCAACCGTCGGCACCCGCGTCTGCGACGCCCGCCCCGGCACCGGATCAGCCGCTGGCCGCGGACGCCGGCGACGCAGCGCACGTCGTCCGCGCGCCGCTGGTCGGAACCGTGTACCGGGCTCCGCAGCCCGACGCGGACCCGTTCGTCTCTGTCGGCGACATCGTCGAGGTCGGCCAGACGATCGCCATCGTCGAAGCGATGAAACTGCTGAACCACATCGTCACCGAGGTCGCCGGACGCGTCGTCGAGATCTGTGTGCGAGACGGCGAACCGGTTGAGTTCGAGCAGCCGCTCATGCGCATCCTGCCGCTGGTCGACGGCGAGGCTGCGAGGAAGGAGTGACCGTGTTCACCAAGATGCTCATCGCAAACCGCGGCGAGATCGCGCTTCGCGTCGCACGCGCCTGCCGCGAGTTGGGTGTCGGCGTCGTCGCGGTGTACTCGACGGCGGATAAGGACTCGCCGGTGGTGCGGATGGCCGACAAATCCGTGCACATCGGGCCGGCACCGCCGAAGGAAAGCTACCTGCACATCCCGAACATCATGGAGGCGGCGCTGGGTACTGGCGTCGAAGCGATTCACCCGGGATACGGCTTTCTCTCCGAGGATCCCGACTTCGCGGAGATCTGCGCCAAAGAAGGCATCACTTTCGTGGGTCCGCGCCCGGAGGTAATGCATCAGCTCGGCAACAAGGCGGCCGCTCGGGCCCGCATGGCCGAGGCCGGGCTGCCGCTACTGCCGGGCACCGTCGAACCGGTCCACACCACAGAAAAGGGCGAGGCGATTGCCACCGAGATCGGGTATCCGGTCATCATCAAGGCAACCGCCGGCGGCGGTGGACGCGGAATGACAGTTGTCCACAACCCGGGGGAGTTTAGGGAAGCATATCGGAGCACACGCGCGGCCGCGCAGGCGGTATTCGGCGACGACACAGTCTATGTCGAGCGTTTCCTTACCGGCGCGCGGCACGTCGAGGTGCAGATCGTCGGCGACTTGTACGGAAACGTCGTCCACTTCGGCGAGCGCGACTGCTCCGTGCAGCGACGGCACCAAAAACTCGTCGAGGAGGCACCGAGCGACCGGCTGACCTCGACGCAGCGGGAGGAGATCGGCGCGGCGGCAGTGCGCGGCGCGCGAGCCGTCGGGTACAGCGGTGCCGGCACCGTCGAATTCCTTCTCGATGCGGACCAGCGGTTCTTCTTCATGGAGATGAATGCCCGGATCCAAGTCGAGCACCCCGTCACCGAGATGATCACAGGCGTAGACCTCGTTCAGGAGCAGATTCGGGTCGCTGCGGGCCACCCGTTGTCGTTCAAGCAGCAGGACATCGGCTTCACCGGCGCTGCGATCGAGTGCCGGATCAACGCCGAGGATCCCCTCCGCGGCTTCGCCCCTACTCCCGGTGTCCTTGACGCTTTCGACCCACCGGCCGGGCCGTGGACCCGGGTCGACTCCGGGTACCTGGCCGGTTCGCGGGTGACGCCGTACTACGACTCGCTCGTCGCGAAACTGATCGTCTGGGCACCCGACCGGGAACAGGCACTCACCCGCATGGACCGAGCGCTGGGCGAGTTCCGCGTCGAGGGTCGCGGGGTCGCGACGACCATCGACTTCCACCGCCTGATCCTGCGCGATCCGGTGTTCCGCACCGGCCAGCACTCCATCCACTTCGTCGACCAGCTCATCACCGAGACATCGAGCCATCGAGATGAGCACCCATGACACCGGATACCGCTGTCCTGCCACTCGCACCAATCCTAGGAGCCGAGATGACGACCTCGCGACAAGTGCGGCGACAAGCCGGCCGTGGTGACAGTGTCAACGAGTTCCTTCCTCTCGCCGTGCCGGAGTTCGAGAGATTGGCGCTCAATGTGGTGCTGGTGTTGCGGAATCACGTGGAGAAACTGGGCATCGAACAGATGTTGCGCTCTTTGGCTACAGTAGAATCATGCCGATCTCATGAGGATTTCCCCGGGGCGGTGCAGGACGTCGTCAGATACGAATCTGCAGTCCTGATCGTCGCACTCCGGGACATCGATCAGGCGGCCCGATCGCTGCTCGGCGGTGCGACCCGGCAGGGCGTGAAGTTGCTGGTTCTGATCGACGATGATCTCGCCAATCTGAGTCGATTGGCGGGTGTTCGCAGTAGCGGCTTGGTGTCCATCAGCGACCTCAGTGCCACCAGGCTGCACGTCGCGCTCCAGCGTGTGCGGGGCGGCGAGATGCCGATACCCCCACAGGTCGCGCATTTCCTGGTTTCGGTCGCCGGCGAAGAATACGACGCGGGCACGTCTTTGGCTCGGGTACGGATAACGCCACGTGAACAGGAGGTGCTCGTCCTGCTCGTCGACGGTTTGAGCAACAAGCAGATAGCTCGCCGGCTGGGGATCTCAGTGCACGGAGCCAAGCGCCACGTGGCAAATGTCCTGGCCAAGTTGGACTGCTCAAACCGCACGCTGGCGGTCGCCAAGGCACTACGCGAGGGGCTCTACGAGAAGTACCTCGCAGCGTCGCGCGTTACACGATGAACACGACTGCCTCACTGCGAAGGGCTCAGTGCTCGACGAGCGAACTCGACGACATGGGCGCGCATGGTGTGCTGGAACGCGTCGGTTTCGGTAGCGGTGCCGACGATGAGTCGAGCAAGCTGCTGGACGGCGTTCGGCCACGCGGCGAGGCCGATGAGCGTCAGCAGGCAGGCTGCGACCTGGGGCGACGGATCGGCATTGAGACTCTTGGCCAGTGCGGTCACCTTCGTGGTGTAACGCGCCCTGCGATCGTCCTCGCAGGGCAGGGCTTGGCCCCGGTAGTGCAGCGCTTCCCAGAGCAACAGCCTCAGCAGGGTGGGGTTGTCCCGGTGGAAGTCGTAGACGCGGCCGACGTAGTCGACGGGGTCGTCCTGGCCGCTGAGTGGGACCGCGTCGGCGAGCTCATCCAGCGCTGCGGTGACGACCGCATCGAAGAGTCTGTCCTTGTTGCCGAAGTAACCGTAGATGCGTTCCTTGTTGACTCCAGCGCGCTCGGCGATGCGGTCGACACGCGCGCCGGCGATGCCGTGGGCGGCGAACTCCTCGCGAGCCGCGGCCAGCAGAAGTTCCTTGGTGTGTTGGGAGCCCTTCGACATGGGCCCACGGTAGGTGATCCCGCCAACGGCTGTCCAACCAAACATCTGGTTGACTACCAACTAAATGGTTGGCTAGCCTTCCCGTGACGGGGAAGTGGAGGGTAACGATGAAACAACCGCCTCGATCTGCCAGAGCAGCGGCTCCGGCCGCGGATGCCCCCGCGCCGCCAAGTCGTCGGGTGATCGCCACGATGACCGTGGCCACCGGTGCGGTCATCGCCAACCTCTACTACGCCCAGCCGCTCGAGGCTGCCCTCGCGCAATCCTTTGACGCCTCCACCGGTGCCATCGGCGCCGTCATCACGCTGATCCAAATCGGCTACGCGATCGGCCTGGCGACGCTGGTCCCGCTGGGCGATCTGCTTGAGCGGCGTCGCCTCCTGGCCGTGCTGCTTGGGCTGGTGGTGCTGGGTATGGCCGGGATGGCGATCGCTCCTTCGCTGTCAGTGCTGGGATGCGCCGCCGCGCTGGTAGGCCTGACGTCGGTGGCCGTTCAAGTGATCGTGCCATTCGCCGCCCACCTGGCTGCCGGAGCCTCACAGGGCCGGGTGGTCAGTACGGTGATGAGTGGCCTGCTGCTCGGGATCCTGCTGTCCCGCACGGTTTCCGGCCTCGTCGCGCAGGTAGCCGGTTGGCGCGCGGTGTTCGCGCTCGGCGCCGTCCTCACGGCGGTGATCGCAGTCGTGCTCTGGCGAGAGTTGCCCAGACTGAAACCCACGACTCAGCTGCGCTACGGGGCGCTGCTGGCGTCCGTGCTGCAGCTGGTCCGCGAGGAGCCGGTGCTCCGTGTTCGGATGCTGTACGGAGCGCTGACCTTTGCCTCGTTCAGCGTGTTCTGGACCAGTGCAGGGTTTCTTCTGGCCGGCCCGCCTTATGGCTGGAACAGCGCGCAGATCGGCCTGTTCGCCTTGCTCGGCGCGCTGGGTGCGCTGGCCGCACGGTTCGCCGGTGGTCTGGCGGACCGGGGTTGGGCTCCAGCTGCGACCGGGGCATTCCTGTTGGTGATGGCACTGTCTTATGTGTTCATTGCGATCGGCGGCACCTCCGCAGTGGCCCTCGGCATCGGCGTTGCGCTGATGGACCTGGGCTCACAAGGTACGCACATCAGCAACCAGAGCCTGGTGTACCCGCTGCGGCCGGATGCCCGCAGCAGGCTCAATACCGCCTACATGACCGCGTACTTCCTGGCCGGCGCAATCGGCAGTACGCTGTCGGCGGCGGCGTATGCGGCGTATGGCTGGTCTGCCGTCTGCGTACTGGGCGCCAGCTTGCCGGCCTTGGGGTGCGTGGTGTGGTCTGTGGCGGCGGTGCGGCAGCGGCGCTCGCGCTCATCCGACGCATAGCGGCCCTGCTCAGTGTGTCTGGGCCCGGTGTGTCTGGGCCCGGTGTGTCTGGGCAGAGTCAACTCCCCGTTCGGCGAAGCTTCCTGGGCCAGATCCCCTGCTTACCGGGGGCCAGAATTCCTGCCGGATCCAGCGCATCCTTGATCTTCTCACTGAGCCGCATCAAGGCGTGGTCGTGGTAGCTGAAGGTCGCGGCGACCTGGTCCATCAGGGCCGGATGGGCGCGGTACACACCATAGCCTTCCGCTGCGGCCTCCCGGATAAGCAGCCTACACAACTCGTAAGTCACGCGTTGGTCTGCAGAATCGTTGGTGTTGAACATCATCAGACAGATGTGGTGCATCTCTCGACGCCCGACGATAAAGGTGCCCAGATAATCTTTGCCGAACTCGTGAGCCCGATCCCGCACCATCAGGTATTGCTTCATCGCGTCTTCGCCAGTGGCCGGAGAAACCGGGGCGAAATCGATGTGGCCACAGTTTTCGACCCATTGCAGGACCTCGGCGGTCTCGAGGTTGGGCTGGCCGGCCATGATCTTCGCGCGGGTGGCCAGTACCGGGTTGTCGTGCTCATCAGCGAGGTAGAACCGCCCGCCCGGGATCGCGGAAAATGCGTCACGGATAATCGCCTCCTGGGCGGCGATCGACTCGCGGGTGCCGTAGAACGCTCCGTAAAAGTTCCAACGGCCGATTTTCTGGTCAGCCATGATCCCGCGTGCGACGCTGTCCGGGATCGGCCCGTCTCCGTCGTAGTATAAGCGTCTTGGTTGAACTGCGGCCGCATCGAGTAATAGGTTGCGCAGGGTCGGCACATTGGTGATGGTCTGGTTCATCCGCAGCGGTCGCAGGATTTCCACCGCTGCCCCGAGATCCTCTTCTCGGGGCAGCGTGACCATATATGCCTGGTATGCAGGCGGTTCAGGCATCAGCCACACGCCCATTTTTGTCACGATGCCGAAGTTCGACTGTGTGAACATGGCGTCGTAGAGCGGACCGAAGCCGTACCGAAAAAGTTGCGCGGTCTTGCTCCCAGGCAGCGCACCCATACCGGTCCGAACCACGCTGCCGTCGGCGAGCACGATCTCCAAGCCGCACTGGATGGACAAGTGATCGCCATAAGGCGTATATCCGACGCCACGCTCCAAAGTGTTGCCCAGTACGCTCCCCCAGCCGAGATCGGGCACGTCCACCCACAACTTGAGGTCTCGTTCCCTGAGGTGGTTGTGCAGATCGAAGAAGCTCACCCCTGGCTCTACCAGTGCGTACCCGAACTTCTCGTCGACCGCCAAGATCCGGTTCATGCGTTTCAGGTCGACCACCACCGCCCCCGGCAGCCGAGGCGCCGCTCCGCCGTAACCGAGGTTTTTTCCCGTGGAGATCGGTGACAACGGTACGCCGAACTCACCCGCGATCCTGACGATCTCCTGGACATCATGTACAGAGCCGGGCAGGACCGCCGCGGACGGGGCGAAGTGATCGGGCTCGAAGATCGCGCAGGGATCACGGTAATTGGGTAACTCGGCAATCCCATCAGTGAGCACATGCGCGGCGCCGACCGCGCCGCGCATGCCTGCAATCGCCTTCGCGAATCGCTTCGCCGTGAGGCCAGGCGGCAGCTTGCCAGCCATGGTGTCAATCCTTCCTTCGCACATGTGCCGTTTTTGCTGTGCCGTCGAACCCACGGCATTCGATCCGCCCGCCCCAGCTCTGGGCGCGAGGTTCTTAAATCCGGATCGTGGTGCCATCAAAACGGGAGAGGGTGAGAGTCGCGTTCTCAAGGGTGGTAGGCTTCTGATCGCGGAGGATGTGGATCGCCAGTGCTTCCCCAAGCGTGAACGCCTCCGCCCAGTCGGAGCGCCAGTGCACGCCCCCCATGTTTCGACCGTTCCCGATATTGGCGGCCAGCTTGTTCAGCTCGCCGCCCACGGTGAGCCGGTCTTTGTCCGGCCCGGTGTACGGCACGAGAGCGGTCCCCGCGCTGTTGGGAACCACCGGGTTGGGGATCCGATACGACTCGTTGAACCACGCCTTGAGAATCGTCACACAAGCGCCTGCCACACACGAATGACCGCTGTGATAAGCGGGACTCATCGGTGAACCCTCAGGGAAGGATTGCGGTAACAAGTACGAACCGCACTGGTCCTTCATGCGCTTGAGTACATCCGAGTCCAGAATTTCCGAATCAATGATCCCCTCGTACCGACCCGGGTCACGAGTCAGATGAACATCGATCCGGGCGCCGAACGCCTCCGGTCGCAGCCTGCGGTGCACGGCGAACTGCTGGTACAGCGTCACCTTGATCGCCCGCTGAGCGACCTCGGCCACGAGGCCCAGGATGTGCGGACCACCGAACGTGCCGAACCCGGTCTGGTTCTGCGAATTCAGATAGGGATGCCCCTGATCCAGGACGTCGGGGGAAGCTGCGCCCATGCCGAGCAGGATCAAGCAGGCGTTGAGGTAGGCCTGGTACGTGAAGTCGAAATGGGTGTAATGCGCCATATCCCGCGGCGTCTGGAGGTAACGGGTATTGACGAAGTCCCGATTGGTGGTCCGCGGCGCACCACGTTGCACGGCAAGCCACTCATCGAAATCTGTCATGAAGTCCACACCGGCCTCGACGGTGTCGTAGCGCTGGGTCAGGCGCATCGTGCCGGCTTGAACGTCCTGCAACAGGAACTGCGAAACGTACGGGCCAACCAAATCGCCTGGGGTATATGCACGGAACAGGGTCCGCGGCGTGACGCACCCGTTCTCTTTCGGAGCACGGAAGTCGGAGTAGGTAGAAAGGTCGTCCGCAGCATCCGCGGCGAGCGTCGAGTTGCCGAAGTCGGTGAATTTCACATCGCGCATCAGCGCCATCCAGTAGAGCTCGGCCATCTCTGCTGAGTTTTCCGGTTCGTCGATGCGAGGGGCCGGCCGGATCGTAGTCCCGTGGGTGTCCGGGCCTTGCAGATCGAACGCGAATCCACCTTGCAGATTGAGCAACCTGCGGCCGTTCGCGACACCGAGCGGGATCCGCTCGAAGTCTTCCGGCTGCCCACTGCTCAACGCCCTGAGCATCGTTCGGTAGGCGAGCGGGTCGACCTCACCGAGATCGTCGTGCGGCAAACCCTTGGAAAAACTCGCCAGATAGGGGTAGGAGGTCTCCTCACCATTGGTGAGCTGATCGGGAAGCGCTCCCGAGTAAGCCCTGTTCGCAGCGGCCGCTCGGATCATACGGCCGGTGTCGTATCGATCAATCATCTTGCCCTCCGCCGAGTGTTGGGGTCGTTATCGCCGTTCAGATCATCTGTACTTCGGACACGTAGCCGTCGGCTTCTCGATTGCCTAACTGACCGCCAGGTCCGTCAGCCTGAGGATCGATGACGGATGAGCGGGCAGCACTGGCCAGCCGTTTCGCAGTGCCTGTACCAGCAATACAGGGTCTTTGCCGACCACCCTGGGATGGCCCACCGTCGACAACATTTGTAGGTCGCTGGAATGATCGCCGTAGCAGAAGCAGTCGTCAGCAATCAAATTGAGCGCCCCGACCGTCTCCACGACTGCAAGTGCTTTGTTCGTCCCGATCATCGGTCGCACCACTTCACCGGTCAGCCGGCCGCTGCCGTCCACGATCGGCTCGGTGCATACCACCCGATCGGCGAGGACCTCCATCGCGAGCGGCTCAAGACAGGCTCGGAAGGAACCTGAAACCAAGACAATGAGGTCCCCCCGGATCCGATGTTCGGCTATAGCAGATAACGTGGAACCGATGAACGCGGTCGGCAACTCGCGGTACTCCCGGTACCAGTCCTGGCCTGTAGCGAGCAGATCAACATAGCGAACACCGGTGAAGAACCGATAGTACATTCGGTTGATCTCTGTCCGGGGAGCGCCGTTCTCGGCCAAGGCGTGGATGCCCGCGACCAGCTGCTGGTATGCGTCGGCATTGCCGTCCCGGCACTCGATCCAGTAACGCAGGAACACGAACATGCTCTTGGTCGAGATCAACGTCTCATCAACGTCGAAGAAAGCCGCTCTTGTCGTGACACCCAGGCCGTTTGATTTGCTACCCATGATAGTTCCTCCGCTAAGACGTGCGGCTTACGCTGTCGACCACTGGACCGGGGAGTTCTGCGACAGCACCAATCCGTGCACTCGGATTTCGCGCCACACGCCTTGTGTTGCGAACACATCATCGGCGAAGAATTGGGTGACCTCATCCTGGGTGTCGGCTTCCACGATGATCAGACTCCCGATCACGGTCTGGCCGTCGTGCGCCATGAGCGGGCCATACAGCACCGGCTTGAGGGCGCCCTCCTTCAGACGGGCTGAATGGGCGGGACGGGCGGCGATCCGGCGCTGCGTTGCATCCAATTCATCGAGGCAGTGCACCACCCACAGCATGTCGATTCCGCACTCCTTCCACTCCGCCCTAGCCCAGCTTGTCGGCCGCCTGCTCCATACGGCCCAGTTGGCTCGCCACCGCCTGCCGGGCCGCCATCGACTCGTGCTTGGCGCTGAACACCTCGGGGATCAGGCGGTACTCGGCGTCTATCTGAGCCACGAGCACGTCTGCCTGATACACCCCGATCGAACATGCGAAGACCTGCCCGACCGCGTTGTCCTGGCGGTCCAAGAGCTGGTACGCCACGGTGGCGGGTAGCGGGAACACGTACTTGTGAAACACCGACTGCATCGAGCTGATGACAAAACGCTGCGGCGGGGCGTCCTGGAGGAAGAACATCTCGGTCACCGCCGTCCAGGTTTGCCGGGCAGCCTCCATGAGGGTGATCGCCGGTATGTGCTGGCCGGTGAGATGGTCCTCCAGGACCTCGGTGCGTTCGTCGATCAGCAGATCGGCCACGAAGCGGTCCGCGGCAACCCGCACCGGTGTACCGATCATGACGTTCTTCGGGTTGTGCTTGTGGGTGACGCCCTGCTCGACGAACGCCGGGACGCCACCCGTCACGGAGGCGTCCGGGTCGGATTCGACGAGTTGCGCTGCCTCGCTCAGTTGTTCGGCCGTAAGACCCTGGCCGATGAGCACCGACAGGTTTCGTGGCTCGCTGCGGTCACGTAGCCGGCCCAGCAGGGCGGAAGCAGAGATCGTTCCACGGTTGGCGAGGAAGTCCTTGAAGCGATCACCCACCACCACCAATGCGTCATGCGGCATGGCTGCGCTCCCCCGATCCGTCTTTCTGGTCGGCGCGGGCCAGTGCGCGCTGGTAGGCACCCACCAGCGCGCCCACCGACCGGGCGTCGGAGATCGTCACGTCCTCGCTGAACGGGTCGACTTCGAGCCTGATCTCCAGCTGGATGATCAACCGTGCCAACAACAATGAATTGAGCCCGAGATCGTGCAACTGGTCGTCATCGGCCAAGTGGTCGATTTCGTCACCGGACTCGCTCAGGAGTGCGCGAATCTCGTTTCGCACCACAGTGGGGACAGCAGATAACGCTAACATGTGATACCTCCATCAACGACGATCGTTTGCCCGGTCACGAAGGACGAGTCCGACGAGACCAGGAACATCAGGACGTTGGCAACCTCATCGATATGCGCGACGCGCCCGAGCGGCGTACGGCGGGTGATCCGCGCTCGATTTTCCTTGGTGACGTCCGCTGTCATGTCGCTTTCGAAGAAGCCGGGGACCACAGAGTTCACCCGGATGTTCAACGCGCCGAGCTCGCGAGCGAGACTTCGGCTGAATCCGTCCAGGCCGGCCTTGGTCGCGGAGTAGACCGCCACACCTCGATAACCCCGAATGGCGTTGATGGACGACACATTGAGGATGTGTCCCCCTTCGCCGTACCGGCTCATCGCCCGTGCACAGGCCTGGGCCATTGTTATCGGAGCGGCGAGATTGGTCATCACCAGGTCGGCGATCAGCTTGGGCGGCATGGTGAGGAACAGCTGCTGGTTCAGCACGGCGGCATTGTTGATCAGTAGGTCGATGCGGCCGAAGCACCGCATCACGTCGGTAACGAAGTCGCGCAACGTCTGCGGGTCAGCCAGGTCGGCGACCGCCCAGTAGAAGTCGTTTCCGTGTTCGGCAAGGGTGTCTTTGACGAAGGCACTGGCCGAGCGGCTGTAAGTGGCGACCCGCCAGCCGTCCTGCAGCAGTCGTTGCACCATGATCTGACCGAGACCCCGGCTGCCGCCAGTGACCACTGCGACCTTGCCGTCAGGTGAAGTTCCCACGCTCACATCCCGCTCCTGACCTTCTTGAACCGGTCGGAATGCTGCGGGGTGGTGGAGACCTTGATCACGGCCGGCACCTTGAACGGCTCCAGACGCTGGCGGCAGTACTCCCGCACGCGGCGGCTCGCAGCGCGTTCGTCCTCCTCTTCGATGAGTTGCACGGTCGCCTTCACGACCATGCCGATGACGTGGCTGGGGTGGCCGGTGACGGAGGCGTCCGCGACGTTAGGAATGCCCAGCAGGACGTTCTCGACCTCGCTCGGGTAGACCTTCTCGCCGCCAACGTTGATGATCTCCGAGCGGCGGCCCAGGATACGGACGTACTCGCCGTCGGCCTCCACCATGTCTTGGGTGTTGAAAAAGCCGTCGTCATCAAACGGAGCCGGGGCGTTGAGGTAGCCGAGCATGGCCATCTGAGAGCGCACCCAGAGCACCCCGTCCACGATCTTGTGTTCGAATCCCGCGTTGTTGCCCAACTTGACCCACAGTGTGTCGTCGCTCTTCGAGCGAGTGGGCAGGATGCCAAGCTCTGAGAGCCCGTAGGTCTGCTTGAATCGAACCGATGGCAGCGCCGCCTTCAAACGCTGCAGCGTCCGCAACGGCATCGGCTCAGTGCCATAGGTGATTAACTCCAGAGACCGGATCGAGTGCCGCTCGGGTGCGCCCGACATCAAAACCATGTTGAGAAACGTGGGAGTGGTGGGCAGTATGTGAACCTCATGTGCGGCGATCGCGGCGAAGACCGCATCGGGCGTGCGTTGCGCCACCGTCACCACCGTGCCCCCCTGGTTCAGGGTGTGCAGCAATGTGTTGACCCCACCGATGTGGTCCAGACTCAGGAACGAAAGGATCCGGCGGGGCGGCTTTGGGTCGCCATACCGATTGATCACCTTGTCGAAGTCGAGCACCGTGGCCTTGCTCCGACCGGTCGTGCCCGAGCTGAACAACACCAGGCCCGGCGTACTGCCGCTGCGTAGCGAGTTGTACAACTCGTGCTCAGCGCGCCGGCCGGTGCGCTCACCGTGGCGGCGTCCCTGGTCATCCACTCCGATGACGGCCTCAACTTGAGCCACGTCGAGGAACTCGGCGCGCTTGGCGGCGGGCAGCGTGCTGAGCGGGATGCTGATCGCGCCTCGCTCGATCAGCGCCAGCAGTCCGGCGCACACCTGTGGTGAGTAGGCGCCCTCGAGAGCTACGACCTCGCCCGCCCGTACCCCGCGGATATCGAGGTAGTTCCGCCAGTCGTCGACCAACCCCAGCAAGTGTTCATAGTTGTAGGTCTGCCCGCGGTATACCACCGCGTCGGCGTGGCCGAATGTCGCCAACCGGCGCAACAACGGGTGCTCAGTCACTATTTCTCTCCTGCGATCCGCTGACGTCTCAGCCATAACCTGCGATTTTCGAGTCAAATTTAGGCGAACCGCGAAAGGCGGAACAAGGAGCTATTAGAGGCCGCGTATCCGGCACCCCGCTCGGGCACACCGCGGGTCGCTCAATGCTGGTAAACCACTTCGGCAACCCTTCTGGGGTACCCAAGTGGGGGGGGCCAACCGGAGGCCGCCCGAGCCCCGAGGGCGGATCTTGCCCCACGCGGGGCTGGTTCTTGGTACTACTCTGAGTGCCACGGAGGATCACGGGGCGCACGGCTCGCGGTTGATGTGGTCGTCCGTACCGGCGCCAGGTTTTCCGGAGCTATCTCGAGGGGAACACCGAAATGATCCATGCGGTGCAGATCTTATGGTTGCCAGTGGGGATTAACTTGCCTGCGCTGGAGCCGATGCGGTTGGTCGACAGCACTGATGGCGATACACCGAACATCCGTATGCCGGTCCGTTTGCTGTCGGTTGATACACCTGAGGTCACGGCGGACACCGAGGCAGGGGCGGCAAAGGTCGACCAGAAGTTTCTGGAGCTCGCAGAGTGGATTGAGCAGCGTCCGGATGTCCCTATCTCCCGGCGGTTCGCCGATTATCTCCTCCCGAAGATCGCTACTGGCCGGGCGGGCAGTCTCCAGTTCCAGCAAGGCAAAAAGGCCTCGACGTTCGCTGAACAGAATGCTGAGACCCGGCTGACGAAGCCAAGCGGTGAGAAACGTAAACTTTTCGTCCGGACGGCAGATAGCGCGTTTGACGCCCACGGTCGCCTGCTCGCCTATGTGGCGCCGAACTACACCGAAACCGAACGCCGCACGATGACGCGCAGGCAACGCGCCACTTTCAACCTCGACCTCATCGAGCATGGCTGGGCCGCGCCGTTCATCATCTACCCCTCCATCCCGGGGGAGCTGGACCTGCCGGTATTCCTCGAAATGGCGATCGCCGCTCGAGCCGCAAAGCGCGGCATCTGGGCGGACCCCGAGACCCTGCTGGCCCACGAGTACCGGGCCGTCGAGAGGCTCCACGGGATCACAAAGACCATTGTCGGAGGCAAACAGCCCCAGGATCGCTTCGGCTGGCGCGAACGCTACTGCGTCGACATGCGAAGCCGCCTGCTGCACGGCCCGGAGGACTACTTCGAGATCCCCGCGCCCTACCGGCTCTGGATTTGGCCGCAAGATCTCAACCAAGCGGTCGGGCGGCTGAACCTCACGCCAGCGCCCAGACTCGTCGGAGCCGAATAGCAATGAGCGATGGGTGGGCTCACCGGCGGCGGGTAGCCATCATTTCAAGGTGGGCGATGCGCCGGTGGGCGGCCTCAAGCTCGCGTTCGAGGCTGACGATGCGGATGGCGGCGATCAGCGGCATGTTGACGTCCAGCAGTTCGCGAACCCGTAGGGCCAGAGAGAGCTCGGCGCGCGAGTAGCGGCGCTGCCCGCCAGCTGATCGGTTCGGGGTGAGCAACCCTGCCGCGTCGAGGCTGCGGAGAAAGGCAGGTTGGACGCCGAGCAGGTCCGCCGCCAGGCCTGTGGTGTAGGCCGGGTAGTCATCGTCGTCGAGCTTGCTCGGTCCGTTGCGTGGTCGCATCACCTGACCTCCGTGCGCTGAGGCAGCCGATCTTACAGTGTCCGGCTCAGATTCTCATCCTTCGTCTACCGCGCAGGACCGCCGCCCTGGACAGTCGGTGTGCCCGCCGAGCCCGCCGGAAGTCGTGCGCTCGGTGCCTGGTTGAGCTTGCTGTAACCCGCGGCCTTGAGCGGAGCTGTGGCAAGAACGTATTGTCATCGGGAACATAGATCTACGTAGCCGAGTTGTCAGTAGTATCACGGCACTGCTATAGCGAAGGAGACACCGCGATGCTGATGCGCACCGACCCGTTCCGGGAGCTGGACCGGCTGACGCATGCCCTGTCAGGCGCCAACGGCACCAGTTCGCACCCGGCGATCATGCCCATGGACGCCTACCGCGAGAACGGGCAGTTCATCGTGCACTTCGACCTGCCCGGGGTGGACCCGTCTGCGATTGACCTCAACGTGGAGCGCAACGTGCTCACCGTCAAGGCCGAGCGCAAACCGGCCTACCGCGAGGGCATCGAGCTGCAGGCCTCCGAGCGGCCCCGAGGGTCGTTCAGCCGGCAGTTGTTCCTCGGCGACACCCTCGACACCGAGCGCGTCGAGGCCAGCTACGACGCCGGGGTGCTGACCCTGCGCATCCCCGTCGCCGAGAAGGCCAAGGCACGCAAGATTGAGATCACCGGGGGCGGCGAGCCCAAGGAGATCAACGGCTGATCCCGGCTACGGGTCGATCCTCTCATCACGGGGGGTTCCACGGATGTTCCGTGGAACCCCCCGCCCGCTTTCCAGGGCGCGGAGGTCGTGTGTCGGTGTCAACCACTCGCCACGTGGGTATCCCTCGGAGCGAGCAGCCATCGTTCACGGGAGGTGGGCAGCAGTGCCAGCAAAGGACGAGTTGCCCAGTACGTTGCAGCGTTCTCCGGGTAAGGCACAGCGGACGTGGTCGAAAGCGCACGATTCCGCCGTCGAGACATACGGCGAAGGCGAACGGGCGCACCGCACAGCCTTCTCGGCGCTGAAGCACACCCACCAGAAGGTCGGCGACCATTGGGAACCCAAGGACGGCAAGGGCCCCTCAGACGAGCGCGCGGCCGGCGGCGTGGACCCCAAGACCGGGCGCGGGCCCAGCGGCAAGACCGCCGGCGGCGTCAACACCAATGCGAGCAAGCAAGAGCTGCTCGAACAGGCGAAGAAGCTCGGGGTGCGCGGTCGCTCGTCGATGAATAAGGACGAGCTGGTGGACGCCCTGCGCAAAGCCAGCGACCGGGAGACCCGCAAGTCCCGCGAACGTGAGAAGAGCTGACCACCAGGCCCTCCCGAAATGTGGTCAAGACTGCTCCGGCGATGATGGACGGCACGAACGGCAAGAGCACCACGGTTCCGATGACGATCTCGCTTGCGCGACAGTGCCTTGACGAACAACCGCGGGTCGACCTTGGCAAGGAACGGGTAAGCGCTCGCGGCGAACGCCTCCAGCTGCTTGGCGGTCGCCTCGTCGGCGTTCCACCCTCCGTGGACGCGTAGCGCCGCAAGGGGATGCGTACGACATCCCGTACGGGGAAGACTCCAGCATGGAAATCTCGCGCACGACACCTGAGGACTTTCCCCGCACCGCGATCGTCACCGGCTCCGATTCCGGCATCGGGAAGGCGACAGCGGTGGCCTTGGCCGAGCTGGGGTGTGACGTCGGGATCACCTGGCGCACGGACGAGCAGGGCGCGAAGGCCACCGCTGACGAGGTCCGTGCCACTGGCCGGCGTGCCGAGGTGCGGCACCTCGATCTCACTGCGTTGCCCGACGCCGCGGATGTCATCGACGAACTCGCCGACGCCCTTGGCGGGGTCGACGTACTGGTGAACAACGCCGGAACGGGTTTTTTGGCCCCGCTGGTCGATCTCGACTACGACACCTGGCGTGAGGTTCTCGCGACGGATTTGGATGGCGCTTTCCTGTGCCTCCAGCGGGCGGCGCGGCGGATGATCGCGGCCAGGCGCGGCGGGCGGATCGTGAACATCACCAGCGTCCACGAGCATCAGCCCAGGGTCGGCGCCGCATCCTACTGCGCTGCCAAAGGCGGGCTGGGCCTGCTCTGCAAGACCGCCGCGCTGGAACTGTCCGAGCACCAGATCACGGTCAATGCCGTGGCACCTGGGGAGATCGCCACACCGATGACCGGACAGGAGGACATCGACGTCCACGAGCAGCACCGCCCCGGAATACCGCTCGGCCGACCGGCGGACGCGCGCGAGGTCGCCGCAGTGGTGGCATTTCTGTGTTCTCCGGCCGCGTCGTACGTCACCGGGGCGTCCTGGCCGGTGGATGGCGGGATGCTACAGATGGGGCCGATGGCTGGCTCCCATCTCCGAGCCGAGGACTGGCGCAGGCCATAGCTGATGCCGATCGCCGGACCGCACGGGCGCGCGATGTCGCTGATGCCCACAGGCCAACCTTGCGGGATCGATTTTGGACCTGTGATGGCCCCTGGCATCGCCCGTTCTTGCCACTGTGGACATGTCCACCCGACCCGTGAACCATCTGGTCGCCGACGAGCCCACAGACATCTTTGAGGGCTTGATCGTGCACACATCGCCGCTACCAGGTCGTCACCTGTTCGCTGACAGGGACCAGATAGCTGCGCTGTACGAGCAGAGGAGTGTTGCTGTCGGTTGATCGCGACGAAGTTCACGATCCGAGTCAGAAGTCCACGAGGCAGGCCAACCCGGACAACCCCGTGGAAAGCTCGGCGGGCCGGTGACTTCCCTCGTCTGGCGGGCCCGACGTGGTGTCGCCAGCGTCATCAGCGTCTCGACAACGCCGTACGATTCGAGAATGAAAGAGGGGGTCTGCTTGACGCCACTAGGCGCCGTCGCGCGAGGCGCGGTGGCGGGAGCGCTCGGCACCGCTGCGATGGATCTGCTCTGGTTTATCCGGTACCGGCACAACGGCGGGGACAGCGGGTTCGTCGATTGGGAGTTCTCGGCCGGCCTCAACAGCTGGGATGAAGCTCCCGCTCCAGCCCAGTTCGGCCGGCTCCTCATCCAGAGGGTCCTCCACCGCGAGCTACCACCTGAGCGAGCCCGCCTCCTGAACAACGTCGTGCACTGGGCGACCGGGGTTGGGTGGGGCACCACATATGGCCTGGTGAGCTGCTCGCTCCCGGCTCGCCGCACCTGGCACGGGTTGATTCTGGGAACAGGAGTTTGGGCGACGTCTTACGCGGTGCTCGCGCCGGCGAAGCTTTACAAGCCGATTTGGGAATACGACGCCCAGGCACTGCGGAAGGACCTCAGCGCCCATCTTGTCTACGGCACCGCGACGGTCACGGCGATCCGCGTGTTCGCCGGTCGCTGAGATCCTGGTCGTTTAACTCAGAGTCCTTGAGTGGATACCCGCCAGGCCCGGGAGGACGAATGGGCACGGCGCAGCTCACACGGCAACCTGCAACTCGCCACCCGAGCCTGGAAAACCGTGCAAGCCATGCGTCGGCAGTAGCACCCGGACGCGTTCGGGCCTTGACCTGACAGGCTCGACGGCGTCACGATGCGGCCAGGGATGCGCAGGAATTTACGGCCTGCTAAGGCGGTTGACACTCTTGCGCCCGCCTGCGACGCCACCGGCAGGGCAAGGCAAGCAGTGGAGAATTCGGATTGGCAGCGAAGTGCATCGAGTGCGGCGACGAACTACTTTACGAGCGTGCGGAGCTGGGCTACCAGTACTGCACAAAGAAGCAGTGTCAAGCCAAGCACCACAAGGGATTGACGATCACCGCTATAGGGGTGAACAAGAGCGCTGACACGTTCATCATCGGCGATCAGGAGGAGATCAAGAAACGAGCAGAAGCTGGCGAGTTCGGCAAGAAGGACAGCGGCCTCGGGGTCAACTACCGGTCCGAACGAACCGCACCCGAAGTTCCTTCCAAAAAGCCCAGGCGCAATGACTCAGTTACTCGAAGAGCACCTGCTCGGCGCCCATGGACCCGTGAGCAAGAAAAGATCGTACGGTTGTACAACGGCATGGGGCTGACTCCCCGCCAGATTGTGGAACGGGCCCGCAAGAACACTCCTGGGCTCGGCATCACGGAAGCCCTGGCCACCAAGATCATCTGCTCGCCGCCCGGAAAGTAGCGGGCCGGCAGGGAACATCGCGCCCGGGCCCTTGGTTGAGTTACTTGGACTCAACTTCAAGGAGACTGTGTGACCACGCAACTTGCGTTACTGCCGTCGGCCGACCTGGCGCTGTTGCCTGGCATGGTCGTGCCGGTCAAGCTCGACGGTGAAGCACAAGCAGCTGTTGATGCTGCTCGTGCTGCTGGAACCGATCGCCTGCTGGTTGTTCCGCGCCCCGACGGCCGGTACGCCACGCTCGGCGTGATCGCGGTGATCGATCAGGTGGGGAGAATGCCTGGTGGCGCTCCGGTCGCGGTCCTGCGGGGATTGACCCGCGCCCGGGTCGGGGCTGGGGTGACCGGTCCCGGTGCGGCGCTGTGGGTGGAGGTGACCGAAGTCTCCGACGTCGCTGCGTCGCCGGCCGCGACCGAACAGGTGCGCAAGCTTGCCAGCGAGTACCGCGGCGTCGTGATTTCCATTCTCCAGCAACGCGGCGCCTGGCAGCTGATCGACTCGGTCCAGTCGATCACTGATCCGTCACTGCTGGCTGATTCCGCTGGTTATGCGCCGTACCTGTCACTGGCGCAGAAGGTGGAGTTGCTGGAGACAGTCGACGTCGAGGCCCGGTTGCAGCGCCTTTTGGAATGGAGCCGGGCGCACCTGGCCGAGCACGAGGTCGCCGAACGTATCCGCACGGATGTCCGGGAAGGCATGGACAAGGCGCAGCGGGAGTTCTTGCTTCGCCAGCAGATGGCGGCCATCCGTAAAGAGCTGGGTGACGACGACGCCGACGCCACCGCTGATTACCGAACCCGAGTCGACGAGGCGGACCTGTCCGAGGCGGTCCGGGCGGCGGCGCTGCGGGAGGTCAACCGGCTGGAGCGGGCCAGCGATCAGTCGCCAGAGGCCGGCTGGATTCGTACCTGGCTCGACACGCTTCTCGAGCTGCCGTGGGGTGTTCGCACCGACGACAACGCCGACGTGCGTGCCGCGCGCACCGTTCTCGACGCCGACCATTACGGCCTGGACGAGGTCAAGGACCGGCTGATCGAGTTCCTCGCGGTACGGGCCCGCCGATCCGAGCGGGGGCTGCAGGTCGTCGGCGGGCGAGGTGCCGGCGCGGTGCTCGCCTTGGTCGGTCCGCCTGGTGTGGGCAAGACCAGTCTCGGCGAGTCTGTCGCTGCTGCGTTGGGGCGCCGCTTCGTGCGGGTCGCGCTCGGTGGCGTCCGGGATGAGGCCGAGATTCGCGGGCACCGCCGGACCTACGTCGGCGCGATGCCCGGCCGGATCGTGCGGGCCATCAAGGAGGCCGGCTCGATGAACCCGGTCGTACTGCTCGACGAGGTCGACAAGCTCGGCGCCGACTGGCGCGGTGACCCCACCTCGGCGCTGCTCGAGGTGCTGGATCCGGCGCAGAACCACACCTTCCGCGACCACTACCTCGAAGTCGAGCTGGACCTGTCCGACGTGCTGTTCCTGGCCACCGCCAACGTCGCCGACACGATTCCGGCACCGCTACTGGACCGGATGGAGGTCGTGACACTCGACGGGTACACCGAAGACGAGAAGGTCGTCATCGGCCGTGACCACCTGCTGCCGCGGCAGCGCGACCGCGCTGGTCTGTCCGCCGACGATGTTGCCGTCGACGACGAGGCGCTGCGGGTGATCGCCGCTGAACACACCCGGGAGGCGGGTGTCCGCCAGCTCGAACGAGCGATCGCCCGGGTGCTGCGCAAGGTGACCGTGGCGCTCGCCGGCGGTGCGGCAACTCCGGTGCGCGTCGATGCTTCGGACCTGATCCGTTACCTGGGCCGACCGCGATTCGTCCCGGAGACGGCCGAGCGCACTTCGGTGCCAGGTGTGGCCACTGGACTCGCGGTCACCGGCACCGGCGGGGATGTGCTCTACGTCGAGGCCACCGCCATGGACGGTGAACCGGGACTAACGCTCACCGGGCAACTCGGCGACGTGATGAAGGAGTCCGCGCGGATCGCGCTGTCCTACGTGCTCGCGCATGCCGAGCAACTCGGCATCGACCGTGCTCGGTTGGCTGACAAACACGTCCACCTGCACGTACCTGCGGGAGCAGTACCCAAGGACGGGCCATCGGCCGGCGTCACGATGGTCGCCGCCCTGACGTCACTGGCTAGCCAGCAGCCAGTCCGCTCCGATGTGGGCATGACCGGTGAGGTCACCCTCAACGGCCGGGTACTGCCGATCGGCGGGGTCAAGCAGAAGCTGCTCGCTGCCCACCGCGCCGGATTGGCCGAGGTGTTCCTGCCGGCCCGCAACGAGCCCGACCTCGACGAGGTGCCCGCCCACGTCCGGGACCAGCTGAACGTACGGCTGGTGGGCGACGTCAGCGACCTCGTCACAGCCGCGCTGTCCGCGGACGGCACCGCTGCCGCCGACCCGGTGGGCGCTGCCGCCTAGCCTCATCGTGGTGCTCAGATCAAACGGGGTGTCGAGTGTTCTCACTCGACACCCCGTTTGCGTGTCGCATGGTGGCCGGTTACCCGGGGTGCCAGCGGACTGGGCCGACGCGGATGTCGGGTACCGAGCGGTGGCGACGCGGGGCCGGTGGGGTGGGTGCGGGTTGTTGCTCGCGGGCGCGGCGTCGGCTTCGGTCGTAGGCGGCTCGACGGGCTGGATCACGCAGGATGGCGTACGCGGCCGCCGCAGTGACGAGAGTGTCCGAGTTGTGGCTGGGATGGATGTCGGGGTGGTGGGCACGGATCAGGCGTCGGTAGGCGTGCCCGATCTGGGCCTGCGAGGCATCTGGGGCCACGCCCAGGATTGCGTACAGATCGCGATCGTCACGTGCCATCGCTGTTGTCCGCCTCGGGCGCGACAAGGCGAGTGGTTACCCGCAGCGGGAGCGCCACGCACCTTGCGCGGCACCCCCGCTGCGACAAGAGTCCTGAGCCGCCGGACTGCTGGGGGATGGGGCCAGGTCAGGCGTGGATCTCCTTGGGTGTGCCGGCGCCGGTCACCTCGATCTTGCGCGGCTTGGCCTTCTCGGCGACCGGGATGCGCAAGGTCAACACCCCGGCGTCGTAGTTGCCCTCGACGTGATCGGCATCCAGGGTATCGCCGAGGAACAACTGCCGGCTGAACACTCCGCGAGGCCGCTCGGAAACCTGCAGTTCAACATCCTCGCCGTAGGCCTGGGTGCGCTCGGCCTTGACGGTGAGCACGTTGCGCTCGACGTTGAGGTCAATTGACGCCGGATCCACGCGCGGCTACTCCCCCGGCATTCGGAGAGCGAGGA
Organism: Pseudonocardiaceae bacterium; assembly: GCA_050699875.1. Classification (GTDB taxonomy): domain Bacteria; phylum Actinomycetota; class Actinomycetes; order Mycobacteriales; family Pseudonocardiaceae. The sequence continues at coordinate 46,817 of JBOHFX010000017.1, forward strand.
TCTCGGCGAGCGCCGGCCCCGAGGGCGTCCCGTACTCGACGAAGTCTCCCACCTTGCTGCCCGCGAGGGCACGGCCCAGTGGGCTGTCGAGGGTCACCGCTCCTGCACCGTCGTCCTCGGCGACCTCCTCCGAAATGGCGACCACGCGCAACGTCGAGACCTCCCCGTCATCGAAGCGGAGCGTGACCTCAGCGCCGTGTGGCGCCCGGTCGTCTGCCGGTTCAGGCACTCCACCGCGGGCTATCAATCCCGACACCTCGGCGATGCGGTCGTCCAGCCAAGCGATGTCGTCGGCCTGTTCAAGGACGTCAGCGTGGTCGGCGCGGTCTCCGACGGAATCGCGCCCGTCAAGCTCAGCGGCAAGGGCACGGCGTCGAGCCCGAAGCTGTGCCAGCTCTTCCTCCAACCGCTGGCAGGTCCGATCGATGGCGTTGTCGGTGTCGGCCACGAGCTAACTCCTCATCCCGCGCGGACAGGCCCGTCCAGCAACGACCATCGTTGCAGACAGCCGTGATCACCGCCTGCTCTCGCGGGAAGGAAATCGACGCTCTGCTCGTCGGCCATCTGGCGATACACCGATGGATGTGGCCCGCTCGGCAACGTCGTCGGCGTGTTCGCGGGCAAGCGCGACGAGCTCGTCCAGCTGCAGGTGAACAGAGCGGAAGCGGGGTCCGATCACGTTCCAGTGAGCCTGTTTCCCGATCAGTGCCAGGCCAATAAGATCAACCAGGGAATCCTGCAGCACGGCACCGGTGGTCTTCTTGTCAGCATCGGACAGGGGATAGTTCGGCTGCAAGCGCCATCGTGCGCGCACGGACCCGGCGGCGCATCGGTCTGCCAGCACGAGAGCGGCATGCCAAACCACCCTGTCGGGCCGGCATGCGAGCTGCGGCGGCGGGGTAGATACCTGGGACGCGGTGTCGAGCCACGACACCAGTCCCACAGAAGTCGTAGGGACGGTGCCCGAGCGGAGGAGAGTGAGCATGGCGGAGCGCGAGTACGAGGAGCAGCCCATGGCGTCCGACCTCGGCGCAGTTCTGGATGAGCAGGCGGAATACCCCATGGCCGGCCCGCCCGGCGGTGATCCGCACGACGCTGGGTACGTGCCGCCGGATCGGCCCTACGCACTGGACGACGATCAGGTCAGCACAGGCGGCGCGAGGCAGGGCGACACGCTCGAGCAGCGACTACACCGGGAGCGCCCCGACGTCGACGTCGACGTCGACACACCGGCGTTCGACGCCGAAGGTGATCGCGCGGGCCGGCTGGAAGCATTTGCCGACGCACCGGACACTTGGAACGCGGCGTCGCTGGACGCTGTGGACGTGGGAATCTCGGGAGGCGCTGCCACCGCCGAGGAAGCTGCGGTCCACGTGCTGCCCGCCGAGGAGATGGGTGAGGCACCCGAGACTCTCACCGTTGACCTCGACGACGGGAATTTGCTCGACGACGCGCTCGAAGTGGCGACCGTGCCCCGGAAAACCTGGAAGATCGACCCGAGGAGGACGTCCGGGTCGGACGCACGTCCACCGACGAGGACCTAGGCGGCGTAAGCCCGCCTCTCGGACGCTCGTCGACCTGGGCGAGGTCTCCTTCATGGCTGCGACCGCTCGCGGTACTGATCAATGCCAAGCGAGCCGCCGCCCAACGGGGTGCGACACTTCAGCTCAGGGGCGTCAGCAGCGCTGTGACTCTTTCGTTGAAAACAACGGAACTCGCCTATCTGTTCGAGATCTTGCCACCGGCTGACGAGCGGGTAGCTCGTCAGCCTCTGCACTCAACCTAGCGCCTTGCTCGCTACGTCCAACCTGAGCTGTTCGAGTCTGGAGCGCTGGTCCTCCGCCCGCTTGGCCAGCGCGTCGAAGTCCGTCGCAGTCAGCTCCGGATAGCGGTCGCTGACCTGACCCAAGGCCCGCCACAGCGCCTGCTTGCCCGTGATACCCAGCAACAGTGTCTCGAACTCCAGCAGCCGCTTCAGATCGACGCTGCCGGTGAGACTGTCGCTGAACTTGACCCTGGTCAGCTTCTCGGTGATCCAACCGGCTGCCTGCTTGACCGCGCTGCGCTCGATGTTCAACCGCTCCATCAGTTCCGCCAGCGTGGCACGATCCTGCTCGATCTCCGTGGCGAGCTCGGCAAGGACGCTGCCGTACCGCGTCCCGGCATTCTCCTCACTGATCTTCTTCGCGAGCTCCGCACCAGTCGATGAGCCGGCCAGATGGTCGTTGAGGTAGATACCCAGGAGCTCCAAGGAAACCATGCCTCATCCTTTCGGAAGTTACCGATCGTCGCGCGGACACGCCTGACGGTGCCTAGTCTGGTACCCACCGGTCATCTGGTCGAGACACCCAGAACCGGGCCAGGTTGGGTTGTCCTCAGGTCCGACGACAGGAAGGCATCGCTGTGGGAACCGGAGACAAGTTTGACAACAAGGCTGAAGTACTCAAGGGCAAGGTGAAGGAGGGCGCGGGCCGAGCCTCTGACGACCCCGAACTTGAGGCTGAGGGCAAGGGCGACCAGGCCAAGGGCCACACCAAGCAGGCCGGCGAGAAAGTCAAAGACGCCGCGAAGGACATCCTCGGCAAGTAGCCACCGGTGGGCTCGTCCCGGCAACAGTTCCGGCGGCAGGCCGGGCGTTGCCGGGACGTCCTGGCGTATCGATCTCGCGGACCGTTGTTCGCACCGCGAGGACCAGGTTTGTCGCCGGGCGCCGCCGCATCATCGACCGATGACCGAACGGACCAACAGGGCAGTCTGCCGCCGGTTGGACCCTGAGCTGTTCTTTCCCATCGGATCCGGCGCAGCCACCGCCCGTCAGACGGCGCGGGCGAAGGCGGTGTGCGCGTGCTGCCCGGTAGCGATTACGCACAGACACCACTCGATCACCAACCGTTCACCACTGCTGGTGGACCGTTGAGCGACGTCTCTCCGCGCGCCTACGCCTGCCGGAGCTTGATCTGTGCAGAGATATCGGGGCCACTCACACACACCCACGGCCCCCCGACTTCGGGCTGGGCAACATCCGAGGGGAATCAGTGTCTCGGGGTAAGCACGCCAAACCGGCCACGCATCACCACCTCCCAACTGCGCTAGCGGCGCTGACCCTGGCCGCCGGCGGTGTCCTCTCCTTCGCCGGCAGCGCGGCCGCCGCACCCTTGCCCAGCAACAGCACCGCGGCCCGGCCCGCCGGCCAGGCCGACGTCTCTGCGTTGCGGGCGTTGGACGCGGCATTGTCACAGCGCGGCGCCCGCTACCGCAGCGGCGGCAACAGGCCGGGCGGGTTCGACTGCTCCGGCCTGGTGCAGTGGTCCTATCGCCAGGCCGGGCTTCACCTGCCCCGCACCGCCGCCGCGCAGTCGCGGGTCGGTGTTCGGGTGAGCCTGTCACAAATCCGGCCGGGGGACCTGCTCTTCTACTCCTACGGTGGTCGTATCGGACACGTCGCGATGGCCGCCGGGGACGGCATGCTCATCGAGTCGTCACAGTCCGGCCGCCCAGTGGCCAAGCGCCCGATCTACACCAGGGGACTCGCCGCGATCCGACGCGTCACCTAGCCACCGCCCACACCGACACCACCTGCACCAGCAGAGCTGTGGCGGCGCGCTCGGCGGCGTATGCCCGGCCCTGCGCAGGAACTCGGCCAACTGGTCAGCAGGACCCGTATATGCGTTGTGCTACCCGCCCACCTGAGCCCGGAAACGTGGCGCACCTCAACCGAAATCGACGAGGACCTTTCCCGTCACACCGGACTCGACTGCCTCATGTGCCTCGATGATCTGGTGCAAACCGAACCGGTGCACCGGCAGCTCGGTCAAGGCGCCTTCGAGCAGTGCCATCGTGATCTGATGGTAGGCCGTCCCGAGGGCTTCCGCCGGGACGCCGTAGAGCAGCACGAACCGCAGCGTCACGTTCGCCGCCATGCAGGAACGGATCGGGAGAATCGGGTCGACCTGGGTGGCGTAGGTGACGATGGTGGTCTGCGGGCCGGACAGTGCGAGATCCAGTTCGAGATTCGCCGCCAGTGCCACCTCGATGATCCGGTCGACCTGAGGCGTGATCGCGCGGAACTGTTCGATCGCGTCGCTGTCCCGGTAATTGACGACGTACTCGGCGCCTGCGCCGGCGGCCAGCTTCGCCTTCTCGGCGCTGCTGACCGTGCTGAGCACCCGGGCGCCGCCGCGTTTGGCCAGTTCAATGGCGAAATGGCCGACGGCGCCAGCGCCTCCGGCGACGAGCACGGTGCGGTCGGTGACCGAACCGTCGACGAACAAGCAGTGGTAGGCGGTCATCGCCGGTACGCCGACGCTGGCCCCGAGGTCGTAGGAGACGTGGTCGGGCAGTGGCACTGCCTGGTGCGCCGGGACGACGGTCCACTCCGCGGCGGTGCCCCACCGCTGCCCTACCGCGGCGAACCACACCCAGACCCGCTGGCCGACTCGGGCCGGGTCGACGCCGGCGCCCACCGCGTCGATCGCGCCGGCGCCGTCCTGGTGCGGGATCTGGAACCCGTCGATCGGGCGCGGCGTGACGCCGCTGCGCGTTTTGACGTCGGTGGGGTTGACCCCGGACACGGCCACGCGCACCCGGACCTGCCCCGGTCCCGGCTCGGGACGCTCGACGTCGGCGACGTACAGCACGTCGCGAGCCGGGCCGGTGCACTCGTAACACGCCGCTCTCATGATTGCGACTCGATGTGGGTCATTCCGGCGTCGATGGCCAGAGCGAAGCGCAGGCCCCGTCCCATGTCGCGAGTGTAGACGCGCCGCCGGACACCCCGTACGGGGATCGAGATCGCCCCGGCGAGACGGAACACCCCGATCAGCAGGTCTCAGATCCGGCCGGGACCTGCACACCGACCGTCACCCAGCACGGTCGTCGTCCGACGGGTGGGTCTCCGCTACGCATACTCCTGACGCATGACTGTCGTGTGACCGTCCCTGATCGGACATCAGGGCGGCCACCACCGGGTCGTAGTCGCTGCGCACGATCAGGCGTATCGGCCGGTCGCGCCGCAGGTAGTCCCAACCCCACGAGAAGAGCACGGCCAGGCGGTTACGGAAACCGATGAGGTAATACAGATGGACCACCAACCAGGTGATCCAGCCGAGAAAGCCCCGCAGGCGCAGCGGGCCGACCTGGGCGACCGCGGCACGCCGGCCGATGGTGGCCATCGTCCCCTTGTCCTGGTACCGGAACGGCGGTTGTCCGCCGACCGCCGCCTCGCCGGCCCGAATCGTCTGGGCCACGTAGCGGCCCTCCTGCATGGCAGGCGGGGAAAGCATTGGCAGCTCCCCTTCCTGGTGCCTGCTCGGCGCCACCGAGGCGACGTCGCCGATCGCGTAGACCCGGGGCCGCAGCCGCAGGTGCTCGTCGACCACCAGCCGGTGAGACCGGCTCCGGACGACGGCGCCGGCGCCGTTGTCGCCGCTGGCTCTTAGGGGGTCGGCCGGTCCGACCCCGGCCGACCACACGATCGTGCGTGACTTGATTGTCTCGCCGGACGACAAGATGGCTCCCGTGGCCGTCGCCTCCCGCACCAGAGTGGACAGCCGGATCTCGATGCCCCGGCCCCGGAGGGCGTCGGCAGCGTAGGCACCGAGTCGAGGGTGGAAGGCGCTGAGCAGCCGATCGACTCCCTCGACAAGGACGACCCGACCGCTGCCGGGCGCGAGCTCGGGGAAATCCCGTCCGAGGACCATCTCGAGGAGCTCGGCCAGCGCGCCGGCGTACTCGACGCCGGTCGGGCCGCCGCCCACGATAACGAACGTGAGCCACTCCGCCCGCGCGGCCGGATTGGAGGTCTGTGCGGCCCGCTCCAGGCAGGAAAGCACGTGGTTGCGCAGGCGCATTGCCTCGTCGAGGGCTTTCATGCCGATGGTCCGCTCGGCAAGCCCTACGTTCCCGAAGTAGGCGTTGGCGCTGCCGGTGGCCAGCACCAGGGTGTCGTAGGCGATGTCGTCGCCGGCGGCCGTGTGCACCCGCTGGGCTTCGAAGTCGACCCCTGTGACCCGCGCCTGGCGGAAGCGCACGTTCGGCGATCGACGGAAGATCGTCCGGAATGGGTAGGCGATGTCTGACGGGTCGAGCAGCGCAGTGGCGACCTGGTAGAGCAGCGGCGTGAACAGGTGGTAGTTGCGGGCGTCGAGAAGCAGCACGTCAACGACGGCGCCGTCGAGGGCCCGGGCGCAGGCGAGCCCGCCAAAGCCCCCACCGACGATGACAACACGTTCCATTCCCGCCATGGTGGCAGACCGCCGCGTCCCGGCCCCGAGCCCTAGGCGGTGGGCTTGAGGACGACCTTCGTCCAGGTCCGCGGTGCCGGGCTGCCGGAAAGGAACGTCCCCACCCAGGATCTCGGGGTCCCACTCGCCGCCCGGCGAGCAGTTCTTCGGCATCCATGCGTTCAACCGGGGACGGGTCATGATCTTCGGTGGTGGCATCCCTCTCCAGCGCGGCGATGCTGTCATCGGGGCTGTGGGTGTCAGCGGCGGCGACGGCAAGCAGGACCAGGCAGTCGCCGAGGCCGCAGCCGGCGCCCTGTAGATCTGTGCGGTCAGCATGCGTGCAGCCGGGATAACGGCTAATTTGGGGTGAATCGGATGATGTGCCGTAAGATCCGTACAAGACGCCCAGACCTGGCTTGTGGGAGGCATCGTGATCATTCTCGGGCTCGTCCTACTGGTGGTGGGGTACCTCCTAGGGATTCAGATTTTGTGGATTCTCGGGATCATTCTGGTGGTAGTCGGGGCCATCCTCGTGCTGCTGGGCAGCACCGGACGTGCCATCGGCGGCCGACGACACTATTACTGACGTTCGGCGTTCACACCGGAGGTCGACCCGGCCTGGCCCGGCGTGATGTCGTGTGCAGGGCGGGCTGAGCTGCTCCTTACCTGACGACAGAAAGGCACTTGCCGTGGGAACCGGAGACAAGATTGACAACAAGGCTGAGGTCCTCAAGGGCAAGGCCAAGGAAGCCGCCGGCCGGGCCACCGACGACCCGCAACTTACGGCTGAGGGTAAGAGTGACCAGGCCAAGGGTCACGTCAAGCAGGCCGGCGAGAAGGTCAAGGATGCTGTGAAGGACGTCGTCGACAGGTAAGTTCATCGCTCGTGCCGGCCGGGCGGGGCCGTCGTGCACTGTTTACCTCGCGGTTCGCCCGGTGTGATATCGGACTGCGATTCTTGCCGGCGGAAGGCGGCCGCCGCGGTCCCGTGGGGCTGCGAACTGTGGTGAAGGACCGTGGTGTGTACGACTACGACCTGCTGGTTATCGGGTCTGGACCCGGCGGCCAGAAGGCGGCCATCGCAGCTGCCAAGTTGGGCAAGCGGGTGTGCCTGGCCGAACGCCGCAACATGATGGGCGGTGTCTGCGCCAACACCGGCACAATCCCATCCAAGACCCTGCGGGAGGCCGTCCTCTACCTCACCGGTTTCGCCCAGCGGGACATGTACGGCGCCAGTTACCGGGTCAAGTCCGAGATCACGGTCGCCGACCTGCTGGCTCGCACCCAGCACGTCGTTGGCCGCGAGGTCGAGGTGACTCGCAGCCAGCTGCTGCGCAACCACGTCGACCTACTCGGGGGCACCGCCCGGTTCGAGGACCCGCAGACGGTCACGGTGCAGGGTGAGGCCCGTGGCGACCACACCACTGTCACCGCCGAGAAGATCGTGATCGCCACCGGTACGAAGCCGGCCCGACCCCCGGAGGTCGAGTTCGACGACGAGCACGTGCTCGACTCCGACGGCGTGCTGCGGATGCAGCGGGTACCCCGCTCGATGGTCGTTGTCGGGGCCGGCGTGATCGGCATCGAGTACGCGTCGATGTTCGCGGCACTCGGCACCCGGGTGACCGTTGTCGAAAAGCACCCACAGATGCTGCAGTTCTGCGATCCAGAGGTGGTCGAGTCGCTCAAGTTCCACCTGCGCGACCAAGCCGTCACGTTCCGCTTCGGCGAGGAGGTTGCCAAGGTCGAGATCGCGCCCAAGGGAACGATCACGAGCCTGGCCAGTGGCAAGCGGGTCGCGGCGGACATGGTGCTGTACTCCGCGGGCCGCCAGGGAGTCACCGACGAACTCTTGCTGGAGAAGGCGGGGCTTGCGGCCGATCAGCGCGGGCGGATCACGGTGGACAGGCAGTACCGCACTGCAGTGCCGCACATCTTCGCGGTAGGCGATGTGATCGGCTTCCCCGCACTCGCGGCCACCGCCATGAATCAGGGTCGGCTAGCGGCATACCACGCTTTCGGCGAACCGGCTCGCGAGCTGCAGGAACTGCAGCCGATCGGGATTTACACGGTGCCTGAGATCTCCTACTGCGGCAGGACCGAAGCCGAGCTGACACAGTCCGCCGTGCCCTACGAGGTGGGGATGGCGCGCTACCGTGAGCTCACCCGTGGCGCGATCGTCGGCGACTCGTACGGGATGCTCAAACTGCTCGTCTCGACCGACGACCGCACCCTGCTCGGCGTGCACGTGTTCGGAACAAACGCCACTGACCTCGTGCACATCGGGCAGGCCATCATGGGTTGCGGCGGCACGATCGACTACCTCGTCGACACCGTCTTCAACTACCCGACGCTCTCGGGAGCCTACAAAGTGGCCGCGCTGGACGTCACGAACAAGATCCGCGCGCTGGAGGCGTTCTCGGGCGGGACGCGGTGACCAGGGTTGCGGCAAGACATCGAAGACGACGCGTGGGACCGGCTACGCCGCCACGATGACCGTGAACACTCGTTCGTCGACGCGTCGAGTTCGCGGTCGCGTAGGGCTGCGCGAGGCACTGGCGTTCGACGACCCTTCACCGCGGCTGGTTCATCGAGGTCCGACCGGACTGAGGATGATCGAAATCCGACCGACGATCCAGCGGCGTCGCTGCGCCGTACGGCGCGCAGCAGAAAGCCCCGTCGCAGGTCGGGGGGCTGCGCGGGGCTTTCTACCCGTCTGTCGTCATCGGGCGGGGCAGCGTTACACCTTTCGGGGACTTCATCGACGGGACGACGGGGATCACTTAGACCAGGATGCCCGACTCCGGGTCACGCCGAGCCACAGCGATGTCGGGACCGAGGGCCGGCGACAGCGACCGACGACTGCTCGACTCGGCGGGGAGCGCCGGAGCGCGGGCCAGACTCCACCGCTTCGGTGGTTCGTTCGCGCTGCCCCGAGGCCAGACGACGCACGGACGAGTCGTGCTGTCGCCTCGGCTACGATCAACAGGGGCCGTTAGCTCAATGGTAGAGCTGCAGACTTTTAATCTGTAGGTTCTGGGTTCGAGCCCCAGGCGGCCCACCCCAGTTGGTCGCCAGGATTTACCCACGCAAGAAGATCAATTATCTAGATCTTTGTCCATCGGGTTGTCCATTTGCGAGGGCTACGCTGCGCCACATGGCTCGCAGGAAGCAGGCTCCGAAGGGACCTCACCGGCATCCGGCAGCGCGGCGGTACCTACCAGGTCCGAGTCTCAGCCGGGTATGACCCGGTGACGGGTCGCCAGCTCATCCTCAGTGACTCGGCTGACACTGAGGACGCGGCTGTGCTGGCCCGCGACCGGCTGCGGCAGCAAGTGCGGGACGACACAGCGGCCCGAACGAACGTCACGCTCGGCTACCTATTTGATACGTGGCTGTCTAGGCACCAGGTCGAGGGCGGTACCCGCGCCAGCTACCAACTGCTGATCGACCGCTTCATCCGCCCGGCGCTAGGTGACACGCCACTGAGCCGGCTGTGCCGGCTGGGGTCCCACCCGTTCGAGCAGCTCTACACCGAATTGCGGACCTGTCGCCGCCGCTGCCACGGCCGCGCCTTCATCGAGCACCGCACACCCCGTCAACACGACTGCGACCAACGGTGCGCGCCGCACTCTTG
>JBOHFX010000018.1:0-11261 GCA_050699875.1 Pseudonocardiaceae bacterium
GTCATGACACTGTTACGCACCCACGAGTTAACGTCGGGCGTTCGGCGGACGATGGTTCCTGCGACCAGACTAGTGCGGGCGGTGCGAATGGTTGCAGGACAGCGCGACGAGATTCCCAGACCGCGGAGCGACCAGCCGAGTAACGGGGGCCGCTGGAGGTCCCGGCGCCGCCGTGCTGTCGCGCGTGAAGCCGAGTTCTTGGACGGCTTGGTGGACGACCAACTGCGGTTCATCCGGCAGCTGCCGATGAGCCAGCGCGACGGGCTTGCTGAAGCGCTCTCGGCCTTGGTGATGCTCGCCCAGGATCATCGGCATTACGGGCAGGGCTGGATCAGCCGCCGTGAGCTGCGACGCCGAGTCGAGCACGCGCTCACCGACCTCGACACGCTACTTTGCATCCCTGGATCCGCCGCCGCCGTGTCACACCCGGAGTGATCAGGGGCTCAGCTGGAGCGGCGAACCCGTGTCGCCACCACCACGCCGGCCGCCAACAGCGCGCCCCCGCCGGCCACCCATGGCCAGACCGCAGTTCCGCCGGGCTGGCTCTGGGTGGCGGTACCTTCAACGGCGACGGCGGACCTGTTCGCAGACTCGCCGGGTTCCTTCCCAGCCGCAGCGATGCCGGGACCAGGCCTGGTGAGAGTGAAATGCAGCGCACCACGCACCGGGTGGCCGTCGGCGGAGAGCACCTGGTAGGCGATGGTGTACTGGCCAGCCGGTCCCAACGGGCGGACCGGTGCCGACACCGCCGCACCGTCCTCGGTCGCTGTGCCGTCCTGCCACTGCGTTGCGTTGTCCGGGGCACTGCCCGGGCCGGTCACCGTCACGGCGCTGAACCCGCGCTGGACCGGCTTGTCGAAGGTGAGGACGACCCGTGCCGGGGCAGTCGCCAACTCGGCGCCCTCCGGTGGGTCGCTGCCGATCAGCTCGTTATGCGCGGACGCCAGACCGGTGCTGCCCAGCAGCGCCAAACCCACCAGCGCCAGCAACGCCGGCAGCTGCCGCAGGCGCGCTCCCGGCCGGGCGGCGAGGGCGGTGTCGATCCTCTGGTGCATCGGTCGTCTCCTTCGCACGATGGGCGCGGCCGGGTTATCCCCACACTGTCGGTGCCGGGACATAGTCTGACGGGGTGGACTCGGCAGTGCTGCTAGACGCGGCTGTGGTCACCCGGTGCCGTCGCCGGGTGCACCTGGAACACGACCCTGCCGCGGTCGACGTACCGCGGGCAGCCCTGGATTCGACCACGCAGCGACGGATCGCCGACGCCGCCGCGCACCGTCGCTACGTCGCCGACCGTCTGGCCGAGCACCACACCACTGACTGGGTGGAGGTCTCGCCGGACCTGCCCGCCGAACAACGCTGCGCCACCACCGTGGCCTTTCTGAACCAGGGCACCCGGTTCGTGTGGGGTGGCCTGCTCCCGGCGGACGCCGTCAGCGGGCGACGTGGTGGCGTGGAACTGCTGGTGCGCCACCGTGGTGGCTACCTTCCCGTGATCGTCGTACGGCACAAGGTCACCGACCCTGGCACCGGCGCCCGCACCAGCCCGTTGACGCAACCGGTGCTGGCCGCGGCCCGCACCGACCCGGATCGCAAGGTGCGCCCGCAGTCCCGGGATCAGCTGCGGCTGGCGCATGCGGTGCGGCTGCTGCAGGGAGCCGGGCTCGCGGCCCGGGGTCGCGCCACCGGCGGTGTGGTCGGGTTGGAGGCCGACGTCGTGGTCTGGCACGACCTGGAAGCTCCCACCTGGCCTGGCGGGCGTACCGCAATGGACGAGTACGACACTCGGTTCGCCGACCGGCTGGCGATCGCGCGGGCTGCCGCCAGCGAGGCGGAGCCGCTGGCCAGACCGTCCCGGGTCACCGAATGTCGCTCCTGTCCGTGGTGGCCCACCTGCGGTGCGGCGCTGCGGGCGTCCCGCGACGTCAGCATGGTGCTGCGCGGGGAGGACGTAATGGCATTGCGGGCGGCTGGGGTGGCCACCGTCGATACTCTGGCCACGTTAGACCCCATGGGTGATCCGCCGGTACCGATGGTCGGGATGCCCTTGCGGGATGCGGTGCTGCTGGCGCGTGCCTGGCAGCGGGATCTCACCCTGGTTCGGCGTAACCGGCGCGTTGCCATGCCGCGCGCCGACGTCGAAGTCGACGTGGACATGGAAAGTTTCGATGAGGCCGGGGCCTACCTGTGGGGCTGCCTGCTGTCCGGCTCCGACATCGGGATGCCGTGCGGCTACCGAGCCTTCGCCACCTGGGAACCAGTGCCGACACCGGACGAGGCACGGTCCTTCGCAGCGTTCTGGCGCTGGCTTACCGATGTCCGCCGCGCCGCTGCCGAGCGCGGTCTGAGCTTCGCTGCCTACTGTTACAACGAGCAGGCCGAGAACCGCTGGATGCTGTCCTCGGCGGAACGCTTTGCCGGTGCACCCGGGATTCCCACCGTCGCGCAGGTGCAGAAGTTCGTCTCCTCCGATCAGTGGGTGGACTTGTATGGAGTGGTCAGCGCCGAGTTCCTCTGCGCGCTGGGCAAGGGACTCAAGACCATCGCCCCCGCGGCCGGGTTCTCGTGGAACGATCCGGAGGCCAGCGGGGAGAACTCGATGCGTTGGTACGCCGACGCGGTCGGGCTGGGCAGCGGTCAGCCGGATCAGGCGCAACGTGCCCGGCTGCTCACCTACAACGCCGACGACGTGGCTGCCACCCACGCGCTGCGGGTGTGGATGAGCTCCGAACAGGTGAACGACGTGCCCTACGCTGGCGACCTGTAACTCGGTTGCTTTGTGCAACCATAGAAGCGACACAGCGTGAGGGGAGACCGCATGTTCGTGCGTCGGATCGCGGTGATCGGCTCCGGGTACGTGGGACTGACCACCGGCGCGTGCCTGGCCTCGTTGGGGCACCACGTGGTGTGCGCCGACGTGGACGAAACCAAGGTAACCAGGTTGTCCCGTGGCGAGGTATCGATCCTGGAACCGGGGCTGCCCGACCTGGTGGCGGAGGGCCTGGCCGCCGGTCGGCTGCGGTTCGTGATGGGTGCTGCCGCCGCGGTAGGCCAAGGAGCCGACGCAGCTGAGGTGATTTTTCTCTGTGTGCCCACTCCGATGGGTGCCGGCGGCGCCGCGGATCTGTCGGCGGTGGAGGCCGTGGCCACTGAAATCCGGACGCTGCTGCCATCGGGCTGCGTAGTGGTCAACAAATCCACAGTGCCGGTGGGCACCGCGGCGCGTACCGCGCGATGGCTGGCCCGCCCGGATGTGGCGGTGGTCAGCAACCCGGAGTTTCTCCGGGAAGGCACCGCTGTACAAGATTTTCTGAAGCCCGACCGCATCGTGGTGGGCTGCGACGCGCAGGATGCCGCCGAGCGGGTCGCTGCGCTGTATGCCCGGTTGGGCGCGCCGGCGGTGCTCACCGATGCGGCCAGTGCCGAGATGGTGAAGTACGCGGCGAACTGCTTCCTGGCGATGAAGCTGTCCTACGTCAACGCCGTTGCCGAGCTGTGCGAGCGGTTCGGGGCTGACGTGCTGGACGTCACGGAGGGTATCGGCTATGACCGGCGGATCGGGCAGGCCTTCCTGCGGCCAGGTCCCGGCTGGGGCGGGTCGTGCCTGCCCAAGGACACCCATGCGCTGTTGCAGGCGTGTGCGGCGGTGGACTTCGACTTCGCGTTGTTGCAGGCCAGCCTGGACACCAATACCCGGCAGCAGCACCGAATGGTGAAGAAAGTTCGGGACGCCGTCGGTGGATCGCTGGTCGGGCAGCGCGTCGGGTTGCTGGGGCTGACCTTCAAGGCCGGCACTGACGACCTGCGGGACTCCCCGGCTCTGACGGTTGCCGCGCTGCTGGCCGCCGAGGGTGCCGACCTGATTGGCTATGACCCCGGGGTGCCGGCCGCGGTGCCGGGCATGACCGATGACCTGCAGGTCACTGACGACCCGCTCAAGGTCGCCTCGGGCGCCGCAGTCCTCGTCGTGCTGACCGAATGGCCCGAGTTCCGGTTACTGGACTGGGGTCGGCTGGCCGAGCTGGTCGAGCACCGCATCGTCGTCGACACCCGGAACCTTCTCGATGCCGACGTGCTGCGCCGGGTCGGCTTCGAAGTCCGCAGCATCGGCCGCAGACCCACCCCCGCGTTGATGCCTCACTGAGGGCGTGCGGTGGCCGTAACGGGGACCCGGGTGGTCACGGACCCGCGTCGCACGCGTTGGCGGAGGCATGCATCTCGACGATGGCTCAGGTCCTAGAGGCCGTACTCCTCCAGCAGCCGCAGCCAGGCCTCACTGAAGCCCGACACGGAGATCAGGGGCAGCGTGGCTGCACAGTCATGCTTGAGTAGCCACATGCGCATGACTTAACTTCACTGGCTCTCGGCGTGCGCCAGCCGCTGGTGTCTCAGCACCTGCGAGTGCTGCGTTCAGCTCGGCTTGTCACCGCTGAGCGTCGCGACCGCGAGCGGCTGTACCGGCTCGTGGACGAGCACGTACGCCACGTTGTCGCCGATGCAGTGCAACATGCCGCCGAGCACGGCAGGTAGCGAAGGCGGGGCTCAGGCCGCGTGCGTGCAGGTTGCGCAGGTGCAGTTCATACAGGTGCAGTTGTTGCAGGCGTCTGCGCAGTGTGGGCACTCGCAGATGGCGTGGTTACAGGTCGGGCAACTGCAGTCCGCGCAATCGCACTGGGCGCAGGAGTCCGAGCAGTTCGCGCAGCTACAGGTGCTGCATTCGTCGTAATGCATCCCGTTGTCGGTGCGGTGCTCGCGGTGGACGTGCCCGTCATGCAGGTAGTCGACATGGTCACCGTGTAGCACCGATGCGTGACCGCACCCTGGACCGTGGGTGTGGGTGTGCTGCTCGGCCTGCTCATGCTCGATCGTGGTCACGATGCCTCCCTATTCTCGTGGCCATTCAAATGTTGATATGCGTACATGCGAATGTCAAGACAAGCCTGGTGACCGGAACGCTGGGCTTTGGCGTTACCTGGGACGGGGTCAGTCCACGACGAAGGTGTAACCCTGGTCTCCTGAGGACTTCGGCACGCCGCCGGTTGTGGTGGCCGTCGCCCGGACGGTGAAGGTGTAGGTGCCCGGGGCGCTGAAGGCCCACCAGGCGTGACCGTGGGTACCCTGGGTGATCCCTCCGTCGGGCCAGCTGGTGATCTGGCAGCCGGGGGCGGAGTTGGTGTTGATCCTGAAGGTCGGAGCACCGAGGTTGGTCGTGTAGATCGCGAACCGGGCCCCAGCCGGGATCCTCCAGCTGACCAACTGGAGTGCCACCTTGTTATTGGCCAGCACGCCGGAGGGGACGTCGGCGGCGTCCCAGCCCGGCCAGAGCAGGTTGATGTCCTGCTGCTGGGGCAGCAGGTAGACTGGTGAGCCCGCGGTTCCGAGGCAGGCGAAGCCCGCCCCGCTGGGCACTGTGCTCAGTGCCTCGGGCGGGACGTCGAGCAAGGTGTTGGATGCTGATAGGTCATCGTTGACCGGGTTCGCCGTGGAGTCGCGAATGTCCAGACTCAGGTTGTTGCTGACGTAGTCGATGTCGAACGCATCGATGTGGCCGCTTGAGAGCATGGTCGGCACAAAGTCCGCACGGGCGAACTGGAGGCAGCCATCGGGTGTGCCACCAGATCCGTTGCGCTGGGAATGGATGAGCGCGGCGATTCCTTCTACGGTGGTCGTGGGCCGGGTGATGGTGCAGATGGGGTCGTTGACCGGGCCGATGCCGGTGGTGATGGAGGAGCCGGCCGGGTTGGTATTCCACGAGGAGATCAGCTTGTTGTCACTGCCGTCCACGACGACGTTGGACAGGGCGTTCATGACGTCCTGAGTGGTGGCTGTGCCTGTTCCATTGAGCGGGCGGTGCGGCGGCACTGGGGGGCCGGTGGGGTCGGCGAGCACCGACGGGGCGATCAGCGTCAGGCTTGCGAGGCTGACACTCGCGGCCACGATCGCCAGGCAGGATCTCGCAGTGTTCACGGCTGGACCCGGAAGGTCAGCACCGCGGGCTTCGACCTGATCTGCTGACCGGTCGCCGCCAGTGTCCCGGTAGTCTCAACCTTGATCTTGTAGGTCCCCGCCGCCTCAAATGCCCAGTTGTGATGAGCATGGGTGCCGACTGGCAGAGGGATTGAATCGGGCAGCCCATCTTCGCTGTCGACGAGGACATTCGGCTGCCCGCCCGCATCGGTGGTGAACAGGCTCACCCCGTCGGGTCCGCACACTCTCGTGAACCGGACCGTGATGCTATCGCCCGTGAAGATGCCAGGGGGGATTTCCTCGGTGGCGATGCCGGGGAACAGCAGCCGCTCATCTTCGACCTCAGGCAGCACCCATACGGTGGCCCCAGGGGCGCCGAGGAAGGCATAGGCCGGGTCGTCGGGGACGGCGATCCTGGCCTCCGGCTTGACGACCGACACCACGGTGGCGGGGTCACGCTCCACGTCGGGTTCGACCGTCTCGTCGTGGTAGTTGATCTCCAGCGCGTCTTCGTACGCGACGTCGATCGGGTCAACGTGGCCCTGGGAGAGCACAACCCGCCGATCGCCGAGGACGCCGGCGAGGATTTCGTCGACGGTGGCCAGAGGGCAGAACAGTTGCGCACCCCCAACCCGCGGTAGCGGTGGGATCGAGGGAGGCGGCGGGGCGACTTGGCCCTGGAAAGGCACGACCTGCCGCATGTGGGCGGCCTGTGCCGGTGCGGCGACTGTGACGAAGCCGGCTGCCGAGGCCGCGATCATGAAGGCAGTCCGAAGTGCGACGTGCACTGGATCTCCTCCCTTTTGGTAATGATTATCCTTTTTATCCCTAATTGAGAGGTTAGCTCGATCGGGTGATCTGGCTATCCACCGTCCGGGTGGTTTCCGCTGGGAGCTGCACAGCCGGTGCCCGCCATCGCGACACGAGCAGGGCGCGGCCAACCCAGCAGGCCAGAAAGGCGGCGGTGAGGACCAGGACGATGAGGCCACCGGCCGCCAGGTTGTAGTAGTAGGACAAGTACAGGCCCGCGACCGCGGAGATCGCCCCCATGGCGGCGGCGAGCGCCATCATCGTGCCGAGCCGGTCGGTCACCATCCGGGCAGCGGCCGCGGGCGTGATGAGCAGGGCAAGCACCAGGATGTTGCCGACAGCCTGCAGGGAGATCACGATCGCGACGGTGACCAGCAGGTAGACCAGCAGCTCCCAGAGCCCCACACGCAGGCCCAGCGCGGCAGCGGTCTCCCGGTCCAAGGTCGCCGTGACCAGGCGGCGCCGGATGGCCAGGGTCACCCCGACCAGCCCGGCCCCGACACCGGACACCATCAGCACGTCGCTGTCACTCACGCCCAGGATCTGGCCGAACAGGAAGGAGGTGAGGTCACCGGTGTAGCTGTGCTGCGTACTCACCACCACGATGCCCAGCGCGAAGGCGAAGGCGAAGAACACACCGATGGCCGAGTCCTCGGTCAGCCGCCTGCTGCGGGTCGCAGAGAAGATCGCCACCGCGGTGAGGATCCCGGCGACGGCGCCGCCGAGGGCGAGGCTGACCTGCAGCACGTAGCCGATCGCCACACCCGGGAAGACGGCGTGCGCGATGGCGTCGCCGATGAAGGCCATCCCGCGCAGGACCACGAACGTCCCGACGACCGCACAGGCCACCGCGGCCGCGCCGCCGACCAGGAAGGCCCGCTGCATGAAGGCTTCCGACCACGGCTGCAGTACCAGCTGCACCACGTCGCTCACCGCACGCGCCCCGTCGGGTCGGTGAGGTGCTGCGGTGCGGGCACCCCGAACGCCTCCATCCAAATCTGCGTGTCACCCAACTCGGTGGGCGGCCCTTCGGCGACGACCCGCCGGTTGAGCAGGCAGATCCGATTGCACTGCGAACCGGCGGCGACCAGGTCGTGAGTGGTGAGCAGCGCCGCGTTGCCGGCGGCCACGAAGCCGGTGACGACCTTGGTGAGCACGTCGCGGGTCGGTGCATCCACTCCGCTGAAGGGCTCGTCGAGCAGCAGCAGTCGTGGTGCGATCGCCAGCGCTCGGGCCACCAGGACCCGCTGGCGCTGGCCACCGGAGAGCTGCGCGATCGGGCGCTGCCGCAAGTCGGCCAGCCCAACCTGGTCGAGTGCGTCGAGCACGGCGGCTCGATCGGCGGGGCGCGGGCGGCGCAGCGGGCCGTGCCGGGCGAGCACGGCAGTCAACACAGCGCCCGCGACGTCGATCGGGAACTCCCAGGCGAATTCGTGCCGCTGCGGGACATACCCGACCAGCGCCCGGCCGGCGACCGGCGACCGGCCGTAGATCGCGATACGACCGGCCTCGGTGGGCAGCAGGCCGAGAATCCCGCGCATCAAGGTGGTCTTGCCCGCGCCGTTCGGGCCGATCAACCCGATCAGCTCCCCGGCACCGAGACGCAGGTCGACGCCGATCACCGCGAGCCGGCCGCCCAGCCGGATCGACAGGCCGCTCACCTCCAGCGGTGGCGCGCTCATCGCCCACGCACCCGCCGACGCAGGCCCCAGCGCAGGACCTGCGCGACGATCAGCAGCGCGGCCCCACCCCCGGCGAGGAGCGCGACGTCACTGGCTCCGGTGTTCGGCAAGGACTGTGCTGGGTTGCCGCTGCCGGTGGTCGCGCCGGGGTCGGTCCCGCCGCGGGGTACCTGCCGTGGGTCGGCGTCGCCGACGGCGAGAGCGAGGGTCTGGGTGTCGGTCAGTGCCGATCCGTTCTTCGCCGTCGCCTGCATCTCCACCACGAGCCGGTAGACGCCGGGCTTGGAGAACGTCCAGTTGCCGTGCGCGTGAGTGTTCGGCTCGATGGCCGTGGACTGGGGATAACGCCGAGTGCCGTCGAAGATCGTGGTGGGTGCCCCGAACGCGTCGTTGAGGAACAGGGTGAAGGTTCCCGGGCCCTCGACCGATCGCACCGTCCAGGTGATCGGGCCGCTGATCCCGTCCACGACGGAGGGATCCTGGCTGTTCCAGCCCGGCCAGACGATGCCCGCCCGTTGCACCTGCGGCAGCACCCAGACTGGGTCGCCGGCGGCGCCCAGGAATCGGTACGTGTCCCCGGCCGGTACGGTGATCTTGGCGTCGTCGGTGGCGCGCAGGATGACGTCGTCGAGCTCGCGCCAGGTCGGCGGGCTCGAGGTGTCGTCGCGCAGCTGGATCTGCCACGTCCCGTTGACCATCCGCGGGCCCATGTCGACGTGGCCGTCGGTGATGACCAGCCGTTCCCCGGCGGGTGCCGCCGTCGACACCGTGCCGCTGGCACCGCACGCGAGACACAGCACGCCGAGCAGGACAGCCGCCATCCGGAGTGACCAGGAGCTCATCGGGACCCTTCCTTCGCGAGGCAGCGCCGCAGCTCCTGGGCGTTCCAGCGCATCATCGCGACGTAGTTGGTGGCCATCGGGCTGAACGTGTCGCCGTGCAGCTGGCAGACGTCCACACCGGCGTCCGCGGCCACCTGGCGCAGCACGCCCGCCCGTTCGGCCAGGTTGGGTTCGACGAACACCGCTGGGACCCGCAGCCGTCGCACCGCCTCGGTCAGGTCACGAACCTGAGCGGCCGAGGGTTCCTGGGCCGGGTTGGGCACCACGAAGCCCGCGACCGTCATCCCATACGCCCTGGCCAGGTAGCCGAACGCGTCGTGCGTGGTGACCAGGTGCCGGTTCGCCTGTGGGATCGCGCCGATCTCGACGGCGACCTCGCGGTGCAGGTCATCGAGCTGAGTCGAGTAGGCGTCGCGGTTCGCCTCGTACGTTGCCGCGCCCGCGGGGTCAGCGGCGCCGAGCGTCGCCGCCATCGCGTGCACGTAGGCCTTGGCGTTGCGCACGTCGAGCCAGAGATGCGGGTCGATCTCACCGTGCACGTGCTTGCCGAGCACCGCCTGCGGGAGCTGCCAGATCTTGCTTCCCGGCGGGCCGAGGAAGGCGAACCGGGAGTCGGTGGGTACCTGCTCGATCGCTCGGTCGGGCACCTCGATGACGGCCCGTGGGGCGGGGATGTCGCCCTGCTCGTCGGTTCGCGCCACGATGTGTGTGGTGTTGAGGTCGACGGTGACGTCGGTGTGCCCGGAGTCGAGCACCGCGGCCCCGGTGCGCGCCGCGACGGGTCGGGGGTCGGTGCCGACGGCGAAGCTGAACCTGCCGGTGCCGACCGGGCGCACTTCGCCGCCGGTGCGCAGGGTCGCGGCGAACGTGAGGTGGTACTCACCCGGCGCGCTGAATGCCCAATTGAGGTGGGTGTGCGCGTCGGATGGCAGGACCACGACGTCGGCGTCGCCGAGACCGTCGGCGGAGTTGAAGTAGATCTCCGGGTCACCGAGGGCGTGTGTGAGGTAGGCAGCGAGCGAGCCGGGTCCGTCCAGCTCGGTGGCCCGCAGCTCGATCTCGTCGCTGCGCTGCGGGGCCGCGCCGCGCACCGCGATCCCGAACCAGATTGTGTCAAGGTCAACGCTCTCGACCAGCGGGATGAGGCTGGCCCCGTACGGCTCGGCGTGCTCGGCGAGGGAGATATTCGGGGAGCCGGGCGGGACGTTGGTGTCGAACAGCTTGATCAGGGCGTGCTCCTCGAGCAGCAGGTGGTTGGTGAACGCGACGTCTGCGCGTGCGACTTTGCGAGCGTCCCCCGGGTTCGGCTCGTAGGAGTGCGGGTCCCCACCGGGTGGGATCACGGTCTCGACGGTCACCCGGTCTCCGCCGATGTGGCGGGCCAGGTCGGCGAGGATCTCGGTGGACACGACCATGGTCAGCCGATCGTCGCGCCCACCGGTTGGACCGGTATCGTCGACCGCAGTGCATGCCGCCAGCGCAACGGCGGCACCGGCAGCACCCATCAGCAGCAGCGCCGCTCGGAGCCTCATCGCGGTGCCCCCTCGGGCGTCGGGGACACGAGATCTGGTTCAGCGGCTCCCGGCGGCCCTTCGACTCGGGACCGGTGGTGCCGGCGCAGCACCACCGCCGCCGTAACAGCCACGACGAGCGCCAGGGCCGGCCACGGCACTGCCCAGAAGTCACGGCTCGCCGGTCGGGTCGCAGCAGCCGCGGCGGCGGCCGCCTCCGGTGGCGGCAGGGGCTGCGCGCCGGCCTCGGCACGCAGTCGTAGCAGCGGCCACACGCCCGGCAGGTCCTGGACCACGGTAACGACCTGCCCCGGCAGGATTTGGTTCACCGGCGCGCCGGTCGCTTCCCGGGAGTGCCACCCGGCGAGGTCGCGCACCCGGGCGGTCGGTTGCGCTCCCAGCCGCACGTTGCCCACGTTGCGCACGGTGTAGGTGAGCCTTGCCAGGCC
>JBOHFX010000019.1:0-4162 GCA_050699875.1 Pseudonocardiaceae bacterium
CCGCCATCCCGGACAGGCCCGTCAATGTCGGGTCCGGCGCGCCGATCCGCACCCACCGCCCCAACCGGTGGATCTCGCGTACCCTGCCCCCCCGATAGGTGTCCTTCCACCCGTGATGATCAAGCCCTGGTAAGCAGGATCATCCCAGGTCAGCAGGACACCTATCGCCATCTCACGGGCGTGTCACGCCCCTACTCGCGGATTCGGGTCTGACATGTCCGCGTAGCGACGAGCCCAACCGTCCAACCACGGCGTGATTGACCGTCCGCGTCCGCAGTCATGACCTCAGTGCAGTGAACGCACGAGCGATCCTCGCTGTTCTACATCGCTCAGCGACTCCTCTGCTGTCCGTCCGAACGTCATCCCGCTTCAGCGGCAGGCCATGTCGATGCGGAGTCATTGTCGTGCAATTGGCACGAAGACGCCGCCAATGCAAGAACGGGTGAGACGCAATTGCAAAATTGCCTGATGGACCCTGAGTGGCCTGACGCATGGTGGCGTACTGGCGCCACGGACTAATCGGATGAGCGCAAGACCCGCGACACCTCGGTATGCCGGCCGAACTGCTACCGGTCAGCACTTGGACATGGGCATTATCGGCAGGAACTGCACGGGGCGGCACGCTGACCGGCGGGAGGGTCGCGGTGCACAACTTTTCGCACCGGCGCTCTCCCCAAGCTATCCATCCCAAGATGACTGCGTGGGTCCAGCGGGAAAGCTGAGTCAACGAGACCACGGGATGATCCGTGGTTTTAGAAGCGCCCCATCGGGGGTTTCGGATCGCTCGACCGACGTATATCTTGATATCCTCTATAGCGTCTCGGTCGTAGGAGGATTGGTGACGACGCCACGGTGGAGTCAGGATCCGACTGGCGCTCAGACTCCGGTACGATCGCAGGGACCTACTGCGCTGCGCATCGTACTGGGTACTCAGCTACGTCGGCTCCGGGAAGCACGGGGAGTCACTGCCGGAGCAGCCGGCCGGGCGATCCGGGCGTCCCACGCCAAGATCAGCCGCATGGAACTCGGCCGGGTCGGCTTCAGAGAACGCGACGTAACGGATTTGCTCACCCTCTACGGCATTACCGACGAACAGGAGCGAGAAACGTTCCTGACCTTGGTTCGGCGGGCCAACGTGCCCGGTTGGTGGCACCAGTACAGCGACATTATGCCGAGCTGGTTCGAAATTTACCTCGGCTTGGAACAGGCCAGTTCAGTCATCCGCACTTACCAACCGCAGCTCGTGCCTGGCCTACTGCAGACTCGGGAGGTCGCCCGCGCCGTCGTCCGGCTCGGCTATCCACGTCGATCGGTCGACGATATCGAGCGTCGGGTCGCACTGCGCATGACACGTCAGGAGATCCTCACCCAGGCGGGAGCTCCCCAGTTGTGGACAGTGATCGAGGAAGCCTCGCTATGGCGGCTCAATGGGCACGCGGTGATGCGGGAACAGATCGAACACTTGATAAAAATGGCCGAACTATCCAATATCACGATCCAGGTAATACCGATCTATTCTAGTGCGCACGCCGCACTGGGTGGACCGTTTACAATCCTGCGGTTCTCCGAACCTGACCTGCCGGACATCGTATACCTTGAACAGCTATCCAGCGCCCTCTATCTAGACAAAAGCGAGGACCTTCAGAATTACCGAGAAATCATGGATCGATTATGCGTGCAGGCTAAATCCCCTTCCGACACGATCAAGGTACTCCACAGTACAATCAAAAAGCTTTGAACCCCAATCGATCGAGGCTTCATCCGACGCCACAGACTCGTACAACCCGGTGATCTGCCCATTTCACTGGGCCGGATGCCGAGGTGATGCCTGATCGAGTTCCACCAACTTCAGGCCGTGGAATAGTCCGCGGACTCATCCTGGCCGCGACTCGTCGTCGGCTGACCTGTCCGGCTGTCGTTGTGTCTCCGCATGTTTCTTTTCGCATCTCGATCTCAACGAGTGAGGTGAGGCAGCATTGCCGGCAGACTATCGAACGCAAAGGCTCCAGTAGGCGGTTCACGAGCACGCGCGGCTCCGCGGTACACATGATGTGGACGGCGCCGTCGGTACCGGCTCGTCCTACTGCTCGTCCCCCGCCAACCCATCGCTATCTCCTACGCCGGAGTTCATCCATGGCTTGAGGCGGCCCTGTCGATCGTTCAAAAAGTGCACCCGATCTCGCGTGGCTTCGGCGTGGCGCAGGCTGCCTGGCCACGCGCTGCTGCTAAGATAACTGGCGTGATTCGGGTGATGGTCTCCAATCTGACGATCTTCCCCTGTGATCAATGCCGGTGTGGAGCGTTCGGGAGCGTTGATCGCGATCAAGATTGTGTAGCGCAGGCTCTCAGTGGCACGATCGGGCCTCCGCGATAACGCCCCGATCATGCCGTTATGGACCCAGCCCTTGTTCGTCGATGTCGATTCCCGACCCTGATGACCAGCAGGATGGTCATGGGCATGCGGGGTGAGCGGTGGAAGGCTACAGTGCGCAGTGTTACAGACTGGCGATGAGCGGAGGGAATTTACCGTGATGGGCAGCTCAGATCCCTTCGAGCAGGTTATGGTTCCGGATATTGACACCAGCGTGGCGCACACGGCTCGGGTCTGGAATTACTGGCTGGGCGGCAAGGACTACTATGACGCTGATCGAGAGGTCGGTGACCAGATTCATGCTCAGATGCCCGAGATCGTCGACATCGCTCGCGCTGTTCGGGGATTTCTGTTTCGCGCGGTCCGGCATCTGGTCTCTGAAGCAGGAATCCGCCAGTTCCTCGACATAGGCACCGGCCTGCCTACTGCTAACAACACCCACGAGGTTGCCCAGGCCACCGCACCGGAGTGCCGCATCGTCTACGTCGACAATGACCCTCTGATACTTGCGCACGCCCGCGCGCTGCTCACCAGCACCCCCCAAGGGCTTACCAACTATATCCACGCCGACTTGCGCGAGCCAGACACGATCCGTGCCGCAGCAGCTCACATACTGGATTTCACCCAGCCCACTGCGCTGATGCTGCTGGGAGTTGTGGAACACATCCTAGACAACGATGAGGCGTACGCGATCGTGGGTCGACTGCTGGACGCTCTGCCTGCCGGTAGCTATCTGATGATGTCGGACCCTACCACAGACATTGGCGGCGAAGTGATGGCAGAGGCCATCCGGCTCTGGAATGAGACCGCCACGCCCGCAATCATCCCCCGCAGTCGGCAGGAATTTGCTCGCTTCTTCAACGACTTAGAAATGCTAGAGCCCGGCATTGTCTCGCCTTCGCTATGGCGACCCGAATCTAACGACGTCGGTGTCACCCCAGTCGAGGTATTTCAATTGTGCGGTGTTGGGCGAAAGCCCTGAGTGTCATACCTTTGTGACACTGGACAAAGACCCTTATCGATCCTCGGCCCTGCGCGCCATCGTCGATCGGTCCCCCGGAAGAGCCCTGACGCACGCTACCGTCTCGGATCGATCACCCACATTCGCCCATGGTCCGAAGCATCCCTTTGCCACCAACGCATCCAGCGATTAGCCATAATTGAGTCTACCTACACCGTATAGCGGCGGCGAGGCGCGCGCCAGCTGCCCGGCGAAGTAGCCGGCATCGGCGCGCAGCAGGATCCGCCCGGCCCGCGCCGGTGCGGGCAGCGCCGCCAGCGCCCGGCGCAGCAGTGGTGTCCAAGTCGATGGTGACCGTCTGGCACAACCCCACCGCCCGGTTGGCCGACAGCGCCGCGAGCATCGCGGCGTGGATATCGCCGATCCCGGTCTCCACCGCCTGCCCCTGCCCGCCGGTGAACCTGCGTGCCAACCCGGCCGCAGTCGTGGAACCCAACCCCGCCACCGGCGCCAGCAGCTGCCCGGCCACATCGGCGCGCTGGCGATCCAACCCCCACCAAGAAATCCTCCCCAGCCAGCTGCGCGGCCGCCAAACCCACCAGCAACTCACCACCGGTGTACCCACGATCACGGGCCTTGATCGGTCCAATCGCCGCGTCCAACAACATGATCATGCCGAGCCGGTCGACCAGCTCAGTCACCACCGCCATCCCGGACAGGCCCGTCAATGTCGGGTCCGGCGCGCCGATCCGCACCCACCGCCCCAACCGGTGGATCTCGCGTACCCTGCCCCCCCGATAGGTGTCCTTCCACCCGTGATGATCAAGCCC
>JBOHFX010000020.1:0-19467 GCA_050699875.1 Pseudonocardiaceae bacterium
GGACTGCGCCTCCCGCCAACGGCAGAAGCTTAACTCAGCTGGCCGCGGATTGCTCCCGTTTCGTGCCTGGTCGTGTGAACATTGAGGTAGTAGTCAGACGGCTCGTCGAGAACGGCACGGATCTTCCACCGATCGGTACGGACGCAACTCGCGACCGTACCCTCCTCTCCGTCGAAACGCTGGTCGTTGAAGAAATCGATCCAATGCCCACCGTCCCGATAACGAGGGCCATCGTGAAGATGGAAGGCGTTCACGTCGCCATCGAGCCTGCGCCACGTGAGGACGTAACACACCCTCTCGTTTTCCAGGTCGAAGTCGAGATGAGCGAAGCCTGTTCCGTCGC
This sequence comes from Pseudonocardiaceae bacterium, assembly GCA_050699875.1. Lineage (GTDB taxonomy): Bacteria > Actinomycetota > Actinomycetes > Mycobacteriales > Pseudonocardiaceae. Next base: position 344 of record JBOHFX010000020.1, read on the forward strand.
GATCTCCACCGTCAGGGAGCTCGTCACCGGTCAGGTATACGGAGAATCGACCATCGCGATGTTCGCGCGGCTCTGCCGACGCCGCGGCTGCCCCGGCGAGCATGAGCATCGACGAGATGAACGCCAGGCCGATTCCGATCCGTCCCATTTTCCGGGTACGTTTGTGCTGCATCGTTGGGACCCTCCTTGCCGCTGCCAGCCACCCTCTGCTTCCCTTCTCCAAGCGAGGAGACCGCTGCGACGACTGTTTGACTGTATTGGCCCCGACCGACGGCAGCATAGCTCAACTGTGTTGCACCGTGAATAAGCTGTTCTGGTCTTCTCCACTGGCTCTCCGTATGCGCATTATCGGTAATGCAGGAGGGAATCTTCAACTAATATCCGATAGGGGTGTAACTGTGGATATCTGGTTACTTTCGGTAACGGCAGTGAACCTGCCGCCCGGTCTGGCCGGCCGGGGCTCCTAGGCTTGTGTGGTGAGCTACCCGGGAGATGACCTGCTCGACCAGCTCGCACATGTCGGCACAGAAGTCGTCCGCGCCGGGCTGGTGATGGGATCGGGCGGCGACCTGTCGGTCCGATCGCCGAGTGCTGACCAGTTCTGGGAAGCCGTCGGCCGCGGCGAAGCCCAGATATGACACCTGGCACGAATGAACCGCTGCGGTTGCGTCCACCGCGCCACCGGGTGAGCCCCCGTGCGATCATCTGGTGGACCACGCAGGCCGCCCTCGAGGTGGCGGCCGTCCTGATCCCGCTGGCGGTCGCGCTGGTCGCCTGGGCCGACGCGCGGTCGTGGTTGATCCCCGGCACCGCCGCGGTGGTCGTTCTCGGCTTGGGCTACGTGGTGGTGATGCCGCGGTGGCGGTTTCGGGTGCACCGGTGGGAGACCACCGATGACGCCGTTTACACATCAGCGGGCTGGATCAGCCAGGAGTGGCGGGTCGCGCCGATGTCCCGGATTCAGACCGTGGACACCGAACGCGGCCCGCTGCAGCAACTGTTCGGGCTGGCCACGGTCACGGTCACCACGGCGTCTGCAGCCGGCGCGCTGCGGTTGGCAGGGCTGGACCGTGCGGTGGCCGACGACGTCGTCGAGCAGCTCACCGAGACCACCCAGGCGACCCCTGGGGACGCCACGTGATGACCGCCGACGCACTCCTCCGCGCGGAGGCGGCAACATGACACGTGAGGTCGGCTGGCAGCGTCTCGATGTCCGGATGCTTGCCGTCACTCCGCTGCGCCTGCTCGCCGGGTTCTTGCCGGTAATCGCGATAGTGCTGGTGATCGGCGTCCAGCAAGATTTCGGCAGCCGGGTCTATGGGTTGCTAGCGGCAGCGCTGGCCGTCGTGCTCGCCGGTGTGCTGCGCTGGCTGACCACTCGGTACCGGATCACCGGCGAGCGCGTCGAACTGCGCTCAGGCTTGCTGTTCCACAGCGCCCGATCGGTTCCCCGGGACCGGATCCGGAGTGTCGACCTCACTGCAGGGCCGGTGCACCGGCTGTTCGGGCTCTCGGTGGTCCAGATCGGGACCGGAGAGCGCAGCGACGGCGCGGAATCGCGCGAGCTGACGTTGGACGCCGTATCCGCGGCCGAGGCCGACCGTGTGCGGCAACGCCTGTTGGAGTCGGCGTACCTGGAAAGTACCGGCGAGTCGGCTCCGCCAGCTGAGAGCGAGTTGGCTGCGCTGAACTGGTCTTGGCTGCGCTTCGCCCCGCTCACGGCGTCCAGCCTGGTCGCAGTCGGCGCCGTCGCTGGGGCGTTCGGGCAACTCATCGGTGACGTCGGGACCGATGTCATGGATGTCGGCGGCGTAGGCGAGCGGCTGAGCATAGCTCCGTTGTGGGTGGGCGTTGCTGCCTTCGCCGTACTGGTACTGGTGATCGCGCTGGTCGGCTCGGTTCTCCTGTTCGTCGAGGCCTGGTGGGGATTCCGCCTGGTTCGCGAGGCCGGTGGTGCCCTGCGGATCCGGCGCGGGCTGCTCACCACCCGGTCGGTGTCGCTGGAGGAGCGACGGTTGCGCGGGGTCGAGGTGATCGAGCCGCTGCTGCTGCGGGTCGGGCGTGGGGCCCGGACCGTTGCGGTGGCGACCGGGCTCGGGGGCCCCCGCGGCCAAGGCCGGGGGACCCTGCTACCACCGGCGCCTCGGGACGAGGCCCATCGAGTGGCAGGCGCGGTGCTTCTCGAGGACCCCTCCCCCACCAGGACGGTGTTGCGCGGGCATCCGCTGGTGGCGCTGCGACGCCGGCTGGTGCGCGCGGTAGTGCCGGTGCTGGCGGCATCCGGAGCACTGTGGCTGGTTCCGGTGCCGGACTGGGCGGCCTGGGCAACGCTGGGTCTGCTGCCGCTGACGGTGCTACTCGCGCTGGACGCTTACCGCAACCTGGGACACGCGCTCACCAGCCGATATCTAGTCGCCCGGCACGGTGCCGGCGTGCGCGACACCGTCGCGCTGCAGCGCTGCGGTGTGATCGGTTGGACGGTGTCGCAGTCGTTGTTCCAGCGCCGCGCCGGGCTCGTCACGGTGACCGCGACCACGGCAGCCGGAAGTGGCGGATACCGGGTGATCGATGTCGCGACTGCCGAAGGGTTGGCTGTCGCCGAACAGGCCGTGCCGGGACTTCTTGAACCATTTTTGCAGCGTGACGTGGGCGACCCTGCACACATTAAGCTCAGGGACGTGAACCGTCTGGTGTGGATCGACTGCGAGATGACAGGGTTGGACCCTGGCAAGGACGCGCTGATCGAGATTGCTGCGCTGGTCACCGATGGCGAGTTGCGGGTGCTCGGCGAGGGCATCGATGTGGTGATCCACGCCGACGACGCCGCGCTGGACTCGATGCCGGAGGTGGTGCGCGAGATGCACGCCAAGTCCGGCCTGACCGCGGCGGTCCGGCGGTCCACCGTGAGCCTCGCTGAAGCGGAGCGGCAGGTGCTGACCTATGTCCGTAAGTGGGTACCGGTGGCCCGCTCGGCGCCGCTGGCCGGCAACTCGGTGGCCACCGACCGGGCATTTCTGGCCCGTGACATGGCCGAGCTCGACGGGCACCTGCACTACCGGATGGTCGACGTGTCATCGATCAAGGAGCTCTGCCGGCGCTGGTACCCGCGGGTCTACTACCAGCAGCCGGCCAAGGGCTTGGCGCACCGGGCACTGGCCGACATCCTCGAGTCCATCCGTGAACTGGCCTACTACCGGCGCACGGTGTTCGTGCCCCCGCCCGGCCCGAGTTCTGAGGAAGCGCAGGCGGCGGCCCGGGCTGTCAGCGGTCAGCTGCCCGATCGGTGACCCGGTGCCGACGCCCGCTACCATGGTCGGCAGCGCTGGGGGATGCGCATGGTGGGTGTAGCTCAGCAGGTAGAGCACCTGGTTGTGGTCCAGGATGTCGCGGGTTCGAGTCCCGTCACTCACCCCAGTGATCTTGGCTTGGCACAGTTTGTGGCTTGCCACAGTGACCCCCGACGTCCACGCAGTGAGGCTCGTTCAACCTCCGGCGCGGGCGACGTTCACGTCGCCGCTACTCGTGCGCAGCTCGACGACCCGGTCGGCCGACGGGTCGACGGCGATGTTCACCCGCTCCTCGCCGGAGCTGGTATCGGTGACCACCCGGTAGCGATCGTCCGGCAGCCCGACTTCGACGTCGCCCGAGCTCACCTGCACGGCGACGCGGCGCGGGGGGGCGGCGAAGCCCAGCTCGACGTCTCCGGAGGAGGCTTCCACGGCGACCGTCTCGCTGCGCAGCAACTCCGCCCGCACCGATCCCGAGCTGGTGTGTACGTCCAGCGGCCCGGACACGTCCTGCAGCGTGACCTCGCCGCTGGACAGCTCCAGGTTCAGTTGACCGGCGCGCAGATTGCGCACGGTCTGGTCCCCTGAGCTGCTGATCAGCTCCACCGCGAACCCGTCCGGCACCGCGATCTCGTAAGACACGTCGCAGAAGAACCCGGACCACGCCGGACAGCGGGCCTTCACCACGACGCCGTCGGCGTCCGAGCGCTCCTCGACACGCGGCTGGCGCAACCCGTAGCGGATTGTCCGGTCCAACACGACGTCCGGCCCGGTGCCGCGGCGTAGCGCCACGTCTCCGCTGCCCAGCTCGACGCTGAGCCTGGGCCGCTCGGCAGCCAGGATGCGCTGCTCGCGCACGGTGGTCTCACCGACCACCAACCCGAGCACTTGCCACCCACCCCAGGCGATCAGCGCCGCACCAACGAGACCACCAATCGTCAGCGCCGACCGCCGTCCGGGTGACAGTGGCGACTTCGTGCCGTCCCGCTTCGACGTACCCGTTGGCACGGTCATGTCCGCAAACCTCTCAAGTAGCGCAGGACGGCGAGCACCCTGCGGTTGTCGGCTTCGTCTGGGGGCAGGTCCAACTTGGTGAAGATCGCGCGCACGTGCTTCTCCACGGCACCGGCGCTGACGAACAGCCCCGCGGCGATGCCGGCGTTGCTGCGTCCCTCGGCCATCAGCGCGAGTACCTCAGCCTCACGCGCGGACAGCGCGCCGAGCGGGTCTGCTCGCCGCGAGCGGGCGAGCAGCTGTGAGACCACTTCCGGGTCCAGCGCGGTCCCACCGGCGGCGACTCGCAGCAGTGCCGCGACGAACTCGGTCACCTCGGCCACCCGGTCCTTGAGCAGGTAGCCCACCCCCTCGCAGCTGCCGGCCAGTAGCTCGGTGGCATAGCGCTCCTCGACGTACTGAGACAGCACGAGTACCGCGACGCCCGGCCAGCGGCTACGGATCACCAGAGCGGCCCGCAGGCCTTCGTCGGTGTGCGTCGGTGGCATCCGCACGTCGACCACGCACAGCTGCGGGCCGTGCTCGCCGACCGCGCGCAGCAGCGCCTCACCGTCGGACACCGCCGCGACGACGTCCATGCCTGCCTCATCCAGCAGCCGCGTCAGCCCTTCGCGCAGCAGCACCGAGTCCTCGGCGATCACGACGCGCACGGCAGCTCCACCGACAGCACGGTCGGCCCGCCGGGCGGGCTGTCCAGCTCCAGCCGGCCGTCCACCCCGGACACCCGGTCGGCCAGCCCGGCCAGCCCGGTGCCGGCAGCGGGGTCGGCACCGCCCACCCCGTCGTCGAGCACGACAAGGTGCAGGATGTCACCAAAACGAGCATCGGTGTGCCGGCGGACCGCGACCGACGCGCACCGGGCGTTGGCATGCTTGGCCACGTTGGTCAGCGCCTCGGCCACGACGAAGTACGCGATCGATTCGATGGTCAGGGATGGCCTCGGATCGACGTCGACCTCGACGGTCACCGGGACCGGGCAGCGCTGCGCGAGTCCCGACAATGCAGCGTCAAGGCCGCGGTCGGTGAGCACCGGCGGGTGGATTCCCCGCGTCAGGTTGCGCAGCTCGGTCAGCGCCTGCTTGGCCTCGGCCTGGCCGTGCGCTAGCAGCACCCGGGCACCCTCCGGATCGGTGTCATAGCGGGCCTGCGCGCGGCCCAGCGTCATGGCCAGCGACACCAGGCGCTGCTGGGCGCCGTCGTGCAGATCCCGCTCGATGCGCCGCCGCTCGGATTCGGCCGCGTCTACCACCCGCGACCGGCTGTCCTCAAGGGCCTGCACCCGCCCGGCCAGTTCCGCGCGGGTATACGGGCCGAGCAGCGCCCTGGCCACCACGATGTCCACCGCAGCGAGCCCGCGCACGACGATCGGTGCCAGCCCGAGCAGCAGTATCCCGATCACTGGCCCCAGCCACTGCAGCGGCCAGCCGACGCCGGGCAACAGCGGCGTCGCCAGCAGACCGATCGGGACCGACCACACCACGAGGGTGATCGTGCCGAGCGACACCCCCAACGGTAACTGCACCAAGCTGTAGCCGAGCTGCCGCCAGGTCACGCCGCTGGTGAGGACGGCACGCGCCCTCGGGACCAACCGAGCTGTGGGTGGCAGCGGGGCCGGCCCGGGGATCCGCACGTCGAGCAGCAACTCGAACCGGCGTCGCTCCAGGGCGGCATACCCCCGCGCACCCGCCACTGTCCCGAGCAGGATCAGGACGCCGATCAGGGCGACCGGAATGAGACCGATCCCGGTGGCTAATCCGGTGATGGCCAACGAGAACGCAACGGGGCCCAACGCCGCGTCGGTCAGCAGGTGCACGGTGGCCAGCCAGGTCCGCGCCGAGATCAACGCCCGCAGCGGATTGGCCGGCCACGGTTCGAGCGCCGATTCGTCGCCTTCGCCGAGTGGGCGGCGGTTCACTGCTCGACCTTGGGACGCCGGTCCTGCGTGTTCATGGCAGCCACGGTAGGCAGGGGACGGCCGCCGGGGCCATCCCGTCAACGGGCCGATGCAGGGTAGGGAAAACCCGACCTGCGGTTGGGGATCGCGCCCACGGTTTCAGGGGACGATCGGCACTAAGGTTCCTCGCATGCGAAGCGTCGACGTCCACCACGAGTTCACCGGGCCGTCCGACTCGCCGGTACTGGTGCTCGCCGGACCGCTAGGTAGCACGCTGGAAATCTGGGAGCCGCTGGTGGATCCGCTTGCCGAGCGGTTCCGGGTGCTTCGTTATGACTACCGCGGACACGGCAGGTCTCCGGCCCCGCACGGGTCCTACGCGATCGAGGACATGGCCGTCGATGTGGTGACGTTGCTAGATCGGCTCGGTATCGAGCGCGCCGCGTTCTGCGGCCTCTCGTTCGGTGGGATGGTCGGCATCTGGCTCGCCGCGCACATCCCGGAGCGGCTGTCGTCTCTGGTGCTGTGCAGCACCAGCGCCCATTTCGACGACCATGGACCGTGGGTCGAGCGGGCCGCATCAGTTCGTTGGGTGGGTACCGCTGCGATTGCCCCGGACGTGGTCGCCGGCTGGTTCACCCCCGACTGGGCGGCGGCGCACCCTGAGTTCGTGGAGCGGACCACTCAGATGATCGCGGGAACCTCGGACGATGGCTACGCCGAATGTTGCGGGGCCATCGCCACGTGGGACGGTCGCAGGCTACTGGGAAGGATCACCATGCCCACGCTGGTGATCGGCGGCTCGCAGGATTCAAGGACTCCGGTCCAGCCCCATGCCAAGACTCTTGCCGCTGCCATTTACCGAGCGAAGTTGGAGGTTCTCGACGGCGCACACCTCGCGGTCATCGAGCAAGCCGACCGGGCCAACCGTCTGATCGGAAAGCACGCCGTCACCTGAGGGTGCTCGCGGCTTCCCTACCGGGTCATCACTTGTTGCCTGTGACCCATTGGCCCCAAGAGATCTGCCAGTCCCCGAAGCCGTCCCACGGTTTGAGGTCGGGGCCGCCAGTGTTGGTGTTGATGACGACGTCGCCCTTCTTCACGTTGTCGAAGAACCACTTGGCGTTTTCCGGCGAGAGGTTGATGCAGCCGTGGCTGACGTTGCTGTGGCCTTGCTGGCCCACGGACCACGGCGCGGAGTGCACGAACTCACCGCCGTTGGAGATGCGGGTGGCCCACTGCACCTTGGTCATGTAGCCGCCGGCATCGAGGGCGAGGCCGAAGGTGGTCGAGTCCATTATCTTGGTCGCGTTGCGCTCGGTGACCACGTGGATGCCGTTGGCGCTGGCAAATTCCGGGCTGCCCATCGAGATTGGCATTGTACGTACCGGCTGGCCGTTGATTTCGACGGTCATCTGGTGCGTCGCGCCGTCGGCCCGGGCGATAAACGCTTTACCGATCGTAAAGCGGGACAGCCGATCCTCCTGGCCGTACACCCCGTTGCCAAAATGCTTGCCGTAATCCTTGATCTCAATGGTGACTTGAGTCCCAGGCTCCCAGAACTGCTGTGGGCGCCAGTGCACCTCCCGATTGGAGAACCAGTAGAAGGCGCCCTCGACGGGAGGGTTCGTGGTGACGGTGATGGTGTCCTGCGCTGCTTGCTTGTTCACGATCGGCTCGTCGAAGTACACCGCGATCGGCTGGCCCACACCGACCGTCTCCCCGTTGAGCGGGTTGATCGACGGGTAGGTGAGGGTGCGCGGCTCGACGGTGGCGAAGGTGGTGGTGCTGCTCACCAGCCGGTTGTCATCGCCGGTCGCGTTGGCGTTGATCGTGTAGGTCTTGCCATAGCCCAGCGGTTCGGTGGTTTTCCAGCTTGTGCGGTCGGGTGCAAGCTCGCCGCTGACCGGAGCGCCCTCTGACTTGGTCAAGGAAACGTCGTCGAGTTTGCCCTTCGTGACGGTGACCGTGATGGGCACCACCGGTGAGATGCCGACTGCCCGATCCGGCGGATCGGTGGTGATGATCGCGACCGGGGGAGGCGGCACAGCCGCTTTCCCTGCGAAGGGCTGCGGCTCACCGCTCTGGCCCGAGCTGCACCCTTCCAACAGTGCGCCCAGCACGCCGACGATGAGCCACACCGTGATCATTACGCCCCGCCTGATCAACCCTGACACCGTGTACCAACCTCCGGTCGCCGGACGCGACCTGCTCACCCCACGGGACCATCCCGTTTCCGTGATCTACTACAAGAGCGTGCAGGCTGCCGCACCGAGCCCCCGAAATTTCGCCGGTGTAACTCCAGCCTGGATCCCTGTGTAGCGACGCACGGCAACGTGGCCCGGTTGCTTGTAACCTGGTCGTGACCGACCCGGCACCAGCGTGCTAACGTGCTGCCCGTCGCGCCGGGTGTCGACACAAGCGCCGCTAGCTCAACTGGCAGAGCAGCTGACTCTTAATCAGCGGGTTCGGGGTTCGAGTCCCTGGCGGCGCACCACCTTTACCTGGAGAGAAATGGCATTTGTCCGTCCTCACTGCTCTTCTTGCCCCGAGCTGTCAGGTTCACTTTGCTGGACACAGAAGTCCCAGCGGATGGTAGCCAAGTTCCGCACGAGTGGTATCGGCCCGCCGGGACGACCCGGTGTCAGCTATGGGGGTGTTCTGACCTGGATGACGCTCGCAAACTTCCGGTTCTCCGGCCGACACCGGGATCTGGCCATTCGCGATTTGAGCCGGTCCAGCATCAAATCAGCGAGTAGGCCAGACCCGCGAGGCAGTTCGGCTGAAGCTGCCCGGCTCAAGTGTGGTTGCAGCACCGACTACCGTGTCTGGGCATGACCGCAGCAGCAGCCGAGCCGCCGGAGACAGGTCGCCCACCGTTCGCCGACGCATCTCCGGCCCAGATCAGGCAGGCGTTAACCGCTGAGGATGCGGCCGACTTCGACCGCCAGTGGCGGCGGCTGATGCAACGCGCAACAGACAAGCTCGATCTGACCGAGGTACACGAGGCACTCGAATCCTGGCGACGGGTCGCGTGGATGACATCGGCGCACGGCCCGGACCTCTACCGGAAGACACTGGCCTCCGCCGAGCAACGCCTGCGGACCGGTGAGCGCGCCGATGGCGCCGTCTCCTGGGACCAACTCAAAGCCGAACTCGGGCTGTCAAAGTAAGCGCCCTGAGGTGACCTACTCGATCGACATCGATCCACTGGCCCAGGAGTCGATCGCCGCGTTGCCCACAGACGCGCTACCGGCGCTGGCCGAGGCATTCACCCTACTCGAACTCAGTCCATGGAGCGGCCGATCAGTCAACGCCGAGAAGAACCCCGACGCCCCGGTGCGGAACCTGCCGTTCGGTCGGGCTGGCCTGCTCACCTACCTCGTGCTCGATGACGAACAGCGTGTGGACGTACTCCTCATCGCCTGGACCGGTTGAGAAGCGTCCTCCTGCAGCCACGCGCGCGAACGGAGGACTGAACCAGGGCACGGCGCAGCGAATCCTTAATCGCTAAGAACACACGCCTTCAAAAAACGCTGAGGGTGATGAATGGCAGAGAGTTGATCAGCGAGGTCTCAGGGGAAATGACAGGGATTCTGCCTGCCGACTTCCCAACCCTGCCGGTCTGACCAGTCCGCGCCACGCAGACTCCCCGCCCACCCGGAAAGCGGGAAGTGTGTGGCAACCGCCTCCTATCCCGAGGATCATGGCCATGTCGGTACTCCTCGCAGTCGAGAAACAACTGCTGTAGTTCCCAAACAAGTCACCACCTCATGAGACGACGGTAATGCTCAACGAGGAACACCCCCGGACGGGGATTACTTCACTACCGGAGCAATTGTCGTAATGATCAGATAGGTCACGGATGCCGCGAGCGCCACGGCCAGGCGGCGCCCAGTCATAGTGGATCTTTTCCATGAGACTGTCCATTAACTCCAGCTCTCGGGTGCCGCTGATGCCTTCGCTTCTGCAACCACGGCAAGCAGCGTCCCAGCTAGCGCCCCCACTGACTGGGTGAACTCGCGATCAGCGGGTTCGGGGTTCGAGTCCCTGGCGGTGCACCATCTGACCAGCGGTTTCCTCTCTTAGGTAGGGCGTCCGCACCTTGGTGTGATGACGTGGTGATGACATCGGTACCAGCCGCCCGGGGTACGAGCGCGGCCGCTGCGTCGGCTGCGGCAGTCGCAACGGCCGGGTACACCGACGTGTAGGTGTCGCTGGTGATCGTGATCGAACTGTGGCCCCAAAGTCTCCTGCACCGTTTTCAGATCCACTCCCGCCGCGAGCATCAGCGACGCTGCACCGTGACGCAGATCAATGCAGCCGCACCGGCGGCACGTCAGCCGTGGCGACCAGATCGTGGAACCGGTCGGTGATCGTCGCGGGGTGCAGCGGCCCCCCGTTCTCCCGAGTGAACACCTTGCCCGAATCCACCCACGCTCCCCCACGTCAACCGATCGGCGATCTGAGTCCGTCGGTACACACGCAATGCGGCGACGGTGCCCGCGTCAGGCCGGATCCGGCACCCCCTGCCGTCCATCCCATGCCGCGCGCGTCGTAGCCGTGACGGTGCACCGTGTAGCCGATGGGCGATCCGCGGTGCCACGGTCTGCCCTGCGCACGGCGGGAACACTCGGCAGGTGCGCAAACGGGCCGCGCAGCGCGGCAGGCTGAGGTGATGGACCGAGCGTTACGGGCCCAGCTGCGGCACCATGCTCGCGAGTGCAGGACATCCACGCCCTGGTGCTCGCCCAGAGACGGTCGTGGCACCCGTGAAAACCGGTCAAAAACTAGCCGAGCGTGGATCACACCCTGGGGAGACCCATGAACCCGCCAGCATGGGAGACACCTTCAACGGTGAGCGTGTTAGGCGCCGGTCGCAGGACCCGTCGTGGCGGCAGCGGACGGCGTACCGGGACTTGCCGGCTCATCTCGCTGCGGCGCTGCGGTCCGCTCGGCTGTCGAAGGGTTGGTCACTGCGGGTACCTTCCAGGCATACGGAGGCATCCGATCAGATGATCTCACATCTCGAGGCCGGGCACCGTCGGCCGTCGGTGTCGGTCGCCGCGGACTTGATCGCAGCGTACGGGCTGGATGCGGTCACTTCTCAGCGGTTGCTGAGTGTGGCGCGACCCCTGGCTGGGCGGTCGAGTCCGTACCGGCGTGGCAGCGTCAGCCGTCAACGTCGGGCTCAATTCAATGGCGGGCAAAGTTCCGGTCGCCCTTCTGGCGATGATCTGATCAGCGGTGGGCGGGCGCTGTAGTCGCGCTGGGGGCGCTGAGTGCTGCGGAGTGCCTCATCGCACCGGGCTCACCCCGTTAGAGGCGCTGTGCGCGCTGGGCACATCGGGAGGCACATCAATGGCCAGCACATCGGCGGGGCCCGCGGCTAGATACGGTCCGGTTGGTAAACGGGTGAGGACACGCAATGACCGGAAATGCGCGCCGTCTCGTCGATCAGCTCGCGGCGTGAGGCAAAGCCGGGCCTGTCTTGCGGCTCGCTGGCGGTCAGAGGCTAGCGGGATGATGATGCAGCGAGCTAAAGGCAATGCTTTGGTCTGACGGGCTTCCAGAGGTGACAATCCGCTGGGGACCACTCCACGGGCAGTCGGCTCCACGTGTAGCCGTCGACGATCATCGCGCGCTCCATTCCTCCGGTCCACTGCACGGGCCGGGCGGACCGGCCGGTGCCTTGCACGGCCTCATAGCCGCGGTGTTCGCCGTCGTCATGTGGGTGGCGGATGCACACGGCGCCACTGGTGGCGTGGACGATGCCGCAGCGCCAGGCGGGCTGGTCAGGTCGGGTGGTTGGCCGCGGTCCAGGTCGTCTTCGGTGAGCAGCGGGATTGTCATGTCCTGCACGGTAGGCGTGTACCGGGGCAGAGTGACCCGCTGCCCTTCGAGACTACGCGCGCGGCAAACGCACCTACCACAAGAGCATCCGGCCTACGTCGATCGCGCACAGTCCTCGAAGCAGTGCCGGCAGTCCTCACGGCCATCACGCCAGTCAGCACCGTCGAACCACTTAGTGGCCATCATCGGTAGAGGGTGACCTTTAGGGCAGGCCGACCTCGAGGTCATAGCGACCTCACTCAAACCGGCTGGGGCGTAAGAACGGCTCAATGGCCATGTAGTCACGTTGGTCTCCTCCCCCCACCTCTACGGTGGAGGTCACGTTGCGGCAGGTCGGCTGGTTTAACTTGCCTAGATGACCGCAACAGCTGCAACGACTCAGCGCAGCTGGCGGAAACGGCCTCGCTGACACACGCTCGTCGAGGAGCCGGGTCGAGTACAGCTCTCAGGTCGGTGCGGTACTGCTCGATGTCAGCCCGGACAGCCGCCACGTCGCGGAGTAGCGCATGAACGTCTCGAGCTGGTTCGCCCACGGTACGACCACCGGCCGCGATCGCCGGACGTGTCTGGGACGCCGCTATCGCTCGCCGGCCTTGCGAATCGCGTCAGCATGTCGACCGAATGCGTGCTGAGATGCAGGCCAAGGACGCGAGTCGGGCCGAAAGTTGTCTCCTTCACCCTGATGTAGATTCCGGTGAGTGAGCTACGACGAGTACGCAAGGAACGCGAGGGACGACCTAGCCGAGGCCACCCAGCGGGAGGGCGACGAGCAGCGCGCCGCTGTCCGCGCCGCGCAGGTGTGGGCGACGCTGGCGCTCGCTGAGGCCGTCCGCGAGGGCATCTCCTCCCTCGCCTCCCAGCAGGACAAATCGGCATCGCGCCTATTTCCCGATCAGTGAAGATGATCGACCTCCTGCTCCGTCTATCGGGTCTTGCCCTCCGGCTAAGGGCCTCTTGAGGTCGTCGAGGTCACCGATGGTGCTCCTCGCTTCGAATGGCGTTTCCCATTCCGCACTTTGCTCGAACACCCGGTCACCTTCGAGGGGACACCATACCCGACGTCGAGTCGGCGTAGGCGGTGAACAATCTTACCCGTCGGCAGGCTCTCCGCTACGGGGCTCAGGGCATGTTTATGAACTTGCGTTCAAGGGACGGGCCCCTGCGAAACTGGCCCGAGGTGACCTGTATGGTGGGCGGCTGGTGACTTTTCCGCTGGTTAAGCAATTGTGCGGGAGGCCTGCCCTAGTTCTGCGCAGTTTGCGGGAGATGCGATCTATGTCCATCGGACTAGCCATTTCGCGGGCTACGCTCCCCCGATAGCTTGCAAAAAGTACGCGCCGAAGGCCGCACGGCATCCGCCGGCGTCATGCCTTCTAATCAGTCGATCACGAGGCAGCTTCCCAGGCGACGCGTTAGGCCAGTGCTGTTGCCTCGGCGGCCATCCTACCGACCACCTGACGATCAACAGTGCCCCCCATCGTGGTGACGCTTACGACCGGCGCATACCGGTAATTTTCCAAATTTTGCCGTTTGCCTTTGAGAGCACGTAGAGCTCGCCCTGACTATCGGTGCCAAAGCGCAAATCGATCCGAGAGTGGCCTGCCAGCTGTGTCATGGTCACCGGTTGACCCTGGTCGGTGAAAAACGTGAGTTCATAAATCGTGGCCAGCATACTGCCTGTGTGCATCTCTTGCGGTGGTCGACGAAGTGGCCGATCTGCTCGTCTAACTTGAGTCTCCGACAAATAACGGCTCGGGCGATTGTTCGCACGTAGTAGGCACGTCAGCTGCTCGACGAGCTACGCGGCGTGACCTCGATCGACGGAGGGTGGCCTCGCCGCCGGCTACCTGATCGGCAAAGGTCGCTCCGGCAACGGGCGCCATGCGGCTGCACGGGATGGCGGAGAGGCTCGCGTCGTGAACGGGCGGCCGAGAACCTGACGACCCAATGCGGGTTTCCGGCTGGTGAGCGCCGGGCAGCCGGCCTGGTGTTCATGCAGATCGAACGGTAATGCGGTCTCCCCACGATACCTTGCACGTGACGGCGCTACGGGCGACGCCCGGTGAATGGCCCGCGGCGGCAGTGAGCCCCTCGGATGGGGCCGTCCAATGCAAGGAAGGCACTGATGAGCACCAACGAGCCTATGCGGGAGCTTCGCGAAGCGACCGATGCCCTTGATGAGTCCACACTCAGTTGCCTCGGCCACCTCGCCGATCGGGACTCGGAACTCGCCGAGTGGGTTCGGGCGGTGGCTGCTCACTCTCGCGCGGTTGAAGCCGCTATACAGCGCCTAGAGACCAACATGAAAATAACTCGCATGAACGCCGGACTGGATCCAGTCTAGGCAGGAAGTCCCGAGCCCCAGCATCACCGGACTGCCCGATACCGCACCGCGAAAGTCGTGGGAACAAACACCACACCTGGCAGAGCGTGCCACGTGATCGATACGCGGACGCCCCTGCCAGGCGGTTCAGGTCGCCAGCCGCGCCGAACCGCCTCGCTGGACCTCAACGGCTCGCGGGTCACCCGCCTGCCGAATCGCTCATTACAACGGGATCAACCTGAGCGACAGCATGATCCATTCGGAACCGCAACAAGTCCCGCTAGGTGGGCCGCGGCCGTGCGGTCAGACGAAGGCGGCTGCTCGAACGGCCTCGTCGATCGGCGTATCGCCGGTCACCAACTCCAACGTCATCCCGCCAGCGGGCGTGTCCAGGAGCGCCAAGAGCACCGCCGCCACGTCATCACGCGGCACGTCCCCACGGCCGGTACGCACAGCGAGCCGGACCAGCCCAGTGCCGGGCTCATCTGTCAGTCGCCCCGGCCGCAAAATCGTCCAGTCCAGGCCAGCGCAGGAGGCGAGGTGGGCATCGGCCGCGCCCTTCGCTCGCAGGTAGGCGGCGAACACCGGATCTGTGCCCGGTGGCGGCTCCCGGTCCGCGCCCATCGCTGAGATCATCAGGTATCGGCGTACGCCCACCCGTTCAGCAGCGTCGGCAAATAGGACGGCGGCGCCGCGGTCGACCGTCTCCTTACGCGCCGCCCCGCTGCCTGGGCCGGCCCCGGCCGCGAACACCACCGCGTCCGCGCCATCCAGGTGACTGGCGACCTCATCAACCGGTGCCGACTCCAGGTCGCACACGGCCGGATCCGCGCCGACGGCCCGCAAATCCCCCGCCTGCTCCGGATCGCGGATGATGCCCACTGGACTGTCACCGCGTTCTGTGAGCAGCTTCTCCAACCGCATGGCGATCTGCCCGTGTCCTCCAGCAATGACGATGCGCACGACCTGACCGTACCGGCCTGGCTCGGTGGGGTCCTTCAGGTCGTGGGCATAGGTCTTCACCGGTTCATCGACCGCTCGATGTCGGTCCAAATGTGCTGTGGCTTCGGGGCCCTGGCGACTGTAATCCCATTTTTCACGCTTTGAGAACCGCGGGGAATTGATGTCGTGCAGTGGGGGCCGCACAATTGGCAGCCCGTAGGCGCCGCGATACGTGCCGCCAAGTGCGGAGTGCGCAAAGTCGACGTCAGCGTTCACGGTGCAAGCGATGTCACTGGGACGTCGGCGGGCACGCCGGCGTTCAACATACGTCGCCGTGATCAACCATGTAGCACGACCCGACACGACGGCAGACGGCCTCAGATCACATCCGAAGATGGTCGAGGTCGAAGACTGCGAACACACTGCGGCACACGGTCTGCCCGGGATTTACAGGTGAGAGGGCTGCCTCCGGCACGCGCACGTCGGGCGGCTGGCGGGCGGCACGAGGGTCCGGTCGTGGATTTGGAAGTGGTTGCGCGCGGGTGAGGGAGTCGCGAATTGTGCGGAGCTGCCTCGCGATGTTGAACACGCTTTGCGTCCGATCCGTCCGGTCCTTCGCGCTTCGATCGTTGTGGGTGAGGATCCCCTGGCCAGTGGGTCACGTCTTGACCGGCCGGGGCGGATCCGGCGTGCACGGCTTGGCCCCGGGCCCTGGCGACTCCCCGGCCGGCTGTTGCGGTAGGCCAGAGCCTGCGCACGTGATAGGAGCCTACTGCGTTGGTTTGGAGTGCAACTCGGCTGCAGGGCTGCAGCGCGGTGCCGAAAGTGTCGATGCCTAATCGTCATCGAGATCGACTCGCCAGGTGAAGATCGGCGGAGCATCATACCTGCATGGGGTCACTACATTCGAGTGAGAAGAAACACACAGCGGTGCCGAAGGTCGGCTGGCAGCCGTTGGCAATCCCTCGTCGGCGGATACGCCGCCGGCTCACCCTCGCTGTCACCGGCGTCGTCGTGGCGCTCGTCCCGATGGCCTGCGGTCAGCAGGAACAGCAGCCCCAAACGCCCGCGCCTGCGGTGCCACCGGCCGACCAGCAACGCCCAAAGCCCCCGGCCCTGGTCGGCACCGACATATTGGCCGCGCCGAATCCAGGCGCTGAGGCCGTCACCTACGACCCAACGCTCGCGCCCGACGGCGCCGGGATCCTGGCCGCCATAATGCCGGTGAGCTGGAACAACTCTCCCCGCTCCGTGGCGACCTTGTCGGTCGCCGGGTTGCCCCCCAACCGGGCCTATGCTGTGCATGCGCATACCAATGCCTGTGGCACTACCGGCGAGGACGCAGGGCCGCACTACCAACATCGGATTGATCCCGCCGCTACGCCCCAAACACCCTCGACCAATCCTGAATACGCCAATCCGCAAAACGAGATCTGGCTAGACCTACGCACTGACGCGAACGGCTCAGCCAGCACCCGCACCACGGTGCCCTTCAACGTCACCGGCCAGACACCCACATCGATCGTGGTGCACGAGGCGACAACCACCGCAACGACCCCTGGCCAAGCAGGTCAAGCAGGTGCCCGGCTCGCCTGCCTCACCCTGACCCCTCAGTAACCAAGGGCCTACCCGACTACTGATTGTCGCCGTTGCTCACAGTGCTGGCTTGACAACCTCCGTGGCGTAGCGGGCGACTACGCGCGGCTCATGGACACCAGCGACGAAATCGAAGCGATCATCACGAACGGCAATTCGCAGGAGGCCGGTGACGGTGACGATCGCGGAGAGTGACGGGGTGTCTCAAGCTATAGGCTGTGAGTAGTGGGTCAGACGGGTTGGTCCGGGTTAGCACCCGCGGCGTGCGGGTACCTGCCCACCATGGCCGTCATCACGCCTTCCGCTAACCCTCGCCATGCCTTACCGTCCCGGCGTGTTCGCTCCCGCCGTGTTCGCCCTCTCTGGTCCTCCGTGTTGCTGCTCGTGCTGCTCGCCTTCGTAGTGCCGACGGGGGCGGCGGTGCTGCTGGGGTTCGGGTTCAGCCTCGTGGGGTTGCTGCTGTCCTGGTGATAGCTTCGTCGCCGACGCTGGTCACGAGCTGCGCACGCCGCTGGCCGCGATCCGCGGCTACGCCGAGCTGACCCGCCGGGACGACGCGCTCGGCCCCGAGGCGGCGCACGCGCTGACCCGGATCTCGTCGCAGGCCGAGCGGATGAGCACGCTACGGCTTGGTTGGACGTTGCTTGGTCTGGGATGATTCTTCGTGTTGGTGTGGTCGATCAGCTACTTGGCGTACGAGTGAGATCCTCGGCTACGCCCAGCAGATTCGATGCCAAACGAACGGTTGCTGAGTTCAGGCCGCAGCCCTCCATTCGCCGAGTTCGGCACCCAGGGCTGTCAGAGCGCTTTCGAACAGCTCTGGTGCCGAACTCGGTGACAGCAGAGCGGTCGTGGCCACCGTGTTCGAAACACATGGTGACGGGCAACCGCGCGTTGGTTCCCACCGGCTTCACCGGCGTCCTGCGTGACAAATCACGTCAACGCTTCGCCGGGGCAATTTCTGCTCGCTTAGGCGGAACGAGTCTCGTCGGTGACCCACGACAAGTAATCGCCACTGCCGCCGATAATCGGCAGTGCGAGAACTTCAGGTATGTCGTAGCTGTGGTTCTTTTTGATGTGTTCGGTGAGCGCGTCAAGTCGGTCAGCGCTGGTTTTTATCCAACACTGCCACTCCTGATCATTTTGAACGCCACCCTCCCACCGATAAAGACTGCGGATCGGCCCAACAACCTGAACGCAAGCGCCAAGACGAGCCTCTACGATCCCCCGCCCAAGTTCCTCAGCAGCCTCTGCACTGTCAGTCGTCGTTATCACCGCGCAATGTGATCCCGCCATCTGTTCTCCCGTCTCCGTCGAAGTCTCGGCCCGCGGTGATCATGATAGCTTTGGTCCGTCCGGTTCGCTTGATCCCGTCGGTTGATGAGGGGCGCATCTGCATCGGGGTGCCGCCCGACGTGCCAGCGACGCCGGTACCCAGCTCTCGCACTCGACCGCTCCCCTGCTAGAAGGGCTCACGGCAGCACCACCCCCTGCACCCACGCCAACCCAAGTTGGAGACCCAGCAGCAGCGCCAGCGGCACCACCACGGCAACGAACGCGAGTACGAGCACTGTCTTTGTCCACATGACTCAGTCGCCTTTCCCCGTCAGCGAATCGCCCGTTCTCCCGGTTTGCCCCCTCGGCAATCTGTTCATCGCTGCAGGCGAGCCGGAGGTTAACAACGGTCGCTATACGTCACAGCGCGTGGTGACATCGCTACTCGATCGTTCGGAGGAACGTTTCCTCAGCGTTGCCCGCGGCGATGATCCGTATGCGGGTCCGTGACCCGTCCTTGCTGCCGCCAAACAGCGGTGTCGTCCGGTGGGGCACGCGTGGACGCGACGTGGGTGAACCGTCCGCGTTCGAGTGCTCCGGATGAGATCGAACGGTACCGCACGGAGTGCTCAATCAGTTCTCGATGAGAGCGCCTGCAGCAGCACCTACAACGCTCCGAGTCTGGTGGCTGTGCCGGCACTTGGTCGGGGGGCCCAGTGCCGGCACAGCCACCGGATCAACGATCGTGGTTCCGTCCAGTCCTGCGACTGTGGTCAGGAACACCATCGACGGCGATGAGCATCTTATCCGCATCCTGGTCCGAAAATAAGCGGTGACCACGCGGGATTTTTGGTGACCAGACGGGGTCGTGAGGGCAGGCTGCATCGGCCGGGCTGGGCAGAGGTTGTGACCTGGCCGGCCTGGCTGGTGTGGTGGGTGA
>JBOHFX010000021.1:0-4654 GCA_050699875.1 Pseudonocardiaceae bacterium
CCGGCGAGTTGATCGACAACGCCACCGCACGCAGCCGGTCGTAACCGAAGGCACGGGTCAGCGCCGAGTCGAGGGAGGCTAAGTTGATCACACCCCGAGCCAGCGGCGACGGCATCGGAGTGATCACGCCGTGCAGTTTCACCGCGGCCACCACCGGGCCGCGGTCTCGCTGGGCACCAGGCAACGGCAGCCGCGCGGTCAGGTCCTTCACGTCCATACCGGCCAGCCTACGGCGGGCGGCGACCGCTACTCGGCCAGCCGACGGCGACATTCATTTAGGCCAGCGCTGTCAGGCGCTCACCGGCGGTTGCGAACGCGCCGCGTTCGGCGTCGGCGGTGCGGCGGCGCGCACTCCACGACTGAACTTGGGTACCCGCATACTGACCTTGGTGCCCACCCCCGGCCCGGTCTCGACCACCAGCCCGCACTCGTCGCCGAAGGCCGCGCGCAGTCGATCATGCACGTTGCCCAGCCCGACATGCGCACCGGTGACGTGTGAGTCGCCCATCTCCTCGCGGAGCCGGTCCGGGTCCATCCCGACACCATCGTCCTCCACGCTGATCACGCAATCGGCCCCGGCGTCCTCGGCGACGACCGACACGGTGCCGCCGTCGGCCTTGGTCGCCAGCCCGTGCCGGACAGCGTTCTCCACCAACGGCTGCAGCGCCAGGAACGGCAGCACCACCGGCAGGACTTCCGGCGCGATCTGCAGCTTCACCTGTAGTCGGTCCCCGAACCGGGCCTTCTCCAAGATCAAGTAGCGATCGATGTTGTTGAGCTCCTCGGCCAGGGTGGTGAACTCGCCGGCGGCGCGGAAGGAATACCGGGTGAACTCGGCGAACTCCATGAGCAGTTCACGGGCCTCCTCCGGGTCGGTGCGGACGCACGAGGAGATCGTGGTGAGCGCGTTGTAGATGAAGTGCGGCGAGATCTGCGCGCGCAGCGCCCGCACCTCGGCGTGCGCCAGTCTGGTCCGGGATTCGTCGAGTTCGGCCAGCTCCAGCTGGCTGGAGACGTACCGGGCGACCTCCGCGATGGCCCGCATCATGCCTGCCTCGGCGGCCCGGTGGCTGACTACCGCGAGCGTCCCGACAATGCCGCCCTCGACCTCCAACGGGGAGACGATCACCGCCCGGACCGGGCAGTCGGCCCGCCCGCAGTCCATCTCGCGCTGATTGAGCACCTGCTGACGGCCGGTCTTGGTCACCGCGGTTGCGGCCTCGGCGACCACCCCGGTGTGATGGGTGGGATCACCGTCCCAGGCCAGCATCACCGGCTCTTCGGTGGTGACCGCGACGGCGGCGCAGTCCAGCAACGCCCGCAGATGCGGGGCGGCAGCGGTCGCGGAGACCGCTGACAGTCCGTCCCGCAGTGCTGGCGCGGCCAGCGCCATGGTGTGCAGCGCCGTGTAGGTGGCGCGTTCCACGTCGGAGGCGAACTCACGTCGAGTACGTGCCCAGAACAGTAACCCTGCTCCGAACCCCACCAGCACAGCAACAACTAGCACCACTACTGCGGTGAAGTTTCCGAACAGCTCAGTCACGAGGCCATAGTCTCCGGTCCCGGCACAAAGAAGCAACGCGGCGTGCGCGGCCTGCTACGGCAAACCTGGTTCATCACTCCATTCAGTTAGCACGGGAGCCAGGAACATGCGACCGGCCGGGTCACGGCAACCGTGGCTGGTCACTCACCCGGAACAGCGGTCCCTGGTCCTCGTCCAGGACCGGACTGGCATGGGTCTGTAGTTGCCGAGTGACCCGAGATACCTCGTGCCGGGACGCCCGCAGACCGCGTACGGTGCCCTCCCAGTGCTCCCCTGCGCTGTCCAGCGGCTCGAAGGTGTTCGCCTCGATGACCCAGGGGCGGGTCACCGCCCACTGTGCGGGCACCAGCAACACCACCACCACGAGCGCCACTATCAGCCAGGCAGGGAGGTACACCCCAGGAGGTGTCCAGATCGCCACGGCGACCACCATCGCGATGACCAACCCCATCATCACGAAGCCCGACAGTTGACTGACGGACACATCGTGTTCGAACTGCTGCTCATGGGCCGGTCGCACCCAGTGAATCTCGCGCCGAACAGTCCAGTTTCGCCCGTCGGCAGCACGCACCTCCCGAACCATTGCCGACACCTCCTCCTGACCCTCGTGTGGCTGAATCACCTCCAGGGTAACGCCGAAGACGATCTGGTGAGCAGAATGACTCACCGATGAGCGCTGAGGGACCCACCTTCACTCGCCGTAGGGAGAACTTCACCTGCCTGCGTTGCGGAACGCCGGTGCGCGGCACCGGCTATACCAACCACTGCCCTCGGTGCCTGTGGTCCCGACATGTGGACATCGATCCCGGTGATCGGGCCGCCGACTGCGGCGCGGCGATGGAGCCGATCGGGGCGCTGTCCAAGGGGGATGGGGTCGTTCTGGTGCACCGGTGCGTGGTCTGTGGGCACCTTCGGCGCAACCGCAGCGCCGCAGGCGACGACCGTGATGCCGTGCTCGCGTTGTTCGGTCGTCCGGTGCCGGATCCGCCACCGGCCCGCTGAGTCCCCGGCTACCGTGGACTCCATGAAGGTTGGGCTTGGAAGGGCGGCACCATGACCTTCGAAGCTCGAGTACCGCTGCGGTTCACCAGCGGCGCCGTCGACGCGGGCACCCACGTCAACCTCTCCGCGGTGCGCTCCGAAGGAGCCTGCCTCTGGATCGCGGGTGATGAGACGGCGACCGTGGAGCGGCTCAGTCTTGAGGACTCCGGATACGGCAAGCACGTCACGTTCCCCTTCGCCGAAGTGGTCGCGCTGCCCGGCGGACCCGCCGACGAGGTGGACGTGGAGGGCATGGCCCGCCAGGGTCCCTATCTGTGGGCGGTCGGGTCGCACAGCGCCCGTCGCAAACGGATCAAGGCCAGGCACGACGCGGCCAAGAGCATGCGGCGCCTCGCCCGCGTCCACCACGAGCACAGCAGACATGTGGTGGCCCGGCTGGCGGTCACCGACGGCCCGGACGGTCTGCCCACCGTTGTCGCCGAAGCGCCCGGTGGGCACACCAGCGCCATCCTGCCCGGCGGAATCAGCCCCCTGCTCGGCGGCGACGAGCACCTGGCGGCATTCCTGGCGATCCCGGGCAAGGACAACGGGTTCGACGTCGAGGGTGTCGCGGTGCACGGGGACTCCCTCTACCTGGGGTTGCGTGGTCCGGTACTGCGGGGCTGGGCGGTAGTGCTGGAAATCGTGCCGAAGGACAGCGCGACGCCGGGACACCTCGAGCTGGCACCGCTGGCCGACGGTTCGGTGTACCGCAAGCATTTTCTGCACCTCGGCGGGCTGGGCGTGCGGGACCTCTGCCCGGACGGAATGGACTTGCTGATCCTGGCTGGGCCTTCGATGGACCTGGATGGACCGGTGCGGGTGTTGCGCTGGCACGACGTGCTGGGTGGCGACCCCCCGCAGGTGGTGCCCAAGACGGCGCTGACCCGCGAGCTCGACCTGCCCTATGGCGAGGGTGACGACCATGCCGAGGGGATCGCGTTGCTGCCGGGACGGCGCCTGCTGGTGGTTTACGACAGCCCCGCGCCGGACCGGTTCCCCGAGCCCGGCACCGTGCTCGCCGACGTCTTCGCGCTCGGCGGCACCTGACGCATCAGGTTGGGGCGGACCCCCTAATTGCTCCCTTAGAGGCAGCCGTCAGTCCCGATATCCGCTCGGCACATACCAGGACGCAACCCCGATGGCGCTGGATCGTCCTCGGCCTAACTTTGCTCTCAGCAGGACAGGACGCCGGTAAGACCGCCGGTCACAGTCCATCCACGAGTAACAGGGAGAGAGATCATGGCTGACTTCATCTTCAACCAGAACGTCGCCCCGACGCAGAACGTCACCACCGACACCTCGGGTGGCGAAGGTGGCGCCGGCGGCCAGAGCGCCGCTGTGGCGTTCGGTATCAACCAGGCTCAGGCGGGTGACGGTGGCACGGCGACCGGTGGTTTCGCCGACGCCAGTGGCGGCAACGGCACCGGCAACGACGCGGGCGACTCCGCCGCGTTCTCCTCGGCGGGCGACCTCGACTGGGGCTGGGGCGGTTGGGGCGGTTGGGGCGACGACTCCAACACCTCCGTCGCGGTGTCCGAGGGCGGCGACGTCAGCGACAGCCTGGGTGTGGGCGTGGGTGGCAACGGTGGCATCGCCGACGCTGACGCCAGCGCCAATGGTGGCAACGCCTCAGCGGCCACCGTTGCCCAGTCCAGCGCCGATGGTGGCGCGGGCGGGGCGGGCGGAAACGCCCAGGTCATCGCTCCTCAGGAGACCACTGTCGTGAATGACTTCGACTTCAAGAACTCGTTCAACGAGGACAACGACGGGGTCGACAACAAGGGCGGCATCATCAACGACAGCAACGTCGCCGGTGATGACATCGAGGACTCGTTCAACTCCGACGACGACACCGTCGTCAACGACTCCTTCAACACCGACAACAGCAAGTTCAACCTCGACGCTTCGGACGACGACATCTACGTCACCGACATCGACGACTCGTTCAACTCCGACGATGACGGCCTCGACATCGACATCGAGGACAACCTGGTTCTGCTCGACATCCTCTGAGAACCGAACGGACGAGTGCGCTCGTCCGGCAGTGCAGGCCCGGGAGAGCCCGCC
>JBOHFX010000022.1:0-4664 GCA_050699875.1 Pseudonocardiaceae bacterium
CCGCGCCGAACGCGCTACCGCCATTACGTTCCACTTGGCGGTCCAGCCATGGCCTACCCATCCCCATCAGGTTCCACTTGGCATCTGCCCGGACGCGACTGTGATGACCTGGATCCAGGAACGGGCCCGCGCACCTGGCCACCTATGCGATCGTCTGGAGAAGGCACGAATGGGTCGAACCGTTCGTCGACACCACGCATTCGGCCCGGCGTCGGAGACCGGCAGTGCCGCAACGCGTCATCCACTTCGATCAGTGGCCACACCGTTGCGTCGAGTGGGCGCCCAATCGGGTGGTCCGCGCCACCCCTACGCCCTGCCCAGATGGCCTACGTCACTCTGTGACCCGCGGACTCCACCGTAGAGCTGCCTCCGGCCGCCCGAACAACTCGACGGCCGAGGTTCGGAGAAGCTGAGAGTCGTGGGCAGTGCCAACCACCGCTCCATGGAGGCGCCCAGCCCCCCGGTGCGGTTCCAAAGGGGGCTAGCGCAGCGCCAGCAGACGGTCGTAGACCAACTCGTGCACCCACCGGCTGGTCTCGGTCGGGCGTCTGGTCGCAAGCGGGCGGGAACGGCCGGCGTGCACCACGTCGACCGCGTCAGCATCGACGTCATGTTGCCCCGCAGCGGCCAGCACGGTGGGACCGTAATATTCGGCGTGGCTGAGGCACTCGACATTGCGAGCGATATGCGCGGGCAGCAGCAGCGCCGTGGGGCACAAACCCGTGAACGGCGCGGCGCCGGTGAGCCCGGTGCGCCAGTGCCGGGCCGGCGCGATGATTCCATTGAGCTGCACCGCGGGTGGCGGCACGAGGTGTTGCATTTCGGGCCAATTCCAGGTTGATACCGACAGCCGGTCGGTCACTGGTCCCCAGCCGGAGTCGATCCGGCTCTCATGCACGTCACCGATGAGTTCGGCGACGACCACGACCCGGCGACCGAGCAGCACCATCGGGGGCATGACCACGCCGTCCCAGCCCAGCGCGCCGACAGCGGCGCGGGCCAGATGGTCCGGCGCGCAGAGGACCTCGACGGTGTCGGGAGCCCAGGTTTGCGGACCGAGCGCGGCCCTGCGGGCCTCGACCAGCGATTCGGATGCCACGGGGAACGGTCTCCCATCGTTATTGCGGATTGCCCCCTATTAAGGCTGCTGCCGCAGTTAAACCGAGGCGCGACAACAGCGTGAGGTAAGGATTACCAGGAACTTGCCGTTCGGCGGCGGAGGCAGGGCCGCTTCGGCGTCCGGCGGCGGTCCCCCCGCGCCGACTGGTCGGCAGAGTTCGGCACGTCGAAAACGCCGACGCTGCGACCGGCGATAAACCCGGCCCGCCGGCAGTACGGCCTTTCCCGCGGACTGGCTGGACGCCGGTAACTACTCAACGGTAGCGTTACTGCTGGTAACTCTCCAGGCGGGACGGCCATGAGCCTCGGGACTCATCACCGCGTCGCCGTCATCGGCGCGGGCTTCGCCGGGCTGGGGATGGCAATCCGGCTCCGTCAGCACGGAATGACCGATTTCCTGATCTTGGAACGAGCCGCTGACGTGGGGGGGACCTGGCGGGACAACAGCTATCCCGGCTGCGCCTGCGACGTGCCGTCGCAGCTGTACTCGTTCTCCTTCGAACTCAACCCGACTTGGAGCCGCAACTTCTCCGGCCAGCGGGAGATCTGGGAC
Organism: Pseudonocardiaceae bacterium; assembly: GCA_050699875.1. GTDB lineage: Bacteria > Actinomycetota > Actinomycetes > Mycobacteriales > Pseudonocardiaceae. The sequence goes on from JBOHFX010000022.1 coordinate 1,673, forward strand.
TACCTGCGGTATTGCACCGAAAGTTACGGTGTGCACCCCCACATCCGTTTCCACCACGAGGTCCTTGACGCCACCTGGGAGCACCCGGAGCGCCGATGGCGGCTTCGCACCAACCGCGGCGAGCTGACCACCGACGTGCTGATCACTGGGACCGGCCCACTATCAGATCCAAATATTCCCGACATTCCGGGAATGGACTCATTCCAGGGCAAGATCTTCCACTCCGCCCGCTGGGATCATGACCACGACCTGCGGGACCGGCGGGTGGCAGTGGTCGGCACCGGCGCCTCGGTGATCCAGTTCGTCCCCGAGATCCAGCCCAAGGTCACCGCCCTGACGATCTTCCAGCGCACCCCACCCTGGATCATGCCGCGGGGGGAGCGAGACCACCGCGACTTTGAGCACAAGCTGTACCGGGCGGTTCCCGGCTTGCAGCGGCTGGTGCGCGCGGGGATCTATTGCGGCCGGGAGCTGTCTTTGCTCGGTCTCACCGTCAACCCGCGTCTGCTCAAGCTGGCTGAGTTGAAAGCCCGTGCGCACCTGCGCCGCCAAGTCGCCGACCCCGAGCTGCGGGCCAAGCTCACGCCGCATTACACCATCGGGTGCAAGCGGATCCTGGTCTCCAACGACTACCTCCCTACGCTGACAAGACCCAATGTGGACGTAGTTGCGTCCGGGATCTCGCGGCTCGGGTCGCACTGGGCGCAGGCCGCGGACGGCACCCGCAGGGAAGTCGACACCGTCATCTTCGGTACCGGATTCCACGTCACCGACATGCCGATGCCCTCGTGGATCCGTGGCCGGGACGGCCGGAGCCTGGCCGACGTCTGGTCCGGCGGTGCGCAGGCCCACCGCGGCACGACGGTGGCCGGGTTCCCCAACCTGTTCATCTTGGTCGGCCCCAACACCGGGCTCGGACACACATCGTTGATCTACATGATCGAGTCTCAGGTGGCTTACACCATCGACGCGTTGCGCCACCTGCAGCGCACCGGCGCCGCCGCGGTGGAGGTCCGGCCGGAAGCCCAGCTGGCATACAACCGGGACGTCCAGCGCCGGATGGCACACACGGTATGGAGCGCAGGCGGCTGCACCAGCTGGTACCTCGATGCCCACGGCCGCAACACCACGCTGTGGCCGACGTTCACCTGGCGGTTTCGCCAGGCCACCCGCAGGTTCCAGCCGACCGAGTACATGGTCCACGAGCACAACACCACGCCGGTCGCTGCCTGACGAGTGCAACGATTGTTCGGTGCGGCTGTTTGTGGGCCTGGCGCCACCTGATGAAGTCGTTGAGGCGCTGCGGAGCACCACAGCGGCATTACACGAGCTGGCGCCTGACCTGCGGTGGACCCGGCCAGAACAGTGGCACGTGACGCTGGTCTTCCTCGGTGAGATCGGCGACGACATCCTTGACGAGCTGGCCCGCCGGCTCGCCCGGGCAGCGGCAAGGCATCCGCCCCTGTCCCTGGTCCCAGGCGGTGGCGGTCGCTTCGGGCACCGGGTGCTGTGGACCCAGGTGCAAGGCGAACGCGACGGGCTGCGCAGGCTGGCCGACTCGGTGGGGGCCGCCGCTCGTCGATGCCGGCTGCCGGTAGAACAGCGCCGATACCGTCCGCACCTCACCTTGGCCCGGAGCGACGGTACGGCGGACTTGCGACCGTTGGTCGAGCGGCTGGCAGCCTGGCAAGGATTGCCATGGGTGGCGACCCGGCTGTATCTGGTGCGCGGCCGGGTCGGCGCAGCACCGGGCGGGTCCGCCTTGCATGAGCCGGTCGCCAGCTGGCCACTCGAGGGGGCATCCACCGCGGAGCAGCAGCCCTGAGTAAAGTCACGGGCCCACGTGAATCTCGCGCATTACAACGTCTTGGCAGCTGGATGGCGTTAATGCCGAAATCTGCAGGCTGCCGATGATGTCAGGACGGCTCATGGTTGCCGCCTGTCCGTATCATCGGTCGCCCTGTCGCATTCCAGCGGTAACAACGTGACGTTCAGTTCAACTACTGAGCACAGTGTGCGCCTGGTGACTCAGTAGTCGTAGTGCACCTTGAAACAGGAAGTGCGGCTGGGGCACTGTTGTCATTCCGTCATCGATCGTTAGCGCTAGGTAGTCACCGGTGGGGTCGAACTAGGTAGCTTTTTTGGCAACTCTACGCATGTGCCCTGATGCGCTGCTCTTTCCCGGAACGCAGCCGCTGGGACACATGGAGCAAATGGGTACGTCACAACACGAGAGTCGCCTCCTGCGACCGAGGCTCACTACCTACGCTGATCCCCCGCAGCGCGTCGAACAGCGGAAATACAGCCTTAGCGGCAGCTGGACAAGCCCCGCCTACTACGTGCGGTAGGTGATTGCATGCACAAACCTACGTAAGCATGCGCTCCTCGAGTAAGTAGCCAAGAACGAGATTTATAACTCAGTGGTAGGGCGAAAAGTTTAGGTGGCGAATAGATGTTGTCAGGCGATTCCGCTCTCGCCATGGTTGGCGTAGCCGAATCGACTCTCAGGTGTCGATGAGGTGTTTTCTGTTCCCCCGGCCCACTGGGCCACTCCGAGGAGGATATGTATGTCTGACGCATTGAGCTTTGTGGAGATCGACGGCCAGCACGTGGAGCTGCTGCCGGCCCGCACCGTCCTTTCCCTGTTCGGTACCGGCTGCGGCTGCGGCAGCGACGGCGGTAACGGCGGCACCGGCGGCGACGGCGGCAACGGCCAGGGCGGCATCGGCGTTAACCTGTTGAACATCAACGCGCTGGGGACCCAGACCAACGCTGCCGGTAACGGCACCGGCGGCGCCGGCGGCGACGCCAACGGCGGCTGAGCCAGCGGCCTGATTACCTGTGGTGCCGTTGGCTAGGGAACGGCACCACATAGCCGGCAGCAGAGCTCAGGGCGGTGCTGGGGCAGCCGACTGCTACATCAGTCGTGCAGTACCACCACGCGATCAGCTGATCGCACGCGACGCCGTCGGCACCGGAGGGGGGGGGGGGG
>JBOHFX010000023.1:0-13432 GCA_050699875.1 Pseudonocardiaceae bacterium
TGGCTGATCTTCGTCCTGGTGGTGCTCTGGACCAGCTTCCCCCGGCGTTCGCGGCGATCGCCGCCACCCTCTACATCCCGCTCACGCTGGCCGCGCTCGGCATGATCGCCCGGGGAGCGGCCTTCGCGTTCCGCCATTCGATCGATCAGCTCGCGCTGCAACGATTCTTCGGGGCCTCGTTCGCGTTCTCCTCGGTGGCCACCCCGTTCTTCCTCGGCACCATCGCTGGTGGTGTCGCCTCGGGGCGGGTTCCACCGGGCATCGCCGCCGGAAATGTGCTCACCAGTTGGCTCAACCCGACCTCGATACTCGGTGGCGTGATCGCCGTCGGCGCGTGTGCCTACTTGGCCACGGTGTACCTGTCCGCCGACGCCCAGCGCCGGCACGACCTGACGCTGCTCGAGTACTTCCGCCGTCGCGCCGTCGTCACCGCCGTGCTGGTGGGTGGCATCACCCTGGCCGGTATCGCCGTGCTCCGCGCCGACGCGCCTGCGCTCTTCGAGGGGCTCATCTCGCGCGGCCTGCCCCTCGTGCTGGGCTCGGCGGTCGCCGGGCTCGGCTCGATCGTCCTGCTCCTGCGCCGACGACCCGGACTGGCCCGGGCAGCCGCTGCCCTCGCGGTCACCGCGGTGATCTGGGGTTGGGCCGTCGCCCAGTATCCCTATCTGCTGCAACCCGAGCTCACCGTGCAAGCCGCCGCAGCCGGGGAAGCCACCTTGCGCGCGATGCTGATTAGCCTGGTCGGCGGCGCCATCCTGGTCGTGCCCTCACTTCTCTTCCTCTTCACGCTCTTCAACCGCGCCAATCCCGAGGCGCATTCAGCGCAGGAACACTGAGACGTGCGGTACCTCGGGCGTACTCGATGCACACATCCACCTCTCTCAGCCCACGCGGTAGGGGTCGAACGGGATCAGATTCGCGGCGGTGTGGCCGCCCACCAGCGCAAGCGAAGCAGCCGCAGCCAGGCGAGCAAGGAGCATGCCGCGCAACGACTGGCGAGACGGTGGGTGAAGCCGCTGCGCAACCTCAACCCGGTTCGTGCGTTCATCGGTGTGAAGGCACCTGGTACGTGGCGCCACTCAGTAGTGGCGTTGAGGGTGGGGCGTCCCTGGTTTGGCTGACCGAAGCGAGGAGCCTCACCAGTGAGCCGACGTCCCTATCAGTCGGAGCTGGTTATGCCTCTTGAGGCAGGGAAACCGCCGGTCAGGCGGGCTCGCAAGGTTCGCAACGCGCTCCTCCTGGCACTGTTATCCGCCCTGCTCCCCGGTTCCGGTCATCTCGTTCTAGGCCGCCGCATCGGCTATGTCATCCTCTGCGTCCCGCTGCTGTTGATCGGCACGGGTTGCCTGGTGGCGTTGCGGGTGCCCAGGAACGAGTTGCTTGAGTACGTGCTGTCCTCCCAGGCCCTGCTCTATCTCGTCGGTACCCTTCTGCTGGCCGGTGTGCTCTGGCTGCTCGTGATCGTGAGCACCTATGTCCTGGCCGTGCCGCGCCGGTCGACGCTGGGTCGGCGGCTGGTCGGCGGCATTCTCGTCACCGTGTTGGGTGCCGCTGCGGTGACCCCGTTCGGTTACGCCGCCTACACCGCGAACACCCACCGGAGCCTGCTGAACAAGGTGTTTCCGGCGACCTCCAGTTCCGGCGGCCAGTCCACATCAGCAGGCGGCGTGCACGCGATGCGCAAGCCGAGGATCAACGTGTTACTCCTCGGCAGCGACGCCGCGCCGGATCGCGTGGGCACCCGGACCGACACGATCATGGTCGCCAGCATCGATACCAAGACCGGTCACCCGATCTTGTTCGGATTGCCACGCAATCTGATGCGCGCGCAGTTCCCGGCGGGATCCAAGCTGGCCAAGCGATTTCCGACCGGATTCACCGACCCGCACAGTCCGGATTCCCCGGAATATTTGCTCAACGCACTCTACTCGTATGGCAATGCGCACCCGGATCTGGTACCGCCAGGACCGAGCAGGATCGCGGGACTGAACCTGCTCGCCGCATCGGTATCCACCATGCTGGGCTTGCAGTTGGACTACTACATTCAGGTCAATATGTCGGGTTTTGCCTCGATCATCGACGCACTGGGGGGCCTGAAGGTCAATGTCGGTCCACATCCAGTCCCGATCGGCGGCATCGGCGTGCACGGGGAGGCCGTCAAACCCTTCGGCTACATCCCTGCCGGCCTCCAGCTCCTCAACGGCGAACAGGCACTGTGGTATGCCCGCTCACGCACCAACACTGACGACTACACTCGCATGGGCCGCCAGCGGTGTCTCTTGAAGTACATTGTCGACCAAAAGAGCCCTGCCGAGGTCCTAGCCAATTTCCGCGCCGTGACAAAAGCCACCCGCAACAATATCATCACGAATATTCCGCAGGACGCGCTTCCCGCGCTGGTGCAGCTGGCCATAAAGGCGAAGAACCAGCCGCTGGAGAGCATCTCGTTCGACCCGAAGCTACCCATCCCCAACAAGCGGTACGGGTGGTTCGACACCGCCCACCCGGATTTCCGGTACATGCGCCGGGTGGTGCAGAACGCGATCAATCCGCCTCCCGCGCCGGCACCGCCCCCGACATCCGGTAAGACCATCATCACGGGGTCGACCAACGCCGCTGGGTTGACCAAAGAAACCGCCGACACCACCGGCGGGACGATGCCGGCAACGACACCTGGCACTGCGCCGGCCATGTCGCTGGACGCCGCCTGCTACGAGGGTCAGTGACAGCAGGCGCAGGAGGGGGTCAGGCGCTGCGCTCGTCGACGTCGAGAAGGTGTCTGATCAGCCAGTGCACGACCTCCCGCACGAAGACAGCGCGGTTGGTGGGGCGTAGGATATCGTGCCCCTCGTCGGGTAGCACCAGATAACCGGGGGACGCACCGCGGTCCCGCAGCGCGTTGACCAGTTGCTCGGCTTCGATGAGGGGCACGTTGGTGTCCTGGCCGCCGTGCACCACCAGCAGGGGGGCGCTCAACTGTCCGATGCGGTGGATCGGGGACAGCTCACGCAGCAGCTCGGCGTCTCGGTGCGGGTCGCCGTACCTGCTCACCGCTGCCGCCGCGATCCAGGGCTCGGTGTGGGCGAAGAACGTCTCGAAGTCGGTGATGCCGCAGACGTCGACACCGACGCAGAACAGCTCGGGATAGCTCGCCATCACGGCAACGGTCAGGTACCCGCCGTAGGAGCGCCCGGCGCAGCCCAGCGCGGCGGGATCGGCAAGCTGGGCATTTACCAGGTATCCGACCAGGTCGGCGACGTCGTCGATGGCGGCGAACCGGCGGTGGCCGACATCAGCGTCCACGAATCGACGCCCGAAACCCGACGAGCCCCGCACGTTCGGTGCGAACACCGCGACGCCATAGCTCAGTAACGCCTGATAGAGCGGGTTGAACGTGGGACGCTCCTGCGCCTCGGGGCCACCGTGCAGCCAGATCAGGGTGGGCGCCGCACCGAGTGCCCCGGCCGGCCGGTAGAGCCAGCCGCTGAGCTCGAGGCCATCGCGGGACCGCCACCGGTGCAGCTCCGGCCGGGTCAAGGCATCCGGCAGCCAGGGCGGGGGCAGCACGGGAGCCAGCCGCACCGGTTCGGCCGGCGGGAGCGGGTAGCGCAGGACGTGCGGTAGCTCGGCGCCGGATTCCACGGCGAGAACGAGTGATCCACCGTCCTGGGCGAAGACGCAGCTCGTCACCACCTCCGCGGGGGGCGCCGGCAGCGCATGGCGCTGCCCTCCGGCCAGCTCGACGAGCTCGAGCTCGCTGTGTCCCTCGATGTTCCACACCACGACGACCGCCCGGCCAGTCGGCTCCAGGGCGAACTTTTCCAGTTCGGCCCCCTCGCGCGCGGCGATGGGCTCGGCGGACTCCGGGTAACCGGCGGCGACCCTCGGCAGCGCGAGCAATGCGGCGAACTCGCGATCGGCGTCGGTGTGCAGGTAGATCGTCCGGTCATCGGGGGCGAATCGGGCGTCGGCGACGGTGGCGTCGGCATCGATCAGCTCGGCACTGCTGCCGCTCCGGGTGTCGACCAGCACCAAACGGCGGGCGCCCCGGGAACCCAGGCGCACCACGGCGTAGCGCCCGTCGTGGCTGAAGGTGCACACCCGCGCCGCCGGGCCGGTCACCAGATGACGGCGGCGTCCGGAGCACACGTCCACCGCGTACGCGTCCAGCATGGCCGGGTCAGTGGCGTTGCTCTCGGTAAGGCCCATGACATGACCACCAGGCTGCCAAGGGCCGGTCGACGCCGCCCCGGCCGCAGTTCCGGCGACGACCCGCGCCTCGGAGCCGTCCGGGTGCAGCGCACGAACCAGGGTGCGCTCGCCACCGTCGGGCGCGGTGGTCAGGCACAGCCACTCGCCGTCGGGCGACCAGCTGACCGTCCGGACGTAGTCCTCGCCGGTGTCCAGCCGCACCGGTGGCCCAGGCTGGACCAGGGGGGCGGATTCGGCCATCGGGGCGAGCGGGACCAAGGGGCTCAGCCAGACGCGAGGTATGCCGTCACGGTCGGAGACCACGGCCAGCGTGCTGCCGTCCGGAGACAGCGCGGGTGAGGTACAGGTCTCGCCGGCGAGCCAGCCGACGCCGGGCAACTCGGCGGCGAGCCGGGCCCGCCGGCGCCGCGTGAAGCCGCCGGCCTCGTCGGAGCTCGCCACCTCCACCTAGATGCCCCTTTCCTGCAGCCACATCTCCAACAGGGCGACCTGCCACAGGGCGTTGGATCCCAGCGTGGTGCGCTCAGTGTTCGGATCCGCAAGCATGCGCTGTAACCAGTCAGAACGGAAGATCCCGCGGTCCTTGGCCGCCGGATCGGTCACCGCGTCCCGCACCCGGTCGAGGAACGAACCGGACAGATGCCGGATCGCCGGCACGGGGAAGTACCCCTTGGGCCGATCGATGATCGCATCAGGGACCACACCGCGGCTGGCCGCCTTGAGCACTCCCTTTCCCCCCGCGGCCAGCTTGAGCTCAGGAGGGCAGAGCGCGGCGAGTTCGACCAGCTCGTGGTCCAGAAACGGCACCCGCGCCTCCACTCCCCAGGCCATCGTCATGTTGTCCACTCTCTTGACCGGGTCGTCGACCAGCATGACCGTGGTGTCCAGGCGCAAGGCCGCGTCGAGTGCCGTGTCGGCGCCGGCAGCAGCGAAATGTCGATCGATGAATGCTCGACTGTGATTCGCCTCAGCCAGCCAGTCCGGCTCGAGCAAATCGGCCAGCTCGGCGTGCGGGCGGTCGACGAAGCCGTCCGTGTAGACCGCTGCGGCTCGATCCCGCGGCGCGGCGGCAAGTGGCGGATACCAGTCGTAGCCGGCGAACACCTCGTCGGCTCCCTGCCCGGACTGCACCACCGTCACCGACCGGGATACCTCCTCGGAGAGGAGATAAAACGCGACACAGTCATGGCTGACCATCGGTTCGCTCATCGCGTCGATGGCCGCGTCCACCGCCGGGAGCAGGCGGTCGGATTCGACCATGATCTTCTGATGATCGGTGCCGAAATGCGCCGCGACCTGATCGGAGTAGACGAACTCGTCCCCGGACTCCCCGCCGGCGGCCTCGAACCCGACGCTGAATGTGCGCAGCCCGTGCTGACCGCCCTCCGCCAGCAGCGCCACCACGAGGCTGGAGTCGATTCCGCCGGACAGCAAGATGCCGACCGGAACGTCGGCGACCATGCGCCGCTCCACAGCCAGTCGCAGCGCAGCCAGCACGGCACCCGGCCAGTCCGAAACTTCCAGGCCAGCAGCCGCGCCGACGCGGGAGAACATCGGCCGCCAGTACTCGCGGTCCTCGTAGCGGCCATCTGGGTACACGGTACGAACCGTCGCCGGTGGCAGCTTCTCCACCCCGGCCAGGATCGTGCGGGGAGCCGGCACGACGGAGTGAAAGCTCAGGTAATGGTGCAGCCCGACCGGATCGATCGTGGTGTCCACCTCTCCCGCGGCGAGCAGCGCCGGCAGCGTGGAGGCGAAGCGCAACCGGCTGCCGGCGTGCGAGAGGTACAGCGGTTTGATGCCGAGCCGGTCACGGCCGAGCACCAGCCGCCCGCTGTCGCGCTCGAGCATGGCGAAGGCGAACATTCCGAGGAAGTGGTCGACGCAGCTGGTGCCCCACCGGTGGTAGGCCTTGACCAGCACCTCACTGTCAGAATCGGAGAAGAACCGGTAGCCGGCGGCGCGCAGCTCCGAACGCAGCTCGCGGTAGTTGTAGATCAAGCCGTTGAACACCGCAGTGAGCCCCAGCTCGGCATCGACCATGGGTTGCGCGGCCCGGTCCGATAGATCGATGATCTTCAACCGGCGGTGGCCCAGCGCAGTGCGGCCGCCGGCGTGGATGCCCCAGCCGTCGGGACCGCGACGGTGCAGCGCCGCGGTCATGGTGGTGACCGCGGCGATGTCGGCCGGCGTTTTGTCGAACGTGATCTCGCCTGCGATGCCGCACATCTGCGAGCTCCTCTCAACGCAAGATCCAGGTGTCCTTCGCGCCGCCGCCGCGCGAGGAGTTGACAATCATGCTGCCACTGCACGCGACCCGGGTAAGGGCGGCCGGCGCCACCTCGGCCCGTTCGCCGAGCAGGACGAACGCGCGAAGGTCGACCGCCCGCGGCTCCAGCCGGGTACCCGCGAGGGTGGGATGGGTGGACAGTGACACCAGGTCTTGGGCGACCCAGTCCTCGGGATGCGCCCGGACGGTGGCAGCAAGCTCGGCCAGTTCGGACCGGTCGGCATGTGGTCCGATCACGACGCCGTGACCGCCGTAGCCGTCCACCGGTTTGAGCACCAGTTCGCCGAGTCGGTCGAGCACCTCGGCGAGGTGGTGCGGGTCTGCGCACGGGTAGGTGGGCACGTTGGCGAGCAGCGGCCGCTCACCAAGGTAGTAGGTGATCATTTCCGGCACGTAGGCATACAGCCGTTTGTCATCGGCCACCCCGTTGCCCAGCGCGTTGACGAGGTTCACCCGGCCGTCGGCCACGGCGGCACAGATCGCCAGCCCGACGGGCCGATCGTCGGCTCCGGTTGCGTCGAGCAGGGTCTGCTCGTCGAGTCGCCGGTAGAGCACACCGAGGCGCTGACCGTGCGCGTACACCCCGCTGTCGGTGACCGTGAGGTCTGCAGGGGTGACCAAGGGCAGAGCCATCTGTTCTGCCAGCAACCGGTGCTCGTAGAAGGCGGCGTCGACGGACCCGGCGGTCAGCAGCGCAATCCCAGCGCCATGAGCACCGTCGTGTCCATGAGGAACCGAGGCCAGTAGCGTCTTGTGCAACAGCTCGGGTACGCCCTCCAGCGGCACTACGCCGGCAGGTGGCTCCAGATCGGGAAGCACACTGCGGACCAGCCGCCGGCTGATCATCGCGTATCCGATGCCAGAGGGCACCCGCAGGTTGTCCTCGAGCACGAGCCAACCCTCGGCACCGTCTCGCACCAGGTCGATCCCGCTGACGGCGGTTCGCACCGTCCACTGGCTCGACAGCGCCCCGAAGCGGCTCCAACCGGGCGAGCCGGTGATCACCGAAGCCGGTAGGACACCGTCCCGGACGACCTCCTGCCGGCCGTAGGCGTCGTGGAGGAAGGCCTCCAGCGCGCGCACCCGCTGGATCAGCCCAGGTGTCAGCGCCGCCCAGTCCTCCGCTGTGATGATGCGCGGCACCAGGTCCAGCGGGAATAGCCGGTCAGGGTCATCGTCGGCCACCTGGAACGTCACACCGCGCGCCCGCTGCTCGGTTCGCAACGCGGACACCGCCGCCGTCATGCCGCGGGCTCCCAGCCGATCGAGCGCCCGGAACATCCAGCCATAGTGTGGTAAGGCTCGCCCGTTGGGCCCGACGGCCTCGTCGTAGCCGGCGCCGTGGTATCCAGCACCGCGGTAGCCGTCGAGCAGAGCCGGCGTCTTCGGAACCGTGGTCGGCGGATCGCTGTGCAGCGGCTCGCCGCGGGTTTGCGCGAGCAGGTCGTCAACCACGTCGCGGAGCTCACCGCGCCGGCCGACCATGCGGCGCTGGCGGGCCGCAGAGCTACCTTCAGCGAGGGTTCGCTGGGACAGCTCACACACCTGCTTCCAATCGCCGAATGCCTCCAGCTCTGGCCGCAACTCGCTGACCAGCCGCTCGACGAGCAGCGACGGTGGCACCAGGGTCGGCCCGGACGGGCCGGCAAAATCGACGAGGTCACCCTCCAGCCCGGATCGGGCCGCTCGCCAGGTCGCTGCCCGCAGCAACTCGTGGCGGGTCTGGGGGAACGGTTTGCCTTCAGCGACCCACTCGCGGGCGCGCTGCACCAGCGCCCGGAACAGACCGGTGATGAGCACCACGTCGTCCACCGCAGGGCAGGCATCGCAGATCCGCAGTTCGACGGTGGGCAGATGCGCCGAAGGGCGGATGTCGAAATAGACCATGCCGGGGTCACTGATGGTTCCCGAGGCGACCAGGTCGGCCACCATGGCGTCATAGTCGGCTGCGGTGCACATCGGCCCCGGCGGTCCGGCGGTCGGCCAGCGCTGCCAGACCATGCAGCGGTAGCTGGCGTACCCGCTGTCGACACCCCGCCAGTACGGCGAGCTGGCCGACAGCGCCAAGAACAATGGTAGGTACAGCGCCACGTGCTGCACGACGGCGACCGCGACGTCACGATTGGGCACGTCGACGTGGACCTGGGCCCCGCAGATGTGTTGCTCGCGGACCAGGAGCTGGTATTCGTGCTGCATCCTTTCGTAGCGAGCGCCGGCCGAGATGTCTGTGCCGAGCAGACCCACCAACGGGACCGTGCCGGCAGCCACCACGCCAAGCCCGAGAGGTTCTGCGACTTCGTTCAACCGGCGGCGCAGCCGGCACAGTTCGTCGCGCAGATCATCAAGACTCTCGCAGGGCAAGGTATTAGCCTCGACGAGCGAGCGCTGCAGCTCCGGGGCGAACGAGTCGCCATCCAGCTGCTCGAGCATGGCGTCGACCGCTGGCGTCGCTCTCCTGGTCTGCAGGTCGACGAGATGGAATTCTTCCTCGACACCGATCCGTGAACTCACGAGGTTGCCCATGGAAACGACGCTAGGCGGTCGTTGTTACCGCCACTTTGCCTGAGGGGGAACCCTCGCCCTGCACCGATGGTACGTCAACCGGCCAGTAACAGCTGGCGCGCGCGACAGCGTCTGAACATGGCATGCCCCGCTGGGCACCACCGAAGGTTTCCTGGAAGGGTCGTCCACGCCGGGAGCGGCACGACAGTCCGCGGCAACGTGCCGGCCACGCCGGCGGGAGGTGACTGGTGACCGCAGACGGTTTCGATGCGGTCGTGGTCGGATCCGGGCCCAACGGTTTGGTGGCAGCCGTCACCATGGCCCAGGCGGGGCGCCGAACCCTGCTGGTGGAGGCCGCCGACCGGATCGGCGGCGGGCTGCGCACCGAGGAGCTGACGCTGCCCGGATTCCGCCATGACGTCTGCGCGACGGTGCTCCCGCTGGCGCTCGCGTCGCCCGCGTTCCGCGCACTACGGCTGGAGGACGACGGGGTGCGCTGGACCCACCCGCCGGTGGCTGCCGCCCACCCGCTCGACGACCGCGACGCCGCCCTGGTGTACCGCGACCTCGACGCCACCGTGGCCGGGTTGGGCACTGACGGGCGGCGTTGGCGGGCCACCGTCGGCGCCATCGCCAGGGCCGGTACCCGGCTGGTCGACTCGTTGCTGGCACCGCTGGACCTGCCGCCGCGAGCGCCGCTCGCGCTGGCCCACTACGGTGCTATTGGCGCCTGGCCGGCTACCTGGGTAGCGCGCGCGGCCTTCCGTGGCACCCGAGCCCGCGCTGCCTTTGCCGGCATGTCCGCGCACTCCATGCTCGACCTGCACTCTCCCATCACGGCCGGATACGGGCTGCTTCTCGCCGCCCTCGCGCACCACGTGGGCTGGCCGGTCGCCGCAGGCGGATCGCAACGCCTCGCCGACGCGCTGGCCGCCCGGTTGCGCCGGCACGGCGGTGAGGTCGCCACCAGCAACCCGATTCGTTCCCTTGCCGAGCTGCCGCCGGCCGACTCGATCCTGCTCAACGTCACGCCACGCCAGCTCGTGCACATCGCCGGAGACCGACTGCCCAGCCTGTACCGCCGCTGCCTGGAGCGGTTCCGCTACGGGCCGGGCGTGTTCAAGCTCGACTGGGCGTTGGACGGGCCGGTGCCATGGCGTGATCCCTCGGTATCGGGCGCCGCGACCGTGCACCTCGGCGGCACAAGCGACGAGATCGCCGCCGGCGAGCACGACGTGGCGCATGGGCGGCATCCCGACCGTCCGTTCGTGCTCCTGGTGCAGCCCTGCGTGGCGGATCCGACCCGAGCGCCGGCCGGCGCCCACACCCTGTGGGCGTACTGCCACGTACCGAACGGTTCCGACGTCGACATGACCGGTGCGATCGAGGCCCAAATCGAGCGGTTCGCGCCGGGCTTCCGGGATCGTGTACTGGCGCGCCACGCCATGGGGCCTGCAGAGCTCGAGGCTGGCAACGCAAACAACGTCGGCGGCGACATCGGCGGCGGGTCAGCCGACCTGTTCCAGTTCGTCGCCCGTCCGGTGCTTTCACCCCACCCATGGCGCACACCACTGCCCGGCGTGTACCTCTGTTCGGCGAGCACTCCCCCGGGCGCCGGGGTGCACGGCATGGGCGGCTGGCAGGCCGCGCGGCTGGCGCTCAAGGAGCCGCGGCCACGAGCGAGATCAGCGGCGCCCAGACATCGGTGATCACTTTGGCCGGGTACACGAGCCGCCGCGATCAATCTATGCCGGGCAGGAAGTGCCGGAAGAACACCTGCCCGACGAGCTCGGAACGGCTCCGTACACCGGTCTTGTCGAAGATCGACGTGAGGTGCTGCTGGTGCTCGGCCTGCTACAGCAGCTTGGCGCCTCGCCGGACGCGTAAATCACGCTGCCGGTGTCCAACAGAGCTCAAGCTGGATGTTGTCGGGATCGCGCAGCACGATGACGGAATACTTGAGACCCTGCTCCTCGACGTCCACCACGGGTGTAAACGTGACGCCGAGCGACTCCAGCCGAGCCTGCCACGCGTCGAGGTCCTCGCGCCGCGGCACCGACCAACCGATGTGGTCGAGGCCCGTACGAGTCTCGGAGAAACGCTCACCGGAGTTCGCGTCGTGCCGATGCACGGCGAGGATCACCTGCGACCGGGGCTCGATGAGTAGCTTCGCGTAGCCACCGGGGTGCGGACCTTCCATGAACTTGGTGAACCCGAACACCTGCTGGTACCAGGCAATGCTGGCGTCCAGGTCGGTTACAGTGATCGCGGCGTGATGGGTGGCGGCGAGTTCCGGGACAGCGGACATGACGATGCTCCTCAGGTGAGTGCGGCACGTAGCCGCTGGTTGTAATAGTCGGCGACGGAGTGCAGGACGGCGGCGCCGTCCCCCGCATAGGACGAGCCGTGCATGATCGCAAGGACCTGCGGGTTCAAATCGGCGAGGCGGCGCAAGGCCGGGGCGATGTGCGGGCCGAGTGAGGTGGAGCTGAAGGCGTCTTCCGCTGCGATCGCCGGACCCAAGATGTCGCGTTCCGTCACCGCAGGTCCGTCACCGACTTGGCTCAGCACGTCCCCGCAGAGCAGCGTGCGGGTGGTCTCCTCGAACAGCGCACGCGAGTCCCAGCCGTGCGGAGTGTGCGGGGTGTCGACGTGGCGCACCCGCTTGCCACCTAGGTCGATCACCTCACCGTCGCTGAGCGCCCGAGGCGGCCGATCGGCCAGGTCGTTGATCGACACTTCACAGCCCAGCGCCCCATGGGCAATCTGGGCGTGCGGGGCAGCCGCCAGCCATTGGTTCATCGACCCGGACTCGTCGGACTCCAGGTGCGCGAACCCGATCCACCGCAGCCGTTCAAGCGCCACGATACGGTTCGCCGCCGCGGACACCAGCGGGAACAGTGACCGCATGCCGCAGTGGTAGAGCAGCGGCTCCTCGGCATCGATGAGGAACTGGTTGACCGTGAAACCCGCTGGCGCCGCCACGTCGGGCAGATACGTGCAGAGGCGGTAGATCCCGTCGGCGATCTCGTTGACCCTCGTCTGCATGGATGCCTCCTTGCCGGTTAACGCCGGTTCAGCATCGGACAGGGCGACAACCGCCGGATCGGTAGACCTACCCAGTTCCGCGCGGGCGGTCCCCCGGTTAAGTCGCGCCGCGGGCGGCCAGCGCGGCGAGCTGCGCGCGGCTGCGGGCGCCCGTTCGGGTCAGCAAGCTCGCCACGTGTTTCTCGACGGTGCGCGGTGAGAGCACGAGTGTCGCGGCGATCTCGGGATTGGAAAGACCCTCGGCCACCAGCAGCAGCACATCCATCTCGCGGCTGGTGACGCCGCGGCTGCGCAGCCCGTCGGGTACGGTCGCGGCCCCCCGACCCCGTCGCGGAACCGCGACGCCGGCCTCCCGCAGCAACCGCCGGCAGGACGATGCGGCCCGCTGCTGGTCGTGCGCTTCAAACCAGTCCAGGGCCTGCCGCAGCCAGATGATCGGCTCGCCCCAACCGTCGCGCAGTGCAGCGCTGCCCACCAACCGCAGGATGTGCTGGTGCTCGCGGATGCCCGGCGTGGGCCCGGCCGCGACTGCACCTGTGAACATCTCGACGGCCTCCGCCGGGTGCCCTGCCCGGCCGAGCGCCACCGCATCGGCGTAGCGCAGCAGGACCCAGTTGGCGCGAGTGGTGAGTTGCGGTCCGTTACGCACCTCCGCGCGCGCAGCCGCCCCTTCGCCGAACACGGTCTGCAACAGGGTCCACACGCCCCGGAACGGAAACGGCAGCTCCGGGTGCTCGCGGTAGATCGTCATGGCCCGGTCGAGGGCATCGAGGGCACGCGCGTCCTCGGCCCGCACAAGCCAGTAGGACCAGCGGATGTGGCCCCATTCAGCCGCCTCCACCTCGGGATCGTCGGGGGCCGCAACATGCGCCGCCGCGATCCCGGCTTCCATTTCCTCCCGTCGATCGAACTCGCCGTGTGCGCCGGCGAGGTACAGCAGGGCCATCGGCAAGATGGGCAGCCGTAGCCGCCGTGCGACCTCGACGCAACGAATCATGACGGCGACCTGGGCCTCGAACTCGCAGCGACTCCAATGGATACCGGAGAGCTGCAGATCCACCACCGCGGCGGTGGCCAGCGCCCCGGCGGCGAGGGCCTCCTCGCGTGCCGCGACCAGCCGGTCGCCGCCCCGAATGTCGTGCAGGTCGATCGTGCCCAGCTCATGCAGCGCGCGGATGCGCCAGACGACCAACCCGTGGGTGTCGGCGATCCGGTAGGCGCGTTCGAACGCCGCCTCCGCCTCGGCCAGGTCACGCAGCCGGGCCGCGCGGCCGAGCACCTCAAGGGCCTCGCAGGCAGCCTCGTACTCGCCAGCTTGCTCGGCGGTCGCGACGGCGCGGTGCCCGAGCGCCACCGCATCGGCCACCCGCCCCTCACCGC
>JBOHFX010000024.1:0-50789 GCA_050699875.1 Pseudonocardiaceae bacterium
GGCTCTAGCCGGCGAGATCGACCGTGGCCTGCGTTTCATGTCGGCGTGCGGCGTGAACGACTCATCGCTGCACTCCACCGAGATCTACGCCAGTCACGAGGCGTTGGTGCTCGACTACGAGCGGGCCATGCTCCGCTTGGACCGTACTGCCGAGAAACCCAAGCTCTACGACTTGTCCGCGCATTTCCTGTGGGTGGGGGAGCGCACCCGTGCGCTGGATGGAGCGCACATCGCATTTGCTGAACTGCTGGCTAATCCCATCGGGCTCAAGCTCGGTCCGAGCACCACACCGGATGAGGCTGTGGAATACGTCGAGCGGCTTGACCCGCACGGTATCCCGGGCCGGCTCACCCTGATCTCGCGGATGGGGGCGCAGCGGGTCCGGGATGTGTTGCCGGGGATCGTGCAAAAGGTCACTGCTGCTGGGCATCAGGTGATCTGGCAGTGCGATCCGATGCATGGCAACACCATCGAATCGTCGACCGGGTACAAGACCAGGCACTTCGACTGGGTCGTCGACGAGGTGCAGGGCTTCTTCGAAGTGCACCGGGCGTTGGGTACCCATCCCGGCGGGATTCACGTGGAACTCACCGGCGAGGACGTCACCGAGTGCCTCGGCGGCGCTCAGGACATCTCCGACGCGGACCTGTCCGGCCGCTACGAAACCGCATGCGATCCGCGGCTGAACACTCAGCAGTCGCTGGAGCTGGCGTTCCTGGTCGCCGAGATGCTCCGATCCTGAGAGCTGACGACGCTCACAGCGTCGTCAGCGTGACGGTGGTGCCAGGACGGACGGGTTGACCGGGCCTGGGTGACTGCGAGACCACCCGGTCCGAAAAGCCCCCGAAGCCCCCGAGGATGTCCAATCCGCCGAGCGATCCGCGGACGGAGCTGTTGAGTCCCGCGTCGGCAAGCACCTGCCGGGCCTGGTCGACCGGTAGCCCTTCCACGTCGGGCACCACTGGTGCGGTGCTCACCAGCAGGATGACGGCGGTGCCGCGGGACAGGCCGGTGCCCGCCTCGGGATCAGTGCCAATTGCGAGTCCACCGGCTATCTGGTCGTCGAGCCGGCGTCGCACCTGCGCGGTCAACCCAGCACGGTCCAGCGCCGCGAGCGCGGCGGCTTGGGAAGACCCGCGCACATCCGGCACCGTGGTCGGGGCGCGGCCCTTGCTGATCACCACGGTGACCGGAGCGCCGACGGTGAGCACGGTGCCCGGCGCGGGCCGCAGTCCGATGACGGTACCGACCGGGACCGTATCGTCGAACTCTTCGGCACCCTCGTCCCGCCGCGGGCTGAGGTCGGCCTCCTGGATCGCTCGTTCGGCCTCTTCGTCGGTACTACCGACCTCCACATCGGGTACCACCGGACGGCCGAGAGAGATCACCACAGTGACCCCCGAGCCCCGTATAGCCCGGCGGCCCGGCGCGGGATCGCTGCTGATCACCGCGCCGTCCGGGACTGTGTCGTCATGGTCCTCAGTAACGGCGGCTTTGAGATCAGCGGAGGCCAGCGCCGCGGGCACCGCACCACGCTGCAGACCCGCGAGACTGGGCACTACGGTCCACCGGCCGCTGCCCAGCCACCACGCGCCCACTCCGAGGGCACTGGCGAGCATCAGCACGATCACCAGCCAGGCGACGAAGGCGCGCCGGTTGCGAATGCGCTCGCGTAGGTAGGGGTCGGCTTGGGGTACTGACTTGATGGGTTGCTGGGCCACCGCGGTTCGGCCCCCCACCATGGTGGCCCGAGTCAGGGCCCGGGTCCCGCCAGGTCCGTGGTCGGGAGGGACGACTGCGGTGGCGCACATCAATCCCGCTGCGCTCGCGGGCACGGGAACCGGCACTGGATCGATCCCCAGGTCGGTCCGCACCGCCTGCAACATGCGTAGGAACGCCGCAGCGTCGAGCGGCCGCGCCGTCGGGACCCGACGGGTGGCTCGCACGATCAGGTCGTCCAGCGGTGCGGGCACTGCAGCGCCCACCGTGCTGGGGGCAGGCATGTCATCGTTGACGTGGCGATAGGCCACCGCGAGCGCGGTTTCGCCGGTGTATGGCGGTGTCCCGGTCAGCATCTCGAACAGCAGCACTCCGGTGGCGTAGACGTCGCTGCGTGCGTCGGCGGCCCCGGTCGCGACCTGCTCGGGTGAGAGGTAAGCCACCGTGCCGAGGATGACGTCGCCGGTGTTGCTGCCGGCCTCGGCAGCTGCTCGGACCAACCCGAAGTCGGCCACCTTCACCACACCGCGGGGGCCGATGAGGACGTTCTCCGGCTTGATGTCGCGATGTACCAGGCCCTCGCGGTGCGCTGCGGCCAAGGCCGAGAGCACCATCTCGACCACCGAGATCGCCAGTGGCACGGACAGCCTGCCGTGCTGACGCAACAGGTCCCTCAAGGTTCCGCCGTCTACCAGTTCCATCACCAGGAACACGTAGTTTCCGGTGGGGGAAAATTCGACGCCTTGGTCATGGACCCCCACGACTCCGGGATGATGCAGCCTCGCGGCGGCCCGAGCTTCCCGCTCGAAGCGCTGCAGGAAGATCGGGTCGGCGGCGAACCGCGGGGCCATCACCTTGATGGCGACGGGGCGCTCCAGGCGGGTGTCCGTACCGCGGTAGACGACGGACATGCCGCCACGGGCCAGTACCGGACCAACCCGGTAGCGCCCTTCCAGCAGGGTGCCAACCAGGTTCCCGTCGTGATCGGGCCCCTGCCGTTCCACAGTCCGAGCATCGTAGGAGACCCGGCGCCGTCCCCGAACGGCGGAAGGGCGTCGACTGGCAGGTATGGCAGGGTGACCACTGTGAGCGACATCCCGATCGCCCCGGACGTGCTCGACCCCGAGGTGGTGGTGCTGCCGCTACCCGATGTCGCGCAACGGCTCGGACTGCCGGTGACCCGAGTACACCAGATGCTGCGCGACGGGCAACTGCTGGGAGTACGCCGCCACGGCGTGGCGGTCGTGCCCGCGGAGTTTCTCAGCGGCGACGCTGTGGTCAAAGGCCTGCCGGGCACGATCACCCTGCTGCGTGACGCCGGCTATTCTGCCGAAGAAATCCTGCGCTGGCTGTTCACAGCGGAAGCTTCGCTGCCCGGTACGCCCATCGGCGCCCTGCGGACCGACCGGGGTCGCGAGGTGAAGCGCCGCGCCCAGGCGATGGGTTTTTAACAGCTTCCTGCGGCGGTTCACCAAGCCATGATCGTACACGGTACTCTCGCCACCTTGTGGTGATCGAGTGGGATCGGGTTGGTCCGCCGAAGGAGGAAACACCATGCTGGGGAAGCTGGGGAAGCTCATTGTTCTGGCGGGGGTCGTCGAGGCCGCCCGCCGGTACGCCAAAGCCAACCCCGAAGCAGTCGGCAAGATCGCAGATCAGGCCGGCGGCCTCGTCGACCAAGCCACCGGGGGTAAGTACCACGACCAGATCGACGGAGTGGTGCGCAAGCTCCAGGGTGAAGCCTAGTCCTCGCAAGCACTGATCGGGGTTGAAGCCAGGCCCGTCGAACTGGTCCACGGTGGTGAACTGTTCGACGGGCCGGCAGGCTGCTGCCGGGCCAACACCAGCGTCGGCACGCGCTTCGGATCGTGCAGCACGACGGACTTGGTGGCCGGGTGTCCTCGCGGGTGGAAGACTTCATGACCATGGCAGTGAACTCGTTCATGATCCCGCTCGGTACGCCGGCTCCACCGTTCGATCTACCGTCTCTCGATGGTCGCACCGTGCACTCTGACGGCCTCGGCCCCGGTCGGCCATTGCTGGTGATGTTCCTGTCCAATCACTGTCCCTATGTCCGGCACATTGAGCGTGAACTCGGCTCCCTGGTTGCCGAGTACACACCGGACGTGGTCGCCGTGGCGATCTGCAGTAACGACATCAACAACTATCCCGACGACGGTCCTGAGGGCCTGATCGAGCAGTCCCGCCGCGCCAGCTTCACCTTCCCATACCTGCTCGACGAGACCCAGGAGGTCGCACTGGCCTACCGGGGGGCGTGCACTCCGGACTTCTTTCTCTATGACGCCGATCGCCGGCTCGTCTATCGGGGCGAGTTCGATGAGTCCCGGCCCCGCAACAACGCTCCGGTGACCGGCAAGGCGTTGCGGGAGGCACTGGAGCTGGTCCTGGCCGGAAAGCCGGCGCCGGAACCGCAGATGCCCAGCTTGGGGTGCGGTATCAAGTGGAAGCCAGGCAATGAACCGTCCTGAGAGCGTGCTGGCGCTTTGCGCGCCTTTACCACTGACTGCAAGTAACGCGGCGAACACCCCCCGTCGTAGGTCTTGACACTGGCGGCCTAATCTGCACCGCCGTGGCCACAGATCACCCAACGCGGGGACCTCGCTCCGCCGACGGCCCAGTGGTCGGCCAGACCGGGGCCCGGTTCGGCGGCACGGCCGGACGTCGCCGCCGTGCCTCGGTAAGCCCACCAGAGGATGCCTCGGCGAGCCCACCAGAGGATGAGAGCTCCGAGGCCGCTCACCGGTACCACGCTGGCGAGACGCCCGTCGGCCAGACCGGGGCCCGGTTCCCGGGCGTCTTGAGGCGTTGGCGGCACAAGCAAGACCCCGACGAGGAGTTCGAGCAGCAGGATACCGATCAGCGTGATCCCGAACCGGCAGCGCAGGATGCGCAGGCACCGCGGGCACAGCAGGCTGGTCCGTTGCCGGCGACCGCACCGCCGGTGTCGGTGTCCGGCGACGTTCGCGGGACCGAGACCAACGGGACCGTGCGGGTCAGCGAGGCCGAATGGGCAGGAGGGGCCGATCGGGGCGCGGCCAAGGAGGCCTCCGACCTGGTGCGGCCCTACTACTGGACCGGGGGGCGGACCGCGTCGCGCATCGACCTGTCAGTTGAGACCTTGGTCTCGGCCACCGGTCGGGCGGCCGACCCAGCGGCCTCTCCAGAGCACCGCACAATTGTCAAGCTCTGCGCCACGCCGCACTCGGTCGCAGAGCTCGCCGCCCTGCTGTCAATGCCCCTCGGGGTGGCCCGCGTGATGCTGGGGGACATGGCCGAGGCAGGCAGCGTCGTGGTGCATCGCACGGTAGGTTCGGCTGACGCCGCACCCGACATTGAGCTGATGCGGCGAGTGCTCGCCGGCCTCCAGCGACTCTGACGACTCCGCAGGCAGGGTCAGAGCCGGCTGACCGTGGTCACCCATACGACCGCCGTCCCCGACTCGTCGGATGCGGTCAGGTCGATCTCGGCATTTATCGCCCAGTCGTGGTGCCCAGCCGGATCGTCCAGGGTCTGCCGCACCACCCACCGGCCGGGCTGTTGGTCGATGATCAGCAGGTGCGGGCCGCGGGCGTCAGCGCCGGTGCCGATCTCGTCATGGTCGTCGAAGTACGGTCCCAGGGCCTGCCGCCAGGCGTCCGCGTCCCAGCCGGTGTCCCCGTTGCGGAGGTCCCTGTCGCGGATGTCCCTATCGCGGATGTCACCGTCGAGCGCGCCCAGCTCGTCCCATCGCCGGCGAGCGGCAAGTTCTACCCGGCGGAACAACGCATTGCGCACGAGTACCCGAAAGGCCCGGGTGTTGGCCGTCACCGGTGGAGGTCGCTGGTCGACCGGCGCCGGTACTGCATCCTGCGCCAGCGGATCACGTAGTTTCTCCCACTCGTCCAGCAGGCTGGAATCGACCTGGCGGACCAGTTCACCGAGCCACTCCTCGAGATCCCGCAGCCCGTCGGTCTTGGCGTCCGCCGGTACCGTGCGGCGCAACGCCTGGTACGCGTCGGCCAGGTAGCGCAGTACCAGGCCTTCGGAGCGGGCCAGGCCGTAGTACCCGACGTACTCGGTGAAGGTCATCGCCCGCTCGGCGAGATCGCGGGCCACCGACTTCGGGGACAGCCGGTGATCGGCCACCCATGGGTGACCCCGCCGGTATGTTTCAAACGCTGCGTCGAGCAGCTCGGCCAACGGCATCGGGTAGCTGACGTCCTCGAGTAGCCGCATCCGCTCCTCGTACTCGATGCCCTCGGCTTTCATCGCGGCCACGGCTTCGCCCTTGGCCTTGGACAGCTGCGCGCCCAGCACCTGCCGGGGATCGTCCAAGGTGGCCTCGAGCACTGACAAGACGTCGAGCGGGTAGTCGAACGACTCCGGGTTGAGCAACTCCAGCGCGGCCAACGCGAAAGGGGACAGCGCCTGGTTGAGCGCGAAGTCGAGCTGCAGCTCGCCGGTGAGGCGCACTGTACGGCCGTGGGCGTCCGGCGCCGCCAACCGTTCGACCACGCCGGCAGCCAGCAACGCGCGGTACATCGCAATGGCCGCCCGGATGTGCCGGCGTTGCGCGGGGCGGTCCTCGTGGTTGTCGGTGAGCAGGTGGCGCATCGCCGCGAACGCGTCACCGGGCCGGGCCGCGACGTTGAGTAGCATCGCGTGGCTGACCACAAAGCTCGATTTCAGCGGTTCTGGTTCAGCCGCGATCAGGCGGTCGAAGGTGCGCTCACTCCAGGACACCGAGCCCTCGGGGGGTTTCTTGCGCACGATCTTGCGGAGCTTGCGGGGATCGTCACCGGCCTTCGCGACCGCCTTGGCGTTGTCCACCACATGGTCGGGGGCCTGCACCACGACGGTGCCGGCTGTGTCGTAGCCCGCCCGGCCGGCCCGGCCGGCGATCTGGTGGAACTCGCGGGCGGTGAGGTGCCGGGTGCGGGTTCCGTCGTACTTGCTCAGCGCGGTGAGCAGCACCGTGCGGATCGGCACGTTGATCCCGACGCCGAGGGTGTCGGTACCACAAATGATCTTTAGCAGTCCGGCCTGGGCGAGCCGCTCGACGAGCCGGCGGTACCGCGGCAGCATCCCGGCGTGGTGCACACCGATCCCGTGGCGCACCAGCCGGGACAGCGTCCGCCCGAAACCGGCGGTGAACCGGAACCCGCCGATCAGCTCGGCGATCGCGTCCTTCTCCGCGCGGCTGCAAACGTTGATGCTGGTCAATGCCTGCGCTTGCTCAGCAGCTGAGGCCTGGGTGAAATGCACCACATAGACCGGCGCCGCCTTGGTTGCCAGCAGCTCTTCCAGCGTCTCGTGCAGCGGCTCCGTCACGTACCGGAAATGCAGCGGCACCGGCCGCTGCGCGGAGCGCACCACCGCGGTGGGGCGGCCGGTGCGCCGGGTCAAGTCCTGCTCGAAGCGGGTGACGTCACCCAATGTCGCGGACATCAGCAGGAACTGTGCGTGCGGCAGCTCCAGCAGCGGTACCTGCCAGGCCCAGCCGCGATCCGGGTCGGCGTAGAAGTGGAACTCGTCCATCACGACCAGGCCAACGTCGGTGTCCGGCCCAGTCCGCAATGCCATGTTGGCCAACACCTCGGCGGTGCAGCAGATGATCGGTGCCTCGGCGTTGACGCTGGAGTCACCGGTCAGCATCCCGACCTGGTCGGCGCCGAAGACGCCGCATGCGGTGAAGAACTTCTCCGATACCAGCGCCTTGATCGGCGCGGTGTAGACGGTGCGCTTGCGCTGCGCCAGCGCGGCCGCCTGCGCGCCGGTCGCGACCAGGCTCTTGCCGGATCCGGTAGGGGTGGCCAGGATGACATTGGAGCCCGACACGATTTCGATCAGGGCGTCCTCCTGAGCGGGGTACAGGGTCAAACCCTGGCCCGATACCCAGCTGACAAAGGTATCGAGCAGCTCGTCGGGGCCGTAGCCGCCGGGCAGTGCCTCGGTGAGCGTCATGGTGACCACGATGGTGCCTGCAGGTTCCGTCCAAGGCCAAGCCGGGCCGGTCCAAGCCGGCGTGCCTACCCGGTCGCGGCGCGATAACCTGATCTCCGGTCGGGGATACCGCGTGCCCATGCTCTCAACGCAGGCACAGAAGGGGTGACCGCATATCGACAGGGGTCAGCTGATCGCCGGCCACTACCGAGTGCTGGATCGGATCGGCAGTGGCGGCATGGGCGTCGTCTGGCAAGCGATGGACGAGCGACTTCAGCGGTTGGTCGCGGTGAAACAGCTACTGTTGCAGCCGGCTCTGAGCGCCAGGGCGACCGATGAAGCCCGGGCCCGGGCGCTGCGCGAGGCACGCATCGCCGCGCGGCTGCAGCACCCCAACGCCATCATCGTCTACGACGTGGCCGAGCACGATGGCGAACCCTGCCTGGTGATGGAGTACCTGCCGTCCCGCAGCCTCGCCGCGGTGCTGGGCGAGCGAGGTCCCCTTCCCGTCACCGAGGTCGCCTCGATCGGCCGGCAGATTGCCTCGGCGCTGGCCGCGGCGCATGCCGCACAGATCGTGCACCGGGACGTCAAACCCGGAAACATCCTGATCACTGAGGACGGCACGGCGAAGATCACCGACTTCGGTGTCTCCCGCGCAGCGGGCGATGTCACGGTCACCCAGACCGGGATGATGGCCGGCACCCCCGCCTACCTCGCCCCGGAGGTGGCGCGCGGGCAGGTCCCGACTCCGGCGTCGGATGTCTTCTCCCTTGGCGCCACCCTCTACGCCGCGGTGGAGGGGCACGCTCCCTTCGGTGACAGCGACAACCAACTCGCGCTGCTGCACGCAGTAGCTGGCGGGCAGGTGGTGCCGCCTCGACGCGGGGGTCCGCTGTCCACGGTGCTGATGAGGCTGTTGGCCACCAACCCGGCGGCGCGTCCGGACATGCATCAGGCCGGCCTGCAACTGGCCGCGGTGCGGATCGCCCAACCAGAAGCGCCCACCGTGACGTCCACGCCGCCGCCCACCATCCGGCCGGCGGCGCCCGCGACCGCACCCGCCTGGCCGGTTGGCGGCGCCCCGGACAGCTCCAGGCGGCCACGCCCAAGAGCGGGGATATTGGCCGGGGCTATTGTGGCGATGCTTGCGTTTTCCGGTGGCGCGGTGCTGCTGTCGACAAACCCATCCGGGCAACAGGCCGCACAGCCCATCGGGCGACCGGTCACCTCGGCACCTGCGCCGGCACAGGAACCGCCCGCGCAACTTTCACCACCACAGGTTCAGCCGGTGGACCACGCTTCGCCGATTGCCTGGCGCGATGCCGGTCAGCTGGTGATCGACTACTACAACGGCTTGGACGACCAGTCGGCGGCCTGGCAGTTGTTGTCACCCACTGCGCAGGCGGCCTTCGGCGACGAGTCGGCCTTCCGGTCGCATTGGAGCCGGTACTCCTCGGTCGACGCCCGCAACGCATCTGGGGTCACCGACAACCCTGACGGTTCGGTGAACGTGCCCGTCGACGTCAACTACCACACCGGCGAGGACGTCCAGGCGGTCAAGCGGCAACTACGGGTGAGCCGGCTGGACGGCCAGCTACTCATCGACTCGGATCCCCGGTGATGTCATCAACGGCCGGGCAAGGACGCCGGCAGACATAGGTCATCGCCGGCGGCAGGTGCCGCCAGAGCGTGCGAGTGGTCAGGACCTCACCGAACCTCTGATCCAGCTCGTGGCGGAACCGGCGGGCTGCCGGTGTCCAGTAGCCGAGGCTGTATGCCGCAGCGGTGAACACCCCATCGGTTGCCAGCGCGGCAGTGAAGATCGTCAGGAACTCGCGCTGCTGCCGCGGGCCGAACAGGGTCCACGGCAGCACTGAGACAATCACGTCCGCGCGGTCCACGCCGTGGTCGGCGAGGATGGCCGGGAGTGTGGCGGCGTCGGCGGTAACCACTCGCACACCCAGTTCGCGGGACCGCAGCAAGTCGGCGAGGCCGGCGTCCTTCTCGATCGCGATTACCACCGCGTCGTGGCCTGCCTGCGCAGCGATTGCCGCAGTGACCGCCCCGGCGCCGGCACCGACCTCCACCACGACCGCAGGCCGCCCAGCTCTGCCGGCCCCCGGTACCACCGCGGCCAGCCTCCGGGCCAGTTCGGGCCCGGATGGCAGCAGTGTCCCGACATCGCGCGGCGACCGCAGTGCGGCGACGAGGAACGTGCCCCAACCGTCGCCGAACGCGCGCCGCACGGGGTCTTGTGGATGCGAGGCGGGCTGCGAGGCCATAGGGCACAGTGCACCACTCGGTGCGGCGCCGCACTACCTACCGGCCAATGCTTAGGCTGCAGGTCGGGCAGGACGATGACCACGGAAGGGCGTTCGATGGCTGCGCTGCACAACGACCGCTACCTCGACGCTCTGACGGCGCAGTCGAGGCTGTTCGCTGAGGCGTTGCACGTCGCGGACCTGCAACAGCAGGTTCCGACCTGCCCGGACTGGACGTTGTACCGGCTCGCAGAACACCTCGGGCAGGCTCATCGGTGGGTCACCGCCATCATCACGCGCCGCGGCACTGCCCCGCCCGACCCCCGTGAGCGCTTGATGGCTGAAGCGCCGGCCGACCCGGCTGGGCTGGCAAACTGGTTGGCCGACGGCGCCGGTGAGCTGGTGGACGCGATTTGGGGCGCTGGACCGCAGACTGTCGTGTGGAGCTGGGCCGACGACCAGAGCGTCGCATTCTGGACTCGGCGGATGGCGCACGAGACCGCGGTGCATCGCGCCGACGCCGAGTTGGCCCTGGGCCGCGAGTTCACCCTGGACAGCGATCTCGCCGCCGATGCGATCTCCGAGTGGTTGGGTCTGCTCAGCTTGCCGACGACAGTCAATGCGCGGCCCGAGCTCGCTGAGTTGCGCGGTACGGGCCAGACTCTGCACCTGCATTCCACCGATCCCGGGCTCGGTGAGGCAGGAGAGTGGATCGTGCGCCGGACCCCGTCTGGCCCGGTGTGGAAGCACGGTCACGCCAAGGGCGATGTCGCGGTCCGGGGGGCCGTGGTGGACCTGCTGCTGGTGCTCTTGCGTCGGGTGGCACCGGCCGACGCACCCATCACCGTCCTCGGTGACCCCGCCGTCCTGAACCACTGGCTAACTCATACCCGCTTCTAGCTCCCCGCAGACCAGTACGAAACCACCGTGAACTCGACAGTATCGTCATTTCCGGTCGCTACGAGGTCCGTCGCGTCGAGTTCACGGGCCAACGGCAGCAGCGCCGATTGCGCTGACGCAGCCGCGGCGGCACGCTGGACTTCCGGACTGCACGTTGCGGCGCCCGGGGTGTGATCAGGAGGATCCGAGGTGCTGCCGAGTCGATACCGGCGCCAACCGCGAGATCCCGCTGACCGGTTGCTCACCGTGCCCAATGTGCTCAGCCTGCTCCGGCTGGCTGGTGTCCCGTTGTTCCTGTGGCTGTTGCTCGGTCCGCAGTACGACCTGTTGGCGGTACTCGTGCTCGCCTTGTCGGGTCTCACTGACTGGCTGGACGGCAAGCTCGCCCGCTTGCTGAACCAGTCCAGCAGGCTGGGCGAGTTGCTCGATCCAGCGGTCGATCGGCTGTACACGCTGAGCACGTTGTTCGCCTTCGGGATACGGGAAATCCTGCCGTGGTGGGTTGTGATCGTGCTGATCGGCCGGGATCTGGCGCTCGGGCTGACGCTGCCCGTGCTGCGCCGCTATGGCTACGGCCCACTGCAAGTGCACTACTTGGGCAAGGCCGCCACCCTTTGCTTGCTCTACGCCTTCCCCCTGCTGCTGCTCGCCCACAACACACAGGGTTGGTTGGGGGCGGTGGCTTGGGCCTTCGCGGTGGCTTTCACCGGATGGGGCGGCGCGCTGTACGTGTGGTCGGGGGTGCTCTACCTGCTTCGGGTCCGGCTGACAATTCGCGCCGCGAAGACGCACGCGTTGTGACTGGTCGTCGTCGCCCGCTGGGATACGCTCGGCCACGCAGATCACCCGATGAGAGAGGAGCGTAATGGTCCCTGATGACCTGCGGTACACCCCGGAGCACGAGTGGGTGCTGCCCAGTGCGGAGGGCACGTTGCGAATCGGTATCACCGACTACGCGCAGACGCAGCTTGGCGACGTGGTGCTGGTGCAGTTGCCGCCGGTCGGAGACTCGGTGGCGGTGGGAGATCCGGTTGGTGAAGTCGAGTCGACCAAGAGCGTTTCGGAAGTGTTCGCGCCGGTGGCCGGCGAGGTGGTGGCCCGCAACGTCGCTCTGGAGGACAATCCCGAGCTGGTCAACTCCGATCCCTACGGCGAGGGTTGGATGATCGAGATCAAGCCGGCAGCGGCGTCCGCGATGGGTACCTTGATGGACGCCAAGGACTACCGCATGCTCATCGACGAGGCGTGACCAGGGGGCACTGACGGACGCTGACCTCCGTCCGCGACGCCTACCGGTGGCACGGTAGGTTAAGCCCGGGTGATAGCGACGGCACTTGGCGAAGGAGAGCCCAGCGTGAGCACGAACGACGGGCCCGGCGTACCACCGGAGCGGGGCCCCGAGCAGACCTCCACGTTCCGCGCCGACTTCCTCTCCGAGGCCGAGGCTGTGGAGGCCCCTGCCCCCCCAATCGCCGGAATCGATGCGTTACCTGCGGGCTCGGCGTTACTCGTGGTCAAGCGCGGCCCCAACGCTGGTTCTCGGTTTCTCCTCGACCGGTCCACCACGAGCGCGGGCCGGCACCCGGAAAGCGACATCTTCCTCGACGATGTGACGGTGTCTCGCCGGCACGCCGAGTTCCGCCGCGAAGGCGGCGAGTTCGTTGTGGTGGACGTCGGCAGCCTCAACGGCACCTACGTCAACCGCGAGCCGGTGGATACTGCGGTACTGGCCAATGGCGACGAGGTGCAGATCGGCAAGTTCCGGTTGGTATTTCTGACCGGTGGGCGTGCCGGTGACCGAGGGGATGTTCAGGGGTCGCGGTGACAGTTCCGGGCCGTTCCGGGCATCGGTCCGGGGCGAGCATCGGTGCGGTGCTCGCTCAGCTGCGGTTGGATTTCCCCGACATCACGATTTCCAAGATCAGGTTCCTGGAGTCCGAAGGGCTGATCCAGCCGCAACGTACCGCTGCAGGCTACCGGCAGTTCTCCTCGACTGACGTCGAACGGCTGCGCTACGTGCTCGCCGCCCAGCGTGACCACTATCTCCCGCTGAGGGTCATCAAGGAGCAACTGGATGCACACGACCGGGGTGAGTCCCAAAGACTCCCCGAAAGTTTCCCTGAACACATCCCGGAAAGGGGTTCTGGTGGCAGCCGGCGGGCGGCCCGTTCGCTGATCGGCGTTCGCCCCGACGCAGCGACCGGGTCAGCGGTGTCGGAAAACCTCGACACCGCTGACCCCGTGTGGATGACCGAGGAGGAGCTGCTCACCGCTGCCGGCATCGGGCGGTCGGTACTCACCGAGCTTGAGCAGTTCGGCCTGGTCCGACCGGGTCCAGCCGGCTTCTACGATACCGACGCAGTTCTGGTGGCAAGGACTGCAAGGGCGATGACGGATTTCGGGTTGGAACCCAGACACCTGCGCGCCTTCCGGGCGTCGGCGGACCGGGAGGTGGGTTTGCTGGCTCAGATCGTCACCCCAGTGACCCGGCAGAGAGATCCCGATGCGCGGGCCCGGGCCGACGAGGTGGTGCGGGAGCTGGCGGTGTTGTCGTTGCGGCTGCACGCCTTGCTCGTGAAGATCGGGTTACGGGGTGTCATCGGCAACTGAGTTCCGCACCTGAAGCCGGCGAGAAAGACGGCGCCGCAGAGAATTGAGTCGCCGCGGGACTCGGCACCGGGGCGGGGCCGCGTGTAGCGTCTGAGGGTAGCGATGGTGGAGACGCGACTGGGCTGGCAGCTAGTCCGGCCGGTGTCCAATCCACCGCCGAGCACGACGATCCTCAAGGCACCCGGATGGCAGGGTGCGGTGGGAGAAAGGCGCAACGCGATGAGCGAGATGCGTGTCGTCGGGGTGCGGGTGGAGCTGCCGGCGAATCAGCCGATCCTGCTGCTACGGGAAACCGAGGGCGAGCGCTACCTGCCGATCTGGATCGGCTCCGGCGAGGCAACCGCCATCGCCCTTGAGCAGCAGGGCGTGCAACCAGCGCGGCCGATGACTCACGACCTGCTCCGCGACGTGATCAAGGCGCTGGGTGGGGAGCTGAAACAGGTCCGGATCACTGCGCTGCAAGAAGGCACGTTCTTCGCCGAGTTGGTCTTCGACGGTAACGTGAAGGTTTCGGCCCGGCCGAGCGATTCGGTCGCCTTGGCGCTGCGGGCCGGGGTACCGATCCACGTCGAGGAGTCGGTGCTCTCCGAGGCTGGTTTGATCATTCCGGATGAGCAGGAGAACGAGGTCGAGAAGTTCCGCGAGTTCCTCGACTCGGTGTCACCGGAGGACTTCCGTGGAGCGGATACCTGATTGACGTTCCCGCGGAGCCGATACCTGATCGAGGCGGCTCAAGCTGAAGTCGAGGTTGAGTCTGCCCGCGCGTCGGATTGACCGACCACCTGGCGGGGCCTAACGTCGATCCTCACAACGAGTCGCGCCGGTGTGATTCGCCCGAGCCGTCGGAGGATCCGCCGCGGGCCGGGTAGCCGCAAGGGGCCATCGGCGCAAGCGTGGGAGGCATGGGTGGTCGACAGAGCGGACGGCCCGGCGTATGACGTCGACGAGACTGGCGCTGCCGAGCCGGTCGCGCAAGGCACCTTGTTCCCGGATTCCGTTTTGGGCGACGCGCAGGGGATGATCGACCATCTGCTCGGCTACCGCGGTCCCGCGGCATGCCAGATCGCTGGCATCACCTACCGTCAGCTGGACTACTGGGCGCGGACGAATCTGGTGGTGCCGTCGATCCGCGGGGCCTCTGGTTCGGGTAGCCAGCGTCTGTATTCCTTCAAGGACCTCTTAGTGCTCAAGGTGGTCAAGCGGCTGCTGGACACTGGGGTCTCGCTGCAGAACATCCGGGTGGCCGTTGAATACCTACGCCGTCGCGGAGTCCACGACTTGGCCCGCATCACGTTGTTCAGTGACGGCACCACGGTTTACGAGTGCACCTCTCCGGAGGAGGTGGTGGACCTGTTGCAGGGCGGGCAGGGCGTGTTCGGCATCGCCGTCAGTGGCGCGATGAAGGAGATCGCCGGATCGATCAGCCAGTTCCCCCCGGAGCGCGCCGACGGTGGTCACGTCGCGGCCGCCCCGGAAGACGAGCTGACCAAGCGGCGGCGAGCCCGCCGAATCAGCTGACTTATCCCGCCCGCTGTGTAGCCAGTCACATTGCCGTGTCATGGTGTTTCCAGGGGGTATGCCAGTCAGTTCTCCGGGTACGGTTGAATAGGTAGCCGCAAGCCCGTGCGGGAGAGTTCTCGGCCACAGGAGTCCGGGCGCCGAAGGAGCACTCCTCCCCGGAAGCTCTCAGGCGACCAGGACCGTGCGGGTCACCGCCCGGAGGTCACCGCGATGAAGACGCCTCACCGCCGCGCACTGTCCGAGTTAGAGCACGGCACCCCGTTCGCCGACCGGCACATCGGGCCCCGTCCGGCCGAGGTGGCCCGGATGCTGGACGTCATCGGCGTGGAGTCGCTGGAGCAGCTCGCACAGCTGGCCCTACCGCCCACTGTGCTCCTCGATTCGGGGACCGGGCCGGACGCAGTCTTGGATCTGCCACCCCCGGCTACCGAGGCACAGGCGCTTGGCGAGTTGCGTGAGCGAGCCGCGCGCTGTCACCCGCGGGTGCCAATGATCGGGATGGGTTATCACGGCACGGTGACGCCGCCGGTGATCCGCCGCTCGGTGCTGGAGCACCCGGCCTGGTATACCGCCTACACGCCCTACCAACCTGAGATCTCGCAGGGTCGACTCGAGGCACTGCTCAACTTCCAGACGATGATCTGTGACCTCACCGGTCTACCGGTGGCTAACGCGTCATTGCTCGACGAGGCCACCGCGGCGGCCGAAGCGATGACGCTGTTGCGTCGGGCGGGCCGGGCCAGCTCATCGCGGTTCGTGGTCGACGCCGACACGTTGCCGCAGACCCTGGCCGTGCTGGCCACCCGTGCCGAGCCGCTGGGCATCGAGCTGCACATCGCGGCGCTGTTCGGCGAGTCTTCCGCGCCGAATCTCCCGGACACTGAGTTCTTCGGTGTGTTGTTGTCCTACCCGGGCGCCTCGGGCACGGTTCGCGACCACGCGGCGCTGATCGAGCAGGCGCACCAGCGTGGCGCGACGGTGGCCGTCGCGGCAGACCCGCTGGCGCTGACCGTGTTGCGACCGCCGGGGGAGGTCGGCGCCGACGTCGTGATCGGATCCACCCAGCGCTTCGGCGTGCCGATGGGTTTCGGTGGCCCGCATGCCGCCTATCTGGCGGTCCGCCGCGGCCTGGAGCGCCAACTGCCCGGCCGGCTGGTCGGGGTGTCCCGCGACGCCGACGGGTCGCCGGCGTTGCGCCTGGCGTTACAGACCCGCGAGCAGCACATCCGCCGGGAGAAGGCCACCAGCAACATCTGCACCGCGCAGGTGTTGCTGGCCGTGATGGCCTCGATGTACGCCGTGTACCACGGACCTGACGGGTTGCGGGACATCGCGCTGCGGGCGCACCGGATGGCCGCTGTGCTCGCCGCTGGGTTACGCCGCGGCGGCGTCAAGGTGGTATCCGAGGCGTTTTTCGACACGGTGCTGACCAGGATCCCGGGCCGGGCCGCCGAGGTGGTACGCGCTGCGCGCACCGGGGGAGTGGACCTGCGGCAGGTCGACGCCGATCACGTCGGGATCAGTTGCGCCGAGACCACCACCCGCGAGCACCTGCGGGTGGTGTGGGATGCCTTCGGCGTACCCGCGGCCGATCCGGACATCCTCGACCGGCAGACTCCAGACGCCATCCCCGCGGTGTTGCGGCGGACATCGGTGTTCCTCACTCACCCGGTCTTCTCCGCTTACCGCAGTGAGACGGCGCTGCTGCGCTACCTGCGCACGCTGGCCGACAAGGACGTGGCGCTGGACCGCAGCATGATCCCGCTGGGCTCCTGCACCATGAAGCTCAACGCCACCGCCGAGATGGAACCGATCAGCTGGCCGCGATTCGCCGAGTTGCACCCGTTCGCGCCCCGGGAGGACGCGCAGGGCTTGCTAGAGGTGGTCAGCGACCTCGAGCGCTGGCTGGCCGCGCTCACCGGGTACGACGCGGTCAGCCTGCAGCCCAACGCCGGCAGCCAGGGCGAGTTCGCTGGACTGCTGGCTATCCGCGCCTACCACCGCAGCCGTGGCCAGACCGGTCGCGACGTCTGCCTCATCCCGTCCAGCGCGCACGGCACCAACGCGGCCTCGGCAGTGATGGCCGGGATGCGTGTGGTGGTCGTCGGATGTGACCCCAACGGTGACGTCGACCTCGACGACCTCCGAACCAAGATCGCCAAGCACAGTGCTGAGCTGGCCGCCATCATGATCACTTACCCGTCCACGCACGGGGTGTATGAAACTTCTGTGACGCAGGTCTGCGCGCTGGTGCACGACGCAGGGGGGCAGGTCTACGTCGACGGCGCCAATCTCAACGCGCTGCTCGGCCTGGCCCGGCCGGGCCGGTTCGGCGCCGATGTCGGGCACCTCAACCTGCACAAGACTTTCTGCATCCCGCATGGTGGTGGTGGGCCTGGGGTGGGGCCGATCGGCGTCCGGGCCCATCTGGCGCCGTTCCTGCCTGGCCACCCGGAGACGGCACCCGACGCTGCGGTGGGCCCGGTGGCCGCGGCACCATGGGGCAGCGCGTTGATCCTGCCGATCTGCTGGGCCTACATCCGGATGATGGGCGGCGACGGTCTACGTCGTGCCACGCTCACCGCGGTGGTGGCCGCCAACTACGTCGCCCGCCGCCTCGGCGAGCGCTTCCCCGTGCTCTACGCTGGTAGCGGAGGGTTGATCGCCCACGAATGCATCTTGGACCTGCGGCCGATCACCAAGGCCACTGGTGTCACCGTCGAGGATGTTGCCAAGCGGCTGGCCGATTACGGACTGCATGCCCCCACCATGTCGTTCCCGGTGCCCGGCACACTGATGGTGGAACCCACCGAAAGCGAGAACCTCGTCGAGCTGGATCGCTTTTGCGAAGCAATGATCGCAATTTGGGATGAGATCGACCGCGTTGCCGAGGATGAATGGCCCCGCACGGACAATCCGTTGCGCTGCGCACCGCACACCGCGAGCTGCCTGGTCGAAAAGTGGGACCACCCCTACAGCCGGGAACTCGCTGCCTACCCGATGGGCCGGACGGCTGCCAAGGTATGGCCGCCGGTGCGGCGGATCGACCAGGCGCACGGCGATCGCAACCTGGTGTGTTCCTGCCCTCCGGCCGAGGCGTTCGACTCCTGACCGGGCAGGCGACCGACCGGATCGAGCACGTACCCCGGGCAGACCGCCAAGTGGAACCTCATGCTGGTAGCGCGTCTCGCCGGCTCCCCGGCCGCTACATGAATGCATCTTCATGATCGGCTCATGCAGAAGTCATCGACAACGGGTACGACAGACGGTATGGACGGGGACCGGGACCCGGCGGTCGACGCGCGCCGCCGACGAGCGTTGTTGATCGCAATACTGGCGTTCCCGGTGCTTGTGGGTCTGGCAACCCTGGGAGCCAGTCTGGGCATACTGCCCGGGTCTGTGCGTCTCGATGAGCCATCAGCTCCCGCGGTCGTTCCCGCCGGACCGCCCCGCTCAGACTCACCCGGTGGTCTGATCGTGCAACCTTCGGTCGATCCAGGACCGCTGCCCGGCGACGTATCCACAGGGGATCCACCCGCTCCACTGGTGGCGCCTCCATCCAGCCCAATCGTGCCGGGCGACGCTAGGCCGGCTCCCGGTGGCTCCGCCGACGCTGCCGGTGGGACCGCACCCGCGGCGCCGGCTGGCGGCCCCTCTGAGCCGGGCCCCTCGACTCCCGGGGGGACCGCCGGTGGGTCACCGGCATACCCCAGGTCGAATGCTGATGACGGGCCGGACGATGACGACGGACGCGGCGCCGATGACGGCGGGCTGGGCGTCGATGATGACGGACCGGGCGACGATGACGATGGACCCGGCGATGACGGCGGGCCTGGCGGCGATGACGGCGATGACGACCGGCCGGGCGGCGATGACGGCGGCCCCAACGACGGCGTGCGCTTCAACAGCGAACGCGGCGACAGCGTGCCGAGCGACATCGGGCCTGGTGGAGTCAGTTCCCGCGGCGAGGGCGACGACGGTAGACGCTATGGCGGCGGGCGCGACGGCGGCGGCCGTGACAGCGGCGGCGGGGCCGGGCGTGACAGCGATGGCGGCGATTGAGCTGTTGGCCAGCAGCGGGGAATGCGCCACCTATCCGCATCGGTAACCCATGCCGCGGACCGTGGTGATCTGCTCGGTGCCGATTTTACGGCGCAGCGCACGGACGTAGACATCGACGATGTTCGAGCCGGGGTCGTAGTCGTAGCCCCACACGTGGGAGAGGATCTGCTCGCGAGAGAGCACCTGGCCGGGATGGCGTAGGAACAGCTCTAGCAGGGTGAACTCGCGCGCGGTCAGGTCGATGGTTCGTTCGCCCGCCTGCGCGCGGCGGGTGCGCAGGTCCAACGACACGCCGTTGGCACTGAGCACGGTGACCTCGGGGGCACGGTCCGCCGAGCGCAGCCGCAGCCGGACCCTGGCCAGCAGTTCCTCGAACCGGAACGGTTTGGTCATGTAGTCATCCGCGCCGCCCTCCAACCCGGCGACGGTGTCACGCACCGTGTCTCGGGCCGTGAGGATGACTACTGGCACGGTGGCGCTGAGTTCGCGCAGCAGGCGAAGGACGCTGAGCCCATCCTTGCCCGGCAATCCGAGATCCAGGATGACAAGGTCGAAACCTCCGGTCAGGGCGTAGTCCAGCGCGCTGTGCCCGTCCCCGACCGTGGTGGTGGTGAACCCGTTGGCCCGCAGACCCTTTTCGACGAACGCCGCGATCCGTCCCTCGTCCTCGGCGATCAAAATTCGATTGCTCACCGGGCATCTCCTTTCGTGCCGGTCAGGATGTCGGCGGGGATCTCGATACCGAAGGTGGCGCCCCTTCCGGGCACGGACTCCAGCCGGACGGCGCCGTCATGTGCTTCGGCGATGGCGGCGACGATCGCTAGGCCCAATCCGGCTCCGGCGCCGTGCGCCCGGGACCCGCCGGTAGAGCCTCGGGAGAATCGTTCGAAGATCGCTTGCCTGTCCTCCGGGGGTACTCCGGGGCCACTGTCGGTGATCCAGAACGTCAGTGTTCCGAGCCGCAGAGCCGATCCGATCACGATCACGTCGCCGGTCTTGGTGTGCTGGACGGCGTTGTACGCCAGCTGCACCATCGCCTGGGTGATGCGCTGAGGGTCGACCCGGACGGTGCCTTCCCCGATCGCCTCCAGTTGCCAGCGCCGCGTGCCCAGCGACCGCACCTTGGCGTCGACGTCGCTGGTCAGTTCCGCCAGCTCGACCGGCTCCAGGCGCACGAAGTCGGGCCGCTCGGACTTCGCCAGCAGCAGCAGGTCGTCCACGATGCGGCTCATCCGATCCAGTTCGTCCAGGCACAGTCGGATGTCCTCGGCCCGCTCGATCGGGTCGTCGCCGAGCAGCTCCAAATTGCCCCGGATGATCGTGATCGGGGTTCGCAGCTCATGGCTGGCGTCGTCGAGGAACTCCCGCTGGGTGGCGAAGGCAGCCTGCAGCCGCTCCATCATGGCGTTGAACTGCTCGGCCAGGGCGGCGATGTCGTCATTGCCGCGCACCGGGATACGCCTGCTGAGATCGTCCTCGCCGATCTGGGCGGCAGTCCGGTGCAATAGCCGTACCGGCGCGAGGATCTGACCGGCGACGATCCACGAGACCCCGGCGGCAAGGACTAATCCGAGCAGGCTGACCAGCGCGAGGGTTCGCACGGCCTTAGCCGCCTCGGCGCTTTCCGGTGTGACGAGAAAGCCGACCACGAAATAGCCGTCCACCGTGTCGTGCAGCTGAATGGGTACCCGTGCCCAGCGCAGCTCACCTTCTCGGGTGCGCAGTGCACCGGTCGGGGCGGCGCCGCTCGCGATCGTGGCGAGTATCCCCGGTTCGGTGATCGCGCGTACCGCGTCGGCCTGGCCCTGGGGCACGGTGGCGGCGGTCGCGGGGATTCCGGCGATCACCTCGCTCTCGCCGGTGCGTTGACGCTCCAGGTGAACCTCCAGCAAGTCGGTCGCCGAGGTGAAGGGCTGGCCGGTTTCGGGGTTGCGGCCTTGCCGGGCGAACTGGGCGAACTCTTCGACCTCCTGTTGCAGCGCCGCGCGGATCTCCTGCTCCAACCCATTGATCAGCACGTTCCGGGTGACCAGCACCACGGAGACGAGTGCGGCGGCCAGCACCAACACCAACCAGCCCATGATCTGCAGCCGGGCCGAGGGCCCCTGGCGACGTGGGCGCACCGGCCCCTCAGCGGCTGCGGCGTCGATTCGACCCGCGCCGGAGGTCGACCGGCCGGGCGCGACCGTCACCGTGGCGGGCTCAGTGGTCCGCGCCGTCGTGACCGCCGGGTCCGTCGCGTCGGTAGTCATCGTTGTCATCATCACTGACCAGGAGGGCAGGTGGCACGGCCTCACTATTGCCCGCTACCGCGAAACGAGCATGAGCGAGAGATGAAAGACCGTTCATGTGCACCGCTTCAGCTGCTTTGGTTGGACTCGTGCTGTGGCGGTCGCTCAGGTGCGGGGGCGTTCCTCGGGCTCAAGACGTGGGTGGCGTCGCGGACCGTGCCGACGTACTCCTCAACCAGGTCCTCCAGCGCGACAACTCCCAGGGTTTCCCTGCCAGGACCCTTCACCCGGGCGAGGTGACTTCCGGAGCGGCGTAGCAGGGTCAGCGCTTCGTCGAGCTTGGCGGTGGAGTGCACGTCGGGCAGCGGGCGCACGCTGCCCGACGGTACCGGTGTGTCCGGTGGCGCGCCGAGCAGGTCCAGCACGTCTTTCACGTGCAGGTAGCCCACCAGCTCGGCATGCGAGCGCAACGGAAATCGGGAGAAACCTGTCTGCGCGACGGCACGCTCGATGTCGCCCAGGCTGGGTTCGGCTGGGACCGTGATCAGCTCGGAGATCGGGATCAGCACATCGGCGACGGTCCGCTCCATGGTGGACAACGTCTGAGTCAGCCTGCGCTGTTCTTGGCTGTCCAGCAGGCCTTCGTGGGTGGAGTCGGCGATCAGGTTGGCCAGCTCGTCGGGGCTGTAGGCGTTTTCCAGCTCATCCCGCGGCTGCACGCCGAACAACCGCAACACGTGGTTAGCGATCCAGTTCAGTACCACGATCACCGGGCGCGTCAGACGCATCCAGGCAACCAACGGGGGCACCATCCACACCGCGGTGCGTTCCGGTCCGGCGATGGCGATGTTCTTGGGCACCATCTCGCCGAGCAGGATGTGTGCCACCGTGACGATGCCCAGCGCGATGATGAAGGAGACGGTGTGCAGTACCGCGTCGGGCAGCCCGAGCGGGCCGGCCAACCACTCCAACTGGTGCGAAACGGCCGGCTCGCCGAGCGCTCCCAGCCCCAGCGAGCAGATGGTGATCCCCAGCTGCGCTGCGGCCAGCATGAGCGACAGCTGCTCCCCGGCCCGGATCACCGTTCGCGCCCGGTGCACGCCGCGCTTGGCCATCGACTCCAATCGGTCCCGTCGTGCGGTGATCAAGGCGAACTCGGCGCCGACGAAGAAGGCGTTGGCGGCCAGTAGCACCAGCGCGCCGAGCAACGCAGCGGGACTCATGGGGACATCTGCTCAGCTCGAGTGGTCCGGGTGAGCTCGAGATCGGCGATGCGACGACGGTCCATCCGCTTTACGGTCAGCCGCCATCCGTCGAGCTCCACTTCGTCGCCGACGTCGGGGATGCGGCCCAGCCGGTCCAGCACCAGGCCGGCCACTGTCTCGTAGTCACCCTCGGGCATCACTAATCCGGTGGCGTCTGCCACCTCGTCGGCCCGCAGCAATCCGGAGATGATCCAGCTCTGCTCGCCCAGCGGCTGGACCTGAGAGATCTCCATGCGGTCGTACTCGTCGCGGACGTCGCCGACGATTTCTTCCACCAGATCCTCGAGGGTGACGATGCCCGCGGTGCCGCCGTACTCGTCTACCACGATCGCGACCTGCAGCCCTTGGCCGCGCAGCCGGTCGAGCAACGCGTCGCCGTCCAGCGAGCTGGGCACGGTGGGGACCGTGTTGGCCAGCGTGCCAACCGCGCTCACAGGCCGCTGGTCGGACGGCACGGCGAAGGCCTGCTTGACGTGCACCACGCCACGCACATCGTCGAGGTCGTTGCCATAGACCGGGAAGCGGGAGAATCCGGTCCGCCGCGCGGCGTCCACCAGATCAAGGACGGTCGCATCCGCCCGCACTGCCTCCACCCGCATCCGGGGGGTCATCAGTTCCTCGGCGGTGCGTTCACCGAACCGCAGCGAGCGGTCCAGCAGGGTTGCCGTTCCCTGGTCGAGAGTGCCTTGCTGGGCACTGGCACGGACCAAGGAACCGAGTTCCTGCGGGGAGCGAGCCGAGCGCAGCTCCTCGGCAGGTTCGATGCCCAGCCGGCTGATGATCCAGTTGGCTGAGCCGTTCAGTCCCGAAATCAGCCAGCGGAACGCCGTGGAGAACGCGTTGAGCAGGCCGGCGACCCGACGTGCCGTGGGTAATGGACGGGCGATGGCCAGGTTCTTCGGCACGAGTTCGCCGAACACCATCGACAGGCCGGTGGCCAATGTCAACGCGATTCCCAACGACACGCCGTCGGCGAGGCTCGAGGGCACTCTGGCCCAAGCGATCGACGGCTCGATCAGTTCAGCGATGGCCGGCTCGGCCACGTACCCCGTGAGCAGGGTGGTGATTGTGATACCGACCTGCGCCCCGGACAGCTGAAACGACAGCGTGCTGTGCGCATGCTTGACCTGCCCGGCACGGCGGTCCCCGACCTGCCGCACGTTCGCGTCGACGGTGCTGCGCTCCAACGCAGTGAGGGAGAACTCGCCGGCAACGAAGACGAAAGTGCCTGCGATCAGCGCAACCACTCCGAGCAGGCCCAGAATGCTGAGCAGGACGTCCATTCATGCCGTCCTGGTCGACTGCGGGCGGGGAAAGCCGGGCGTAGAACCCGGCTGGGTACTGCACCCAGGCGTCGATGCGGATGGCACCGAGTTCGTCACTCCTCGAAGGCCGGGTCCGACCGATCCTACGGGCACCAGGTGAGCTGTCGCGCCGGCCGCAGGCAGGCACGACCATACGGACTAACGCGTTTCCTCGTGCGGATCGGCGTTCCGGGAGGGGCTGGACCGTACCTGGGCGCGCCGTTCGCCGAAACCGTCCAGCGGTTGGGAACCGAGCTGGGTCGAAATTGCCGGTCGCGCGGCCGTCACCAGCCGCCGGGCAGCGGGCGGCCCTCGTTGAAGCCTGCTACCGACTGCACTCCGATCACGGCCCGCTCGGACAGCTCAGGTAGCGTCCGCGCGCCCGCATAGGCGCAGGCGCTGCGCACCCCTGCGCAGATGTAGTCGATGAGGTCCTCCACCCCCGGCCGGTGCGGGTCAAGGTACATCCGGGCAGTAGAGATGCCTTCCTCGAACAGCGCCTTGCGCGCCCGGTCGAAGGTGTCGTCGTGGGTGGTGCGGGCGGCGACGGCCCGTTTGGAAGCCATCCCGTAAGACTCCTTGTAGGGGCGGCCGGTCTGGTCGCGCTGCAGATCACCCGGCGACTCGTAGGTCCCCGCGAACCACGAGCCGATCATGGCGTTCGCCGCTCCCGCGGCCAGCGCCAGCGCGACATCGCGCGGGTGGCGCACCCCGCCATCTGCCCAGACGTGGCCACCGGCCGCGCGGGCTGCGACCGCGCATTCGGCCACCGCGGAAAACTGCGGCCGGCCGACTCCGGTCATCATCCGGGTGGTGCACATCGCGCCCGGCCCCACGCCGACCTTGACGATGTCGGCTCCGGCTTCGATCAAATCGCGGGTTCCTCGCGCGGACACCACATTCCCCCCGACCACAGGTATGTCCGGCTCGCGTGACCGGACCGCTCGCAGCGCATCGATCATCTTATTCTGGTGGCCGTGAGCGGTGTCGACGACCAGCACGTCGACTCCCGCGGCGAGCAACGCCTCGGTCTTGGCAGTGACGTCGCCGTTCACGCCCAGTGCCGCGGCCACCCGCAGCCGGCCAGTGCCATCCAGTGCGGGGGAGTACAGCTCCGCGCGCAATGCCCCCGTGGGCGTCAGCACCCCGATC
Source organism: Pseudonocardiaceae bacterium (assembly GCA_050699875.1). Taxonomy (GTDB): domain Bacteria; phylum Actinomycetota; class Actinomycetes; order Mycobacteriales; family Pseudonocardiaceae. The sequence goes on from JBOHFX010000024.1 coordinate 24,972, forward strand.
AGCCGGCCTTGAGCGTCCACCGCGAGCGCCAGCTTCTGGCGGCGGTGGTGCAGCTGCTCGAAGACTTTTCGCGGTGCGGTCTCTGCGGACACCGTCACCAGGTCGGTCTGCGCCACGTCGGCCAGCCGGGTGAACTGATCCACGGCGGTCAGCTCGGTTTCAGTGACCAGGCCTACCGGACGGTCCGCGCCATCGAGTACCACGACGGCGCGATGCGCCCGCTTCGGCAGCAGGTTGATCGCGTCTGCGACGGCGTCCTGCGGTCCCAGCGTGAGCGCGGTGTCCAACACCAGATGCCGCGACTTGACCCACGCCACCGTCTCGGCCACCACCGCTGGATCCACATCTTGGGGCAGCACCACCAACCCGCCGCGGCGGGCCACCGTCTCTGCCATCCGGCGTCCTGCAACGGCGGTCATGTTGGCCACCACGAGCGGGATGGTGGTACCCGACCCGTCCACGGTGGACAGATCTGCGTCGAAACGCGACGCCACCTCCGAGCGAGACGGCATCAAGAAGACATCGTCATAGGTGAGGTCGTAGCCAGGCCGACATCCATCAAGGAACCGCACGTCAAGGACGTTACCCCGGGACAGGACGGGCCAAGGAGGCGTTGATGCTGCCGCGCGGATTGTTCGTTGGGCTTGCCACCCTGGATCTGGTCCAGCGAGTGGTACGGCGGCCGGGGGTGGACGAGAAGGTCGTCGCTCAGCGCAGCGACCTCGCTGCCGGGGGACCGGCCGCTGGTGCTGCGGTAACCTTCGGCGCTCTGGGCGGGCGCAGCGTGCTGCTGTCCGCGCTGGGCCCGGGTCCGGTCGGTCGGTTGGCGGCCCGGGAGCTGGAGAGCGCCAGCGTGCAGATCGTGGACGGCTGGGCCGCCGGTGGCGATCTCAGCATCTCGGCGATCACTGTGCTCGAGGAGACCGGAGAGCGATCGGTGGTGTCCCGCAACGCCGAGGACCTGACTGCCGTGGTACCCGGCGACCTCACAGTCCTGGCCCGGGACGCCGACGTCGTACTGATCGACGGGCACCATCCCGACTTGGGCGTGGCTGCCGCGCGGGCCGCTCAGGCCGCCGGGGTTCCGGTAGTGCTGGATTGCGGCAGCCCCAAGCCGGTGTATGCCGAGCTGGTGCCGCGCGCCGACGCCGTCGTGTGCTCTGCCGACTTTGCAGGCGGACCGGATGGGTTCGATTCGACCGCGGCCGAGCTGCTCGCCAGTGGCACCCGCATGGTGGCGATGACAGCCGGCGCGGCGCCGGTGCGTTGGCGAACGAGGGAGGCCACCGGCGCCGTTGAGGTCCCGCGGGTCGCCGTCCGCGACACCGTGGGTGCGGGCGACGTGCTGCATGGGGCAGTCGCCTTCGCTCGAGCTCGCGGGGTGACCGATCCCCAGCGCTGTCTGAGCTTCGGCGTCGCGGTGGCCTCGCTGCGGGTGCAGCACGCCGGTCCGCGGGCCTGGCTGGATGATCAGCGTCTGCCGGGGCTGGTCGCCGAGGCGTGAGTAGGAAGGGTCTAACTACCAACGTCGCGCAACCGGCGAGCCAGCGGCTCCCGTCCCGCGGGCTGCGTGACCGGATCAGTCGGTGGGATGGACGGGATCGGCGCAATCATCGGGGAGCCCATTGTGACGGTGACGGGCTGCCCGTGGTGGTTCAGCTGCAGCTCGGCGCCCTCCAACAGCTGGTACTCGGCTTGCCCGGCGGTGATCTGTACCCGTAGCCGCCGCTCCCGCCAGCGCAGCCGGAAGGCGATACTGGTCAACGCTTCGGGCAGTCGGGGCGCGAAGGCCAGGCCCCCGTCGTCGAGGTGGCGCAGCCCGCCGAACCCGGCCACCAGCGCCGACCAGGCACCGGCCAGCGCCGCGATGTGCAGGCCGTGGTCGGTGTTGTTGGCCAGATCAGACAGATCCACCAGCGCGGTCTCGCACAGGTAGTCATAGGCCAGGTCCAGATGCCCGGTCTCGGCCGCCAACACCGCCTGGGTGGCTGCCGACAGCGACGAGTCGCGGACGGTGATCCGCTCGTAGTAGGCGAAGTTCCGGGCCTTCTGCTCAGCGGTGAACGCCTCCGGGCACAGCTGCATCGCCAGCACGAGGTCGGCCTGCTTCACCACCTGCTTGCGGTACAGGTCGAAGTAAGGAAAATGCAGCAACAGCGGATACTGGCCCGGCGCCGTACCGGCGAAGTCCCATGCAGCATGTTCGGTGAAGCCCTCGGCCTGCGGGTGCACGCCGAGCTTGTCATCGAATGGCACGACCATCGCGGCCGCCGCGTCCCGCCAGGACGCGGCCTCCTCCAGGTCGACGCCCAACGTCGTTGCTTGATCCTGGTGCCTCTCGACGGCCGTAGCCGCGGCCCGCAGGTTGCGCTGGGCCATCAGGTTGGTGAAGACGTTGTTGTCGGCCACCGCGCTGTACTCGTCCGGGCCGGTCACGCCGTCGATGCGGAAGTTGCCCTGCAAGTCGTGGTGGCCAAGTGAGCGCCACAACCGCGCTGTCTGCACCAGCAGCTCCAGTGCTACGTCACGTTCGAAGTCGGTGTCCCCGGTCGCGGTGACATGGCGGATCACCGCGTCGGCGATGTCTGCGTTGACGTGAAAAGCCGCAGTCCCGGCCGGCCAGTACCCCGAGCATTCCTGGCCGCGGATGGTGCGCCAGGGGAACGCCGCGCCTGCCAGGCCCAGCTGTGCCGCCCGCTCGATGGCCAGTGGCAGCGTCTGTTGCCGCCAGCGCAGGACGTCGGCAGCCGCATCCGGCACCGTGTGGCTGAGCAGCGGTAGCACGAAGGTCTCGGAGTCCCAGAAGGTATGGCCGTCATACCCCGGGCCGGTCAGGCCCTTGGCCGGGATCCCCCGCCGCTCGGCGCGCGCGCCGGCCTGCAGGACGTGGAACAATGCGAATCGGACCGCCTGCTGTAGCTGAGGGTTACCCTCGACCGCCACGTCAGCAGCGGCCCAGAAGTCGTCGAGGTAACGGCGCTGTTCGGTGGTCAGGCCGGTCCAGCCGGTGTACCGCGCCGCGGCCAGCGCCGCCCGGACCTGATCGTTGAGTGCCGGGAACGACCGCTGCGAGGACCAGCCGTAGGCCAGGTATTTGACGACCTGCAGCCGCTGACCAGGTTCCAGCCGGCAGATCACCGTCGTGCGGGCGACATCGTCGGTCGCCGAGGAGTGGTACTCCGTGCGTGAGGGACCGATCACCTCGTGGTCCATGGCCGCGGCCATCCGGAGCTCGGAGTGACGGGTGCTGTGCATCAGGGTGGCGCCGGTGTCGTTGCACCGCTGTTGTTCGGCGACCAGCGGCTCGGAAAGCACCGCAGCCACTCGGGGGTCGTCGGTAGTGGGCGGCAGCTGCTCGTTGGCGAACAGCTCGGATTGCAGGACCAGCAGCACCGGCGAGTTCACCGGCTCGACCTCGTAGTTGATCGCGACCACAGCTCGTTGGGCCAGCGATACCAACCGTTGCGAGCGCACCCACACCGCCTTGCCAGCAGGGGAGACCCATTCCATGCGGCGCGTGAGCGTGCCGGCTCGCATGTCAAGCACCCGTTCATGGGAGCGCAGCTCGCCGTAACGCACATCCAGCGGTTCGTCGTCGACCAGCAACCGGATCAGCTTGCCGTTGGTCACGTTGATGATGGTCTGGCCGGACTCGGGATATCCGTAGCCACCCTCGGCGTAGGGCAGCGGGCGCAGTTCGAAGAAGGAGTTGAGGTAGCTTCCCGGCAGTGCATGAGGGTCGCCTTCGTCGAGGTTACCGCGCAGCCCGATGTGCCCGTTGGCCAGCGCAAAGACCGACTCTGTCTGGCCCAGGGCGGCGAGGTCGAGCTCAGATTCCCGCACCGTCCACGGTTCGACGGCGAAGCGCTGTTGCTCGATCATGACCGGTCCAGCAACTCTGCGAGGTCGCCGACGACGACGTCGGCGCCGTGGGCGCGTAACGCATCGGCCTGCCCGACACGGTCCACCCCGACGACGTACCCGAACCGGCCGGCGCGGCCGGCTGCGACACCGGCCAGCGCGTCCTCGAAGACCACCGCCGCCTCCGGTGGCACACCGAGCAGTCGAGCACCGACCAGGAAGGTATCTGGCGCCGGCTTGCCGGCGAGACCCTCGCGGCTGGCGACCAGGCCGTCGACCCGGGCGTCGAACAGATCGGACAGTCCTGCCGAGGTGAGCACCTGTTCGGCGTTGGCGCTGGAAGTCACCACCGCGCAGGGCAGTCCAGCGCTGCGCGCTGCCTGCACATAGCGCGCCGAGCCCGGATAGACCGCCACCCCTTGAGTGTGGATGAGGTCCAACACCAGATCGTTCTTGCGGTTGGACAGCCCGTGCACGGTTGCGCTCCCGGGTGGGTCGCCGGGTGCCCCCGTGGGCAGCTCGATGTGCCGGGATGCCAGGAAGGATTGGGTGCCGGACAGCCGGGGCTTGCCGTCGACGTAGGTGTCGTAGTCGATGCCGGAGTCGAAGGGCACGAACTGCGCCCCGGTGTCCCTGGCCCGCTGCGCCAGGAACTCGTCGAACATCAGCTTCCACGCCGCCGCATGCTGCTTGGCGGTTTGGGTGAGCACCCCGTCCAGGTCGAACAGGAAGCCACGTGCGGGGTCGGGGACCCCGAGCGCGCCGAACATGCGCTTACCACCATCCGTTGGGTCTGGCTCAGATCAACACGAGGGCCGAAATCGTAGCTCGTCACCTAGTGATGATCAGGTAGAGGTTGTGGCCGGTCGCAGGGGCGGCACAGTCACCTCGGCAAGGTTGCCGGGGAGGGGTCGCTGCGGCCTGCTCGCACCGCAGCGATGATCAATGCCACGCCGCCATCCTGCCCGCTGACCGCTTCGCCAGGTGAAGATGCGCGAAAACTAAACGAAAATTTCGGTATCAAGACGGCCTCAGTGGCATCTAATCTCCTGAGGGGGGCCACCGGATGTCGGGACGGGGGTCGAGATGTCTGTTCGGGGACGGCGCGCATTGATCTACTCGGCGCTGCTGAGCATGCTGGTGATTTCTTGCGGAGGTCCGCCGGTATATGTAGTGGCACCGCCACCCGCACCACCCGCCATACAACCACAGGGCGGACTTCAAGAAGTCCCACTGCCACCAGAACAGGCGGCTCCACTTCCACCCGAGCAGGTGGCTGCGCCCCCACCGGCGGCGGCCCCGCCACCACCGCCACCCGCGGCCGTGCCTGCTCCGAGGGCAGAACCGCCGCGGATACAGCGGCGGCCTTCAGGCAACGCCCCCGGGGTTAAACACGACATCCCCACGGAGGGTGGCGACTATAACGACCGAGATCGGTGGGTGTCGTCGATGAATAAATCGTGCCGACAGGTGGTTGACGAGGACGACTGCCTGAAGTTCAAATACGAGTTTTACAAAGAGAACGAACAGGGGAAGTTGACATCTATTAAGGATCCAGGCCCAAGGTACTTTGGGGCAAAGCCCCACTTATATGACGACTGCGATGTCGCAAGTATCGACCCCCCGACGGACGACGGTGGCTCGAAGAAGGTGCCGGCTGGAAGCACGATCAGAATAAGGATCGTCTGCACTCCGCACGAGCCGGACGAGGAAAGCTCCCCCGAACCTATAAAAACGCAAGGCGAGGTTAACTCGGAAGCGCCAAACAAAGGCGCAAAGACATACGGTGATGAGAAAGACGCGAGGATCAGGCAGGGCCAGGCGGAAGGATGACCACTGTTGCGCGGGCGCGCGAGGGCGGTTCTGCGGGACAGTCCTCCACCGCGAGTCCGCCTGCGGCGCGGTCACCAGACCCCGAAATATCAAGGGCCGATGGCGCGCCGGGCAGCAGTGCAGCTGAGCAGTCAAGAATGGGCAGTGCTACCCCCGCCGAGGCGATTGAATATGAAGCCGCCACCGCGCTGCCTCAGGTTCTGAAGATCGTAGGGTCGGTTGTCGCGCCTACTACGCTGCTGACCGCGTTACTGTTTTATTTCGGATTGATGTTCTCCATCGGCTATTTCCGATACTTCGGCGTAAATTGGACGGTTCTCAACCTTCCGGTCCAAGACTATCTGATTCTGAGCGCGAGCAGTTCGATCGTTCCGTTGATCTATGTCACCGGTGCCATGCTGCTGGCACTGTGGCTCTACCAGCTGCCGCTTGAAACGATGCCCGCTGGAGCTCGACGGATCATGCTGCGGGTGCTGATACCTTCGGTGGCCATCGTCGGACTGGCGTTGACAGGTATGGCCATGGTCGACGTCTGGTATCCCGTGTTCCCACCTGTTCTTCCCTTGGAAAGTCGAGGGCTCAGCTTCTCCATAGGTGTCCTGCTGCTGACATACGCCGCCCGGCTGCGGCGCGTGCTCACCGCGCAACGCCGGCCGGCGCGGGTCCTGAGGCGGGTACCGGCAGGGATGATCGTGGCCAAGTGGGGTGCGGTCTTCATCCTGGTGAGTGTCGGACTGTTCTGGGCGGCTGTGAGCTATGCAATCAATGTTGGAGAGTCCGCGGCGCAAGGACTCGAAGTGGATCTGCTCTGCGAAGCGAATGTCGTGATACACAGTGAGAAAAGCCTCAGCCTGCAAGCGCCGGGCGTCCGGGAGGTGACCGACCAAGTTGCCGACGCAGCCTATCGGTTCCGCTATGAGGGGCTCAAGCTCGTGCCGCAGTCTGGGAGCCATTACCTCTTCCTCCCCGCCACGTGGACACACGCTGAAGGTGTGGCCATACTCCTGCCGCGCAGCGAAGCGCTTCGGCTGGAGTTCAGCCAGCCGGACGGAGTGCGGGATGGGATCTGTTAAGGTTTCATAGATCGCAAGCTGTCAAATTGCGGCCAGCGCCTCAGGTCGGTGCCGCGCTGGTGGCGAGGGCGATCGCGGTGATCACCAGTTCGTCACGGCATAGCCAACGGCCGTCGAACCGGGTCAGCCTTTTACCGGCGATGACGGGTGCAGCCACCAGCAGGCGAACGGAGAAGGTACCTTCAGAATCGGTACCAGTATTGATCGTGACGGCAGCTTCGTCAAATCCTAGCCAGTCGTGCATCAGCGGGAACCACGCCTTGTACACCGTCTCCTTGGCGCAGAACAAGACGCGGTCCCAGCATATGGCGAGGTCAGTAGCGGCCAGCTGAGCCAGGTGATCGCGCTCCTCATCCAGGGCGATGGCACCCAGCACGCCCGCTGGCAACGGTTGATGCGGTTCGGCATCGATTCCCACGGTGCACAGATCCTCGCTGCGGGCAACGGCGGCGGCCCGGTAACCCGCACAGTGGGTCATGCTGCCCACGACTCCTGGTGGCCACTGCGGCTCCCCGCGCTCGCCGCGCAACACCGGCGCCGGGGGCAGGCCGAGCCGGCGCAGCGCCAGCCGGGCGCAGTGCCGGACCGTGCGGAACTCACGCCGCCGCTTGTCCACGGCCCGGCTGATCAGTTCCGCTTCGCCCGGATACAGCACAGCATCGGGTGGGTCGTCGAACGTCTCGGCGCTCGCCACCGCACCCGGCAGGATCTGCTCGATCAACTCGGCTCCTCAGCCGGCAACCGCCAATTCGGAGCCGAGTAGCGCTCACGAGCCTAGACAACGGTGCGATTCGGAACCGAATGGGCCACCAGCCGTTCGACGGCCGCGATGACCTGGGCGGTGGTGATGCGGAGCAGGCCCGGGTCGGGGTCGTCTGCGAAGGTGTCGCCGGTGCTGCCGGCCCACAGTGCAACATGCTGCGGACGTTCCGGGGGCGGACCCCAGTGCTGCGGGGACACCGGGCCAAACAGCACCACCGAAGGCGTGCCGTATGCGGTGGCGAGGTGGGCGACGCCGGTATCACCGCAGACGACCAGCGTTGCGTCGGCGACCAGCGCCGCGAGTTGGGACAAACTGGTTTGGCCCGCGAGCACCGAGCCGTCGGGTAAACCTGCCAGGACGGCCAGGTCAGCGGCGATCGATCGCTCACTCGCGCTGCCGGTTACCACCACCCGTAGTCCGGCCCCGGTTAACTGACGGGCCACCGCCGCATACCGGTCGACGGGCCACTGCCGCGCGGCGTAGGCGCACCCGGGGTGCACGATGACGGCGCCCGGTGCCGGGCTCGGCACCGGGAGACGGGCCAGGGCCAGATCGGAGGGGTCGGTTGCGATGTCGAAGTACTCCAGTAGCCGGCACCATCGCGGTACCTCGTGCAGGTCGCTGTTCCACACTGGACCCGGCTCGCCCGGTTGGGCATGGGCAAGTAGTACGGTGGGCCGCAATTCATGCAGGGCACGGGTGCTCTGCGGTCCCCGTCCATGCAGGTTCACCGCAACGGTCGGGGAAGGTTCTGGCCAGGTGAGCGGCCCGAGTTCAGCGGTGGGCAGCAGGCCGTCAACGGCTGCGGTGAGCACGGCCAGTTCGCGCAGCGGTTCCGGGGCAGCAAGAATCAACCGGTGGTCCGGGTACGCCGACCGCAGGCCGCGCAGTGCCGGTACCGCCGTCAGCAGATCGCCGAGACCCAACGCGCGCAACACCAGCACCGTAGGGCGGCTCACGGCCAGGAGGACTCCTGCGACGAGCAGACCACCATCTCCCGTACCTCGCATCCCGGTGGTTGGCGCAGCGCGTGGATCACGGCCGCCGCCACATCCTGAGGTCGGTTGAGCTTGGCGTCCGGCGGCGGCTTGTACTGCTCGTCGCGGCCGTCGAAGAACGCGGTGTGCATCCCGCCGGGGATCAGCAGCGTCACCCCGATCCGCCCGGCGGTCTCCGCGGCGAGCGCGCGAGTGAAGCCGATCACGCCGAACTTGGACGCGCAGTAAGCGGTCGCATCGGGGAAAACCCGCACACCCAGGGTGGACGAGCACGTGACCACCGTTCCCCGGGAGCGCTCGAGATGTGGCAGCGCGGCTCGTATCACCCGCGCGGTACCCAGCAGATTCACCGCGATCACCCGCTCCCACTGCTCGGCGGGCACCTCGTCGAATGGGCCGCAGGAGTCGATCCCGGCGGCGGTGAACACTGCCTGCAGCCGGTTGCCGCCGGCCGCCACCAGTGCTGCGACGGCATTTTCGGTGGCGACCCGGTCGGCCAGGTCGACCTGCACATGATCGACGTTGATAGCGGGGGCGTTGCGGTCGAGGACCAGCGGCCGCCCGCCCGCGGCGAGCACAGCGTCGACGGTGGCCGCGCCGAGCCCCGACGCCCCCCCGGTGATCAGCACGTTGCCCAGTGGCGTCATACCTTCTCCTTCCTCGGGCGCCGAAGCTTGAGCCGGCGCTCATTCCGCGCGGCGGAGACAAGCCGGCTCGTGGAGTACCCGCCGACCAGCGGGATGATCATGATCTGCCCGCCGTGCCGGCGTACTACCGGTGCCTCGGGGAGGTCGCCGACGGTGTAGTCGCCACCTTTGACCCACACGTCGGGCCGCAGCGTCTCGAGCAGCGTGGTGGGAGTGTCCTCATCGAACATGATCACCCCGTCGACCGGTTCCAGCGCCTCCAGCAACGTGATCCGATCGGCAGCGGGCACGATGGGTCGATCGGGGCCCTTGCGACGGCGTACCGAGTCGTCGGAGTTGACGCATACCACCAGGGCGTCACCCTGCGCACGGGCCTGCCGGAGCAGGCTGAGATGCCCGGGGTGCAGCAGGTCGAAGCAACCGCCGGTGGCCACCAGCCGACCGCCGCGACGGCGTAACTGCGCGACGAGGTCCGTTGCGGACGATGAGTGTGCCGGCTTGGTCAGTGGTGAGCCGGTAGGCGGTGACCCGGTAAGCAGTGGGCTGATCGACGCGGCGCCACCGGTGGCGACGAATTGCGACGCGGCGCACACCGCTACCGCCACGGCGGTGTCGACTGAGCTGTTGAGGAGCAGCGCGCTGGTGACGGCGGCAGCGAAGGCGTCGCCCGCACCGCAGGTGTCGCTATCCGGGGAAATCCCGATGTCGGGCACCGGCACGGCGGTGCATCCATCGGCAGTGGCCACCACTGCACCGCGGGCACCGAGCGTGATCGCCACAGCGTCGCATCGCCACCATCCGCGTAGCGCTGCGGCGTTGAGCGCCCCGGCTGGGGAAGGAACGAAACTTACCGCCTCTGCCTCATTAGGGGTCACGAGGCGGCATCCAGGCACCGGTGGAGCTCCCCGCGGGTGGGGATCCCACACCACAGGCACCCGGCGGGCCAGCTCGATGAGCGCATCCCGCACGACGGGATCAGCGGTGAGGCCCCGCCCGTAGTCGGAGACCAGTACTGCTTGGGTACCGGGCAGCACGGTCGAGAAGCGGTCCTCGGTCGCAGCGCCGGCGGCCCGACCGTCACCGGCATCGATCCGCAGTAGCGAACGGCCTCCCGCGCGGATCCTCGTCTTGCACACCGTTGAACCGCGTATCGGCATCCGCACCACGTCAACGTGCGCGGCGAGCAGGTCGGTAAGCAGCCGAGCGGCCGGGTCGGTGCCCAGCGGGGTCACCAGAGTCACCTCGTGGCCGGCGCGGGCAGCCAGCAACGCCGCCAGACCCGCCCCACCAGGGCGCCAGCGCTGCGCCTGGACGTCCACGACCGGCGCCGGCGCGTCCGGGCACATCCGGTCCACTCGGCCCTCGACGTCGCTGTCGAGCAGCGTGTCGCCGAACACCACGACCCGGGCGCCGGTCATAGCTGCGGCTTCGGCGGACCCACGCCCAGCGCGTCATCGATCGCAAGGCACACGGCGTGCACGATGGCGAGGTGAACCTCCTGCACGGTCGCTATGCCAGGAGCTTCCACCGCGATGGCGTCATCGCTGATCGCTGCCAGCGTGTTGGGGGCCGGACCGGTCAGCGCCCACGCGATCATGCCGACCTCGTGCGCCGCCTTGGCTGCCGAAACCACGTTGCGGCTGGTGCCACTGGTGGACAGTGCGATGAGGACGTCGCCGGGGCGGCCGTGCGCGAAGACCTGCCGAGCGAACGACTCGTGCCCGCCATAGTCGTTGCCGATCGCGGTGAGCGCCGAGGTGTCGGCGTGTAGGGCAATCGCGGACAGCGGGCGCCGCTCGTGCAGGAAGCGGCCGACAAGCTCGCCGGTGAGATGTTGGGCTTCGGCGGCGCTGCCGCCGTTGCCGCATACGAGTAACCGACCGCCGCCGTCCAGCACACCGGCGAGGTGACGTCCCCAGGACCCGATCTGGGCGCATGTGATGTCGTCGATCCGGGCCAGGGCGATCCGCAACGCCGTGAAGTGCTCCCGGCTCATGATCGGCCTCCCGGCACGGTCGGCGTCGGGGTGTCGGTGCCGGCCAGCACTCGGCGGTAGAGCTGCTCGGTCTCGTTCGTGATGCGGCCCCAGCCATAGTGCGACCGCGCCCGAACGGCTGCGGCCGAGCCGATCGCGGCCAGCCTGGCGGGATCGGCAAGCAGCTCCCGCAACCGCTGCGCCAGGGCGGCGGGGTCCCGTGGGGGCACCAGCGCGCCGGTGCGGCCGTCCACCACGGTGTCGAGGTGCCCACCCACCGCAGAAGCGACTACCGGCACCCCGCAGGCCATCGCCTCCAGCGGCACCATCCCGAACGGCTCGTACCACGGCACGCTGACCACCAGATCCGCCGAGCGCAGCAATGCGGGGACGTCGTCCCGGGCGATCTGGCCCACCATGTGCACCCGGTCCTGCACCCCGCACGCCTGTGCGATCGCCGTCAATCTCGCCAGCTCCGCGTCCGCGATCGCGTCCCCGCCGCCCGCGATGATCAGTTCGGCGCCGGCCACGTCAGGTAGCGCACGGACGGTGGTCTCGACGCCCTTGCGCTCCACCAGCCTTCCCAGGGACAGGATGCGATGCTGGCCGTTGCGCATCGCCCGTGGTCCCTTCGGGGCGAACAGATCGAGGTCGACCCCGCACGGCACCACCGCGATCCGTTGCACCGGTACACCCAAGGCGACGAGTTCGGTCACCTCGTCCGAGCAGGTCGCCACGATCAGTGCAGCGTCGCGCGCCAACTCGGCTTCCAGCCGTAACCGGGACGGCGGGCTGGAATCTGACGTGCCCTGGTGGCGCCGTTTCACGGTGCCGAGCGCGTGGAAGGTCTGCAGCATGGGGATTCCGGTGCCGCGAGCGCCGCGATGAGCGGCCAGCCCGCTCATCCAGAAGTGCGCGTGCGCCACGTCAGGTGGTTGCGCAAGCCACCGCCGCGCGAGGTGCTCGCCGAAATCGCCCATATATGGCAGTAGTTCATCCTTGGGCACTCGGCTGGCCGGTCCGGCGGATACGTGCTCGACGGTCACGCCGGGGCCCGCGCGAACCCGGTCGGGCAGACCGGGGTCGTCCCGGCGGGTGTACACCGTCACGTGGTGCCCGCGTTCGCCCAGCGCCCGCGCCAGCCCCGCGACGTGCACATTCTGCCCTCCCGAGTCGGCTCCGCTGATCGCCGCGAGCGGGTTGGCGTGCTCGGAGATCATGTCGATCCTCATCGCCGCACCTCCTTGAGCAACTGGTCCCAGTCGGTCAGGAACCGGTCGAGCGAGTACCTCCGGCGGGCGGCGGCTCTGGCCGCCAGGCCGGTGTGGCGAGCTAGATCGGGGTCGCGGACGAAGCCGCGTAGCGCTTCGGCGAGCAGCTCGACCTTGGTCGACACCACCCCGGCGGCTGGAGGTACCGCCTCCGCCACCTCGGTCGTGGCCAGCGCGATCACAGGCATACCGAGCTGCATGGCCTCAAGCAGGGACAGGCCCAACGAGGTCCACCGGATCGGGTGCAGGTACACCCGGCGTCGAGCGAGCTCGGCATGCATCCGCGCCTGCGCAAGATCCTCAAAAGTCCTGATCCGCCCGGCAAGCTGATCGCATCCGGCTGCGCCGAACTCCACGGCGCTCGCCAGCTGCGAAACCGCCATGCCAAAGATGTCCAGGGGCGCCTGTGCGGCGAAGCGGGGCAGCAAGTCGGTGCCGGTCAGCCGCCACCGGCGGACCGGTTCGTTGATCACCACTCCGGCGTGCGGGATCTCTCCGGTGTAGCGGTGACCGGGGTCGGGGATACCGTGTTCGATCACCAGGGTCGGTGCCCGGCCGCAGTTCCAGAACAGCTCGTTGAACGGCGTGACGTGCACTACGGGAATGTCGGATCTGTCGGCCATCGGATGCCGCGTATTGGGCACGTCGCCGCGCGGGGTGTTGTGCTCGACGTAGACGGCCGGTAGGTCGAGCCCGGGCCGGCGACCCAGCCATTGCTCGGTGAGCTCCAGATCGCGTGGGCGTTGCAGCACGACGACATCGACGTCGGCGTCGGTCAACGCCGCCGGAGCGACCTCTACTGCGTTCGGCGGCCAGTCGAAGGTCCTGGCCCGGCCGAGGCCGTCGGCGTCGCGGGCCGGTGTCACCGGTACCAGGTAGGTGTGTGGCCCGTGCACGAACGCGGTACTCCAGGACCCGTGGACATGCCAGTGCAGCACTCTCACGACGGAGCTCCAGCCCCCGCCAGTGAACCGACGGCGTCCACAACATCGGCCGGGCCCACACCGGACAGGCACGGGTGGCCGGGCACGGGACAGTGCCGCGCTCGGGTGTCTTTGCAGGGCGCGTGCTGATCACCAAGTAGCACTGTCGGCACCCCGAAGGGAGCCCACCGCGCGGCCGGCACCACCGGAGCGAACAGCGACACCACCGGCGTGCCCACTGCGGCGGCCAGGTGCGCCGGACCGGTGTTGCCGGCGACGACCACGCAGGCGCGGGCGAGCACCGCGGCCAACGCGCGCAGGTCGGTCTGTCCTCCGAGGTCGACGCCGGTGCTGCCGGCGACCTCGGCGGTGAGCTGCGCCTCGGTGGCCGACCCGGTGACGAGGACCCGGTATCCGGCGGCGGTCAGGGCACGGACGGTCTGCGCGCAGTGCTGCGCCGGCCACTCCCGGGCCGGGACCGACGCGCCCGGATGCATCACGACGTACCCAGGGCCTGCGGTGAGATGTCTGACGTCGGGTAGCGGCCCGCGCACCCGCAGTCGCCCGTCGTCCCCAGCCGGCAGTGAGTAGCCGGCAGCGCGGGCCAGTCCCAGGGCGCGTTGGGCCTCCGGCGGATCACCGTCGACGCGGTGCCGCAGATCGAGTAATGACCCGGGGTAGTCCTCGCTGATCGCGCCGATCCAGCCGACTCCCCCCAGCCGCAGCAGCAGCGCCAGCGGCAGCGCGGACTGGTGAAACGAGGTGAGCAGTAGGGCTGCATCGGGTGCCTGCGCGCGCACCGCATCGTGCAACGTGGTGACGTGTTCGGCGGTGACGGGCTCGGGATAGGGATCGATCCACGGCGCGCACCACTCGATAAGATGGTCAACGCCGGGCAACAGCTTCGCGGCGGCGGTCCCATGCGGGCCGGTGAGCATCACCAGTTTGTCGACGTGCGCGGCGACCGCCCGCACCGCAGGTCCGGCCAGCAGGACGTCTCCGGCATTGTCCAAGCGGGCGACCAGCGCAGTGCCGCCTATCGGCGCACTCATGACGCCACCCGGCCCGCCAGGGCTAGTGCAACGGCCGCGGCGATGTCCGGTGCCACCTCGGGGGCGGCCCGGATCTCCTGGCGCCGGGTGCGGGCAGTGGGCACCAGAATCCCTCGGGCACCGGCCGCTTTGGCGGCGGTGACATCTGCGCCGATATCCCCGATGACCACGCATCGGTCCACCGGCACACCCAGCTGCGCTGCGGCGTCTTTCACCAGGCCCGGCGCCGGCTTGCGGCAGCCACAACCGTCGGCTTCGCCGTGCCGGCAGACGCTCCAGGTGTCGAAGGGGCCCAGCAGTTCCGACACCCTGTTGTTCACCCGCTCGAGCTGCTCGGAACTGATCAGCCCGCGAGCCACACCGGATTGGTTGGTCACCACACCGACCGGAATGCCGATCTCACGCAGCCGATCCAGCGCCGCGCGGGCCCCGGGCACCGGCCGCACCGCGGCCGGATCGGTGTTGTAAGGCACGTCGTGGACCAGCGTGTCGTCGCGGTCGAACAGCACCGCGGCGGGCACCGCGGTGGCCGGCGGCACCCGTCGCCAGCGCAGTTCCCCCGCCAGCCGGTGCCAGCACGCCATCGGTGGGATGGCGACGCTGGTGGTCAGCATCCGGCCGATCTCCGCTGCGCTGCGTGGGCCGGGCAGGATCCGGCTGAGCGCGAACTCCGCGGTCAGCACTGCCCACGCCAGACCCGCCGCCGTTGCGACCCGCCAGCAGCCATGGACGTGGTGCAGTAGTCGCGCGGCGGCGCCTAGCGTGAGGGCGGCGGTTGCGGTGGTGAGCGCGTGGCGTCGCAGGCGGCCGGGGCTGTCGCCGATTCGGGTCCGCCAGCCGGGGCCGTGCCGGCGGCGCATGAGTGCGTCGTCGGCGTTGCCGCGTTGGGCACGCACGCTGGCCAGCGGTCCCGATGGGCGAACCGGGTGCACGGTGCGCCGCTGCCCCTCGACGATGCGGTAGCCGGCGGCGATCACCCGCAGCGCCAGGTCGGAGTCCTCCCGGTAGGCCCGGCTGAAGCGTTCGTCGAAGCCGCCGACGCGGTGCAGCGCCGCACGGCGGTAGGCCATGTCCGCGGTGATCCACTGTGCGCCGGCCAGGCCGGCGGTGCCTCGTTCGAAGTCGGTCGGACGGCGGTCGGTGGGCAGCGGCACTTCGATACGACCCTGGCTTGCGCCCACATCCGGCGCGAGTCCACGCAGGTCCCGCGCCATCTGTGCGGACCAGCCCGGTCCTGGCACGACGTCGTCGTCCAAGAAGGCAACCCAGTCCGTGCCTACCGCGCGCCACCCCACGTTGCGGGCAGCCGCCGGCCCACGTCCCCCGGAGCGCAGCACCCGCACCGGGAAACCAACTGCCAGCGGTTCGGTGGGCGCCGACCGATCGTCGACCACGACGATCGGTCGTGAGTGGGAAACAATGTCATGACATTGTTTCCCACTCACGAGCTGCGCCAGCAGCACCTGCAGGCTGGGCCGCCCGATCGTGGGGATCACCACTGTGTAGCTCATCAGCTGAGGTCCGCACGGCGGACCAGGAAGGGTCCGAGCGCCAGCACGTCAACCGGAGCGGAGCCGAAACACTCCAGCGCGTCGCGCGGGTCGTCCACCATGGGCCGTCCGGCGGTGTTCAGGCTGGTGTTCACCACCGTGGGCAGCCCGGTCAGCTCGGCGAAGCGGTCCAACAGCCGGGCCAGCAGCGGCTCGGTGTCCCTATCGACGGTCTGGACGCGCGCAGTGCCGTCGACGTGCACTACCGCCGGGATGCGGTCGCGCCACTGCGGCGCCACGTCATGTACGAACAGCATGTAGGGGCTGGGTACCGGGCCGCGGTCGAACAGTTCACCGGCGCGGTCGATGAGCACCATCGGCGCGACCGGCCGGAACTGCTCGCGTCCCTTGACCGCGTTGAGCCGGTCGAGGTTCCGGGCGTGCCCGGGGTGGGCGAGCAATGACCGGCGGCCCAGCGCGCGTGGACCGAACTCGCTGCGCCCCTGGAACCAGGCGACGATCGCGTCGGCGGCCAACGCCTCGGCAGCAGCAGTAGCCACATCGGTCGGACGCTCGTAGCGGATGTGCGCGGCCTCCAGCCAGCTGGCCAGCTCATCGTCGGCGAAGCCACGACCTAGGTCCGCGCCCGGCATGGGGGTGATCGACTCACCGAGGACCTTTGCCAGGTGCAAAGCGCCACCCAACGCGGTGCCCGCGTCACCCGCGGCGGGTTGTACCCACAGCTGCTCGAACGGTCCCTCGGCGGCGAGCCGGGTGTTGGCGACGCAGTTCAACGCCACCCCGCCGGCCATCGTGAGGCGTCGGTCGCCGGTGCGCCGGTGCAGCCACCGAGCAAGGTCGAGCAGCACCTCCTCCAGACGCACCTGCACGGCAGCTGCGAGGTCTATGTGCTCGGGTTGCAGCTCGGAACCGGGCGCCCGCCGCTTCGCCAGCTCGGACCAATCAATCGGCCCCACATTGAACCCGCCGCCATCAGTGGTCCGGACAAGCTCGCGCAGCGTGGGTAACAGCGGTGGCTCGGCCGATGATTGGCGGCCGTAGGAAGCCAGCGCCATCACCTTGTACTCGTCTGACGAGCGTAGGAAGCCCAGGTGCTCGGTGACCTCCTCATACATCAGGCCCAGCGAATGCGGGAGCTGCTGGCTGGCCAGCACCTCCAACTCACCGTCACGGTAGCGGCCGCTCAGATAGGAGATGGCCTCCCCGCGGCCGTCGGCGACCAGCACCGCGGAATCGCGGAACGGGGCGGCGAGGCCGGCGGATGCGGCGTGTGCGATGTGGTGCGGTACGAACTGCACAGCCCCCGGGTCAAGTCCCGGCAGCGCGGTGGCCAGGAAGTGCGGTGCGCGGCGGGCGTAGGCGGTGCGCAGGTCCTCCCACCGTTCATCGAGACCCTGCTGGCCAGGCCGTACCAGCGCCGGGTCATAGGAGTAGGCGACGGCGTCGAGGTCCTCCGGGCTGATGCCCGCGGCTTCCAAGCACCAGCGGGCGGACAGCTCAGGCAGTTCCCACGCTGAGAACGGCACCGGGCGCTTACCGTGCTTGCGGCGGCTGAAGCGCTCTTCCTCTGCGGCGGCCGCAATCTCCCCGTCGATGACCAGCGCTGCAGCGGGATCGTGGAAGATCGCGTTGATGCCGAGAACACGCATCCACCTACCCCCAGCAATCGGCTGGCCCCGCAGTCACCACTCGGATCACCTATACGTGATTTACCCGGCGAGGCGACTGTCTAAACACCGCCTACCGACGCTAGAGAGATACCCGGGGCTGGATAGCTGCCTTCTCAAGCTGCGAGCGGAACCACGCAATGGTGCGGGCCAGACCGTCCCGGAGCGGGACCCTCGGTTCCCAGCCGAGGAGCTGCTGAGCCAAGGTGATGTCCGGACGGCGTACCCGGGGGTCGTCGACCGGGCGCTCGATGTACCGGACCGATCCCGGCAACCCGGTGAGTTTGATGACTGTCGCGGCCAGCTCCGCCACCGGTAGCTCCAGTGGGCCGCCGATATTGACCGGCCCCGGCGCGTCGGACTCGGCCAGCGCGAGGATGCCGCGGATGGTGTCATCCACGTAGCACACCGACCGGGTCTGGCTGCCGTCACCGGTGATCGACAATGGCTCGCCGGCCAACGCTTGGCGGATGAAAGTCGGGATGGCTCGTCCATCGTCCGGTCGCATCCGGGGACCGTAGGTATTGAAGATCCGCACGATTGCGGTGTCCGTCCCGCGCGACATCCGGTATGCAGTGGTAAGCGCCTCGGCATAGCGCTTTGCCTCGTCGTACACGCTGCGCGGCCCGACTGGGTTGACGTTGCCCCAGTATCCCTCTGGCTGCGGGTGCTGCTGCGGATCGCCGTAGACCTCACTGGTTGAAGCCAGCACGAACCGTGCGCCCTTCTCCCCGGCCAGGCCGAGCGCGTGCAGCGTGCCGAGGCTGCCCACCTTGAGTGTCTCGATAGGTAGCCGT
Source organism: Pseudonocardiaceae bacterium (assembly GCA_050699875.1). GTDB lineage: Bacteria > Actinomycetota > Actinomycetes > Mycobacteriales > Pseudonocardiaceae. The sequence goes on from JBOHFX010000024.1 coordinate 43,343, forward strand.
AGGTAGTCGGCGGGGGAAGCGGCTGATGCCAGGTGCAGCACCAGATCCACCGGACCGGGAACGTGCACAAAGTTCGTCACATCGCATTTGATCAAGCGAAACCGGGGTTCGCCGAACAGGTGGGCGATGTTGGCGGGGGTGCCGGTGAGGAAATTGTCCAGGCAGATGACGCCGGTGCCCTGGCGCAGTAGCTGCTCGCACAAGTGTGATCCGAGGAATCCGGCTCCGCCAGTGACCACGGCCCGGCTGAACCTCATGCTCACTGTGCTGAGCTACCCCAGTGCAGCGACCTCAAACGTGTCCATTCAGGGGTCTCGTTGAGCTGGGCCGTCGCCAGTGAGTGGATCTTGGTGGACTGTTGGTGATCGGTGGCGGCGTGGGCGTGTCGGGCTCGTTGTTGGGTCTTTGATCGTCGATCATCTGGGTTGTGTCCGCGCCCGAGCCCCCTGAGCCTTCGTATCAGGAGCTTGCCGCGCTGGTGGCGGGGTTGGCGGCGCGGGTGGGGACGTTGGAGGCGGAGAACGCGACGCTGGTGACGGAGAACGCCGAGTTGAGGCGGCGGCTGGGGATGAACTCGACGAATTCCTCGACACCGCCGTCGAAGGACTCGATCGAGGCGAAGGCCAAGCGGCGGGCGGATCGCTCATCTCGGGAGAGGTCCAAGGAGCGCAAGCCCGGCGGGCAGCCGGGCCGCAAGGGCTCGGGACTGTCGCCGACGGTGACACCGGATCGAACCGAGACACTGCCGCCGCCGGGGGGCTGTTGTGGGTGTGGTGGGGATCTTGGGGATGCCGCGGATGCGGGGATGAACTGGGCTCAGGTGTGGGACATCGTGGCGGTCACGCTGGAGAAGGTGCACTACCTGCTGCCGCGGCGGCGCTGTGGCTGCGGCACGACGACCACCGCGGTGTCCCCGTTCGGGGCGGCCGGCACCGTGGTCTACGGCCCGAACCTCAACGCCGCGGCGATCCTGCTGGCCAGCGAGGGCAACGTGCCCATCGAGCGGACCGCGGCGCTGATGGACATGATGCTGGGTGTGCCGGTGTCGGCCGGGTTCGTGGCCCGTTCCCTGGAACGCTTCGCCCAGCGCCTTCAGGCCGCCGGGTTCGATGAGGCGATGAAAGCCGCGCTGCGCGCCGAGGACGTCCTGTGCGCCGATGAGACGCCGGCCAACGTGATCAGCAAGAACACCGATGAGCACGGAGCGCCCCTGCCCGGGTCCCCGCACGCGGTCACCGTGCGCACCCCCGACGCGCGGCTGGTCTACTACGCCGCGATGGGCTCGCGGTCCAAGACCGACATCGCGGGCCTGGGTGTGCTCCAGGGCTACGCCGGTTACCTGGTCAGAGACGACTACGCCGGCTGGCACCAGTTCGACGCCCAGCTCACCGGTGTGCAGCAGTGCGTAGCGCACTTGATTCGCCACTGCAAAGGTGTGCTCGAACTGCACCCCACCCAGCAGAACTGGACCGGCGAGGTCATCACCGTGCTCCGCGAGGCCAACACCGCAGCAGTGGCCGCCACGGCCGACGGGCGCGACCACCTCGCCCAACGCCTGGCCGACAAGACCGACCAAGTCTGGACCTTCACCCCAAACCTCGCCGTACCCTGGACGAACAACGCCAGCGAGCAAGCCGTCAAAGACCCCAAACGACATCAGACCGTCTCGGGCTACTGGCACACCCTCACCACACTCGCCGACTACTGCCGCGACCGCTCCTACCTCATCAGCGCCCGCAACCACGGCCTTCAAGCCATCGACGCCATCCACACCGCCCTCACCGCCAACCCCTGGCTCCCCACAATCTCAACGGCCTGACATCACAGCCCGTGAATGGACACAGCTACATGAGTTCCCAAGGTGGGTTTACACCCAGCACGGCACCGACTGGGTGGGTATTCCTTGATCGCCATCGTGCAACCGGATTCACCATCCGGTGGCAAAGAGGTGATCAGGTGGCGTATGTGCTGAGTGGTCAGCGGCTGGGCGATCATGGGATGGCCGAGACAATAGGCACTATCCCGGTCTTGCCTGCTGGGTGGACTGATCTAGCAGAGCTACGGACGCTTGGGCAACGATGGATGCGAGCGAGAGGTGCATGACCACAGAGAAGTATGAAAACGTGGAATATGAGCCTCAAGGGCAGACTACGTGGCCCATCATGGGCGTGCCCCGGAGGGTTCGGGTCAAAGGCATGGCAGGAGTTGACGCGACTGTGGTGGTGACGGTGGTGCAAGACACAGTGCGGCTGTCGATCTCACCACCATTTACCTGGGAAGCGATCATGAAGTCAGGGAAGATCGATGAGGTTATATCTATGCTGGAGCTAGCGCGGGACGAAGCCAAGAAGGTGGCGACCGCACGCAATGGGAGTGCATCCCGTGGAGGCAAGGCGATTGTCCGAACGGCCATCCGCAACGGTTCCGCGACTCAGTAGCTTCGGCGTGACGAGGGTAAACCAGAATCCGCACCACGCCCCGATGTGACGGCCCAACTCGCGCTGATCAACTTCTAAATCGCAGACCGCTGCTGGCAGCGAGGGCACCAGTAGAGGTTACGCCCCGCGTGCCGCGCAGTGCCCACATCAGTGCCACACACCAGACACGGCGCCCCGGCCCGGCGATAGACGTAGACCTCACCGCCATGCCGGTCCTGCCGCGGAGCACGCCCCATGCGAACCGGTCGTGCTCCGGCCGGACGGTATCGATCCGGCGGCCCTCTCTGGGGCTACCACGGTCTGCGCCCAGCACCGCGGCCCACCCGGACACACCATTGCAGGGATTGCCACTGATCGGGTTCCGCGTCACTGGTACCGCACCCAGGGTCTGACCAAGCAAGTCCGCCAGCCGCAGGTCGACCAGGCGCTACCACGTCTACACGGGAGATGCGATGCCAGTCCCACGCACGCCCTGCGGCAGATCCGTGTGTTCGTGAAGATCTTGGCGACGAGCGGGAGGTGCCGAGTCAGCTCGTGTCAGTTGTCAAGCCAACTCGATACTGCGCTACACCTAACCTATATCCACCGCGGCCGAGCGGCCCGCATGGGCATCGTCAGGACGCGGGCACATCTCGACCACCTAGGTATGAGCTCAGGACCGTGGCCTCGCGTCGCAGCCGTTCAGCGTGTGCACGCTGACCTGCACGCTCGTAGTCGCGGGCGACAGCGTGCCGATCGGCCACCTCTGCCCGGACAAGCTCGTCCATCTCTGCCGCGCTGAGGCTTCGCCGTTCGACCTCAGCGGCGCGAAGGCCACTCACGGTCCCCGCGACCCTGGGGTGCCCGGCATTGGGTTGTGGTGCCCGGCTGGCATCGACGGCCTCGCGTTATCCAGCGCCCCCAACGCCGATCGAATTGCCGCGACGGCCACGGAGTCCCGTGCCTTCATCGCTTGAGGAAGCGCGGCGCGCAGGCGATCCCGCACGGTCCCAGTGCCCTCCATCGTTGTCATCCGCCTGACGTCCACCGCGACGACGCTACTGTCGATCCAAGATGAGGGAAACAGACTTGTTGTTGGGCGAGGCATCCGACGGCGCGTCATCAGTGTGGCACTGTTGCACACTGTGCGCGTCTATCTCGGTTCGGATCATGCTGGGTTTGGGCTTGAGGACTTTGTGGTGAGGTATTTGAGTAGCCCCGGGCACGATGTGGTGGACGTCAGGCCAGACGTCTTCGATGGTGGCGATGACCACCCACCGTTCTGCATCGGGAGCGCCCGCCGGATAGTGGCCGATCCGGGCAGCATCGGGTGGTGATCGACGGGTCGGGCAACGGCGAGCAGATCTCCGCCAACAGGGTCGCGGGCTGTCGCGCGGCGCTGGCGTGGAGCACCGAGACCGCCCGGCTCGCACGGGAGCACGACGACGCCCAGGTGGTCGGGGTCGGTTCGCGGATGCACGGGCCCGCCGAGGCCGCGGAGATCGTGGAGGCGTTTCTCGCGACGCCTTTCTTCGGCGGCGCGCGGTACGCCCGCCGGATCCGGCTGATCTCTGCGGGCTGACCCTGCGATGCCGGAGGGTCACACGACACACCGACTGGCAGGTGCGCACCAGCGGCGTTACGCAGGGTCGCCAGTCGCGGTGTCCAGCCCGCAGGGTCGCTTCGCGGCGGCCGCTGCGAGGCTCGACGGTCGGGTGTTGCAGCGTGCCGAAGCGCACGGCAAGCACCTGTTCCACGTCTACAGCCCTGATCTGGTGGTGCACGTGCACCTTGGTCTGTACGGTTCCTTCACCGACGCGACGGTGCCCGTGCAGCCGCCACAGGGGCAGGTGCGCATGCGGCTGGTCGGCTCCACGCACTGGACAGATCTGCGCGGGCCGGCGGCCTGTGAACTGCTCATCGGGACCGAGGTGGACGCGGTGCGCGCCCGGCTGGGGCCGGATCCGCTACGCCGCGACGCCGACCCGGACCGGGCCTGGGCCCGCATCTCCCGGTCCCGGGCGCCGCTGGCCACGTTGCTGATGGATCAGGCGGTGGTCTCGGGAATCGGCAATATCTATCGGGCTGAGCTGCTGTTCCGCCATCAGCTGGATCCCCTGGCGCCGGGTTGCCAGCTGCGCGAGGATCAGTGGGCGGCACTGTGGTCGGATCTCGTCGAACTGATGCACGACGGGGTGCGTCGCGGCCGGATCGATACCGTCCGGCCCGAACACGACCCGGTGGCGATGGACCGTGCTCCACGACAGGACCGGCATGGCGGCGAGGTCTACGTCTACCGTCGCGCCGGACAACCGTGCCTGGTGTGTGGCACGGTGGTGCGCACTGCGCGACACGTCGGGCGCAACCTCTACTGGTGCCCCCGCTGCCAGCGGCGGCCACCGATCTAGAAGTCGCCACCACCGAAGTCGCGGTCGCTACCCCAGTCCCAACGGCATTGTCAAGCTATGACCGCGCTGCTCAAGGAGCGTGTCTCCGGTGGCGCTTGGCCGACGCGACTGGTGCGCCCGGAGGCTCGCTGCGGAGGCGCCGCCTTGGCGACAGCCGCAGCCGTAGGCACCACCGTCGGCTATGTCATGAACCGCATGCACACCGGCGTCACCGCCGCTTAACCAACCTCGTCACCGCCATCACCACATCCCTCCAACCATGTGCCCACGACACCGCTGAACACCGACGGGTCGCAGGCCGTTAAACAGCCAGCCCCGCGGGGACGAAAGGGGTAACTAAAACAACCCCGATCAATACTGAATTAGTGCACCCTACCTGACGTGTGAGAACCTTCTGGGCTACCGCGGTCTGCCGCCCGATGCTCACATCCACCCGGTCACGACATTGCCGGGATTGCCGCTGGTCACGTTCTGCGTCGCTCGTGCCGCGCCAAGGCTCTGACAAGCAACTCCGCCAGCCGCAGGTCGACCAGGCGCTACCGCGTCTACACGGGAAATGCGATGCCAGTCCCACGCACGCCTACGGCATGAGAGCGCGTTGCAACCCCGCATTGCGCGCGGGCCCGCCGAGCGCGGTGGCAACCAAGCCTTGATGACGCTGGCCGACCCTGTTACCCTGCTGGGCTACCGCAGCCACCGCAGTGCGGCGTCGGCGCTGTCCTCAGGACTGCCGTTAAAGGCGATGGCCGCGCCGGGCGCATGCTGCCGGACCAGGTTGACCACCTTCTCGAAGAACTCGAGCAACGGCTCGGGCTTGCGGATACCGCCCCCAATCACCACGCAGGCGTAGTCCTTACGGGTCAGCGCCTCCACGATCGCTCCTTCGGCGTTCTCGTCGAGTGCCACTAAGCACAAATCGGCCTCGATGCCACGATCGCCGAAACGGGCCTGACCGCGTGTTATCGCTGCCTCGACCGGCTCAGCGTCCCAGCCCGGGATCATGGCGGGATCGAGACCGACCACCAGTACTCGCCCCAGTGCCATGCATCCTCCTTCCTACAGAAGGGTCTGGCCCCAGCACCGCGGTCCACGTGGCACCGAGTCACCAAACGTCGTCGACCTCATCCGAATGGCGCGTCACACAATCCTGATGCTGCCACAGGTGGTACCAGACGTGCCCGATTCCCGGCCCCTGGGACGACACCACATTCGTTCTCTCATCGACATGAGAGCGCAATCAGCCGCATGAACGTGGTGGCCAACTGCCTCGGTGAACGCGCCATAGAGACCCAGGTGCACGTGCACCACGAGATCTGGGGGGCGTAGACGTGGAACAGATGCTTGCCCAGCGCCTCGGCGCGCTGCGGCACACGCCCATCCAGCACCGCGGCGTCCGCCGCGGGCTTGACACCGCCACTGGCAACCTGCCGTAGCACTGCTGGTGCCGTTGGGCCAGCCGGTGCGTCGTATGCCCTTCCGGCATCGCTCAACCAGCGGACATCGGGGGTGGCTCCCCGGTGGACTCGAAGTCCGAGATCAGACCGATCCGGCGGCAGTGTCGCGCGCCACCCGAGAATGGTGTGTTGAGGAAGGCCTCGACGATCTGTGCCGCCTCGGCGGGGCTGTGCATCCGGGCACCGATCGCCGCCACCTGGGCGTCGTTGTGCTCCCGGGCGAGCCGGGCCGTCTCGGTGCTCCAGGCCAGCGCGGCCCGGCAGCCCGGAACCTTGTTGGCTGAGATCTGCTCGCCGTTGCCCGACCCGCCGATCACCACGCCGAGGCTGCCTGCGTCGGCCACCACCCGGCGAGCAGCCTCAATGCAGAACGGTGGATAGTCGTCGTCCGGGTCGTAGACCTCCGGGCCGACGTCCACCACGTCGTGCCCGAGACTGGTCAGGTGCTTCGCCAGGAAGGCCTTGAGCTCGAGGCCAGCGTGATCAGAACCTAAGTAGACGCGCACAGCGTGCAACATTGCCATATCGCGGATCACCCGGTGAGGAGGGCGCAAGTTGCGGCGCGAGCACGTGCAGGATGGCTACGACGTCCGGCTCGAGTGGGGCCGGGAGGGGGTGGCCCTGCTCGGGGCGCAGTGCGCGGTGGTGGTGATCGTGGACGTGCTCTCGTTCTGCACAGCCGTGGACGTGGCCGTTGAGCGCGGCGCTGCGGTGCTCCCGCTGCCCTGGGCCGACGAGCGCGCCGCTGACGTCGCCCGCCGTGCCGGTGCGGTGCTGGCAGGTCCCCGCGGCACGCCAGGCTTGACCCTGTCGCCAGCGTCGTTGCGCAGGATACCTGCCGGGACGCGGCTGGCGCTGCCCTCCCCCAACGGCGCCACACTGTGTGCGCTCGCGCAGCGCACCGGCGCCCACGTGCTCGCCGGGTGCCTGCGCAACGCTGCTGCCACCGCCCGTGCCGCGCAACAACTGGCCCAGGGTGGTCCGATCGGGCTGGTGCCGGCCGGCGAGCGGTGGGCGCTGCCTGGCGAGCCGATGCGGCTCGCGCTGGAGGACGCTGTCGGTGCGGGCGCGATCGCCGGGGTGCTGCCTGGGGCGTTCTCGCCGGAGGCGGAACTGGCCGCGGCTGGGTTCGGTGCGGCCCGCTCCCGCGGGCTGTCCGGCGTCCTCG